>NZ_VYKJ01000006.1 GCF_008710095.1 Affinibrenneria salicis
AATTTGCCTGGCGGCGACAGCGCGGTGGTCCCACCTGACCCCATGCCGAACTCAGAAGTGAAACGCCGCAGCGCCGATGGTAGTGTGGGGCCTCCCCATGCGAGAGTAGGGCACTGCCAGGCATCAAATAAAGGAAGAAGCCCTGTGCGCAAGCGCAGGGCTTTTTGCTGTGCGCGAGCCGGGAAAACGGGCGGCGAGCGGGGCCCGGTCGCCTGACGGACCTCAGGGCGTCTGACGGCGCAGCCAGGCGGCAATAAAGGCGGCGACCTGCGGCCCGTCGCAGATATCCAGCCAGGGAAGCCCGCAGGGACAGGGCTCATCGCTGACGATGGCCAGGGTATGGTCATCGTCGGGCAGGCCGCTTAATGGCCGGCCTGCCGCGGCGCGGTACAGCAGAAGCTTCGCTGCCGACTCATGCCTGAGCCCCTCAGAGGGTATCCGGTTTTTGCTGCGCCGGGCACAGCGGACGCCTTCGCGTGACAGCCACCGGCCGCAATCAATGCCCCTGGCGCCACTCTCCTGCGCTGGTTGCCTGTCACCTGGTCTGCCGCGCGCCGGCCGGCGTCATTCGCAGCGGTCCATCCGGCGTACCGATATCCATCTGATGACGGGTGTGCCTGACCAATCCGGTGCGCATGCCCTGGCCTGGCGGGTTACAACGGGGCTCACTTTTTGGGACCGGGCAGTCTTGTCCTGTCTTCAGCGCTGCAGATGACGCTGATAATGTTTTTCCAGCCGGTCCTGCAGATGACTCAGGACGGTGCTGAACATCAGATAGATCAGCGCTGCCTCAATATACAGAATCAGTGGTTCATAGGTCACGGAAACGATCCGCTGCGCCGCCATAAACATCTCCGGCACGGTAATGACCGCTGCCAGCGAGGTATCTTTAATCAGAGAGATAAAGGTATTGGATAACGGCGGCAGCGACACGAAAACCGACTGAGGGAAGATAACCCAGCGCATGGTCTGCGGGCCAGTCATTCCCAGCGACCAGGCGGCATTCCATTGCCCGGCCGGCACGGACAAAATCGCGCCGCGCACAATTTCCGAACTGTAAGCGCCGACGTTAAGCGTAAAACCGATCAGCGCCGCCGGAAATGCATCCAGCGTAATGCCCGCGCTGGGCAACCCATAGAAGATCAGAAAAAGCTGCACCAGCAGCGGCGTGCCTCTGATCACCCAGACATAAAATTCCGCCAGCCATTTCAGCGGTCCAGGGCCATACAGCCGCGTCAGCGCAATTGCGATGCCAACGGCCAGGCCAAGAATAAAAGAGAGTATCGCCAGAGGAACGGTAAATTTCACTCCAGCGGACAGCAGACTCCAGAAGGAGTCTGCCATTAATTGCAGCCAGGCGGGCATCAGCGTAGCTCCGACTAAACAGGTTTACTGAGAGATATCCTGACCGAAGTAACGTACAGAAATAGTTTTATAGGTTCCGTCCGCTTTTATCTCATCCAGCGCTTTATTGATTGCCTGCACCAGCTGCGGTTGGTTCTTACGTACCAGCACGGCGGAAGGCTCGCCGTTGGCGGCGGTCGCCACAACTTTAACGTTGGCGTCGGGTTTCTGCTTTTTGAAATCGAGGAAGGAGAGATTATCGTTCAGCGTGGCTTCGGCCCGGCCGCTGAGTACCAAATCCAGCGACTGATTAAAGCCGTCGGTTGGAACAATATCCGCGCCGTACTGGGTGGCGAGCTTCGCAAAGTTGCTGGTCAGGCTCTGGGCCGATTTACGCCCCTTCAATCCGTCAAAATCCTTAATGGTGGTATTGTCGCCACGCACCACCAACACGGCTTTGGAATCGATATAGGGTTGGGAGAAGTCATACTTCACTTTACGCGCATCGGTTATGCCGACCTGATTGATCACCGCGTCATAGCGCTTCGCATCGAGGCCGGCGATCAGCCCATCCCAGCGACCTTCAATAAATTCAGCTTTGACGCCCAGTTTTTTCGCAATAGCCTGGCCAATCTCCACATCGAAGCCGACCAGTTGGCCGCTTTTGTCATGAAAGGTGAACGGCGCATAGGTGCCTTCTGTACCGATCTTAATCACGCCGGCCGCCTTGATTGCGCTAAAGTCATCCTGCGCCTGAGCGCCAACGCTGGTTGCCAGCAGTGCGCCAGTCAGTAGTGCAAAACGTATTTTTTTCATTATAGAGTCCTGTGGATAGTCACATTATTTAGCTGATACCCATCACCTTGCACCCGGCGTGTTGCCGCGCGCCACGGCAGGATGCGTACGCCTGTCGCCGGTTGGAAGTTATATCGGGTATATAACTTTTGCTAATAATGAATTTACGCTATTGGAATTATATTTATTAAATCATATTGCGTGATGGGTTATATCAGAAATGAATATAGCGGGTTTTGCATGGATTGCCAGTCGCTGGCGATAAGTCGTACGGGAAAGGCGTGATGGATAAAAACATTCAGGGAACGGAGGCTCGACGCCCGAATAAACGCTCTCAGGGGCGCTCACGGCGATTTAAACGTATCGGCATCAGCCAGATCAGTATATATATCTGGCTGATTACCGCACGGAGAGCGACGGTTTAACGGGGAGGCTAATCCCCGTTGTCGGATATTAGCCCCACACTTCGTCGGCGATGGTTTTGACCAGGGCGATTTTCGCCCACTGTTGCTCTTCCGTCAGAATATTGCCTTCCTCGGTTGAGGCGAAACCGCACTGTGTGCTGAGGCACAGGCGTTCCAGCGGAATATACTGCGTGGCTTCTTTAATCCGCTGAATGACGGCCTGTTTATCTTCGAGTTCGCCGATTTTCGAAGAAATAAGGCCCAGTACGATCTGCTTATCGCCTGATACTTCGCGCAACGGCGAGAAATCGCCTGCGCGTTCGGTATCAAACTCCAGATAGTAAGCCGATACGTTTTCGCGCGCGAACAGCACGCTGGCCACCGGCTGATAGCCGCCGCTGGCTGCCCATGACGAGTGATAGTTGCCGCGGCATACGTGCGTGGTCAGCACCAGGTCTTGCGGCGCGCCTTCGATAGCCGCATTGTTTACCGCCAGATACATCTCCGCCAGCTGTTCGACTTTACTGGTCGCTTTGACTGGCGCCGCGTGGTGTCCGCAGCCGCAACCGCCATCGGTGGATTTCGGCGTGTCCGCTGCACCGCCGCCGGCGAATTTCGGATCGACCAGCATCCCCCACGTGCAGTCATCCAGCTGCAGGTTGCGACAACCGGCGGCATAGAGTTCGCGGATAAAGGTGCGGTAGGCGTTAGCAACATCCTGGATCAGTTCGTCGTCGGTCGGATAAATAGCGCGCGTCGCCGCCTGGTTATCAGGACGCTGCAGCTCCGCCAGAAATTGCGCCGGCGAAGGCACGGTCAGGCGCGGCGTGATGCCAGGTGCGGCAAACTGCAGCAGAAATTTGAAATGTTCGATGAACGCGTGGTTTTCACCGGAAATTTTTCCGGTCAGGCGGGCCGTTTCGGCGCGGGTTTCTTTATCCGCGAACACGTAGCCTTTGGAAATGTCCGCTTTCTCCACGCCGTTCAGCGCCCACATAAAGTCCAGATGCCACCAGCTGCGGCGGAATTCGCCGTCGGTAATAACCTGCAGGCCGGCCGCTTTCTGTTGTTCAACCAGTTCGGTAATGGCTTTGTCTTCCACGCTTTTCAGCTGCGCGGCGGATAAATCGCCTTTAGCAAAGCTGGCGCGGGCGTCATGCAGATAGCGGGGACGAAGATAGCTGCCGACAACATCGGCGCGAAAAGGAGGGATCGTTTTTTGTTCGCTGGTCATTTTTCCTGTCTCTTGTTTTAATCCTTAGCAGGCTAGGCTATCACGGAACAGGATGATATTAAGTTGAAAACTATTCATCAGACGTGAGGGATTTTCATTTTAACGCGTGCGATATTGAGCCGGGCCTTTGCATGGCGCTGTCGCAGGAAGAGGACGGGACAGGAGAGATGGCGCGCGATCATCGGGGTCGCGCCGGGCAAAGAAAAAGGCGCTTAAACCAGAAGGGAAAAGCGCCTTTTCTTAATGCGTAACGGATGAGTATTAATTCATGCCGTATTTTTTCAGTTTCTTACGCAGCGTACCGCGGTTGATACCCATCATTAATGCCGCGCGGGTTTGGTTGCCGCGGGTATATTGCATCACCATGTCCAACAGAGGCTGTTCAACTTCAGCCAGTACCAGCTCATACAGGTCATTAACATCCTGACCGTTCAGTTGAGCAAAATAGTTCTTCAGTGCCTGTTTAACCGAGTCACGCAGGGGTTTTTGGGTTACCTGAGCCTGAGAGTTTACGGTGGAAACGGTCAGTACGTCAGAATTCACGCGTTGTTCGAACATAGTTCTGTCAGCTCTTTTTCTGTTTACGCAAGATTTTCGAAATATGCCTCCAACGCCTCCAGCTGTTCGCTGGCATCCTCTATGGCGTTGAATGTGCGCCGAAACTGGTCGTTTGGGGCATGCTCCTGGAGATACCAGGATACGTGCTTACGAGCAATACGAAATCCCTTGCCTGGACCATAAAAGTCGTGCAATTTCCGTATGTGCTCAATCAACAAACGCCGGACCTCTGCTAAGGGCAGCGGTGCCAGCAGTTCCCCGGTGTCCAGATAATGCTGGATTTCCCGGAAGATCCAGGGTCTTCCCTGAGCGGCTCTTCCTATCATCAGAGCATCAGCTCCGGTGTAATCAAGAACCGCCCTGGCTTTACGCGGGTCAGTAATGTCGCCATTCGCGATAACCGGAATGGAAACAGCCTGCTTAACTGTCCGAATACTGTCGTATTCGGCGTTGCCATTGAACAGGCACGCACGTGTGCGGCCGTGAACGGTTAGCGCCTGAATGCCACAGCCTTCAGCCAATTTGGCAATCTCAACACAGTTACGGTGATCTGGCGCCCAGCCGGTACGGATTTTCAGCGTAACCGGCACATTGACCGCCTGTACTACCGCCGAGAGGATCTGGCCGACCAGATCCGGGTACTGCAACAGCGCAGAACCCGCCATCTTGCGGTTCACCTTTTTGGCTGGACACCCCATGTTGATGTCGATGATCTGCGCGCCGGAATCTGCGTTGATTCTGGCCGCCGCCGCCATCTCGCCCGGATCGCCGCCGGCAATCTGCACGGCCCGGATACCGGGTTCATCACTGTGTACCATGCGCAGACGCGACTTATTCGAACGCCATACTTCCGGATTGGAAGAAAGCATTTCGGATACCGTCATTCCGGCTCCCATCGCGTAACAGAGTTCTCTGAACGGGCGATCGCTTACGCCAGCCATCGGTGCGGCTATCAGGCGATTGGGAAGCTGAAATTGTCCAATATGCATAGACAAAGAGTGACCATACTGTGTCTGTAAGGGCGCGTATATTACGCATTTTTTATCTGATATGAAAGGCCAAACTTTAACCAATCTGCTGAGGACGATCAAAGAATATGCGTTTCGTCCGGATGGGGTAAAATATTATCTTTATTTAACAATGGGTTTCTTTCGTTTGTGCGCTGTTTTTACGCGAAAAAATATTCCGGCCGCATGGTAATTTATCTGTGAACGGGCGTGATTGAAGCAGGAGTTGCACGGATCCCGGCGATTAGCAGGGGATTGCGTTGCCGCAACCGGTCGTGAGGCGGTAAATTTTTTCGCGCGACGGTACGAAAAACGTACGCTCCCGCAATAAATGCGTCGGGAGCGTCAGATAAGCCGCTTAATCGATGATAACCCGGCCGTTTAATGGCTGAACCGGACGATTGTTGGCGTGGTGCATCGCGGCGGTGAATTTGGCGATTTGCGCCGCCGATACCGTGGCCGGTTTCTCCAGCACGATCCAGCGTACGCCTTCGGAGCACGGCGGCGTGGTGAGCGACCCGCTAAAGCGATAGTAGCTTTGCCGCCATTCGGAAGGCACCAGCGCGCCAATATTCAGCGGGGTGGTCAACGTCTCTGAAGTGTTGAGGGTTGACGGCATCTGCCGCCATGCTTTTTCCAGTTCCTGATTCGTGTCGCCCTGTTCAAACATTAGCGCCAGTACAGTTAAGGCGCCCTGTTGATCCTTGTAGACGAAGTGCGCTTCCAGCGGGAAGGCCTTGCCGTCGATCTCATTTTCACTCGGCGCGTGGAAGTGGAACTGTTGCAAAGTGAAGGAGTCATTGTCCATCACCAGGGTATTGCCCGCGCTGACGTCCACCTGAATGGTATGGCCGTTGTTGATGATGTGTTGAGCGCCGGGCTGGTAAGAGAGCTGCAGCGCCTGGTGGGTGGTTTTTAACGCGCCGTGGATATCGACAGGCGACTGATTTTTGCCGTTGCCGCACAGGGAAAAATCGGGTGAAAGTTGGCCCCAGTGTTCGGGCGCCCCCTGTCCTTCATAGCTCCAGTGAGCGTGTTCGGAAGCGTGGAGGGAAAAGCAGGCGGTAAACGCGAGGGCGGCTAGCAGTTTATACTTCATGAGATAATCCATTCCAAAAGTACGATGATTCACTTCATCTGTTAAACAACCGATGGAGTTCGTGGGGTCATGAGGATACACCCATCTTTTTAAAGGTTAAACGGCGGCGCGCATCGCCACCGGAAACCGACGGGCTTCTGGTGGCGATACCGGCGAGGTTAAGGCGGGGTTAGCGGCGTACGCCGGTGATGCGGCACCACTCCTCTTTTTCCACGATCGGATCAAGCTGGAACTTGTCCTGGTAGGCGGCGGCGACATGGCTGGCCTGGCTGGCCAGAATGCCGGACAGCCCCAAATGGGCGCCGCTTTTCGGCAGCTCGCTGATAAGCGGCGCCAGCTCGCGCAGCGGGCCGGCCAGGATATTGGCTACCACTACGTCGGCGGACAGGTCGGCGGGCTGATCCCGCGGCAGGTATAGTTCCAGACGGTCCGACACGCCGTTGCGGCTGGCGTTGTCGCGGCTGGCCTGAATTGCCTGCGGGTCGATATCAATTCCGATGGCGCGCGCCGCTCCGAGCTTCAGCGCCGCGATGGCGAGAATACCGGAGCCGCAGCCGAAATCGATGATGGTTTTGCCCGCCAGATCCAGCCCGTCCAGCCATTCCAGGCACATCGCCGTGGTGGGATGGGTGCCGGTGCCGAAGGCCAGACCCGGGTCAAGCATGACATTGACCGCATTCGGATCGGGAACGTCGCGCCAGCTCGGGCAGATCCACAGGCGCTGGCCGAAACGCATCGGATGGAAATTATCCATCCATTCCCGTTCCCAGTCTTTGTCTTCGAGCTGTTCGATTTTATGGCGGAAACCGTGGCCCAGCAGCGGTTCGCCGGACAGGATGGCCACCACCTCATGCATATCGGTTTCGGCGTCATACAGCCCGATGACGTCGGTATCGCCCCACAACAGGGTCTCGCCCGGCAGCGGTTCGAATACCGGGTTGTCGTGCGTATCCTGAAAGGTGACGGACACGGCGCCGCTTTCGATTAGCGCGTCGCCCAGCTGTTCGGCATGGCTGCCGGTGGTGTTGATCTTTAACTGAATCCAGGGCATAGCAATCTCAATAATCAATTAGTGTGAAACCGACTGGCCGGCCGGGGCGGGAGACGCCTTTCCAAACCGGTTGCCGACCATGAAAGCCAGCAGGCTTAACAGCAGCGCCGGCACAATCGGATGGAATCCGGCCAGGTGTAAATTAAAGCTTGCCAGCAGGGTATAACAGACGGCGCCGGAAATCATCGAACTCAGCGCGCCGGCCGCATTGGCGCGCTCCCAGTATAGCCCCAGCACCAGCGGCCAGAGAAAAACGGCCTCCAGACCGCCAAAGGCCAGCAGGTTCAGCCAGATAATCATCTCTGGCGGCCGCAGAGAGGCGAGCAGCACCAGCAGACCCAGCAGCAGGGTGGTGACGCTGGAAATGCGCTTAATGTGGCGCTCATCGCCCATACGCTGCGGCCAGGCGCTCAGGTAGAGGTCCTTAATCATAGTGGCCGACGCCTGCAGTAAATGGGCATTGATGTTGGACATAATGGCGGCCATCGGCGCGGCGAGGAACAGACCCGCCGCCAGCGGCGGCAGCACGGTGATCATTAGCGTGGGCAAGACCTGGTCCGGGACGGTCAGATTAGGGACGATCGCCCGGCCGAGCGCGCCGGCCAGATGCATTCCGAGCATCAGGATGCCGATCACGATGGTGCCGATAATAATACCGCGGTGCAGCGCCTTGCTGTCGCGATAGGAGATGCAGCGCACCGCGGTGTTCGGCAGGCCGATGACGCCGAAACAGACCAAAACCCAAAAGGAAGCCATAAACGGCATCGACAGGATCTGATCGCTGCCGTGCGGATCGATCAGCGCCGGATCGATCCGCTGTAGCTTATCGACTGCGCTGTGCAGCCCGCCGGCGGCGTGTATGACCGCGACAATCAGCAACAGGGTGCCGACCAGCATGACGATGCCCTGCATCGCGTCATTCAGCACGCTGGCGCGAAAGCCGCCGAAGGCGGTATACAGCGCGATGGTCACGCCGAAAATCAGCAGCCCGGTGTCATAGGGGATGCCGGCGGCGGTTTCCAGCAGGCGCGCGCCGCCGATGAACTGCACCGCCATAGCGCCGATAAACGCGATCAGCAGGCTGATGCTGGCCAGCCAGACCAGCAGTCGGCTGCCATAGCGGGCATACAGCATGTCATTGAGCGTGATGGCGTTGTAGCGCCGGGCCAGAATAGCGAATTTTTTGCCCAGGATGCCGAGGGACAGCAACATGGTCGGCAACTGGATCATCGACAGCAGCACCCAGCCCAGACCGTATTTATAGGCGGCGCCGGGTCCGCCTATAAACGAGCTGGCGCTGACGTAGGTACCGATCAGGGTCATGGCCAGCACAAAGCCGCCCATCGAGCGGCTGCCGAGGAAGTATTCCTGCAGGAAACTGCCCTGGTTGCGGCGCGTCCATGCATAGAACGACAGCGCAAACACCAGCAGCAGGTAGCCCGCCAGCGGCAGTATGATTTCAATCTGCATCGCGATCCTCCAGCGGAATATCGCGGAAGACGAAGCGCACCATCAGCCAGCAGGCGACAATAAAGATGAGCGGCAGCAGCAGACAGGATATTTCGAACCAGTGTGGTAAACCGGTGAAGCCAGGCGTATTGCCAGGCAGGTAGGCGGCGGCGAACCAGGCGGCCAGCCAGGCCAGCGTCAGGCCCAAAGCCCAGCGAGCTTCCCTATGAGCCTGGACAAAACGAGCGTCCATGTTTCCCCCTGTAAACGGACAAATGCTTGTGCCTGAATGCAGCGTCAGGCGAGTCATATCAGGGCATTGGTCGACAGAAAAACAAAAGGCTGGTTTGCACCAGCCTGTTATTAGAACAACGCGGTTCCTGCGGTTATTTTTCCTGCAGGCCGAGTTTTTTCTCCAGATAGTGGATATTGGTGCCACCGTTCTGGAAGTTTTCGTCGTTCATGATCTTCAACTGCAGTTCGACGTTGGTTTTGATGCCGTCGATGATCAGTTCCGCCAGCGCGTTTTTCATCCGTGCAATGGCGACGTCCCGGCTTTCGCCGTAGGCGATCAGTTTACCGATCATGGAGTCGTAGTACGGCGGTACCGTATAGCCGGCATAGATATGCGATTCCCAGCGTACGCCGAAGCCGCCCGGCGCGTGGAAACGGGTGATTTTCCCCGGGCTGGGCAGAAAGGTGTTCGGGTCTTCGGCATTGATGCGGCACTCGATCGCATGGCCTCTCACCACCACTTCTTCCTGCTTGATCGACAACGGTTGACCGGCCGCGATGCGCAGTTGCTCTTTGATCAGATCGACCCCGGTGATCATTTCGGTGACCGGATGTTCCACCTGAATACGGGTATTCATTTCGATGAAATAGAATTCGCCGTTTTCATACAGGAACTCGAACGTACCGGCACCCCGATAACCGATTTCGACACAGGCGTTGGCGCAGCGTTCGCCGATATAACGGCGCAGATCGCTGGTGATGCCCGGCGCGGGCGCTTCTTCCACCACTTTCTGGTGACGACGCTGCATGGAGCAGTCGCGTTCCGCCAGGTAGATCGCGTTGCCCTGACCGTCCGCCAGCACCTGAATTTCGATATGGCGCGGGTTTTCCAGGTATTTCTCCATGTAAATCATATCGTTGCTGAACGCCGCTTTGGCTTCGGCACGAGTCATATTAATGGAGGATTCCAGGTCTTTGTCGCTGCGCACGACGCGCATACCGCGTCCGCCGCCGCCGCCGGAGGCCTTGATGATCACCGGGTAGCCGATGCGTTTAGCAAAGGCGCGGTTCTTTTCCATATCGTCGGTCAGCGGACCGTCGGAACCGGGCACGCAGGGCACGCCGGCCTTTTTCATCGCGCTGATGGCGGAAACTTTATCCCCCATCAGGCGGATGGTTTCCGCGCGCGGGCCAATAAAGATAAAGCCGGAGCGCTCCACCTGTTCGGCGAAGTCGGCGTTTTCAGACAGAAAACCATAGCCCGGATGAATAGCCACCGCACCGGTGATTTCCGCGGCGGAAATGATCGCCGGGATATTCAGGTAACTTTTGACCGATGGCGCGGGGCCGATGCAGACGGTTTCATCCGCCAGCAATACATGTTTCAGATCGCGATCCGCACTGGAATGCACGGCGACCGTCTTGATGCCCAGTTCTTTACAGGCACGCAAGATACGCAGCGCAATTTCACCGCGGTTAGCGATAACGATTTTATCTAGCATGGCGCGCCTCGTTATTCGATGACAACCAATGGCTCGTCAAATTCAACAGGTTGGCCATTATCCAGCAGAACGGCTTTCACAACGCCGGCTTTATCGGCTTCGATCTGGTTCATCATCTTCATTGCTTCAACGATACACAGGGTATCACCGACGTTAACCTGCTGGCCGACTTCCACAAAGGCTTTGGCGTCAGGGCTGGGCGTGCGGTAGAAGGTGCCGACCATCGGCGAACGCACGATGTGGCCGCTGATGGCTGCCGGCGCGGCGGGCGTTTCAGCGGCCGGCGCGGCGGAAACCGCCGTTGCCAGCGCGGGTTGCGGTTGCGGCGCTGGCGCATAGACTTGCTGAGCGACCGGGTAAGATGGCGCTGCCGCGGCACGACTGATACGTACTGATTCTTCGCCTTCAGAAATTTCCAGTTCAGAAATGCCGGACTCTTCAACCAGTTCGATCAGTTTTTTGATTTTACGAATATCCATGAGTGTGGTTCCGTACTCTTGATTAATTGGGTGTTGACAGGCGTTTTATCGCTGTCTGTAAAGCGTAGTGATAACCATCTGCACCAAGCCCGCAAATAACGCCCGCCGACACATCGGATAAATAAGAATGGTGGCGAAACGGCTCACGGGCATGAACATTGGACAGGTGAATTTCAATAAACGGGATAGCGACGGCCAGTAATGCATCGCGTAACGCCACGCTGGTGTGCGTAAACGCGGCCGGGTTAATCAGGATATAGTCCGTATTGCCCCGGGCCTGATGGATTCTGTCGATCAGCGCATATTCTGCATTCGACTGCAAATGAGACAGACGGACGCCCGCGGCCTGCGCCTCAACGTCCAGCCGGCTGATAATCTCATCCAGCGTGGTATGGCCGTACTTATCCGGCTCACGCGTACCCAGCAGGTTGAGATTGGGGCCGTTCAAAAGCAAAATGTGACACTTTTCCGCCATTATGCTGCTATCTCCCGCAATTAGCTCGACGTCGCACAAAATAGCGCGATGTTGCCGGTTTGTCACCTTTTGACGGCGACATTGCCCGGACGTCAGGCCACAAAGTCGGGCATTATAACTATTTCGTGGCAATTCGCAGCTAAATACTGGTCTTATCTGCGAAGATATTCTACCTGCGCCCGTTCGGTCAGATGATGCCGGCCGTTGGCCTCCGCTATCCCGCAGTTTGCCGGTGCGTTGGTCAGACGCAAGGCGTATCCTGCCGTTTAGCGGCTCGAACGCCACCACTGGCGAAACTTTTTATAGCGCAGCAGCAGCAAGAGCAGCGCGGCCAGCGCGTATAAAATAGGTTGGGGCGAACGTGTTTTAACTGACCAAAGATAGTGCACCGGCGCCAGGATTGCGACCAGATAGATGAAGTTGTGCAGTTTCTGCCAGTGGGATCCCAGCTTACGCATTGCCGCCCGGGGGGAAGTTAGCGCCAGCGCCAGCAGAATCAGCCAGCTAATAATTCCCAGCGTCAAATAGGGCCGCGACACCAACTCTTCTCCCAGCAGCGCCAGGTGGCCTATCCCCAGCTCCAGCAGGGCGTAACTCGCCAGGTGCAGGCTGGCCCATGCAAAACACCATAGCCCGATCGCCCGCCGGCAGCGGATAAGCAACGGTTGTCTGCCGTAGCGGGCCAGCGGCGCGACCAGCAGCGTGGCGAACAGCCACTTCAGCGCCATACGGCCGGTAAAGTGCTGAATATCTTTGGCCGGATCGGCGCTCAGCCAGCCCTGATTGACGGCCAGCGCCAGCCACAGCAGCGGCAATAGCGCCGCCAGGTGAATCATGACTTTCAGCCATTTCAGCTGTTGAAGCGTTAGCCGCATGTTGTTGTCCCGTTCGCCGGAGCCCGTGGAGACGGCATCCGTCAGAAATTCTGCCGCAGGTTCAGGCCGCGGTACAGCGCGGCGACCCGATCGGCGTAACCATTGAACAGCAGCGTCGGCTGCCGTTTAACATCCAGAATGCCGCCTGCGCCGATTACGCGTTCCGTCGCCTGCGACCAGCGCGGATGATCCACATGCGGATTCACGTTGGCGTAGAAGCCGTATTCGCCGGGCGCCGCCAGATTCCAGGTTGACGGCGGTTGGTCGCGGGTGAAGCGGATGTGCACGATGGATTTGATGTTTTTAAAACCATATTTCCACGGCGCGATGACTCTCAGCGGCGCGCCGTTCTGCGGCGGCAGCGTTTTACCATAGACGCCGACGCTCAGCAGAGCCAGCGGGTTCATGGCCTCGTCCAGCCGCAGGCCTTCGACGTAAGGGTAACTAAGGCCGCCGCCCATAAAGCTGTTTTTCTGCCCCGGCATTTGCCCGGGATCGTACAGCGTCTGAAAGCCGATATAGCGTGCATGACCGGTGGGCTCGGCAAATTTAATCAACTTCGCCAGTTCGAACCCGATCCAGGGCACCACCATCGACCAGGCTTCCACGCAGCGAAAACGATAGATTCGTTCTTCCAGCGAGAAACGTTTTAGCAGCATATCGATATCCAGCGTGATGGGTCTGGCGACCTCGCCGTCGATCTGGATTGTCCAGCCGTCCGTTTTCAAACCGCCGGCATTGGCGGCGGGATCGGCCTTATCCATGCCGAACTCATAGAAATTGTTATAACCGGTGACCTTATCCTCTGGCGTGAGGGGGATGTTAAGCCGCCAGTCCGTCGGTCTGGTGAACGCCAGCGGTTTGCCCGGCGGCGAGTCGGGCCGCTGCTCGCCTTTAAACCAGTCGAGTAAATTGGCCCGCGCCGACAGCGGCAGCGACAGGGCGGCGGCGCTGATGCCAAGGGCTTTTAGCACGCGCCTGCGCTGATGGAAAATAGCTTCCGGCGTGACATCGGCCTCGGTCAGGGTACGTTTTTTATCCATGCTTCACTCCCGCCTGCTGGGCGTATTCGGATTCGCACTTACTTATTTATAGATGAGCTGCGCCGGGAACAGCGACTGGGCCGGTGAAATAGTTCTTTGCAGGGTGTAACGGCGATATAACCGTCATACATCAGGTCGACGAATTATTTAGGCCATATAACGGCGCGAACCAGTCCGTCATGTCGCCGGGCAGGATGCGAGGCGGGTAGCATATCGGTGGACAAAGAGCAAAAAATGCATGAAAAACAGTATGGATTAGCTATGCTTGTGGTAATGATCAGGAGCAGGCTGGAACGTGATATACCGGACGGAGGCATGATGCAGGGATGGGACTGACGACAAGACTATCAATACTGATAACGCTGCTGATCGCGCTGGCGATGGTATTGATTTTTCTGAGTCAGGGTGCGCCGGTGGCTATTCTGATCTCGGTGGCGATTGTGGCCGCGCTGCTGTGGGGGCTGATACGCGGATTGCGCCGGCATCGGGATGCCCGGCAGGCGCTGGAGGCGCGGGCGCAGCGCATTCTTGACGGCGCGCGGGAAAATATCCTGAGCGGCGCGCAGCCGGAGTGGCCGCAGAACGTTAGTCAGGCGCTGGACCTGCTGCTGGCCGATCTGCTGGCGGCGCGGGAAGAGCGCAACCGTATCGACACCCTTATTCGCTCCTTTGCGGCGCAGGACGCAGAAACCGGCCTCAATAATCGTTTATTTTTCGATAATCAATTAACCACCCAGTTGGATGACGTTGAAACCGGCGGAACGCACGGCGTAGTGATGATGATCCGCGTGCCGGATTTCGATCTGCTGCAGGAAACGTCGGGCGTGGGCGACATCAGCGAGTTTCGTTATGCGCTGGTCAATCTGCTGTCAACCTTCGTGATGCGTTATCCCTCGGCGCTGCTGGCGCGTTATTTTCACAGCGAATTCGCCGTGCTGTTGCCGCACCGGACGCTGAAAGAGGCGGACAGCATCGCCGCTCAGCTGATTAAGGCCATTGATATTCTGCCGTTTACCCCCGGCATTAACCGCGAGGCGCTGCTGCATATCGGTATCTGCGCCTGGCGCAGCGGTCAGCCCGTCGAGCAGGTGATGGAAAGCGTGGAGGATGCCACGCGTCATGCGGTTCTGCAGGGCGGCAATAGCTGGTATGTCTACGACCGTCAGGTGCCAGATAAAGGTCGGGGCAGCGTCAAGTGGCGCACGCTGCTGGAGCATACGCTGTCGCACGGCGGCCCCAGACTGTACCAGAAGCCGGCCGTCACCCGCGCGGGGAAAGTACATCATCGTGAGTTGATGAGCCGCATTTTCGATGGTTCGCAGGAGGTGCTGGCGGCGGAATATATGCCGCTGGTGCGGCAACTGGGGCTGACCGCGAGCTATGATCGTCTGCAGATCTCGCGGGCGATGGCGTTGCTGGCGCGCTGGCCGCAGGAGACGATCGCGATCCCGGCGTGCGTGGACTCTCTGTTGCAGCCTCCTTTTCTGCGCTGGCTGCAGGAAGCGCTGCTGCACTACACGAAAGAGCAGCGTCGGCGCATTTTGTTTGAACTTGCGGAAGCGGATGTGTGTCAATACATGGGCCGGCTGCAGCCTGTGCTGGATAAGCTCGGCAAAATGGGCTGCCGTCTGGCGGTGACGCAGGCGGGGTTAACCCTGGTCAGCTGCACCTATATTCGGTCGTTAACGGTCGAGATCATCAAGCTGCATCCCGGGCTGGTGAGAAATCTGGAACAGCGCACGGAAAACCAGCTCTATATCCAGAGCCTGACCGAAGCCTGTAAGGGCTCGGGAACCCAGGTTTTCGCCGCCGGCGTGAGGAGTAAAGCGGAATGGCAGACGTTGCTGGATAAGGGCGTCAGAGGCGGTCAGGGCGATTTTTTCATGTCGTCGCGACCGGTTGACGACGCGTTAAAAAAATATTCTTCGCGCGGCGGCGTTTAGTGTAAAAGTTCGTACCGAATTGACGTAGAATGCAGCAGTCGGATTCTGAAGTTAGTGTGCGCTTACGTCAGCGGCAATCCGATAAAATGTTAGATTTTATGTCCTGTGTTAGTGCCATTTAATCCGGCAGAGCATGTTAATCTGCACGTTCTCCCCGGGAACGACAGCTCTAACGGCCGACGTTGAGAAAACGGGATGAATAACACAGACTTTTTTCACCGGAGCAGAGCGTTGTCGTGCCTTGTCGCTGCTTCGCGTGGTTGGTAAAGTAGGCGGATTTATTTTTCGCCCCCAGCTTGCAGGATTACCCTTTAGTTATGTTTAAGAAATTTCGTGGCATGTTTTCCAACGACTTGTCCATCGACCTGGGTACAGCCAATACCCTTATTTATGTTAAAGGACAGGGCATCGTACTGAATGAACCCTCAGTGGTCGCCATTCGGCAGGATCGTGCAGGTTCGCCTAAAAGCGTCGCTGCGGTAGGCCATGACGCTAAACAGATGCTGGGTCGTACGCCCGGCAATATCGCCGCCATACGTCCGATGAAAGACGGGGTGATCGCTGACTTTTTCGTCACCGAAAAAATGCTGCAGCACTTTATCAAGCAGGTGCACAGCAACAGTTTTATGCGCCCGAGTCCGCGCGTGCTGGTCTGTGTGCCGGTCGGCGCGACTCAGGTGGAACGGCGCGCCATTCGTGAATCCGCTCAGGGGGCCGGCGCGCGCGAAGTTTTCCTGATTGAAGAACCGATGGCGGCGGCGATCGGCGCCGGCCTGCCGGTTTCGGAAGCGACCGGTTCAATGGTGGTGGATATTGGCGGCGGCACGACGGAAGTGGCGGTGATCTCGCTGAACGGCGTGGTGTACTCCTCTTCGGTGCGTATCGGCGGCGACCGTTTTGACGAAGCCATCATCAACTATGTCCGGCGCAACTATGGCTCGCTGATCGGCGAAGCGACGGCCGAACGTATTAAGCATGAGATTGGCTCCGCCTATCCGGGCGATGAAGTGCGCGAAATCGAAGTGCGCGGTCGCAACCTGGCTGAAGGGGTGCCGCGTGGTTTCACCCTGAATTCGAACGAGATTCTGGAAGCGCTGCAGGAACCGCTGACGGGGATCGTCAGCGCCGTTATGGTAGCGCTGGAACAGTGCCCGCCCGAGCTGGCGTCGGATATCTCCGAACGCGGCATGGTGCTGACCGGCGGCGGTGCGCTGCTGCGTAATCTGGATCGTCTGCTGATGGAAGAGACGGGCATTCCGGTGGTGGTGGCGGATGATCCGCTGACCTGCGTCGCCCGCGGCGGCGGCAAGGCGCTGGAGATGATCGATCTGCACGGCGGTGATTTGTTCAGCGAAGAATAATTCCGGTCGACAAAAGGGGAAACCGTATGGGTGAACGCGCGCGTTTTCATCCGTCGCGGTCGCCCCTTTTTTACTTGCCGCCTCTTTGTGGCTTGCCCTGAAGGCCGATGCTTCGCGTTGTTAGAAACGCTCCCGGCGATTTTTTATTGCTGTCGAGGAATACGCAAATTTTATGAAGCCGATTTTTAGCCGGGGCCCCTCCCTGCAACTACGACTGTTCCTTGCCGTCATTACGGCGATCGGGTTGATTATCGCCGACAGCCGGCTGGGCACCTTCGTGAAAATCAGAACGTATATGGATACCGCGGTCAGTCCGTTCTATTTTCTGGCTAACGGTCCACGTCAGGTGCTTGATAGCGTATCGGAAACGCTGGCGTCCCGCGATCAGCTGGGGCTGGAGAATCGCGCGTTGCGTCAGGAGTTGCTGTATAAAAACAGCGACTTGATGCTGCTTGGTCAGTTAAAGCAGGAGAATGCCCGGCTGCGCGAACTGCTCGGTTCGCCGCTGCGTCAGGACGAGCAGAAAATGGTGACCCAGGTCATTTCGACCGGTACCGATCCCTACAGCGATCAGGTGGTGATTGATAAAGGCGCCGCCAGCGGCGTGTACGAAGGCCAGCCGGTCATCAGCGATAAAGGCGTGGTCGGCCAGGTGATTGCCGTTGCCCAGCAGACCAGCCGCGTGCTGTTGATTTGCGACGCCTCGCACGCGCTGCCGATCCAGGTGCTGCGCAACGATATTCGGGTCATCGCCGCCGGCAACGGCTGCACGGACGATCTGCAACTGGAGCACCTGCCCAACAATACGGATATCCGCGTCGGCGACGTGCTGGTGACCTCGGGGCTGGGCGGCCGCTTCCCCGAAGGCTATCCGGTGGCGGTGGTGTCCTCCGTCCGGGTCGATACCCAGCGCGCCTATACTATTATTCAGGCGCGCCCGACCGCCGGCCTGCAGCGTCTGCGCTATCTATTGCTGATGTGGGGCGTGGACAATCATTCCAGCGTGGCGCTGCCGCCGTCTGAAGTTCACCGCATCGCCAGCGAACGCCTGATGCAGATGATGCCGCAGGTGCTGCCCGCCCCGGACAGCATGGGGCCGCCGTCGCCGCTGAACGGCGAGTCGGGCAGCGAGCCCGCAGGGACCCAGCCGTGAATCGCTATCGCAGGCACGGCAGTTGGATTATCTGGCTCTCCTTTTTGTGCGCGATGGTGCTGCAGATCATGCCCTGGCCGGAGCCGCTTTATGTCTTTCGCCCTTCCTGGCTGACGCTGATTTTAATCTATTGGGTGATGGCGCTGCCGCATCGGGTTAATGTGGGCACCGGCTTTATGCTAGGGTTAATTATGGATTTAATCCTCGGCTCGGTGCTGGGCGTGCGGGCGCTGTCGCTGAGTATTATCGCCTATCTGGTGTCGTTTAAGTTCCAGCTGTTCCGCAATATGGCCTTGTGGCAGCAGGCGCTGATAGTGATGCTGCTTTCCCTGGTGCTGGACGTGCTGGTTTTCTGGGCCGATTTTCTTGTGATCAATGTCACTTTTCGGCCGGATACGCTATGGAACAGCGTAGTGGACGGCATACTCTGGCCGTGGCTGTTTCTGCTGATGCGTAAAATTCGGCGCCAGTTTGCCGTGCAGTGAGTATGCCGCTATGGTAATGAAAAAAGGGCATCTATGAGCCAACTTTATCTGGCCTCGGCTTCTCCCCGACGGCGGGAATTGCTGACGCTGCTGGGAATTCCGTTCTCTCATCTTAGCGTGGCGGTGGAAGAACGGCGCCGTCCGGCGGAAGCCGCGCAGGATTACGTCCGTCGTCTGGCGCAGGATAAGGCGCAGGCCGGCGTGGCGGCGGCCAGCGCCGATCTGCCGGTGCTGGGGGCGGATACCATCGTGGTGCTCGACGGTCAGGTGCTGGAAAAGCCGCGCGATGAAGCGCAGGCGGCGCGAATGCTGGCCGCGCTTTCCGGTCGCGGTCATCAGGTGATGACCGCGGTCGCGCTGGCCGACCGGCGCGATTGCCAGTGCTGCCTGGTCACTACCGATGTACTGTTTCGTTCGCTCTCTTCCCAGGATATTGACGCCTATGTCGCGACCGGCGAGCCAATGGATAAGGCGGGCGCCTACGGTATCCAGGGCAAAGGTGGCTGTTTCGTGAAATCAATCCGGGGGAGCTACCATGCCGTGGTAGGATTACCGCTGGTAGAAACTTACGAACTGTTCAGTAATTTTGCTGTATTGCGCGAGGCGAGAGGAGATCATGACTGCTGAATTACTGGTAAACGTCACGCCATCGGAAGCGCGCGTCGCCTATATCGATGGTGGTATCCTGCAGGAAATTCATATTGAACGCGATGCCAGACGCGGCATTGTCGGCAATATTTATAAAGGGCGGGTCAGCCGGGTGTTGCCCGGAATGCAGGCGGCCTTTGTGGATATTGGCCTGGATAAGGCCGCGTTCCTGCACGCCTCTGACATCATGCCGCACACCGAGTGCGTGGCCGGCGAGGAGCAGAAGAATTTCCACGTGCGGGATATTGCCGAACTGGTGCGCCAGGGGCAGGACCTGATCGTACAGGTGGTCAAAGATCCGCTGGGCACCAAAGGCGCTCGGTTGACGACCGATATCACGCTGCCGTCGCGTTATCTGGTGTTTATGCCCGGCGCGGCTCATGTCGGCGTATCGCAGCGCATTGAGAGCGAGGCCGAACGCGAGCGACTGAAGAAGATTGTTGCCGCTTATTGCGACGAACAGGGCGGCTTTATTATTCGCACCGCGGCCGAAGGCGTGGGCGAGGAAGAGCTTTCCCAGGATGCGGCGTTCCTGAGACGTTTGTGGAATAAGGTTATGGAGCGTAAAAAGCGCAACCAGACCAAATGCAAGCTCTATGGGGAACTGGCGCTGGCGCAGCGCGTCCTGCGCGATTTCGCCGGCGCGGCGCTCGATCGTATCCGCGTGGATTCGCGTCTGACGTACGATTCGCTGAAAGAATTCACCGCCGAATATATCCCGGAGATGACTGACAAGCTGGAGCACTATGCCGGCAGGCAGCCCATCTTCGATCTTTATGATGTGGAAAACGAAATCCAGCGCGCGCTGGAGCGTAAAGTCGAGCTGAAATCCGGCGGCTACCTGATCATCGATCAAACCGAGGCGATGACCACCATTGATATCAACACCGGCGCGTTTGTCGGGCATCGCAATCTGGACGAGACGATTTTCAATACCAATATTGAAGCGACCCAGGCGATCGCTCGCCAGCTGCGGCTGCGTAACCTGGGCGGCATTATCATCATCGATTTTATCGATATGAATAATGAAGATCACCGGCGACGCGTGCTGCATTCGCTGGAGCAGGCGCTCAGTAAAGATCGGGTAAAAACCGGGATCAACGGTTTCTCTCAGCTAGGATTAGTGGAGATGACGCGTAAGCGGACGCGTGAAAGTATTGAACATGTGCTATGCAGCGAATGTCCAACCTGTCATGGGCGCGGAACCGTCAAGACGGTGGAGACCGTGTGCTATGAAATTATGCGCGAGATTGTCCGTGTTTATCATGCGTACGACTCCGACCACTTCCTGGTGTACGTTTCAATCCCGGTCGGCGAAGCGTTGAAAAGCGATGAGTCGCACGCGCTGGCGGAGGTCGAGCTGTTTGTCGGCAAACAGGTCAAAGTTCATATCGAACCGCTGTACAGCCAGGAACAGTTCGACGTGGTCATGATGTAAGGCTGGTCGGCAGCGCAGTTCCCGGGCGGGCCGGGCCGTTCAGGGAAAGCAACCTATCGGCAACCTGGGAGATGAGGGGTCTAAAATCAAGGAGAAATTTGTGAGGCGACTGCCTGGAATCGCATTAGCCACGGCCGCCACGCTGATAGTCATTGTCGCTTTGCTGGTCAGCGCTTTGCGGCTGGCGATGCCGCACCTTGACCAGTTTCGCCCGCGGCTGGTCTCCTGGGCCCAGTCGGCGACGGGCGTCCCGCTGGACATGGCCTCCATTCAGGGGCGCTGGGAGCCGTTCGGGCCGGCGCTGGAAATCCGTAATCTCAGCGCCTCCACGCCGGATGCCGACTGGCGCATCGAGCGCGTGACCCTGGCGCTGGACGTGTGGCAATCGCTGTTGCGCGGGCGCTGGCAGTTTCGCGATCTCACCTTCTATCAGCTGCGGCTTGATCTGAATGCCACACTAACCGGCCAGCGGCCGGACGGTGGGATGATGGCGTCCGATAAGCTCAGCGATTTGTTCCTGCGCCAGTTCGACCATTTTGATCTGCGCGACAGTTATATCGCTTTTCTGACGCCGTCCGGCGCTCAGGCCGAACTGAATATTCCGCAACTGACCTGGCTGAACCAGCGCGAACGCCATCGCGCCGAGGGGCAGATCGGTCTGTCCACCTTTACCGGTCAGCACGGCATCGTCCAGGTGCGTATGGATCTGCACGATAGCAACGAGCTGTTGAATAACGGCACGGTTTATCTGCAGGCCGACGATATCGATATGAAACCCTGGTTCGGCCGCTGGTTGCGCAATAAAACCGGGCTGGAGAGCGCCGATTTTAGTCTGGCCGCCTGGCTGCAGATCCGCGACGGCGATATTGCGTCGGGCGATGTGCTGCTCAACAAAGGGGCGGCGAGCTGGCGCGTTAACGAACAGCAGCATCGTCTGGACGTAGATGCGATGACGGTACACATCGACCGGCAGGCGCAGGGCTGGCAGTTCGACATTCCGGCGCTGAATTTGGCCACCGACGGCGAACGCTGGCCGCGCGGGCGGGTGTCCGCGCTGTGGCTGCCGCAGGCGCAAGCGGAGCAGGAACTGAGGATACGGGCCGGCAACCTGACGCTGGAGCGGGTGGGACCGTTGCTGCCGCTGCTGAACGGCACGACGCCGGCGCTGACCGAGCGCTGGCAGGCGCTGGCGCCCGCCGGTTCGCTGGATCGGCTGGCGCTGGATATCCCGCTCGATAGGCCGGAGCAGACCCGTTTTCAGTTGGCCTGGCGCGACGTGAGCTGGCGTCCGTGGCAGTACGTGCCTGGGATGCAACATTTTTCCGGCGCGCTGAGCGGCAGCGCGGCGCACGGTCGGCTCGACCTGGCGCTGGACAATAGTACGTTGCCCTATGATCGGATGTTCCGCGCGCCGCTGGAAATCGGCCGGGCGCGCGGCGCGCTGACGTGGCGCCATGACCCGCAGGGCTGGTCGCTACAGAGCCGCGGGCTGGACGTGCAGGCGAAGTCTCTGTGGGTGAACGGGGACTTTGATTATCAGCAGCCGGCGCAAGGCGATCCCCGGCTGTCCGTGCTGGCGGGTATTCGTCTGAGCGACGCCGCCGATGCGTGGCGTTACTACCCCGAACCGCTGATGGGCGCCGAGGTGGCCGATTATCTGAGCGGCGCGCTAAAAGGCGGACGCGTCGATAACGCGACGCTGATTTTCAACGGCAATCCGCAGCATTTCCCCTGGCCTCAGCACGACGGACAATTTGAAGTTCAGGTGCCGCTGCGCCAGGCTACCTTTGAATTTCAGCCGGGCTGGCCGGCGCTGACCGATCTGGATATCGATTTAGATTTCGCCAATAGCGGCCTGTGGATGACGGCGCCGCAGATCTGGCTGGGTAAGGTCGAGGGAAAAAATATTCGGGCGGTCATTCCGGATTACCGACAGAGAAAATTACTGATTGACGGCGATTTAAGCGGCAACGGCGTCGACGTCGGAAAATACTTCCTGCAAACGTCGATGAGCGAATCTCTGGGCAGCGTGCTGAATCGGCAGCTGCGCATCGACGGCATGGTGCGGAGCAAACTGCATCTGGATATACCGCTGGACGGCGAGGAAGTGCAGGCCAGCGGCAATGTCGTTCTCAATAATAACCGCCTGACGATCGATGCGCTGAACAGCACGATCAGCAACCTGTCCGGCCAGTTCTGGTATCGCAACGGCGACCTCAGCAGCGATCCGCTGCAGGGCAACTGGCTGGGGCAGCCGGTCGCGCTGAGTTTCACCACCGCCGAACAGGAAAAAGGGTTCCAGGTAAATGTAGAGCTGGCTGGCGACTGGTCGCCTGCGCGTCTGCCCGGCCTGCCGAAAGCGGCGGCGGCGCAGTTGAGCGGCAGCGTGCCGTGGAAAAGTCAGGTCGCCATCAATTTACCACATAAGGGCTCTCCGTCTTATGAAGTCGATCTGCGAGCCGATCTAAAGAAAGTAAGCAGTCACTTACTTTTGCCGCTGGAAAAAAGCGCCGGCAACGGACTGACGCTGCAGGCAAAGGCGAAAGGCGGTATGCACGGCTTCATTTTGTCCGGCAGCAGCGGTAAGGATTCGTTGTTCAACAGTGAGTGGTCGCTCGGCAACCACAGCATCGCGCTGACCCGAGGCCGCTGGCAGCGCGGGGTGAAAAAGATACCGGCGCTGCCTGAACAATCCGAATTTGAAATGAATTTACCCGCGCTGGACGGTGAAAACTGGCTGGCGCTGTGGTCGGCGCTGGGGACGTCCGAAGGCGGGAAAACGGGCGGCATGGCCAATTTCCGCCTGCCGGCAAGGATGACGCTGCGCACGCCCGCGCTGCGTCTGTTCGGCCAGCAGTGGCACGATCTCAGCATCAGCAGCGCAAATGCCTTTAACGGCGTCGACGTCGCGTTGCGCGGCAAAGAGATCGACATGCGGCTGAGCGCGGCGGGCAGCGGCGCATGGCGCAGCGCAATCCGCTATTTGTATTACAATCCTCAGTGGCAAAATGACGAACCCACCAGTCCGGTGGCGCTGGCGCAGCAGCGTTCGCCGCTGAACACCCGGTCGATTCGTTTTCAGGACTGGCCGGCGCTGGAGATAGACTGCCAGCAGTGCTGGATTATGGGACAGAACTTCGGTCATATTCAGGCGAAGCTGACGCCGCAGCAGGATAAGCTGCTGCTTAGCGACGGCGTTGTGGATACCGGCAAAGCGCGGATGACGGTGGAAGGGAGCTGGCAGCAGGGCCCGGAAGGCGCGCGCACCGCGCTGAAGGGGCGTCTGTCGGGCGACAGTCTGGACGCCAACGCCGCCTGGTTCGGCGTTGAAACGCCGCTCAATGCGAATAATTTCACCGTCGATTACGATCTTTACTGGGGCGGCGAACCGTGGCGACCGGATATCCCCACGCTAAGCGGCGTGCTGCACAGTCAGATCGGCAAGGGTCATATCGCCAACGTCGGCGCCGGTCAGGCCGGTCAGCTGTTGCGGCTGGTCAGTTTCGACTCTTTGCTGCGTAAGCTACAGTTTGATTTCAGCGATACCTTCAGCAAGGGATTCTGGTTTGACTCCGTTCGCAGCACTTCATGGATCAAAGACGGCGTGCTGCATACTGACGATACGCTGGTGGACGGGCTGGAAGCGGATATCGCCATGCGCGGCCAGGTGGACCTGGTGCGGCGTCAGATTGAGATGGAGGCGGTGATCGCGCCGGAAATCTCGGCCACCGTTGGCGTCGCCACCGCCTTTGTGATAAACCCGGTGGTCGGGGCAGCGGTATTTGCCGCCAGTAAAGTACTGGCGCCGTTGTGGAACAAGATTTCGCTGATCCGCTATCAGATTTCCGGTAGCCTGGATCAGCCGAAGGTTAAGGAAGTCCTGCGCGAGCCGCATAAAGCGCCGGCGCGGCAGGATTACCCGCAGGAGGCGCAAAGCGCGCCTTCCGCATCATCCAATAAAGAGTAAAAACATATGAGTCTGACGTTCGTCAGTGAGCAATTACTTACTGCCAATAAACTGAGCCATCAGGATCTTGAGTCTCTGTTAGGTCTGTTAAATGAGCGCCACCTGGATTATGCCGACCTCTATTTCCAGTCCAGCTATCATGAATCCTGGGTGCTGGAAGACCGTATTATTAAAAACGGCTCCTGGCATATCGATCAGGGCGTCGGGGTGCGTGCGGTAAGCGGTGAAAAAACCGGCTTTGCCTATGCCGACCAGATTACGCTGCAGGCGCTGCAGCAGAGCGCGCAGGCCGCGCGCAGCATCGTGCGCGAACAGGGGACGGGAAAGGCCCATACGCTGGGCGCGGTGGCGCATCCGCAGCTTTATCCGCAGGCTAATCCGCTGGATAGTCTGAGCCGCGAAGATAAAATCGCGCTGCTGCAGCGCGTCGATCGCGTTGCGCGGGCGCAGGACGCGCGGGTGCAGGAGGTCAGCGCCAGCCTGACCGGCGTGTATGAGCTGGTGCTGGTGGCGGCGACGGACGGCACGCTGGCGGCGGATGTCCGCCCGCTGGTGCGTCTGTCGGTCAGCGTGCTGGTGGAAGATCAGGGCAAACGCGAGCGCGGCGGCGGCGGCGGCGGCGCCCGCTGCGGCTATGAATTTTTCCTGCAGGATGCGGACGGCGAAATGCGTGCCGACGCCTGGGCCAGAGACGCGGTGCGCATGGCGCTGGTCAATCTTTCTGCGGTAGCGGCGCCCGCCGGTTCGATGCCGGTGGTGCTGGGCGCCGGCTGGCCGGGCGTACTGCTGCATGAGGCGGTAGGCCACGGGCTGGAAGGCGATTTTAACCGGCGCGGGACGTCGGTGTTCAGTGGACAGATGGGCAATCTGGTGGCGTCGGAGCTGTGCACCGTGGTGGATGACGGTACGCTCAACGGCCTGCGCGGTTCACTGGCGATGGATGACGAAGGCGTGCCGGGGCAGTACAACGTGCTGATCGAAAAAGGCATTCTGAAAGGCTATATGCAGGACAAGCTGAATGCGCGTCTGATGGGGATGGCGCCGACCGGCAACGGCCGGCGAGAATCCTACGCGCATCTGCCGATGCCGCGCATGACCAATACCTATATGCTGGCCGGCAACTCGACGCCGGAAGAGATCATCGCCAGCGTGGAGTACGGCCTGTATGCGCCGAATTTCGGCGGCGGTCAGGTGGACATCACCTCCGGCAAGTTCGTGTTTTCGACCTCGGAAGCGTATCTGATCGAAAAAGGCCGGGTTACCACAGCGGTGAAAGGGGCGACGCTAATCGGTTCCGGTATCGAAGCGATGCAGCAAATTTCCATGGTGGGCAACGATCTGGCGCTGGATAAAGGGGTCGGCGTCTGCGGTAAGGAAGGCCAAAGCCTGCCGGTGGGCGTGGGCCAGCCGACGCTCAAACTGGACGCGTTGACCGTCGGCGGCACGGCCTGAGCCGCTGGCTGACGGGGCAAGGCCGGCGCCGGGCCGGTCGTTTGCGGCCCGAACCGTACGCCCGGCGTGCTGTTTTCGGCGGGCGCGCCGCTGAACGGCGACGGCGTTAGTCGTTGCTCTCCGCCAGTTCGCGCAGATATTGGTAAATCTGCCGGGCGGACTTCGGCGCTTTGCCGGCGGCCTGTTCCTTTTGCGCATTGCGCACCAGCGAACGCAACTGCTGGCGGTCGGCGTTCGGATACAGTTCCAGCACCTCGGTAATCGCCTCATCGCCAGTGGCCAGCAGGCCGTCGCGCAGCTGTTCCAGCTTGTGGAATAACACCACCTGCTGATTGTGGCGGTTTTTCAGTTTATCCAGCGCGGTCTGGATGGGTTCCGGGTCGCGGGCGCGCAGCATTTTGCCAATCAGCTGGATCTGACGGCGTCGGCCCTCTTTCTTGATGCGCTGAGCCAGTTCAATGGCGGCGAGCAGATCGTCATCGAGCGGAATTTTTTCCAGCGCGTTTTTGCCCAGTTCAACCAGTTCCACGCCAAGATCTTTCAGAGCTTCGGCATCGCGCTTAATTTCGCTTTTGCTGACCCAGATGATCTCATCATCATCGTCGTTATCATCCTGCCGGGCCGGGATTTCATCCTGCCAGTCTTCGGGGTGTTTATTCATGGTGGCTCCCTAAAAAAGAGGCTGATCCTATCAGGTTATTGGGCTTTCTGCGAAATTGTTGACGGATCCTGTTAGACTCAATCTCAGTATGCTACACCTTTTCAGGCGGGCCGGGGTCGCGATGCGTCGGCGGAAAAAGCGCCGCGCGCGTGGCGCCCCGGCCTGAAAGGCTCTCCACATTCATTATGGCAGATCGATGACAGTAATCACTCAAGTTGCAGAACAGCGTAAAGCGCTGGAACAGGCGGTGGCTCAGGCTCTGGAGCTGGCGCGAGCGGGTTCGGACGCGGCGGAAGTCGCGGTAACCAAAACCACCGGCATCGGTGTCAGCACGCGTTATGGTGAAGTCGAAAACGTTGAATTCAATAGCGACGGCGCGCTGGGCATCACGGTGTATGCCCGCCAGCGTAAAGGCAGCGCTTCCTCTACCGATCTGAGCCCGGACGCGATTGCCCGCACCGTGCGCGCGGCGCTGGACATCGCCCGCTATACGTCGGAAGACCCGTGCGCCGGCCCGGCGGAGAAAGAATTGCTGGCTTTCGAGGCGCCCGATCTTGATTTGTTTCACCCGGCCGAACTGGACGCCGAACGCGGTATTGAACTGGCTGCGCGCGCCGAGCAGGCGGCGCTGGCGGCGGATAAGCGCATCACCAATACCGAAGGCGGCAGTTTTAACAGTCACTATGGCATTAAGGTGTTCGGCAACAGCCACGGTATGTTGCAAAGCTACTGTTCCAGCCGCCATTCGATGTCCAGCTGCGTCATCGCCGGACTGAACGGCGAGATGGAGCGCGACTACGCCTACACCATTGGCCGTGCGCTCGACGACTTGCGCACGCCCGAATGGGTCGGCGCCGAATGCGCTCGCCGCACTCTGGCGCGCATGGCGCCGCGTAAACTGCCGACCATGCGTGCGCCGGTGCTGTTCGCCGCCGAGGTGGCGACCGGGCTGTTCGGCCATCTGGTCGGCGCGATCAGCGGCAGCAGCGTTTACCGTAAATCGACGTTCCTGCTGGATCAACTCGGTCAGCAGATTTTGCCGCAGTGGCTGACCATCGAAGAGTTGCCGCATCTGCCGAAAGGGCTGGCCTCCACGCCGTTTGACAGTGAAGGCGTGCGCACCGAACGGCGCGAGATAGTACGCGCCGGCGTGCTGCAAACCTGGCTGCTGACCAGCTACGCGGCGCGTAAGCTGGGACTGCGCAGCACCGGCCATGCAGGCGGCATTCACAACTGGCGCATCGCCGGCCAGGGCGACGATTTCGACGCGCTGCTGAAAAAGATGGACAAAGGTCTGCTGGTGACGGAGCTGATGGGCCAGGGCGTGAGCGCGGTCACCGGCGACTATTCGCGCGGCGCCTCCGGATTTTGGGTCGAAAACGGCGAGATTCAGTATCCGGTCAGCGAGATCACTATTGCCGGCAACCTCAGGGATATGCTGCGTAATATCGTCACCGTCGGCGATGATATCGAAACGCGCAGCAATATTCAGTGCGGTTCGCTGTTGCTGCCGGAGATGAAGATCGCCGGGCAGTAAGCCCGCAGGCCGCCGGCATCGTGCCGGCGCGCCGTTCTTTAACCTTCCTTACAAAAACCTGTCGTTGATTTACCCTTACATCCTCTATGTTTAAGCTGCGTCTGTAAGCGCCGCCGGCAATGACTTATATAACAGCCTGGCTCCGATGCTATTTACGTTGGTTAACACTATCTGGAAGGTGAGCATGAATAAAAAACTAAAGACGTTGGCGCTGGCCGCCTTGTTGGGCGTCAGTTCGCTGGCGCTGGCGGATATCGCCGATGATATGGACATTATCGCGGATAATTACGCAAGCGCGCTGAAAGCGGATAACGCCGGAGATTTCCAGCAAAGCCTGCAAAAGATGCGCGCAGCGGCGCTGGATTCCCGGCAGAAAACGCCGCCGGTGCTGGACGGCAAGGCGGAGGATAGCGCGGAGATGAAAGATTACCGTCACGGTATGGATATCCTGATCGGCCAGATTGATCAGGCGCAGGCGCTGGCGAATCAGGGCAAGCTGGAAGACGCCAAACGG
Source organism: Affinibrenneria salicis (assembly GCF_008710095.1). Next base: position 28,709 of record NZ_VYKJ01000006.1, read on the forward strand.
CTGGCGCGGGACTTTAAACAAACCCGCGACCTGTACCACAAGAAATACCGTTAACGATGAGGGCTCTGCCGTTGCGGCGGGTCATCGGGAGGATCTGCTCGCGCCGGGGCGCTAATCTTCGTCAAACCCGGCGTCGAACAGCTCGATAACGGCGGCCAGCGCCTGCTGTTCGTCAGCGCCGCTGGCCTCTATCTCAATATGGCGGCCTTTGGCGGAATCGAGCATCAGCATGGCGATGACGCTGCTGGCCTCCGCTTCCGTGCCGCTTTCGTTGCGCAACAGTACGTCGGCCTGAAAGCTTTGCACCAGTTCAAACAGCTTCATGGCCGGACGAGCATGCATGCCCAGCCGATTTTTTATTTCAACGGTTTGCCGTACAGTCATTATTTGCGTTTTTCCAGCGTGCGGTGTCGGGACTGGACGTTTTTGCCGCGCGAGCGGAAATAGTCGGCCAGCTGCTCTGCGACGTAGACCGAACGGTGTTTGCCGCCGGTACAGCCGATGGCCACCGTCAGGTAACTGCGATTATTGGTTTCCAGCATCGGCAGCCACAGTTCCAGATAGCTACGCGTCTGGTAGATAAAGTTATGTACTTCGGTGTGGCGGTCGAGGAAGGCGGCGACTGGTTTATCCAACCCGGTCATCGGGCGCAGCTTCGGATCCCAATGCGGGTTGGGCAGGAAACGTACGTCGAATACGTAGTCGGCGTCGATGGGGATACCGTGCTTGTAGCCGAACGATTCGAACACCATCGTCAGTTCGCGTTCCCGTTTACCCAGCAGTCGGGTGCGCAGCATCTCGGCCAGCTCGTGCACGGACATTTCCGAGGTATCGATGATCAAGTCCGCGCGCGAACGCAGCGGCTCCAGTAAATCATTCTCTTCATCGATAGCGCTTTCCAGCGAAAGATTCTTGCTGGACAGCGGATGCAGGCGGCGGGTATCGCTATAGCGACGGATGAGAGTATTGCGATCGGCATCCAGAAACAGCAACTGCGGCGAAAACCCCTGCGGCAGCTGCGTCATGGCATGCTCGAAGATTTCCGGCGATTCGGGCATATTGCGCACATCGATACTGACCGCGGCGGAAATATTGCGCTCCGCCAGCGTCGCGGCCAGCGACGGCAACAGCACCACCGGCAGGTTATCGACGCAATAGAACCCCATGTCTTCCAGCGCGCGTAGCGCCACGGATTTTCCTGAACCGGAACGACCACTGACGATCATCAGCACCATATGACGTCACCCCCTGGCAAAAATGGCAGCTCAGCCGCTGCCACCGTCTGGATAAAGATTTATCCGGCGCGTGCCGGAATTCGCTCGCGTAGCGTCGGCCATGACGGCAGGTTCGGCATTAATGCTGGCAGCCCTGCCCGCGTACGGCCGCTGTCCCCGTCATTTTCAGGCGGCAGGAGCGCCGGTCGCGCGCGTTCACCGCGCTCAACGCGCGGGCGCTGTTCGCCCGCGGCTTTCCTGCGCCTCAGGAACTATTCGGTTTGCTCCGTTTCCGTCATGATCTGATAAAGCGCTTCGTCGCTCTGCGCCGCGCGTAACCGGCGGCAGATGGTTTTATCAGCCAGACGTTCGGCCACTAACGACAAGGTATGTAAGTGGGTTTTACATTGATCCAGCGGAACCAGCAAGGCAAATAACAGATCAACAGGTTGATTATCAATGGCGTCAAAGGCGATGGGCTGTTCCAGCTGGATGAATACGCCGATAGCATCCTGAGTTTCGTCATTTTTCAGTTTGCCGTGCGGAATGGCGATGCCGTTGCCGATACCGGTACTGCCGACGCGTTCGCGGGTGAGTATCGCATCAAACACGGTTTGCGCCGGCAGGTTTAGCTGCTGAGCCGCCAGTTCACTGATGATTTCCAGCGCCCGTTTCTTACTCTGGCACTGGACGGAACAGCGGGTACAGGACTGACGCAGGACGCTGCTCAATTGTAAAACGGGATCGTTGTTCATTTGGTTTTCACTTAACGACATGTTCACCGCAGAAACCGTCAGCCCGGGCGCGGCGCCCCGGGCTGACAGGAGAAATAGAGGCCGCTTAACCGGCGCGGAGAATCAGTGTTGTTTAAGTTTATCCTTGTGTTTGGTTAATTGCCTGGCGAGTTTATCGATCAGCAAATCAATGGCGGCGTACATATCGTCTTCTTCCGATGTGGCATGCAGCTCGCCGCCGTTGACGTAGATAGTGGCATCGGCAATCTGCTGCACTTTTTCCACTTTCAGGATCACATTGACCTGGATGATGCGATCGAAATATTGCTCGAGTTTGGCAAACTTGCTATTCACAAAGTCGCGCAGGGCATCGGTAATTTCAACATGGTGTCCGGTAATATTGAGCTGCATAGCGTCTTCCTTCTCTGTTTTGGTCAGACCAGTTGTTTACGCTGATTTGACGGCGGGATGGACAAAGACTCTCGATATTTTGCTACGGTACGACGCGCCACAATGATTCCCTGCTCGGCGAGCAGCGTGGTCAGCTTACTGTCGCTTAACGGTTTGGCTGGATTCTCGGCGCCAATCAATTTCTTCACCAGGGCCCGGATAGCGGTGGAGGAAGCCTCGCCGCCGCTGTCGGTGCTTACATGGCTGGAGAAGAAATATTTTAATTCAAAGATACCGCGCGGACTGTGTAAAAACTTCTGCGTGGTGACGCGTGAAATGGTGGACTCATGCATTTCCACCGCCTGGGCGATATCGGCCAGCACCATTGGGCGCATATATTCTTCACCCTGTTCGAAAAAGGCCTGCTGTTGCTCCACAATACAGCGCGTTACTTTCAGCAGCGTATCGTTGCGGCTTTCCAGGCTCTTAATCAGCCAGCGCGCTTCCTGCAGGTGGCTGCGAATGAACTGACCGTCGCTGTCGCTGCGCGCGCTGTTGCCGATGGCGGCATACTGTTGGTTGATCTGCAGACGGGGAATGCTTTCGGTGTTGAGTTCCACCGTCCAGCGGCCGTGCGCTTTGCGCACCAGCACATCGGGAATTATGTATTCGGATTCGCTGGTATTGACGGACTGACCCGGCCTTGGGTCGAGCGACTGAATTAACGTCAGCGCTTCCTTAAGCACCTCTTCTTTTAGGCGCGTGGCGCGAATCAGGCTGCGGAAATCATGGTTGGCCAGCAGATCGAGATGCTCGCTGACGATCAGTTGCGCTTCTTTCAGCCACGGCGTATCCCCGGCGAATTGCGATAGCTGGATCAGCAGACAGTCGCGGAGGTCGCGGGCGGCGACGCCCACCGGGTCGAAACGCTGAATGCGTTTGAGCACCGCTTCGACTTCATCCAGCGTGACGTTTTCATCGCCGATGCTGTCGAGAATATCCTCCAGCGGGACGGTCAGGTAACCGGTATTGTCCACCGCGTCGACGATCGAGGTGGCGATGGCCGCGTCGGTGTCGGAAAACGGCGTCAGCTCCACCTGCCACATCAGATAGTCCTGCAGGGTCTGGGTGGTTTCCCCCTGATAGACCGGCAGCTCTTCCGCGCGGTAGTCGGTGCCGGTGCCGGACGGCGTGCCGGCGCTGTAAACTTCGTCCCAGGTGGCGTCCAGCGGCAGCTCATCCGGCATATCTTTTTGTTCGAGCGCTTCCCGGGTATCCAGCGATTCGCTGTCGCTGGTTTCATACGTATCGATCTCGTCGTGAGTATCGGCCTGTTCGAGGAGTGGGTTGCTCTCCAGCGCAAGCTGTATCTCCTGCTGGAGTTCAAGCGTAGACAATTGCAACAGACGAATCGCCTGCTGTAGCTGTGGTGTCATTGCCAGTTGCTGACTGAGCCTGAGTTGCAAACCTTGCTTCATAAATAGCGCCAACGTTCCTTATGGGATATGTAACATAAACAAGCCACCCTATCAGAGTCGGAAGCCTTCGCCCAGATAGACGCGTTTTACCTGCTCATCCTCCAGGATGGTGGCGGGGGAGCCATGTGCGATGAGGTGCCCCTGACTGACGATATAAGCGCGCTCGCAGACATCCAGGGTTTCACGCACGTTGTGATCGGTTATCAGCACCCCGAGACCGCTGTCGCGCAGGTGTTCTATGATTTTTTTTATATCAATAACCGAAATGGGGTCAACCCCGGCAAAGGGTTCGTCCAGCAGAATAAATTTGGGATTGGCCGCCAGCGCTCGGGCAATTTCCACCCTGCGCCGTTCGCCGCCGGACAGCGCCTGGCCCAGGCTGTCGCGCAGGTGCGCGATATGGAACTCTTCCATCAGTTCGTCGGCGCGATCGTTTTGCTGCTCCGGCGTTAGATCCTTACGGATCTGCAGGATCGCCATCAGGTTGTCATAGACGCTCAGGCGGCGGAAGATCGAGGCTTCCTGCGGCAGATAGCCGATACCGCGCCGCGCGCGATCGTGCAGCGGCAGCAGGCTGATATCCTCGTCATCGATGGTAATTTTACCTTCATCACGCGAAACGATGCCAACGACCATGTAAAACGTGGTGGTTTTACCTGCGCCGTTCGGGCCTAACAAGCCGACAATCTCACCGGAGTTCACGGTCAGACTGACGTCTTCCACTACCCGACGGCCTTTATAGGCCTTAGCCAGTTTTTCTGCGATTAATGTTGCCATAGATTATTCAAAGACTCTTTTTTGCGGATTCTTCTGCGCGCCGGAGGCGGGCGCCGTCTGGTTGCCCTTATCCTGCAGCTGCGACGGCACCAGCACGGTGGTCACCCGGTTGCCTTTATCGCTGAAGGCTTCCATCTGCTGCAGTTTGACGCGATAAGTAATGCGGTCGCCCTTCACGTTGCTGTCCAGCTGTTCGAGATAAGCGTTACCCGTCAGGACAACAAAATCGTTCGCCAGTTCATAACGCATTTTCTGCGCGTGGCCTTTGACCGGCTTGCCGCTGTCCTGCATCTGATAGAACGTTACCGGATTGCCGAAACCTTCAATCACTTCCTGACCTTTATCGCCCTGCGCGCGGGTCACCACTACTTTATCGGCTTTGATTTCAATGGTGCCCTGTTTGACCACCACATTACCGCTGAACGTCACGGTATTGCCCTGCATATCCAGCGACTGCTGGGCGGAATCGATATGAATAGGCTGGCTGGTATCCCCTTGCAGGGCCATAGCCGGAACGCTTATAGCTAACAGCGAGCTGGCGATCAGGGCATGTCTCATCGTGTTACGGGTTCTGAATTTCATAGGAAGTCTTTACCTTTTCGATCAACTCGGCTGTTCTGTTGCGCAGATTGCCGCGCATTTTCATACCGTTCGAGGTGAAACTGGCGCCGTACAGGGTCACTTCATCATCCGAAGAGATATCCTGGGTGACCAGATTAACCTGGGCGTTATCCGTTTTTATCCGCTCCAGCTGCGAGTCTGTCGTCAGGCTGTTCACCTCGACGTGACCCTGCAGGTAGAGCATTCTGTCCCTGGTAAGTCTGGCGCGATCGGCGCGTACTGACCAGGTTGCCGCGCCCTGCTCGTTAAACAGCGTGGCGACCGGCTGGGTGAACCAGCTGAGCTGATCGTCGGCAAAGTATTCGACCTTATCGGACACCAGCTTGTAATTCAGGTTGCCCTGCGGGCTGTAGACGACGGTCACCGTATGCTGGCTGGTATAGGCCGGCGCGCTGGCTGCGCTATCGGCCAGATTCACCTCATCGTCGCTGTCGGTCAGGTTAAGACCGATCAACACCAGCGCCACCAGCGCCAGCAGGGCCGTCAGCCACCGTGTGCTTCTGCTCATATTGACAGCCCTTTGGCATGCTCCAGCTTGTTCTGCGCGAACAGGATCAGGTCGCATAGCTCGCGTACGGCGCCGCGACCTCCCGCAATGCGCGTCACATAATCCGCTTTGGGCAGCAGCAGCGGATGCGCGTCGGCCACGGCCACGCTCAACCCCACCTGACGCATTACCGGCCAGTCGATCAGATCGTCGCCGATATAGGCGACCTGGTCGGCCGTCAGAGACAGTTTATCCAACAGATCGCGGAAGGCCAAAATCTTATCGGACTGTCCCTGGTAAAGATGGGTAATCCCCAGCGTATCGCACCTGTCGGTCAGCAGCTTCGCCTGACGGCCGGTAATAATGGCGACTTCGATATCGGAGGTCAGCAGGCAGCGGATGCCGTAGCCGTCGCGCACGTTGAACGCTTTCAGTTCTTCGCCGCTGTTGCCCATATAAATCAGGCCGTCCGACATCACGCCGTCGACGTCGCAAATCAGCAGACGGATCGTCCCGGCCTTCGCCAGCACCTGCCGGCTGACCGGTCCGTAGCAGGTTTGCGCATATGCGCTGCTTTCACTCATGCACTCATATTCCTGGTTAACACAGCGGCGGCTCGTTACCGGCGCGCTGAAAAAGCCGGCCCGGCGACGGGTCGGCGTGTTTTCTGTATAGCGTTATACCACACCCGCGCGCAGCATATCGTGCATATGCACTAATCCCAGCAGTTGATCGCCCTGCGCCACCAGCAGCGAGGTGATATGACGCGACTGCATGAGGTTGAGCGCGTCAACCGCCAGCGTTTGCGGCGTGACGCGAACGCCGCCGCGCGTCATCACGTCTTTGATGCCGGCGTTGTTCAGGTCGATGCCCTGATCGAACACCCGGCGTAAATCGCCGTCGGTAAAGATGCCCTCGATCCGCATGTCGTCGTCGCAAATCACCGTCATTCCGAGGTTTTTCCGCGTGATTTCCACCAGCGCCTCGCGTAGCGACGCGTCGTGCGTGACGTGCGGGATTTCGTCGCCGGTATGCATAATATCGCTGACCCGCAGCAGCAGCTTGCGGCCCAGCGCGCCGCCGGGATGCGATAATGCGAAATCTTCGGCGGTAAAGCCGCGCGCCTGCAGCAGCGCCACCGCGAGCGCGTCGCCCATCACCAGCGTCGCCGTGGTGCTGCTGGTGGGCGCCAGGCCCAGCGGACAGGCTTCCTGCGGCACGTGAGTGCACAGGTGGATATCCGCCACTTTGCCCATTGAGCTATCCGGGTTGCCGGTCATGCAAATCAGCGGCACCTGCAGGCGTTTCAGCACCGCCACCAGCGCCATAATCTCGTGCGACTCGCCGGAGTTCGAAATGGCGATGACGATATCCTGGCTGGTGACCATACCCAGGTCGCCGTGGCTGGCTTCCCCCGGATGAACGAAGAACGACGGGGTGCCGGTGCTGGCGAAGGTGGCGGCCATTTTACAACCGATGTGGCCTGATTTGCCCATCCCCATGACCACCACTTTACCCTGGCAGTAAAACATTTTTTCGCAGGCGCGGGTAAAGTTCTCGTCAATGTATTGATCCAACTGCGCCAGCGCTTCGCGTTCGATACGCAGAACCTGTTTACCCGCCTGCTGAAAATCAAATCCGGGTTGTAATTGAAAATGTGACATACGCTAATCCTGACGGTTGTGAGGACCGATTAAGAAAAAAAATACAGTGCCGCGAGCCAGGCGACAAAGCCGCACAGCAGCAGGGCGCCGGCGCCCTGGCTGATGCTGTGCCGCAGTCTGAGGCACAGCGCGGCCAGCAATACGCTGGCGCCGAGCATCACCCAGTAATCGCGCTGAAAGGCCAGCGGATTCACCGCGCCGGGCGACAGCAGCGCCGGCGCGCCCAGTACGATCGCAATATTAAAGATATTCGAGCCGATGAGGTTGCCCAGCGCAATGTCATCTTCCCGTTTCAGCGTGCCGACGATGGCCGTGGCCAGTTCGGGCAGGCTGGTGCCTATCGCCAGCACGGTCAGCCCGATGGCCAGCTCGCTGATGGCGAAATGGCGGGCGATCACGGTGGCGTTGTCCACCACGATGCGCGCGGCCAGCGGCAGAATAATTAGCGCCAGAATCAGCCACAGGCAGGCCACGGTGGGCGAACTGCCGCGCGGCAACTCTTCCAGTTGTTCCCGCGTCAGGCTGTCGTTGCCCTCTTGCTGCGCCAGGCGCGCCATTTTTAACATCAACAAGCCAGACAGTAATGCCGTGGCCAGCAGGATGGCGCCGTCCAACCTGCTAAGATAGTTATCATGCAGCAGAAAACCGCACAGCGCCGTCACCAGCAGCATTAACGGCAATTCGCGGCGCAGCAGCGCCGAATGGAAGGTGAGCGGACGAATGAGCGCCGCGCAGCCGAGTATCAGCAGAATATTGATGATGTTCGAGCCTAGCACGTTGCCGATGGCCATATCGTTTTGGTGATTCAAGCCGGCTGTCAGGGATACCATCAATTCGGGCAGCGACGTGCCCATCCCCACGATGATCGTCCCGATGATCAGCGGGGAAATATTCAGCGAATGGGCCAGCACCGCCGCGCCATATACCAGCCGGTCGGCACCATACACTAACAGCAGCAAACCAACGAGCAAGAGAACTGTAGCAAAAAGCATGCAGCATCCTTTATTCAGGTATAATCACCGATCCATTGGTGCAAAAACCCGTGTAGCAGGGCGGATAATAAGCGAATTCTTATTCGGTGCCGCTAATTTTGACTGTCCGGGGCGAAAAAGTAAAACCGAACTCGCGTTCTGGCGCGGGTGGCAGCTTTCGTTACGTTTTAGCGGTAATTTTTTGTAAAAATACGCCTGTAACGCGGTCTTACCGTTACGATTTAGGGGAGCTCCCTGAAACGCGGCTATGTGTGGCAGCCATTGATGCCGATTAAGGAACGGACAAGCAATGAATCCTGTGGTTAACAATCTGGTCGAGATTCGCGGGCTAAACTTTCGCCGCGGCAACCGGCAGATTTTCTCTGATGTATCCCTCAGCGTGCCGCAAGGCAAAATTACCGCGATTATGGGGCCGTCGGGTATCGGCAAAACGACGCTGTTGCGCCTGATCGGCGGGCAGCTGCCGCCGGACAGCGGTGAAATCTGGTTTGACGGCGAAAATATTCCCGCTCTGTCGCGCAGCCGGCTGTATGAGGCGCGCAAGAAAATGAGCATGCTGTTTCAGTCGGGGGCGCTATTTACCGATCTGAATGTGTTCGATAATGTCGCCTGGCCGCTGCGTGAGCACAGCCAACTGCCGGAGCCTCTGCTGTACAGCACCGTGATGATGAAGCTGGAAGCGGTCGGGCTGCGCGGCGCGGCCAAACTGATGCCGGCGGAGCTTTCCGGCGGAATGGCCCGGCGAGCCGCGCTGGCGCGGGCCATCGCGCTCGATCCGCAGTTGATTATGTTTGACGAACCCTTTGTCGGTCAGGATCCGATCACCATGGGCGTATTGGTTAAACTCATTGATGAACTGAATCATGCCCTCGGTGTCACTTGTATCGTTGTTTCGCACGATGTGCCGGAAGTGCTGAGTATCGCCGACTATGCCTACATTGTGGCCGACCGGCGCGTTGTGGCGGAGGGCAGCACGCAGCAGCTGCGAGAAAACCGCGATCCGCGCGTACGGCAGTTCCTTGACGGCATCGCCGACGGTCCGGTTCCTTTCCGTTTCCCGGCCGGCGATTACAAAAGCGAGTTGCTGGGCTCAGAGAGGTAATTAATTCATGCTATTGCAGGCAGTGGCGTCGTTCGGACGCCAGGGTATCCGCCTATGTTCGTCCTTTGGGCGCGCCGGGCTGATGATGTTTAACGCGCTGGTGGGCAAGCCGGAGCCGGCTAAACAGTGGCCGCTGCTGGTGCGCCAGCTCTACAGCGTCGGCGTGCAGTCGCTGCTGATTATCCTGGTGTCCGGCCTGTTTATCGGCATGGTGCTGGGGCTGCAGGGTTATATCGTCCTGACCACCTACAGCGCGGAGGCCAGCCTCGGCATGATGGTGGCGCTTTCGCTGCTGCGCGAGCTGGGGCCGGTGGTGACCGCGCTGCTGTTCGCCGGCCGGGCCGGCTCGGCGTTGACCGCGGAGATTGGGCTGATGAAGGCGACGGAGCAGCTCTCCAGCATGGAGATGATGGCCGTCGACCCGCTGCGCCGCGTGGTGGCGCCGCGCTTCTGGGCCGGCTTGATCACCATGCCGCTGCTGACCATTATCTTCGTCGCGATCGGCATCTGGGGCGGGGCGCTGGTCGGCGTCGACTGGAAAGGCATCGACAGCGGATTCTTCTGGTCGGCGATGCAGAACGCGGTCGAATGGCGTAAAGACATACTGAACTGCGTAATTAAGGGCGTGGTATTCGCTATCACCGTCACCTGGATTGCGCTGTTCAATGGCTATGATGCGATCCCGACGTCAGAGGGGATCAGCCGTGCGACGACCCGTACCGTGGTGCATTCATCACTGGCGGTGTTGGGATTGGATTTTGTGCTGACAGCACTGATGTTTGGGAACTGAGTCGATGCAAACGAAGAAGAGTGAAATCTGGGTAGGGGTCTTTATGTTGATAGCCCTGTGCGCCGTTGTCTTCCTGTGCCTGAAGGCGGCCGATCTGAAAGCGCTGGGCAATGCGCCTACCTACCGGCTCTATGCCACCTTTGACAATATTGGCGGCCTTAAGGCGCGATCGCCGGTTAAAATCGGCGGGGTGGTCATCGGCCGCGTCGCGGATATTTCTCTGGACGACAAAAGCTATCTGCCGCGCGTGGCGCTGGATATCGAAACCCGCTACAACCATATCCCGGACACCAGTTCGCTGGCGATCCGCACCTCCGGCCTGCTGGGCGAGCAGTTCCTGGCGCTGAATATGGGGTTTGAGGACGAAGAGATGGGCACCCGTATTTTACAGGATGGCGATGCTATTCAGGATACCAAGTCCGCTATGGTGCTTGAGGATCTGATCGGCCAGTTCCTGTATAAGAGCGGTGACGGTAAGGCAAACGATGGGGCGAACGGTACGGCGGCGCAATCGGCGCCGGCGGCGTCCGGGGCGCAGCCCGCCGCTCCACATCAATAAGAGGATGATGACATGTTTAAACGTTTACTGATGGTCGCCCTGCTGGTGGTGGCCCCCTTAGCCAGCGCGGTGGACCAAACCAATCCTTACCGCCTGATGGATGAAGCCGCGGCCAAAACGTTCGATCGGCTGAAAAAAGAGCAGCCGACGATCCGCCAGAACCCGGATTATTTACGCAACGTGGTGCGTGAAGAACTGCTGCCTTACGTGCAGGTGCGCTATGCCGGGGCGCTGGTGCTCGGTCGTTACTATCGCGACGCGACGCCGGCGCAGCGCGACGCCTATTTCAAGGCGTTTGAGGCGTACCTTGAACAGGCCTATGGGCAGGCGCTGGCGCTGTATCACGGCCAGACTTATCAGATCGCGCCCGATCAGCCGATCGGCAACGCCGACATCGTGGCTATTCGCGTCACCATCATCGATAACGGCGGTCGTCCGCCGGTGCGGCTGGATTTCCAGTGGCGCAAGAACAGTAAAACGGGCTACTGGCAGGCCTATGACATGATTGCCGAAGGGGTCAGTATGATCACCACCAAACAGAATGAATGGGCGGCAACGCTGCGTCAGGACGGCGTAGACGGCCTGACGCAGCAGTTGCAGGCGGCGGCCAACCGACCGATCACGCTGGACAGACAATAATGGCGACGCCGTTAAGCTGGCAGGCGCAGGGCGATGTGTTGTGTCTGCAGGGCGATCTGGACCGGGACACGCTGCTGCCGTTCTGGCGCGATCGCGAGTCGCTGCTGGCCGATAAACGCGCGCTGGACGTGAGCCGTCTGGAACGGGTGGATTCGGCCGGACTGGCGCTGCTGCTGCACGCCAGTCAGCAGCGCGTCGGCGAGGGGATCGCGCTTCCCCTGCACGGCGCGGGCGATCGGCTGCAAACGCTGATCGCGCTGTATAATCTCAATGAGATCATACCGCTTGAGTAAAACCGCCGCGTTTTAGCGCGCCGGCGTCTGACGATCCCGCTGTTTACCGCCTTTGCAGCGGGATTTTCTTTGTTTAAGATAGCGCCGTATTCATCTAAGATACCTACCTGTTTATTATCCTCCCTGACTGCAGAATTGAGAGCAATGGAAAATAATGAGATTAAAGAAGTGCTGATGACAGCCCTGGCGCTTCAGGAAGCCCATATATCCGGCGATGGCAGCCATTTTCAGGCGATTGTCGTGGGTGAACAATTTGCCGGCATGAGCCGGTTGAAAAAACAGCAGACGGTCTATGCGCCGCTGATGGAATACATCGCGGATAACCGGATCCACGCCTTGCAAATTAAGGCCTATACGCCGGAAGAGTGGCAGCGCGACCGCAAGCTCATGGGTTTCTGAGCCGGCGTCGGCGCTGTGCGATAAGTTTGAGTTGAATATTGAGAACAAGTCACTATGGATAAATTTCGTGTGCAGGGGCCAACCCGGCTAACCGGCGAAGTCGCTATTTCCGGGGCCAAGAACGCCGCCCTGCCGATCCTGTTCGCCGCCCTGCTGGCGGAAGAGCCGGTGGAGATTCAGAATGTGCCGAAACTGCGGGACATTGACACCACCATGAAGCTGCTGAGCCAGCTGGGTGCCCGCGTGGAGCGTAATGGTTCTGTACACGTGGATGCCAGCGGCGTGAACATCTTTTGCGCGCCTTACGATCTGGTGAAAACCATGCGGGCGTCGATTTGGGCGCTCGGTCCGCTGGTGGCGCGCTTTGGCCAGGGGCAGGTGTCTCTGCCGGGCGGCTGCGCCATCGGCGCGCGTCCGGTCGATCTGCATATCAGCGGCCTGGAGCAACTGGGAGCGGAAATTCGTCTGGAAGAGGGCTATGTGAAAGCCTCGGTCGAAGGGCGTCTGAAAGGGGCGCACATCGTCATGGATAAGGTAAGCGTCGGCGCGACGGTCACCATTATGAGCGCCGCCACGCTGGCCGAAGGCACCACGATCATTGAAAACGCCGCGCGCGAGCCGGAAATCGTCGATACCGCCAATTTCCTCAACACGCTGGGCGCTAAGATCAGCGGCGCCGGCAGCGACAAGATCGTTATCGAAGGCGTTAACCGTCTGGGCGGCGGCGTGTATCGCGTGTTGCCAGACCGGATCGAGACCGGCACTTTCCTGGTCGCCGCCGCGGTATCCGGCGGCCGTATCGTTTGTCGTCATGCGCGCCCGGATACGCTGGACGCGGTGCTGGCCAAACTGCGCGAAGCCGGCGCGGATATCGAGACTGGCGAAGACTGGATTAGCCTGGACATGCATGGCCAGCGGCCGAAAGCGGTTACGGTGAGAACGGCGCCGCATCCGGGCTTCCCGACCGATATGCAGGCGCAGTTCAGCCTGCTGAATCTGGTGGCCGAAGGCACCGGCGTGATCACGGAAACCATCTTCGAAAACCGCTTCATGCACGTGCCGGAGTTGATCCGCATGGGCGCGCAGGCGGAGATCGAAAGTAATACGGTGATCTGCCACGGCGTGGAGAAACTGTCCGGGGCGCAGGTAATGGCGACCGATTTGCGCGCGTCCGCCAGTCTGGTGTTGGCCGGCTGCATTGCGGAAGGGGTGACGCTGGTCGATCGCATCTACCACATCGACCGCGGTTATGAGCGTATCGAGCAGAAGCTGCAGGCGCTGGGCGCCCGCATCGAGCGAGTGAGAGAAGAGTAACGGCCCGACGGCCGACGGGCAGGGCGCCCGCCGGCCGTCTTCGATCAGTTCGGAAATTCCTGAATAGTGACCTGTACGGTGAGAATTTTTTTGTTGCGGTCGATCACAATCGGAATGACCGTCCCCGGCGCCAGTTCGGCCACTTCATCCATGGTTTCCAGCACCGAGCGCACGGGTTTATTGTTGACGCTCAGCACCCAGTCCGCTTCCTGAATGCCCGCTTTATCCGCCGGGCCATCCGGATAAACCTCTTTGACCAGAATGCCCGGCATCTGCTGCGGCTGCTGATTCTGGTGATTGAACGCCTGGCCGCCCTGAATACCGATGTAGCCGCGGATCACCCGCCCGTCGCGGATTAATTTTCCCATGATTTTGGTCGCCAGAGCGACCGGAATGGCGAAGCCAATGCCTTCCGGCGTTTCGCCGTCGTCGCTTTTATCGAAAGACAGGGTATTGATGCCGACCAGTTCGCCCAGCGTATTGATTAGCGCGCCGCCGGAGTTGCCGTGGTTGATCGAGGCATCGGTCTGCAGGAAGTTTTGCCGGCCGAACGAACTCATGCTCACGCGGCCCGTCGCGCTGATAATTCCCTGGGTGATGGTTTGCCCGAGGTTATAGGGATTGCCGATCGCCAGCACCACATCGCCGATGTGAAAGCTGCGTTTGGGGTTAACGGGAATGGCCGGCAGGTTGTCCGCATCCACCTTCAGCACGGCCAGGTCGGTCATATCGTCCGAGCCGATCAACTGTACCGATTCGTAAACCCGCCCGTCCTGCAGAGCGACGACGATCTGTTCGGCGTTATTGATGACGTGTTTATTGGTGAGGATATAGCCCTTATCGTTCATGATCACGCCGGAACCGAGCGTCTGGACCGAAAGTTTGTCGGTGCTGCTGGCGTTAAAACTATTGTTATACACATTCACCACCGCGGGCGCCGCCCGGCGCACCGCCTGGTTATAGCTGACCGGCGTCGCACTCTGGTCGCCGTCGTCGCGGCCAAACAGCGAGCCGTTCGTGTTGAACAGAGCGGTCAGCACCAGGACGACGCATGCCACCAGCAGGCCGATTAGCGCGGAACGCAATAACTTAATTAGCATGGGATATGTCGTATCAGAACAGGGAAAGAATAGCGGCAGGATAGCATAAATTAACCGGACACCGCAGCGCGCGGTATCCGGTTTCAGGCGACGCGCCGGGGGGCGCCAGCGCGTTAATTAACGCAACAACAGATAGATGGTGTCGTCGCCGCGCACGATATTCAGCGCCAGCACGCTGGGTTTACTTTCCAGCAGTTTGCGCAACTGGGTGATGTTTTCCACCCGTTCGCGGTTGACGCCGATGATGATATCGCCTTTCTGCAGACCCACCTGCGCGGCCGGCGAATCTTTGGCGACGTTATCGATCTGCACCCCTTTGCCGCCGTCTTTCAACTGGCCGTTGGTCAGCGATGCGCCCTGCAGGGCGGGCGACAGCGTTTCGGCGCTGGTGGTGGAGGAAGCGCTGTTATCCAGTACGACGGATACGTCCTGCTGTTTGCCGTCGCGCAGCAGCCCGACGCGGACGCTTTTACCCGGCGCGGTGGTGCCGATTTTAGCGCGCAGCTCGGCAAAGCTGTTGATCGGTTTGCCGTCGAGCGACACCAGCACGTCCCCGGCCTTGATGCCGGCTTTGGCGGCGGCCGATTTAGGCAGCACTTCGCTGACGAAGGCGCCGCGTTGCGCGTCGACCTTAAAGGCTTTAGCCATTTCGGAGGTCATCTCGCTGCCCTTGATGCCGAGCACGCCGCGTTTCACTTCGCCGAATTCAATCAACTGTTGAGACAGGTTTTGCGCCATATTGCTGGGGATGGCGAAGCCGATGCCGATGTTGCCGCCGCCTGGCGCCAGGATGGCGGTATTGATGCCGATCAGCTCGCCGTTCAGGTTCACCAGCGCGCCGCCCGAGTTGCCGCGGTTGATGGACGCGTCGGTCTGGATAAAGTTTTCCAGGCCTTCCAGATTCAGCCCGCTGCGGCCCAGCGCGGAAATAATACCGGAGGTCGCCGTCTGACCCAGACCGAACGGGTTGCCCACCGCCACGGCGAAGTCGCCGACGCGCAGCTGGTCTGAGTCGGCCATTTTAACTTCCGTCAGGTTTTTCGCGTCCGCCAACTGCAGCAGAGCGATATCGGTTTGCTCATCGCGTCCCAACAGCTTTGCTTCATATTCGCGGCCGTCGTTCAACTGCACGCGAATTTTGTCGGCGTTATTGATCACGTGATTGTTGGTCAGCACATAGCCTTTGGCTGCGTTGATGATCACGCCTGAACCGAGCCCTTCAAAAGGCCGGGAGTTCTGTTTTTCCGTCGGGAAGTTAGGGCCGAAGAAAAATTTGAATTCTTCCGGTACGCGCTGTCGTTGCAGCTGGGTGCCTTCCACGTGCACGCTGACTACCGCGGGCAGTACTTTTTCCAGCATCGGGGCCAGGCTCGGGAGCTGTTGTCCCTGGACTACGGCAGGTAGCGCAGCATTAACCGCCGGCACTGATGACAGTGCAAAGCTCATGCTGACTGCCAACACACTTAATAACAGTGATTTCTTCTTCATGGATGGTTAACTCTCTCACGACCTGCGGATGAATAACTCGATGATATATAAACTCATAGCAACGGTGAAGAGTAGACCGGCGATAGATGTGTAAAGTTCACTGATCTTTCGTCAGTATAATGTAACAGGATAACGCGGGGGAGGGGGGCCCTTATGGGGCCGGGACGACCCCATAAGAGAAGGAAGACAAACCGTTAGTCGCGTTTGCCAGCGCCGCCGCGCAGCAGACCCGAGGCGCCGTCCGAATAATCGCGCGGCGGCATTTCCACCGGCGCCTGATCGTTATCGGCTTCCGCTTCGGTCAGCCGGTATTTGAAGGGGTTCTCCTGCAGCGGCATATCCGGCAGCAGATTGCTGGAGCTCTTCGCCATATGTTGATACAGCTGACGATAATCGCGCGCCATGTTGTCCAGCAATTCCGCACTGCGGGCGAAATGACCTACCAGCTCCTGACGGTACTCTTCCAGCTCGGCCTTGTTCTTTTCCAGTTCGCTTTGCAACTCCTGCTGTTGACGCAGCTTACGATTGCCAAAACGCATGGCGATAGCACCAATGATGATACCGACAACTAAGCCAATCAGCGCATACTCCCAGGTCATAATGACTCCTATTTTGACGTCGTTTTCCGTAGGGCTTTCTCGTTTAATACTGTCCACTATAACCGTTAACCTCGTCTCTGTGGAATCCTGAAGCGAGATGACTTAGGGTAATGATGCTTTTTATCCGTCGTTTAGCCGGTTAACTGCTACGATTACCGGATAATGAGTCGCCAACGCACGCTAAATCAGCGCCAACTTTTTTCTCAGGGATTGCGGACAACATGCAGTATTCGACGCCATTGGCGCTTTATCAGCAGGCGCTGTCTGCCGGTGAATATCAGCCCGACGACGTACAGCGGCAAACCGTCATGCGTCTGGACAGTATCTGGCAGGCATTAGTGAACCGCCCGGCGCCGCGCGCGCCATCCGGCGCATTGCCGAAGCTACGCGCCTGGCTGGGCGGGCAAACGCGTCGGCCGGCGCCGGTGCAAGGGCTGTATATGTGGGGCGGCGTGGGGCGCGGCAAAACCTGGCTGATGGATCTGTTCTTCCACAGCCTGCCCGGCGAGCGCAAACTCAGGCTGCATTTCCACCGCTTTATGCTGCGGGTGCACCAGGAGCTGAATCAACTGCAGGGGCTGGAAAATCCGCTGGAGAAAATCGCCGACGGATTCAGCGCCGAAACCGATGTGCTGTGCTTTGACGAATTCTTCGTGTCCGACATCACCGATGCGATGCTGCTGGCCGAATTGCTCAGAGCGCTGTTCGCGCGCGGCATTACGCTGGTGGCGACGTCGAACATCCCGCCGGACGAGCTGTATCGCAACGGCTTGCAGCGGGCGCGTTTCCTGCCGGCCATCGAGCTGATCAAGCAGCACTGCGCGGTGTGTAACGTCGACGCCGGCATTGATTATCGACTGCGTACGCTGACTCAGGCGCATCTGTATCTGACGCCCTGCGATGCGCAAACCCAGGCGGCGATGGGCCAAATTTTCGCCCGGCTGACCGGCCAGGCGGAGGTCGCGCCATCGGTGCTGGAGATTAACCACCGGCCGATGCCGGTGCTGGCGACGTATGACGGGGTGCTGGCGATCGATTTCCATACCCTGTGCGTAGAGGCGCGCAGCCAGAATGACTATATCGCGCTGTCGCGCCTGTACCACAGCGTGCTGTTGCATAACGTCACGGTGATGGGCGGCGCCGACGAGAATACGGCGCGCCGTTTCCTTGCGCTGATCGATGAGTTTTACGAACGCCACGTCCGGTTGGTTATTTCGGCCGCCGCGCCGATGGCCGGTATCTATCAGGGCGAGCGTCTGGCGTTTGAATATCAGCGCTGTTTGTCGCGCCTGCAGGAGATGCAGAGCGAGGAGTACCTGCGCCTGCCGCATCTGGCCTGAAAAGGGCCCGATGCGGACAAGGGCAAAAAAAGGTCGATCTTTATCGGCGACTTCTCTATAATCCTGCGACCCCACGTTACAACAAAGTTTTTTCCCGAACTTTGATCGCGCCGGCAATGGCTATTCGAGGGGATAGGTTTGCTGGACAAGATAGCCGTGTGAACCTCACAACACTATTTACTGAAGCGTTTGGCGTTCACCAACGTGTAACTTAAATTGGGTAAGCTTTTAATGAAAACTTTTACAGCTAAACCAGAAACCGTAAAACGCGACTGGTATGTTGTTGACGCGAGCGGTAAGACCTTAGGTCGTCTCGCAACTGAACTGGCTAGCCGTCTGCGCGGCAAGCATAAAGCGGAATATACTCCGCACGTTGATACCGGTGATTACATCATTGTTCTGAATGCTGACAAAGTTGCCGTAACCGGTAACAAGCGTTCCGACAAGATTTATTATCATCACACCGGCCACATCGGTGGTATCAAACAGGCGACCTTTGAAGAGATGATTGCCCGCCGTCCTGAGCGTGTGATTGAAATCGCGGTTAAAGGCATGTTGCCGAAGGGCCCGCTGGGTCGTGCTATGTTCCGTAAACTGAAAGTTTACGCGGGTACCGAGCACAATCACGCGGCACAGCAACCGCAAGTTCTGGACATTTAATCGGGATTACAGGCAATGGCTGAAAATCAATACTACGGCACTGGTCGCCGCAAAAGCTCCGCCGCACGCGTCTTCATCAAGCCGGGTAGCGGTAATATCGTCATCAACCAGCGCAGTCTGGAACAGTACTTCGGTCGCGAAACCGCTCGTATGGTCGTTCGCCAGCCGCTGGAACTGATCGACATGGTTGGTAAATTCGATCTGTTCATCACCGTTAAGGGTGGTGGTATCTCTGGTCAGGCCGGTGCGATCCGTCACGGTATCACCCGCGCGCTGATGGAGTATGACGAATCTCTGCGTAGCGAACTGCGTAAAGCTGGCTTCGTTACCCGTGATGCTCGTCAGGTTGAACGTAAGAAAGTCGGTCTGCGTAAAGCACGCCGTCGTCCTCAGTTCTCCAAACGTTAATTTCTGGCTGCCTCGCGGCAGTGGAAACGAGACGAAAAACCCGGCGCTGGTCGCCGGGTTTTTTATCCCTGATAGTTAGCCGTTCGCTAAAAAATAACCTTTCTTTATCGCCGGTTAACCATGAAATCCATCTTAGATCCCCACAGAATGGACAAAATCTGCTAGACTGTCAGCCGCTTTTATATCCGTTTGCCAGACCGTAACTTTCCAGATCGACTGACTCAACCCGGCGTAGAATTAACGACAAGGGGAACGGCAGGCCAATGGCAAAGGTATGCTGGATGGATTGTAGCCCGCGTCGGCTACCCGCCGTATTTTCTAGATAAACTTGGAGGTTTTCATGGCTGTCGCTGCCAACAAACGTTCGGTAATGACGCTGTTTTCCGGTCCGACCGACATTTTTAGCCATCAGGTCCGTATTGTGCTGGCGGAAAAAGGCGTCAGTGTCGAGATTGAGCAGGTAGACATGGATAATCTGCCGCAGGATTTGATTGACCTCAATCCTTATGGTTCCGTGCCAACGCTGGTTGATCGCGAATTAACGCTGTATGAGTCGCGCATTATCATGGAGTATCTGGACGAGCGCTTTCCTCATCCGCCGCTGATGCCGGTATATCCGGTAGCGCGCGGCAACAGCCGTCTGATGATGCACCGTATTGAGAACGACTGGTATTCCCTGCTGCATAAAATCCTGCAGGGCAGCGCCCAGGAGGCCGATACGGCCCGTCGCCAGCTGCGTGAAGAACTGCTGGCCGTGGCGCCGGTATTCAATGAAGCGCCTTATTTTATGAGCGAAGAATTTAGCCTGGTGGATTGCTATCTGGCGCCGCTGCTGTGGCGTTTACCGCAGTTGGGCATTGAACTGAGCGGTTCCGGCGCGAAAGAGCTGAAAGTGTATATGACGCGCGTTTTCGAGCGTGACGCATTCCTGGCCTCTCTGACGGAAGCAGAGCGTGAAATGCGTCTGCAGACCCGGGGTTAACGGGTATGGATCTGTCGCAACTGTTGCCGCGTCGCCCATACCTGCTGCGCGCCTTCTACGACTGGCTGCTGGATAATCAGCTGACTCCGCACCTGGTGGTCGATGTTACTCTGCCGGGCGTGATGGTGCCGATGGAGTTTGCGCGTGACGGACAGATCGTACTGAACGTTGCGCCGCGCGCGATCGGCAATCTCGAACTGGCCGACGACAGCGTGCGCTTCAATGCCCGCTTCGGCGGCGTGCCGCGTCAGGTCTATGTGCCGATGGCCGCCGTGCTGGCGATTTATGCGCGTGAGAACGGCGCAGGGACAATGTTTGAGCCTGAGCCGGCCTATGAGAGCGAGCTGGCGGAATCGGCCGAACCAGCCGCGTCTGAGGGCGCGGCCGCGATGTCGGTTGTCGAGAACGACGACCCGTCGTCCGCCGATGCGCCGGATGATGAGCCGCCGCCGTCTCCCGGACGGGGGCGTCCGTCGTTGCGGGTGGTGAAATAACCCCGGCGCTATAAACAAAAAAGCACAGTTCATCACTGTGCTTTTTTGTTGTCTGCCCTAAACCCCTCCCCGGGAGGGGTAATTGTTTTATAGCGCCGGCGAATCTGGCGTTAGCCAGTCAGCGCCCGCCGCCGGTAACCGGACGAACGTCGGCGAGGCCGGCCTGGCGACTAACGATTAGTTCATCACCATTCCGCCGTCGATCAGCAGTGACTGACCCGTCATATAATCGGAGTCAGGGCCGGCCAGATAAGATACGCAGGCGGCGACATCTTCCGGCTCTGACAGACGTCCCAGCGTGATGCGTTTGGCGAATTGCTCGGTGCCGTAGCCGGCGGGTTTGCCGGCGGCGGCGGAGATCTTACGGTCAATCTCTTCCCACATCGGCGTTTTGACGATCCCCGGGCAGAAGCCGTTTACCGTGATGCCCAGCGGCGCCAGGTCGCGCGCTGCCGTCTGCGTCAGGCCGCGTACGGCGAATTTGCTTGAGCTGTATACCGCAAGTTCGGGGTTGCCAGTATGGCCGGCCTGCGAACAGGCGTTGATGATCTTACCGCCGTGGTTAAAGGATTTGAATGCCTTGATGGCGGCCTGCATGCCCCAGATAACGCCTTTCAGGTTAATGTTGTATACGCGATCGATGATTTCCGGCGTGATATCTTCAATCGGCGTGGAGGGCGCCACACCGGCATTATTGACAATGACGTTGAAATCGCCGAATTTTTTCTGTGTTTCCTCAACGGCGGCAAACACCTCGTCCCGGTTTGACACGTCAGCCTTAATCGCGATCGCCTGTCCGCCGGCCTTGACGATCTCTTCGGCGACCTGGCGGGCGGTATCGATATTGTAATCCACGATAGAAACGGCAAAACCGTCTTTTACCAGTCTGAGCGCAATGGCGCGCCCGATTCCCTGACCTGCTCCGGTGACGAGAGCCACTTTAACTGACATAACGTATTCTCCTTAAATTTTCCGTAACACTGCTGATATTCTTTAATTAAATTAATATTAATCTCTAAAAGAGAATAGTTCCAGTAAGAAGGGAAAGAGATGGAGAGCGGAGGGAAAGGAAAATTCGGGCCGGCACGGCGGCCCGAAGGGAAAGTTAGACTTCCAGATAGTTCATAATACCGTCGGCGGCTTTACGGCCTTCGGCAATCGCGGTGACCACCAGATCGGAACCGCGCACGGCGTCGCCGCCGGCGAAGATTTTCGGATTACTGGTCTGGAACGCGTTATCGCTGCCTTCCGGCGCCACGATGCGTCCCTGGCCGTCCAGTTCGACGTTGTGTTGGGCCAGCCACTCCATCTTGTGCGGACGGAAACCGAACGCCATCACCACCGCGTCCGCTTCCAGCACGTGTTCCGAACCGGCGACGATTTCAGGGCGACGACGGCCATTGGCGTCGGGCGCGCCCAGCTCGGTACGCGCCATGCGTACGCCGCACACCTTACCGGCGCCGTTGATTTCTATGCTCAGCGGCTGCAGATTAAAGCGGAAATCCACCCCTTCCTCACGCGAGTTTTTCACTTCACGTTTCGAACCGGGCATGTTTTTCTCATCGCGACGATAAGCGCAGATTACATGAGAAGCGCCCTGGCGGATGGACGTGCGAACGCAGTCCATCGCGGTGTCGCCGCCGCCCAGCACCACCACGCGCTTGCCCTGCATCGTGATATAAGGCGTGGCGCTATCCTCTGCAAAACCCATCAGCTGGCGGGTATTGGCGATCAGGAACGGCAGCGCATCGTACACGCTGGGCGCGTCCTCGTTCTCCAGTCCGCCGCGCATGGATTGGTAAGTGCCGACGCCGAGAAATACGGCGTCGTACTCGTCCAGCAGCGTGCTCAGCGCGATATCTTTGCCCACCTCGGTATTCAGGTGGAAGTCCACGCCCATCTCGCTGAATAATTCGCGGCGCTTGATCATCACCTTTTTTTCCAGCTTAAAGGCCGGAATGCCGAAGGTCAGCAGGCCGCCGATTTCCGGGTGGCGATCAAACACCACCGCCTTCACGCCGTTGCGGGTCAGCACGTCCGCACAGGCTAGTCCGGCCGGCCCGGCGCCGATAATCGCCACCCGTTTGCCGGTCGGCTGTACCTGTGAAACGTCCGGCTTCCAGCCCATTTCGATCGCTTTATCGTTAATGTAGCGTTCGATATTGCCGATGGTCACCGCGCCGAATTCGCTATTCAGGGTGCAGGAACCTTCGCACAGACGATCCTGCGGGCAGACGCGCCCGCATACTTCCGGCAGGCTGTTGGTCTGGTGCGACAGTTCGGCCGCTTCGATAATGCGCCCTTCGTTCGCCAGCTTAAGCCAGTTAGGAATGTAGTTATGTACCGGACATTTCCATTCGCAATAAGGGTTGCCGCAGGCCAGACAGCGGTCGGCCTGCGCTTTGGATTGCCCTTCCGAGAACGGCTCATAAATTTCAACAAATTCAATTCTACGAATCTTCAGCGGCTTTTTCGGCGGATCGACGCGCTGCAGATCGATAAATTGATAAACATTTTGACTCATGGTTACCCCTTACTGCGCCAGAACCCGAAGCTCGGCTGCGGAACGACTACGGTGGCCTAACAACGCCTTCACATCACTGGATTTCGGCTTCACCAATGCAAATTTCGACGCCCATACCGGCCAACTGGCGAGGATCTCTTCGCCGCGTTGCGAACCGGTATGCTGAACATGCTCGGTGATCAGACCACGCAGATGCTCTTCATGAATCGCCAGATCTTCAACATTCAGCACTTCAACTAATTCCGGGTTAACCCGTTTGCGGAAGTCGCCGTGCTCATCCAGCACATAGGCGAAGCCGCCGGTCATGCCGGCGCCGAAGTTAACGCCGGTGCGGCCGAGAATACAGACGATCCCGCCGGTCATGTACTCGCAACCGTTGTCGCCGATGCCTTCCACCACGGTGATGGCGCCGGAGTTACGCACGGCAAAACGTTCGCCCGCGCGCCCGGCGGCGAACAGTTTGCCGCCGGTGGCGCC
This sequence comes from Affinibrenneria salicis, assembly GCF_008710095.1. The sequence goes on from NZ_VYKJ01000006.1 coordinate 52,234, forward strand.
GTACAAACAGGTGTTGCCGATAATGCTGGCCTCGTGGCTGCGGAAAGCGGAGCCGACCGGCGGACGAACCGCAATCGTACCGCCCGCCATGCCTTTCCCGACATAGTCGTTGGCGTCGCCGGTCAGCGTCAGCTCCAGGCCGCCGGCGTTCCATACGCCGAAGCTCTGGCCGGCGGTGCCGGTAAAGTACGCCTTGATCGGGTCGCTGGCCAGTCCCTGGTCGCCGTGCTGCGCGGCGATTTCGCCGGACAGCGTGGCGCCGACGGAACGGTCGGTATTGCGAATATCGAAATAAAGCGCCTTGCTCTGACGCGCATCGATATAGGGCTTAGCCTGTTCCAGCAGCGTGGCGTTCAGTACGCCCTTATCGAACGCCGGGTTGTTTTCGGTGCAGTACAGCGCCTTACCGGGCAGCGGCTGCGCGGTTTGCAGCAGCGGCGCCAGATCCAGCTTGTTCTGTTTGGCGGTGAAGCCGTCCAGTTCGGTCAGCAGGTCGGTGCGTCCGATCAAATCCACCAGCTGGCTGACGCCCAGCTCGGCCATCAGTTCGCGCGTTTCCTGCGCGATAAACTGGAAGTAGTTGGTCACGCGCTCCGGCAGGCCGTGATAGTGGTTGTTGCGCAGCTTTTCATCCTGAGTGGCGACGCCGGTGGCGCAGTTGTTCAGATGACAGATACGCAGGTATTTGCAGCCCAACGCCACCATCGGTCCGGTGCCGAAGCCAAAGCTTTCCGCGCCGAGGATCGCCGCCTTGATGATGTCGAGGCCGGTTTTCAGCCCGCCATCGACCTGCAGACGGATTTTATGGCGCAGTCCGTTAGCCACCAGCGCCTGCTGGGTTTCAACCAGGCCCAGCTCCCACGGGCAGCCGGCGTATTTGACCGAGGTCAGCGGGCTGGCGCCGGTGCCGCCGTCGTAGCCGGCGATGGTGATCAGATCGGCATAGGCTTTGGCCACGCCGGTGGCGATCGTGCCCACTCCCGGCTCGGAAACCAGTTTCACCGAAATCATGGCCTTCGGGTTGATCTGCTTCAGGTCGAAAATCAGCTGCGCGAGGTCTTCGATCGAGTAGATATCATGGTGCGGCGGCGGCGAAATCAGCGTGACGCCGGGCACCGAGTAACGCAGGCGCGCGATATACGGCGTGACCTTGTCGCCCGGCAACTGGCCGCCCTCGCCGGGTTTAGCGCCCTGCGCGACTTTAATCTGAATCACGTCGGCGTTGACCAGATAGGCGGGCGTCACGCCAAAGCGACCGGATGCCACCTGTTTGATGCGCGACACTTTATTGGTGCCGTAGCGCGCCGGATCTTCGCCGCCTTCGCCGGAGTTGGAGAAGCCGCCGATGCTGTTCATGGCTTCGGCCAGCGATTCATGCGCCTCGGGGCTGAGCGCGCCGATGGACATGGCCGCGGTGTCAAAGCGTTTGAACAGATTTTCCGCCGGTTCAACCTGTTCCAGCGGAATGGCCGCGTCGGCCGTCTGCGGCTTCAGCGCCAGCAGGTCGCGCAGCGTGGCCGCCGGACGGTGGTTAACCAGTTTGGCGTACTGCTGATAGTCGCTGTATTCGCCGCTGTTTACCGCTTTTTGCAGCGTACTGACCACGTCCGGGTTATAGGCATGGTATTCGCCGCCGTATACGAACTTCAGGAAACCGCCCTGGTCGAGCGTTTTGCGCTTCAGCCAGGCGCGTTTCGCCAGATTCTGCAGATCCTGTTCAAAGTCGCAGAAACCCGCGCCGCCGATGCGGCTGACCACGCCCGGGAAGCAACTGGCGGAGACTTCCTGATGCAGCCCCACGGCTTCAAACAGTCTGGAGCAGCGGTAGGAGGCGACGGTCGAAATGCCCATTTTGGACATAATCTTGTACAGGCCTTTGTTGATGCCGTTGCGATAGTTGAGCATGACCGTGCGGTACGGTTTGTCGATGGTATGGTCATCGACCATGCGCGCCAGCGTTTCATAGGCCAGGTACGGGTAGATGGCGGTAGCGCCAAAGCCCAGCAACACGGCGAAGTGGTGCGGATCGCGCGCGCTGGCGGTTTCGACGATGATGTTGGCGTCGCAGCGCAGGCTCTTCTCCACCAGCCGCGCCTGTACTGCCCCGACCGCCATCGGCGCAGGGATCGGCAGGCGCGTCTGGCTGATCGCCCGGTCGGACAGAATCAGCAGCACGGTGCCGTCGCGCACCATGTGTTCGGCTTCATCGCACAGCTTCTCGATCGATTGCTGCAGATTGCGCTGCGCGGGATCAAAGGTCAGATCCAGCGTGTCCGCGCGGTAGTGCTGCTGATCCTGAGAGACCAACTGGGTGAAGTCGGAGTAGAGCAGGATCGGCGATTTGAACGTTAACCGATGAGCCTGGCCTTCCGCCTCGCAGAATACGTTCATTTCCCGGCCGATACAGGTGGCCAGCGACATGACGTGCGCTTCGCGCAGCGGATCGATCGGCGGGTTGGTGACCTGGGCGAACTGCTGGCGGAAGTAGTCATAGATGATGCGCGGCCGGCTGGACAATACGGCGAACGGCGTATCGTCGCCCATCGAGCCGGTGGCTTCCTGACCGTTTTCCCCCAGTACGCGCAGGATCTGGTCCAGCTCTTCGTTGCTGTAGGCGAACTGCTTCTGATAGCTTTCCAGCAGAAAGTTGTCCAGATCGCGTTTGCCGACCTGATCGTCAGGCATTTCTTCAAACGGCGTCAGGCGCTTAACGTTGCGCTCCATCCACTCTTTGTAAGGATGGCGGCTCTTCAGGTCGTCATCGGTCTCCGCGGAGTGCAGGATCCGGCCGCTGCGGGTATCGATCACCATCAGTTCGCCGGGGCCGACGCGGCCTTTTTCCACCACTTCGTCCGGCTGGTAGTCCCAGATGCCGACTTCGGAGGCGCAGGTGATCAGCTTGTCTTTAGTGATCACGTAGCGCGCCGGGCGCAGGCCGTTGCGGTCCAGGTTACAGGCGGCGAAGCGGCCATCGGACATAACGATGCCGGCCGGTCCGTCCCAGGGCTCCATGTGCATTGAGTTAAAGTCGAAGAACGCGCGCAGCTCCGGATCCATGTCCGGGTTATTCTGCCAGGCCGGCGGCACCAGTAAACGCATGGCGCGGATAATATCCATCCCGCCGCTGAGGAACAGCTCCAGCATGTTGTCCAGCGAGCTGGAGTCGGAGCCGGTTTCGTTGACGAACGGCGCGGCATCCTGCAGGTCAGGGATCAGCGGCGTCTTAAACTTGTAGGCGCGCGCGCGCGCCCACTGCCGGTTACCGGCAATGGTGTTGATCTCGCCGTTGTGCGCCAGATAGCGGAACGGCTGCGCCAGCGGCCAGCGCGGCACGGTGTTGGTCGAAAAGCGCTGGTGGAACAGGCAGATCGACGATTCCAGCCGCAGATCGGCCAGGTCCAGATAAAAGCGCGGCAGGTCGGCGGGCATGCACAGACCTTTATAGATCGTCACCAGGTTCGAGAAGCTGCAGACGTAGAATTCCTGATCCTGAATCCGCTTTTCAATGCGGCGGCGCGCCATAAACAGGCGACGTTCCATATCGTGCTGGAGCCAGCCGGCCGGGGCATTGACAAAAACCTGTTCGATGCGCGGCAGTGAAGACAGGGCTATTTCGCCCAGCACGTCCGGGTTGATCGGCACTTCGCGCCAGCCCAGTACGGACAGCGTCTCGTTCTGCAGCTCTTCTTCCACAATGCGGCGCGAGGCGCGGGCGAGTTCTTCGTCCTGATTCAGGAACATCATGCCGACGGAATAGTTTTTCGCCAGGCGCCAGCCGCGCTCTTCGGCGACCAGACGGAAAAAGCGGTCGGGCTTTTGTAGTAATAGACCGCAACCGTCACCGGTTTTACCATCGGCGAGAATTGCACCACGGTGCTGCATGCGGGCGAGTGCGTGGATCGCGGTACGCACTACTTTGTGGCTGGGTTCGCCTTCTATATGGGCGATTAGTCCAAAACCACAGTTATCCCTTTCAAGGGAATGATCGTACAACATAGAGTGAACCTCCCCAGGCTCTGTGTGACTCTCACGACCAACTGCGAGGGCGCGCAAGAAAGTGCGGCACGGGCGGAATACAGGCGCTACCCGGTTTGGCCGCTTTCTCCTTCGGCCCCTCGTGACGGTCTCACAAGTGGAATGACTTGTTTTAAGAGGGAGTCTTCTTTACTGCATAAATATGACGAGTCGTTTGCCCGTCAGGAAAGCTTCCAGCGGAATCCCAAATTAACGATAAAGCCAGTGCAGGTCAAATCCTCCGGCATAACCAGCCATAAGAGACTCCTATTCAATTAATGTATTGAAAAAAAAGATTTTTTGTTAATATTTACCCGTCATAACCCACAATGAGTGCGGATATAAATGTGAGCTGTCTCACTATCTGTCAGGGGAAAAGTCTCTTTGCCATGCTACCCTGGCGATACTTTCTGGGGATTTATGCTGCTGAGCATGGATTTTGACGTTTATGTAACTGTTTTTCATTGTTAAGCCATCTTCTAATGAAGAATAGCGGGAGAATAAGAAAAATTAATCAGCCGAAAGATGATTTTTTTTGCAAAAAAAACGAATAATAATGCAAATGGCCGGTGGGCGGAGGTTGATCGCGGTCATCGCGATGGCCAGGCCGACGGAGTAGGCTGCTGCTCCTGAATCACGGGCAAGCGAGCCAGAGTATGCAATTACAGAAATTAATCAACATGTTTGGCGGCGATTTGCAGCGCCGCTATGGTGAAAAAATCCACAAGCTCACCTTACACGGCGGATTTAGTTGCCCTAATCGCGACGGGACGCTGGGGCGCGGCGGATGCACCTTTTGCAACGTCGCCTCGTTTGCCGATGAAGGAATGCAGCGACTCAGCATCGCGCAGCAGCTGGCCGCCCAGGCCGGCAAGGTCAACCGGGCGAAACGCTATCTGGCTTACTTCCAGGCCTACACCAGCACCTGGGCCGAGGTGGAGACGCTGGACGGTCTGTATCGGCAGGCGCTGGCGCAGGCGGATATGGTGGGGCTGTGCGTCGGCACCCGGCCGGACTGCGTGCCGGACGAGGTGCTGGACCTGCTTTGCCGCTATCGCCAGCGGGGCTATGAGGTTTGGCTGGAGCTGGGCCTGCAGAGCGCCAGCGATAAAACGCTGCGCCGCATTAATCGCGGCCACGATTTCGCCAGCTATCAGCGCACCGTAGAGCGGGCGCGCGGGCGCGGGCTGAAAGTGTGCTGTCATCTGATCGTCGGTCTGCCGGGCGAGGATGCCGCCAGTTGCCAGTCCACGCTGCGCCAGGTGGTGGACGCGGGGGTTGACGGCATTAAGCTCCATCCGCTGCATATCGTCGAGGGAAGCATCATGGCGAAGGCCTGGCGCGCCGGCCGCCTGCCGGTGCTGACGCTGGATCAATATGTCGCCACGGCGGGGGAGATGATCCGCGCCACGCCGCCGGAAGTGATCTACCACCGTATCTCGGCCAGCGCCCGGCGCCCTGAACTGCTGGCGCCGCAGTGGTGCGAGAACCGCTGGAGCGGTATGGTGGAAATCGATCGCTACTTACGGCGGCATGGCGTGCAGGGTTCGGCGTTGGGCCGCCCGTGGCGCCCGGATGGGCCCGCCTGAGCGTTCGCCGTCACGCGCAATCCGGGAAGCTGCGGCGCGGCTATGCAACGAGCGAGCACGACGGCGCCGTTTTACAGTATGATTTGGCGCATCGCGACTAAAGGAAAACGCTATGAAGCAAATCCGACTATTGGCTCAGTACTACGTTGATTTGATGGTGAAGCTCGGCCTGGTCCGCTTTTCGCTGTTGCTGGCTTCGGTGCTGGTGCTGCTGGCGATGATGGTGCAGATGGCGGTCACCATGCTGCTGCGCGGCGAAGTCGAAAGTATCGACGTCGTTCGTTCGGTGTTCTTCGGGTTGCTGATTACGCCGTGGGCGGTATATTTCCTGTCGGTGGTTGTGGAACAGCTGGAAGAGTCGCGCCAGCGCCTGGCCCGGCTGGTCGATAAACTGGAAGAGATGCGCCATCGCGATCTGACGCTCAATCAGCAGTTGCAGGACAATATTACCCAGTTAAACCAGGAAATCGCCGATCGCGAGAAGGCCGAAGAGGCCCGTCTGCTGATGTTGAGCCAACTGCAGGACGAAATGAAGCGGCGCGAACAGGCGCAGATTGAACTGGAACAACAGTCGGCGCTGTTGCGCTCGTTCCTCGACGCTTCCCCCGATTTGGTTTACTACCGCAATGAGAATAAACAATTTTCCGGCTGTAACCGTGCGATGGAGCTGTTGACCGGCAAGAGTCAGAAGCAGTTGATCGGCCTGACGCCGGCCCAGGTCTATGCGCCCGATATCGCCGACAAGGTCATGGAAACCGACGAGAAGGTGTTCCGCCACAATGTCTCGCTCACCTATGAACAATGGCTGGTCTATCCGGACGGCCGCAAAGCCTGTTTTGAACTCAGAAAGGTGCCTTTTTACGATCGAATGGGAAAACGGCACGGGCTAATGGGCTTCGGCCGCGATATAACCGAGCGTAAGCGCTACCAGGACGCGCTGGAGAACGCCAGCAGGGATAAGACCACTTTCATCTCAACGATCAGCCACGAGCTTCGTACGCCGCTTAACGGCATCGTCGGCCTGAGCCGGATTCTGCTCGATACCCGTCTGGATGAAGAACAGCTGAACTACCTGAAAACCATTCACGTCAGCGCCATTACCCTCGGCAATATCTTTAACGACGTGATCGAAATGGATAAGCAGGAGCGGCGCAAGGTTCAACTGGACAATCAACCGATCGATTTTACCGAATTCCTGAGCGATCTGGAGAACCTGGGCGGGCTGCTGGCCCAGCCGGCGGGATTACAGCTGGTGATGGCGCTGAATCAGCCGCTGCCGCATAAAATTATCACCGACGGCACCCGACTGCGGCAGATTTTGTGGAACCTGCTCAGCAATGCGGTGAAATTTTCCCGCCAGGGCGAAATTGTCGTGCGCGTCTGGCATGAGCAGGGCGACCGTCTGCGCTTTGAAGTCGAGGACTCCGGCATGGGCATCCCTGCGGAAGAGCAGGAAAAAATCTTCGCCATGTATTATCAGGTCAAAGATCAACTGGGCGGCAAGCCGGCGACAGGAACCGGGATTGGCCTCTCGGTATCGAAACGTCTGGCGCAGAATATGGGCGGCGATATTCAGGTACGCAGCGTGCCGGGTCAGGGGTCCTGCTTTACGTTGACCGTGCGGGCGCCGGAGGCGGCGGAACCTGACGTGGATGACGACGCGGGCGAAGATGAGCTGCCGCTGCCGGCGCTGCACGTGCTGCTGGTGGAGGATATCGAGCTGAACGTGGTGGTGGCGCGTTCGGTGCTGGAAAAACTGGGCAACAGCGTGGAAGTGGCCATGACCGGCCAGGCGGCGCTGGATATGTTCGAACCGGACGAGTTCGATCTGGTGCTGCTGGATATTCAACTGCCGGATATGACCGGGCTGGATGTGGCGCGTCGGCTGCGAGAACGTTATGGTAAGGCGATTCCGCCGCTGGTGGCGCTGACCGCCAACGTGCTTAAAAATAAAAAAGAGTATCTGGCCGCCGGGATGGATGATGTGCTCAGCAAGCCGCTGTCGGTGCCCGCGCTGACCGCGGTGATCAAGCAGTTCTGGGATCATCCGGCCGCAAATAAAAGCGAACCGGCGCCGTCGCCGGCGCTTCAGCATGAATCACTGCTGGATATAGAAATGTTGGAACAATATCTGGATCTGGTCGGGCCGGGTCTGATTTATCAGAGTCTGGATATGTTCGAGCAGATGATGCCCGGCTATCTGTCCGTGCTGGATTCCAATATGACGGCGCGCGATCAAAAGGGCATCACGGAAGAAGGACACAAGATAAAAGGCGCGGCGGGTTCGGTGGGGCTGCGTCATTTGCAGCAGGTGGCGCAACAGATTCAAACTCCGACGCTGCCGGCCTGGTGGGACAACGTGCAGGAATGGATCGACGAGCTGAAGCACGACTGGCGGCATGATGTACAGGTGCTGAGAGCGTGGGTTGCGCAGGCGGAAAAGTCCTCCCGGTGACATGGACGGCATCATGCGGCGGCGGTTGAAAGGCCGGGGAAAGGCAGGGATGACGGGCATAAAAAAAATGACCCCGACCGAAGCCGGGGTGCGCGAATTATGCGCCAACACCAGGGAAAACGGGCACCTGCGCCAGATCTCGGCACCGCTATTGGCAGGTGCGGATAGTCAGATGAACCACTGCTAACAAAATAGCAAAGAAGATTCGGCTTGTTACAAGAATCATTAAAATGTGTGATGTAGATTAGTATTTGTCAACTTAAAAATTAATTAGTTGGCGTAATGATAAGAGGTTTTATTGATGAAAAGAGTCGGATTAGTCCTAAGCGGATGCGGTGTTTACGATGGTTCGGAGATCCATGAAGCGGTGCTGACTCTGCTGGCGCTGGACCGCGCCGGCGCTCAGGCGGTCTGTTTTGCCCCGGATAAGCCCCAATTGCACGTAATCAACCATCTGACCGGCGAGATAAGCGCTGAAAATCGCAATATTTTAGTGGAATCGGCGCGCATCGCCCGGGGCAATATTCAGCCGCTGTCGGCCGCCGATCCTCAGCAGATTGACGCATTAATCGTGCCCGGTGGTTTTGGTGCGGCAGAGAACTTGAGTGATTTCGCTACCCGGGGCGCAGACTGCGTGGTCGATGAACAACTGAAACGCCTTACCCGGCAAATGTATAAGCAAAATAAACCAATTGGCTTTATTTGCATTGCCCCGGCGCTGTTGCCCCGCTTACTGGAAGCTCCAGTGAGGCTAACCATTGGCAATGATATAGACACCGCAGAATTGATTGAAGACATGGGGGGAACGCATGTGGTTTGCCCGGTTGACGATATCGTGCTGGATGCCGATCACAAAATTGTCACCACGCCGGCTTATATGCTGGCCGGCTCAATCAGCGAAGCGGCGCAGGGAATTGATAAGCTGGTTGCACGAGTGCTGGGTTTGATTGATGAGTAAAAAGCGGCGCGCCAGCGGAGCGGTCGGCTGGTTAAAGCGCTGGGTTTTACGCGCGCTGCTGGCCGTCCTTGCCTTCTGGCTGGGGGGGATTGTGCTGTTTTCTTTCCTGCCGGTGCCTTTTTCCGCTGTGATGGTCGATCGGCAACTGAGCGCGTGGCTGAGCGGCGATTTCCGCTATGTCGCGCGTTCGGACTGGGTGGCGATGGACGATATCGCGCCGGTGATGGCGCTGGCGGTGATGGCGGCGGAGGATCAGAAATTCCCGCACCACAGCGGTTTCGATTTCACGGCCATCTCCTCGGCGCTGCAGCACAACGACCGCAATCCCGGCCGCGTGCGCGGCGCCTCCACTCTGTCGCAGCAGACGGTGAAAAACCTGTTTCTGTGGGACGGGCGCAGCTGGCTGCGCAAGGGGCTGGAGGCCGGTCTGACGGTAGCGACCGAACTGGTGTGGAGCAAGCGGCGCATCCTGACGGTTTATCTCAATATCGCCGAACTGGGGCCGGGCATCTTCGGGGTTGAAATGGCCGCCAGGCATTACTTCAACAAACCGGCCAGCCGGCTGACGGCCCGCGAGGCGGCGCTGCTGGCCGCGGTGTTGCCCAATCCTATTCGCTTCAACGCCAGCGCGCCTTCCGGCTATGTCATTCAGCGGCAGCAGTGGATTTTGCGCCAGATGCGCCTGATGGGCGGCGAAACCTTCCTGCAAACCAACCGGTTGCGCTGAGCCGTCGCCGTCTTGCGCGTTACAGCCCGGGCGCCTTCCACAGCGAGGTGGTCAGGCCGCTGTCGACCAGCGTCCGTTGATCGGCGTATACCGTACGCCAGTTCTCCTTGATCTGCTGATACAGCTGATGGTGTTGACGGTTGGGCGTATATTCGCGTTCCCAGCGCACCAGCGCAGCGCCGGCTTGCGCCAGCGAGGGGTAAAGGCCGGCGCCGACGCCGGCGGCGATCGCGCAGCCCAGCGCCGTCGCCTCTTTAACCACCGGAACCTGAACGTTTAACCCGGTGACGTCGCTCAGGATCTGACACCACAGCTTGCCTTTGGCGGCGCCGCCGGCGAATACCAGCGACGCCGCCTGGACGCCGGAAAAACGGGCGACCTGCTCCAGATTACAGGCGGAGACAATGGCGGCGTTTTCCTCCAGCGCGCGAAACAGCGTCGCCTTGTTGCAGCGTTCGGCGTCGAGGGACAGGTTGATGAAGGAGGGCGCGGCATGGTACCAGGCGTTGAAGTGCATCGCGTCGGAGAAAATCGGCATGATGCCCCAGGAGCCGGCGGGAACCCGTGCGGCCATGTCTTCCAGTAAACTGTAGGTATCCACCCCCAGCCGTTCGGCAATGATCTTTTCTTCCGCGCAGAAGGCATCGCGGAACCAGCGCATGGTCAGTCCGGTGAAGAAGCTGATGGATTCGGCCTGCGCCATGCCGGGGATCACGTGCGGATTGACGCGGATGTTCATCTCGGGGTCGACCTGCGGATGAGGCAGATTCACCACCTGTTGCCAGAAGGTCCCGCCCAGCACGGCCGTTTGGCCCGGCCGCACCACCCCCAGTCCGAGACAACCGAGCTGTACGTCGCCGCCGCCGGTCACCACCAGGGTTTTGGTCGACAGGCCGCAGAGCTCGGCGGCGGCCGGCGTGACCCTGCCGAGCGGGGTGCCGGTCTCTTTGACCGGCGACAAAATATCCGCGCGCAGCCCGGCCATATCGAGCAGTTCCGGCCGCCATTGCCTGCTGGCGAGGTCGAGCATACCGGTAGTGCCGGCGTTCGACGGGTCGACGGCCAGTTCGCCGCTGAGCATACAGGCCAGCCAGTCGCCGATCATCGTCATGGTCGCCGCCTGGCGATAGATATCCGGCCGATGGTGCGCCAGCCAGAGCAGACGCGGCATGGCGCTGAGCGCCAGCGTCTGGCCGGAGCATTCATACACTTCGCGCTCGAACTGGTATTGATGCAGTTCCCTGAGCTCGCCGACTTCGCGGCTGGCGCGCGCATCCACATTGGCGCAGGCCCAAATGGGCGCGCCGTGGCGGTCATACAGCACGATGCCTTCTCGCATCGAGCAAGCGGCGACCGCCCGGATCGCCTGCGGCTCAACGCCGGCGTTGCCCAAGGCTTCGCGTATGCACCGGCAGGCCAGACGCCAGTTTTTTTCCAGATCGAATTCCATCGAACCGGGAACATCCGCCACCGCGAGGTGCCGCCATTCGGCCTGGCCGGCCGCGATCTGCCGGCCGTCGGGGGTAAAAATGACCGCCCTGATGCTGCCGGTGCCGGCATCCAGCGCCATCAGATAATCGTCGCGATCGGAGGGAGAACTGCGTGTGGTCATCGTTAAGCCCTCTGCGTTGTGCGCGCCTCGGCGCGGATAAGGGATCGATAGGTTATCGGTAGCGGCGCGAATAGCCGGCAGCGCCGTTTTATTCGCGCCTGTGCGCTCCCTGAACCGGCTGGACGAACACTGCCGCTGACCCGCACCGGTCTTTATGTCAGCAGTGAGAGCATCGACCGCGCGGCGTGTTCCTCGGTGACCAGCGCGTTGACGCGCCGGCCCGCCAGGGCGGCGATAATCGCTTCGGCCTTTTCCGCGCCGCCCGCTACGCCAATCACCACCGGAATATTGGCCAGTTCATCGAGCGAGAGTCCGATCAGTTCCTGATGGATCGTCATGCTCTCCGCCAGTTCGCCATCGGCGCGCATAAAGTAGCCGAGAATATCGCCCACCGCGCCCTTGCGGCCAAACAACAGCTGTTCCCCTTCGCTGATATAGCCGGAACGCAGTATCGTGGCGTCGCGCCGTTGGCCGAGCGCGCCGATACCCACCACGGCGATATCCGCCGCGCAGGCCGCCAGCATGATGTCCCGCACGCTGCGTTCTTCCCGCAATATCCGGGCGACCTCGCTGGAGGAGGCGCGCAGCGGCGCGGGAATAATGCTGACGCTGCAGGCCGCATCCAGTTGCCCGATGCCGGTCATATACGGGCCGACGCCGCCGGACAGTGTCACCATGCGGATCTGCTGCGAGGTAATAAATCCGCTCAGGTGCTGCAGCGTGCTCATGGCCGCCTCGCCGAAGCCGACGGCCAGCAATTGCTGCGGCTGGAGCAGCGTCATCAGCATATGCGCCGCGCCGGTGCCGAGCCGGGTGCTGAGGCCGATATTCTGTTCATCGAGCGCCGGCAGAACCCGCACTTGCTGCAGATTAAACTGTTGCAGCAGGGCGTTCTCCAGTTCCAGACACCCCTTGTAGCGCGAGTTGATCTGAACGCGGATCACGCCGGACTGACGCCCCTTTTCCAGTAAGCGCGATACCTTCAGGCGGCTCAGATTCAGACGCTGACCGATTTCTCCCTGGGTCAGGCCGTCGTGGTAGTAAAACCACGCGATGCGCGCCAGCAGTTCTTCCTCGTTCATCCCGTGCTCCGCATGGTTCAGGTCGGCGGGCGGCTTTATATTTAACTCACTCATATTGAACACTCACAAAATATTAAATCAATTGTTCATTAATGGCGGGCGGCTAACTGTGAGCGCGCCGACAGTTTGTTCTTTTGTTACATGCATTGTCAGTAAAGAAATAGGATTGATACTGAATTGTGATCCGCCTGACGGTTTTATCACCATTCCTGCGCCAGGATTATGAACATAATAAATTAAAAAATACATTTGTTCATGAACAGCGCCAACAGATTTCGGGTTTAAAGCAAGGCGTCGGGCGCGATTGGCGCGCCCGCAACCTGAAAGATAAAGGATAGATAAGGTGAAACCGATGCCACTTAACCAGACTGCAACGGCGCCGCTACTGGCGGTGCGCGGCGTCAGTAAACAGTTTTCAGGCGTCAGCGTGTTGAAAAGCATCGATTTCAACCTGATGCCGGGCCAGGTTCATGCTCTGTTGGGCGGCAACGGCGCCGGAAAATCGACCCTGATGAAAATCATCGCCGGCGTGCTGCCGGCCGACAGCGGGACGATTGAAATCGCCGGTCGGCGCTGTTCGTCGCTGACGCCGGCAAAGGCGCATCAGGCCGGAATTTATCTGGTGCCGCAGGAGCCGATGCTGTTTCCCAGCCTGAGCGTCAGGGAAAATATTGTTTTTCGTTTGCCGCGCCATCAGGCGGACGACGACAAGCTGCGGCTTCTGTTGCGCAAGATGGGCGCTCATCTTGCGCTCAACGCGCCCGCCGGATCGCTGGAGGTGGCCGACCGACAGCTGGTTGAGATTCTGCGTGGGCTGATGCGAGACGCGCGCATTCTGATCCTTGATGAGCCGACGGCTTCGCTGACGCCGGCCGAGACGGCGCGCCTGTTTCAGCAGGTGCGGGATCTGCAGGCGCAGGGCGTCGGCGTGGTGTTTATTTCTCACAAGCTGCCGGAGATTCGCCGTATCTCCGACCGGGTCAGCGTGATGCGCGACGGCTGTATTGCGCTGAGCGGCGAAACGGGCGAACTGAGCGATGAGCAGCTGATTCAGGCGATCATGCCGCAGGGGCGTCAGCCGGCGCTGTCCGATACGCAGAAACTGTGGCTGGCGCTGCCCGGTCAGCGTCGCGCCGGCGACGCCGGGCAGACGGTATTGCGCATTGACGACCTGACCGGCGAAGGATTTCTGCACGTTTCGCTGCAGGTCCGCGCCGGCGAAATCGTCGGTCTGGCCGGCGTGGTGGGCGCGGGCCGCACCGAGCTGGCTGAGTCGCTATACGGACTGCGCGCGCTGCGCGCGGGGCGCGTCTGGCTGAACGACGAAGAGATTACCCGCTGCAGCACGGGCGAACGACTGCGGCGCGGGCTGGTGTATCTGCCGGAAGACCGGCAGTCGTCGGGGCTGCATCTGGATGCTCCGTTAAGCTGGAATGTTAACGCGCTGACCTACAATCGCGCCGGCTTCTGGCTCGATACCCGGCGTGAAGCGGCGGTGCTGGCGCGTTATCAGCGGGCGCTGGGCATCCGCTTCAACCAGCCGGATCAGCCGGCCCGCACGCTCTCCGGCGGCAATCAGCAAAAGTTATTGATCGCCCGCTGTCTGGAGGCGCGTCCGGCGCTGTTTATTATCGATGAGCCGACGCGCGGCGTGGATGTAGGCGCCCGCGCGGATATCTACCAGCTGATCCGCAATGTGGTGCGGCAGAACGTGGCGGTACTGCTGATTTCTTCCGATCTGGATGAAATCGAGCAACTGGCCGATCGGGTGTTCGTCATGCATCAGGGCGAGATGAGCGGCGAACTGCGCGGCAGCGAGATCGCCGCCGATCGTATTATGCATATCGCCTTCGGCGCCGGTCGCCGGAATCCCAGCCAGGAGTCCTTATGCTAAAGATGATGCAAAACAATCGCGAACTGACCGCGCTGCTGGCGATTCTGGCTCTGTTCGCGCTGCTGGGCGCGATGGACAGCCGCTATTTCAGCCTGCAGACCTTCACCATGATTTTCAGCAGCGCGCAGATCCTGATCCTGCTGGCGATAGGTTCCACGCTGGTGATGCTGACGCGCAATATCGATGTGTCCGTCGGTTCGATTACCGGGCTGTGCGCGGTCACGTTGGGCAGTCTGCTTAACGCGGGCTATGGCCTGTGGTCGGCAGCTCTGCTCACGCTGCTGACCGGTCTGCTGGCCGGCGCGTTGAACGGGGTACTGGTGGCCTGGCTGCGCATTCCGGCTATCGTCGCCACGCTGGGTACGCTGGGGTTGTACCGCGGGCTGATGCTGTTGCTGACCGGCGGCAAGTGGATTGAAGGTCTGCCGACGACGCTGAAGTCGCTGTCCTCGCCGGTGCTGTTGGGCATCTCTCCGGTCGGCTGGCTGATCTTGCTGCTGCTGGCGGGCGTGGCCTGGCTGCTGAAAACCCGCGCCGCCGGGCGTAGTTTTTACGCCGTGGGCGACAACCTGGAGGGCGCGCGCCATCTGGGCGTCGCGGTGAATCAAATCAGGATCATGGCGTTCGCCTTCAACGGCCTGATGGCGGCGCTGGCCGGCATTGTCTTCGCTTCGCAGATCGGGTTCGTTCCCAACCAGACCGGCAGCGGGCTGGAGATGAAAGCGATCGCGGCCTGCGTGCTGGGTGGGGTAAGCCTGCTGGGCGGGATGGGCAGCGTGGCCGGCGCGGTGCTGGGCGCCTATTTCCTGACGCAAATCGACAGCGTGCTGGTGATGCTGCGTTTGCCCGCCTGGTGGAACGATTTTATCGCCGGTCTGGTGCTGCTGGGCGTTCTGGTGTTTGACGGTCGTCTGCGCAGCGCGCTGGAAAAAAATCTGCGTCGTCAAAAGTATGCCCGCTTCACGCCGGATAAACCGTCATCCTCGCCCGGCGAACATGATGCGGCAGATCCGCCGCGCCCGCGCGATACGCCGCCGGCGGCGCTGACCCGGCACAATAAGAGTGGGGTGGCATGATGGAGACGCTTAAACGTTACGGCTGGGAGCTGGCGCTGGTTGTTCTGCTGGTCGGCGAGATCCTGCTGTTCGGCTTCGCCAACCCGAGAATGCTGGATCTGAACGTATTGCTGTTCAGCACCAGCGACTTTATCGCCATCGGCATTGTGGCGCTGCCGCTGACCATGGTGATTGTCAGCGGCGGGATCGATATCTCGTTCGCCTCCACCATCGGCCTGTGCGCGATCGCGCTCGGCGTGCTGTTCCAGGCGGGCGTCCCGCTGCCGCTGGCCATTGCGCTGACGCTGGCGCTGGGGCTGTGCTGCGGTCTGCTTAATGCCGGGCTGATTTTGTTTACCGGCGTCAATCCTCTGGTGATCACCCTCGGCACGCTGTACCTGTTCGGCGGCAGCGCCCTGCTGCTGTCCGGCATCGCGGGGGCCACCGGCTATGAAGGCATCGGCGGTTTTCCCGCCGCCTTTACCGATTTCGCCAGCGGCGATCTGGCCGGGATTCCGGTTCCGCTCGCGCTTTTTCTGCTGCTGCTGCTGTTCTTCTGGCTGCTGCTGCACCGCTCCCGGCCGGGGCGCAATGTTTTTCTGATCGGTCAGAATGCGCGCGTCGCCCGCTATAGCGCGCTGCCGGTCGCCCGCACGCTGTGCGCCCTGTATGCCCTGACCGGGCTGGCCTCGGCGATTGCGGCGGTGCTGCTGGTCTCTTATTTCGGTTCCGCCCGCTCCGATCTGGGTACATCCCTGCTGATGCCGGCGATTACCGCGGTGGTGCTGGGCGGCGCCAACATTTACGGCGGTTCCGGCTCAATGGCCGGTACGGCGCTGGCGGTGCTGCTGGTGGGCTACCTTCAGCAGGGGCTGCAGATGACGGGCGTGCCCAATCAGGTATCCAGCGCGCTGGCCGGCGCCTTGCTGATCGTGGCGGTGATTGGCCGTTCGGCCAGCCTGCATCGCGACGCGTTAAAAAACGGATGGTTGCGCTGGCGTAAACGCCGCGCCCTTTCCTGAATCCTGCAACGAGACGGAGTGAATAATGAACAGACCAGGCTGGCAATACCTCGTGCTGGCGAGCGCACTGACGTTTTTCCCGATCAGTATGGCGCTCGCGGCCGAACGCATCGCATTTATCCCCAAACTGGTGGGCGTCGGTTTCTTTACCAGCGGCGGCAACGGCGCGCTGGCGGCCGGCAAAGAGCTGGGCATTGATGTGACTTATGACGGCCCGACCGAACCCAGCGTGTCCGGGCAGGTGCAACTTATCAATAACTTTGTCAATCAGGGCTACAACGCCATTGTGGTGTCGGCGGTGTCGCCGGACGGCCTGTGTCCGGCCCTGAAGCGCGCGATGCAGCGCGGCGTCAAAGTGCTGACGTGGGATTCCGACACCAAACCGGAGTGTCGCTCGCTGTATATCAACCAGGGCACGCCGCAGCAGCTCGGTTCGATGCTGATCGAAATGGCGGCCGCGCAGGTGAAAAAAGACAAGGCAAAGGTCGCCTTTTTCTATTCCAGCCCGACGGTCACCGATCAGAATCAGTGGGTAAAAGAGGCGAAAGCGAAAATCGCCAGCGAGCACCCCGGCTGGGAAATCGTCGCCACCCAGTTTGGCTATAACGACGCCACTAAATCGCTGCAGACGGCGGAGGGCATTCTGAAGGCCTGGAGCGATCTGGACGCGATTATCGCGCCGGACGCCAATGCGCTGCCGGCGGCGGCGCAGGCGGCGGAAAACCTTGGCCGTAGCGATGTGGCGATCGTCGGCTTCAGCACGCCGAATGTGATGCGGCCCTACGTGACGCGCGGCACGGTGAAGGCGTTCGGTCTGTGGGATGTGGTTCAGCAGGGGCGCATTTCGGTCTATGTCGCGCATGAAATGCTGAAGAAGGGCGAATTGAAGATCGGCGACAAAGTGGCGATCCCGCAGGCCGGCGAGGTCGAGGTGGTGGCGAACAGCGTACAGGGCTACCAGTACGAGGCGGCGAATAACGGCATCGTTCTGCTGCCGCAACGGGTGGTATTCAGCAAAGACAACATCGATCAATACGATTTTTAGCCATGTCCGGCCGGCGCGCATGCCCGGCCGACCCTGACAATAGCCCGCGTCGGGCGGGCAAACGGGAGGTGATTAGAATGGCCGATCTGGATGATATTCGCGATGGTAAAAACTTTGGCATTGGGGTGGCGCAGGAAAATCAACGCTTCTTTTTGAAGGGCAGCGGAGCGCTGGACTGGGGCATGCAGTCGCGTCTGGCGCGGATTTTTAATCCCGACTCGGGGCGCACCGTCATGCTGGCCTTCGATCATGGTTATTTCCAGGGACCGACGACCGGGCTGGAGCGCATCGATCTGCACATCGCGCCGCTCTTTCCGCATACCGATGTGCTGATGTGTACGCGCGGCATTTTACGCAGCGTCGTCAGCCCGGCGGTGAATAAACCGGTGGTGCTGCGCGCCTCCGGCGCGAATTCCATATTGCGGGAACTATCCAACGAGGCGGTGGCGGTCGCGATTGAAGACGCCCTGCGCCTGAATGTAGCCGCGATGGCGGCGCAGGTCTACATCGGCAGCGAATATGAACATCAGTCGATAAAAAACATTATCCAGCTGGTGGACCAGGGCGCGCGCTACGGCATGCCGACCATGGCCGTAACCGGCGTGGGCAAGGACATGGCGCGCGATCAGCGCTATTTCTCATTGGCGACGCGCATCGCGGCGGAAATGGGGGCGCAGATCATTAAAACCTACTACGTGGACAGCGGATTCGAACGCGTGACGGCCGGCTGCCCGGTACCGATCGTGATTGCCGGCGGCAAAAAACTGCCGGAGCGCGAGGCGCTGGACATGTGCTATCGGGCGATCGACCAGGGCGCCTCCGGCGTGGACATGGGGCGCAATATATTCCAGTCAGAAGCGCCGGTCGCCATGCTGAAAGCGGTGCAGGCCGTGGTGCATCAGGGGGAAAGCGTGGAGCAGGCCTGGCAGCGCTATCTGCACGAAAAAGGCTGATCGCGCCGCAGGTTAACCGTCGGGAGAAAACGTTATGCATGTGACACTGGTGGAAATTAACGTCAGGGACGACAAGATTGATGAGTTTATTCGGGTGTTCCGGGATAACCATCTGGGCGCTATTCAGGAGCCGGGCAATTTGCGTTTTGACGTGCTGCAGGATGAGCGCATCCCCAGCCGTTTTTATATTTATGAGGCTTATCGCGACGAACAGGCGGTAGCGGCCCATAAGCGGACGCCGCACTATCTGCGCTGCGTGCAGCGGCTTGAAGCGCTAATGAGCGAGCCGCGAAAAAAAACGACGTTTATCGGCCTGATGCCCTGAGACGGGCGAGTCGGGCGGAGACGCGGCAAGCGCTCATATATACCCAAAATAATTCGAGTTGCAGAGGGCGCGATACAGCGACAAATTCGTCGGCAACGAATTTATCCAGCCAACGGCTACCTTCGGCGAGAGGCGGAATGTCTCTCATTATTCCCGGGAGCATATTGCCGTAGGTTCCTGGGGTGAGCGGCAAGTCTGCCGGCCGTGGAGTTGAACTCTGCTGGCGGCCCTGCAAGGGCGAGCCCTGTGGATGGGGCGAGTAACAAATACAACGCGCCTGCAATTTGAGGTATGAAGGGGACAGAACATAACCCTGCGAGGGCAGGGTTATGTTCAGAGGTTAGCGTTGATCCGCGGCGTTCGTTGTGCCGGGAGGCGGGGCTTTAGTCCAGCCAGGTAAAGGCGGTGGTAACGTGTTTCACGCCGCTAATTTTGCTGGCGATCTCCGCGGCTGAACTGCCTTCGCGCCGGGTCACCAGACCCAGCAGGAATACTTCGCCGTTTTCCGTGGTGACTTTAACGTTGGACGACTTCACGCTGTCGCTGGCCAGGATCTGCGAGCGAACTTTGGTGGTGATCCAGGTATCCATTGAGGCGGTACCCAGCGAGACCGGCGTGCCCTGGCGGATTTCGTTGTAGACTTCGCTGGCGCCGTCCACGCCCAGTGCGATCTGTTTCGCCCGGTTCGACAATTCGCTATTGGGCGCCTGGCCGGTGAGCAATACTTTTCCCTGATAGGCCGTCGCGATAACGCGCGCGTCTTTCTTCAGCTGTTCGTCTTTGTTCAGCGCGCTGGTGACGCGCATTTCCAGCGTGCCGTCATCCACCTGGGTGCCTACCGTACGCGGGTCCGTTGCGGTTTTGGTGGCGACCGCGGCGCTGCCGACCACCACTGCGCCGACGCAACCTTGCAACAGCAGGGCGATAGACAGCACGGCAAATACAGATCCTATCCTCATGTAGTGCTCCTTAATCGTTCTGGTGTGGAAAAAGAGTGTTATCAATCAGGTCGCACAGGCAATTCACCGTCAGCATATGCACTTCCTGAATACGGGCGCTGCGGTGCGAAGGGATGCGGATTTCCACATCCTGCGGCCCCAACAGCCCGGCCAGTTCGCCGCCATCATAACCGGTGAGGGCCACGATGCTCATATCACGGGTCACCGCCGCCTCAACCGCTTTCACGATATCACGGCTGTTGCCGCGGGTGGAGATCGCCAGCAGCACATCGCCGGTCTGCCCCAGCGCCCGTACCTGCTTGGCGTAAATTTCATCCGGCAGGCGATCGTTGCTAATCGCAGTTAAGACCACGTTATCGGCACTAAGTGCGATCGCCGGCAGACTGGGGCGCTCAGTTTCAAAGCGGTTGATCATGCTGGCGGAGAAATGCTGGGCGTTGGCCGCCGATGTACCGTTCCCGCAGCACAAAATTTTATTGCCGTTCAGTAATGATTGCACCATAACGATAGCGGCGCGTGAGATCGCATCGGGTAAGGCTTCGGCCGCCGCGATCTGGGTTTGAATACTTTCGGTAAAACAGACTTTTATTCTATCCAGCACGTTGGGTTAACCCGTTTGTTAATATCCATGAATAAGGTATACCCGCCATCCTTCAGGCTGCGGGTACGTTGGCTGCGCTCACTTATTCGGCCCATCTCCGGAGCCTTGCCCCTGCGGGGCCGCGGCCAGCGGCGTTCAAACCCGCTCCCGGCGGATTTGTCACCCGAATCGCATACTGGTGTATGCACATCGGGATGAACGCGCCTCATTGCTGAAGCGGGTCGCCAGGGGCGGCGCTGGCGCTGTTCGAATCGGTTCCAGACCGATTTATCCCTCGCCGGACGCCTTGTCGCAACCTGAAATCCTCGGGTATCGTCAGCCCTGTGCGTTGAACGCATCCGGTAGCCATGACAACTGATCCCCGGTTATCGCCAGCACGTCGAAACGGCAGTCGGCCGTGGCGAAACTTTCGCCCCGTCGCATCAGCCAGACTGCCGCCGCGTGCAATAATCTGAGTTGTTTCCGGCGGGTGATGCTGGACGCCGCATCGCCAAAACGGTCGCTGCGGCGGTAACGAACTTCAACAAACACCCAGGTCGGTCCATCGCGCATAATCAGATCCAGTTCGCCGCCGCGCAGGCTGACGTTGGCCGCCACGAAGGTCAGCCCGGCCCGCTCCAGATAGCGCCGGGCCTGCTGCTCGTAGCCCGCGCCGGCGGCTCGCCGGTTCAGGATGCCGGCACCACCTGTCCCTGGCGGTACTGCAGCCAGGACAGCTTGCGGCCGATCACGCAATCCTGATTGGCGCTCAGCGTACCGGTGGCGCCATCGACCTGGTGATCGGGAAGCTGGCGCATTTCAGCAAAGTGGCTGGCCAGTGTCCAGGCGTCCATCCCCATCGCATACAGGCGTACCAGCGAGTAGTCGTTCTTAAACTGACTGCTGACCTGCTGCATTAGCGCCGGGTTCGCGCCGGCCAGCAGCGGAATATCGCTGAACTGCAGCCCTTCCATTTCCAGCCGGAAATCCGGTCCCAACCCCGACTGGAAGCTGCGCGAACCGGCGTACAGCGCCGGACGGCTGCGCGAGGAGGTGCGCATATCGATCATCGGCTTGATGAGCGCCAGCTCATCCGGCGTGGCGATGATATATACCGCATCCACATTACCGCTGACCGACGCGGCGGCGCTGGGTTCAACCTGCGCCGGGATGGTCAAACCGGCGACGGTTACGCTGTTTTGCGCCGGCTGAGCCGGGGCCGGGTTCACCAGTTGGCCGCTCAGGCTCAGTCCGGCGCCGCTGTTGATGGCCTGTTTCAACTCCGCCGCCGAGCCAAAGCGCTGTTGCAGCAGCGTGCCGCCGCCCTGCCGCCGCCAGGCGTCGGCGAAGGCGTTAATCACCCGATCGCCCAGCGCGCCGCGCGGCACCAGCAGCAGCGGCTGCTGTTTCGATTGCTGATGGATATGCGCCGCCGCATCGCGGGCTTCATCTTCCGGCGACAGCGCAAAGTAACAGATATTCGGGCTGCTCTGAATATGTTCCGGTTGATTCAGGGCCAGAACGTTAATCGGGGTCTGGCTGTTGGCAATCTGCTCCACTTCATTTTTCAGCAGCGGACCGACGATCAGCGAAGCGCCGTCCTGTTGCACCTGATTCAACAGGGCGGGCAGCGGCTGCGTGGTGGTATCGTACACTTTTACCGGCAGAGAGGCCGGCAGACCGGGCGCTGACGCCGGGACGGGCGCAACCGAGGCGCTGTATTCCGCCGGCGCAGGTTCCGCGCCGCCGGCGGTCGCCGCATCCGCTGACGAGGCGACCGCGACGGGAGCGGACGCCGGTGTTGCCGTCGTCGCGGGTGCGGCGGGTATCGACGGCGTGTTCAGCGTGGCCTGACCGTTTTTCGCCGCGTTGAATCCCTGTTGAATCGCGTTGGCGAACACCTGGGCCTGGCCGTTTAGCGGCAATAGCAGGGCGATGCTGTTGACGGCGGTCTGGCGAAAATTAATCACCTGATCCAACTGGGTGGGCAGCTGAGTCGACGCCGGATGGTGCGGGTAGCGGACTTTCCAGTCTTCGATAGCGGCCTTCAACTGATCGGGCGACTGCCGATTATTTTGCCAGGTGGTGAGCAGGTCGAGCCAGCCGCGCAGCGTGTTTTCGCTGGCGTCGATCACCAGCGAGGAAAGGTCCTGCGCGGAAAGGCTGTTGAGCGTCTGCCAGGTGAGATCGAGATTCTTTTGCCGGGCATCCCCCTGCAGCAGCGTTTCCTGAGCGATCATGGCGCGCACCAGCGTCAGGGACGGACGCCCCTGACTGGCGTTGATCAGCGTCTGGTAATAGCGTTGTTTCTGCGGGTCGGAAAGCGTATTGACATCCAACGATCCCAGCGCGGCGATCGCGGCCTGGGTATGATTCTGCGCCGCCAGCAGTTCCGCGTTCAGCAATTGCCGTTCAAGGCGCTGAGCGTCGTTCAGTTCGGCCGGCAGAGTATTCAACTGTTGCGCCGCCTGCGGCAGCTTTCCTTCCTGCAGGAAGGCACGAACGGCAAGTAATTGCCAGTCAGCCTTGTTATTATCACTGCTTTGCTGCATTTGTTGCAGATAATAGGCGGAAGAGCCAGCGGCCTGGCCCTGCACATCGGCGGGCGGCGGGCTTTGCGGCGCATGGCCCGGACAGCCAGTGAGAAGCAGCGCCGCCAGTACGACAGGCATGGCGCGTCCTGCCTGGGTACGGATAAAATTAAAGGAAAGCATACTGTGTCCAGTGATATTTTTTTCAAGATGCTCAATATTAAATCGGCAACCCGGATGAAACAATGAATCAAAACCAACAAGCAGATATTTCTGCGCCCAGCCTTTACATTGTGCCCACACCGATCGGCAATCTTGGCGACATCACCGGGCGGGCGCTGGAGGTGCTGCAACACGTTGATCTTATTGCCGCAGAGGATACCCGTCATACCGGTCTGCTGTTACAACATTTTGCCATCAATGCGCGGTTGTTCGCATTACACGATCATAATGAGCAACAAAAAGCAGAACAACTGCTGGCGAAACTGCAGGCCGGGCAGAGCATTGCGCTGGTGTCGGACGCCGGCACGCCGTTAATCAACGATCCCGGCTATCACCTGGTCAGACTCTGCCGCGAGGCGGGGGTGCGCGTGGTGCCGCTGCCGGGCGCCTGTGCGGCGATTACCGCGCTGTGCGCCGCCGGTCTGCCGTCCGATCGTTTCTGTTATGAGGGCTTTCTGCCGGCGAAACGCAAGGGGCGACGGGATACGCTGCGCGCGCTGCGCGAAGAGCCGCGCACGCTGATTTTTTACGAATCCACCCACCGCCTGCTGGAAAGCCTGCAGGATATGGCGGACGAACTGGGGCCGCAGCGCTATGTAGTGCTGGCGCGCGAGCTGACTAAAACCTGGGAGAACATTCAGGGCGCGCCGGTCGGCGAATTGCTGGCGTGGGTGCTGGAGGACGAGAACCGGCGCAAAGGCGAAATGGTGTTGATTGTGGAAGGCCACCAGGCGAGCGAGGACGAATTGCCGGCCGAGGCGCTGCGCACGCTGGCCCTGCTGCAGCGCGAGTTGCCGCTGAAAAAAGCGGCGGCGCTGGCGGCGGAGATCCACGGCGTGAAGAAAAACGCGCTGTACCGCCACGCGCTTGATAACCAGACGCAAGAGAATGCAGCTCAGGGGTGACATTCCGGCTATTTTGCCCTATTATCCGCGCCGGAGTTGACCAGACAGTCGCCGCTTCATTGCCGTCCCCTGCGGGAGACAGGTGGAGGGGAGGAAAGTCCGGGCTCCATAGGGCAGGGTGCCAGGTAACGCCTGGGAGGCGCAAGCCTACGACAAGTGCAACAGAGAGCAAACCGCCGATGGCCCGTGTAAACGGGATCAGGTAAGGGTGAAAGGGTGCGGTAAGAGCGCACCGCGCGGCTGGCAACAGTTCGCGGCACGGTAAACTCCACCCGGAGCAAGGCCAAATAGGGGTTCATAAGGTACGGCCCGTACTGAACCCGGGTAGGCTGCTTGAGCCAGCGAGCGATTGCTGGCCTAGATGAATGACTGTCCACGACAGAACCCGGCTTAACGGTCGACTCCCTTTATTGATTGAAACGCGCGCTGCGGAGCTCAGGTCTGGTCCCCGCAGCGCGCGTTTTCTTTTGCGGCGCGGTCGCGTCAGGTCGGGGCGTGCGGCGCCCCGACGCAACGCCCGTTTTTTCCGGCGCGCCTTACTGGCTGAAGAAGGTCTGGCGGATCGCCAGCTCTACGCCGCGCACCTCCGCCAGCCCTTTCAGACGCCCGATGGCGGAATAGCCGGGGTTGGTCTTTTTCTTGAGATCATCCAGCATCTGGTGACCATGGTCCGGCCGCATCGGGATGGCGCGCGTGATGCCGCGCTGGCGCCGGCGATGCTCCTCCGCCAGGATCGCTTTCACCACGCTGACCATATCCACGTCGCCCGCCAGATGCGCCGCCTCGTGGAAACTCTTAGGGTTGCTTTCACGCCGGGTAGAACGCAGATGGACAAAGTGGATACGTTCGGCAAAGGTTTCCGCCATCTTCACCAGATCGTTGTCGGCGCGCACGCCGTAGGAGCCGGTGCAGAACGTGAAGCCGTTGTGGAGGCTGTCGACGGTCTCCTTCAGCCACTGCATGTCCTCGATGGTGGAAACAATGCGCGGCAGGCCGAGGATCGGCCGCGGCGGATCGTCGGGATGGACGGCCAGCACGATCCCGGCCTCTTCCGCCACCGGCACAATGGCGCGCAGAAACGTCGCCATATGCTCACGCAGTTTCTCTTTGTCGATGCCGTCGTACTGTGAAAGCTGCGCCTGAAACTGTTGCAGCGTGTAGCCCTCTTCGGCGCCGGGCAGGCCGGCGATGATGTTGTTGGTCAGCGTTTCTTTCGCCTGATCGCTCATGGCCGCGAAGCAGGCAGCCGCTTCTTCTCTTTCCTCCGCGCTGTACTCCTGCTCCGCGCCGGGCCGCCGCAGGATATACAGTTCGAAAGCGGCGAAGGCCACGTAATCGAAACGCAAGGCTTTGGAGCCGTCCGGCAACTGATAGCCGAGATCGGTGCGCGTCCAGTCCAGCACCGGCATGAAGTTATAGCAGACGGTATCGATCCCGCACTGGCCGAGATTGCGCAGCGACTGCTGGTAATTGGCGATGTAGCGCAGGTAGTCGCCGCGCTGCGTTTTGATGTCCTCGTGCACCGGGATGCTTTCCACCACCGACCAGACCAGTCCTTTCTCCGCCAGCAGCGCCTGGCGCGCCTGGATCTCCTCAACCGACCAGATTTCGCCGTTGGGGATATGGTGGAGAGCAGTAACAATGCCGGTGGCGCCCGCCTGACGAGCGTCATCCAAAGAAACCGGGTCGGCAGGGCCGTACCAGCGCCATGTATGTTCCATTATTAAGTCCTTAGCCTGCCGTGCAGACAATTCATGAGCATCAATCCGCAATCGGATCTTTGACGATAAAAAAGTAAGCCAGCGCCCCGGCAAAAGTGACGCAGGAGCAGATCACCAGCGCCATATTGAACGAGTGGGTGGTATCGACCACCCAGCCGGTGACGATGGGCGCGAAAGAGGCGCAGATGAAACTGCCGAAATTCTGGATACTGCTGACCGACGCGACCATGCGCGCGGGCGCCATGATTTGCACCAAACCCCAGGCGGAGGTGCCGGCGAAGTGGACGAAGAATAGGGCCAGGCTGATAAAGCCGACCGCCATCGCCGTTGAGGTGGATTGAACTACCAGCAGCGTACAGGCGGCGGAGCAGACCAGACCGATACAGATGAGCGTTTTTCGGGTTTTCGCCAGCGGATAACCCCGTCTGGCCAGATAGTCGGCGACGGTGCCGTTAACCAGCATGCCGATGGAGCCGAACAGGAAGGGAATGGCCGCCACCCAGCCGGTATTGACCAGACTCAGACCGCGTTCCGCCTGCAGATAGCCCGGCAGCCAGGAGAGATAGAGCCAGCCGGTGTAATTCACGCCGCTGAAGCCCAGGATCATGCCCCACACGGTGCGGCGTTTAAACAGCGCGCCCCATTCGGCGAACGACAGCCGGGTTTTCTGCGCCGGGCGGGCGCCCTCATCCAGATACTGCTGTTCTTCCTGGGTCAGCGGGAAGCGGTCGCGGTTGCGATACCAGGCGTACCAGCACAGGCCAATCACAATGCCGGCCGCGCCGATGGCGACAAACATCATGCGCCAGCCGAACGCCAGCATCAGCGCCACCAGAATCGGCGGCGCAAACGCCTGGCCAAAGGTAGTGGATGAGTTAAAAATGCCCATCGGCAAACCGCGCTCGCGCGCGTTGAACCAGTCGTTCACCACCTTGACGCCGCTGGGCATAAACGGCGCTTCGCCGATCCCCAGGCCAATACGCAGCATAATGAAATGCGCGAAACTGTTGACCGAACCGGCCAGCGCCTGCATGGCGGACCAGAACATCAAACCGCCGCCCAGCACGATGCGCGGACCAAACTTATCCAACAGCAGGCCGCTCGGCAGTTGCGAAATGCCGTAGGACAGCGAAAACGCGGACAGCAGGAAGCCAAACTCAGTGGCGGATAGCCCAAGATCGGCGCGGATCGCTTCGTTCGCAATAGAGAGCGAACCGCGATCGAGAAAATTGATAATCCCGGCAAGAAACAGCAAAGTCAAAGAAACTGTCTGTATTTTTTTGATTCTACTGAATTTTTGCACAGATGCTTCAGCAGGAGAGAGTGACATCGGGTTTTCCTCTAATCATTTATCATAGGGTTTTATCTGATCGGAAAAGATAGAGCGCCTGGTGGTTCAGTGGCCCAGCGGTCAGGCCACTGAGCCGGAGAGTAAACCGACGCTTGCCGGCATGCTGTGATCGCGATCTCATGGTTAATAAATCTCCATCCGGCGCTGTGCATCGGCGATGACGGGGGACGCGCGCCGTGCGCCGGCAGTGCTGGGTTTTAGCGGACGATATGGTAAGCTGCTGACAGATTTTTTCTCCCACGAACAAGGGGATGATATGGAATTGCCGCAGCTAAAGGTTGAACGTCTTTACCGTCAGATCTCGAACTTACTGATCGGCTGTATCCAGCGGGGCCAGTTTCCGCCGGGTACGATGTTGCCGCCGGAGCGGGAGCTGGCTAAGCAACTGGGGGTGAGCCGTTCTTCGATTCGTGAAGCGCTGATTGCGCTGGAAATCAACGGTTGGGTGGAAATTCGCACCGGCAACGGCGTGTTCGTTTGCCAGCCGCAGCAGCAGGAGGCGGAAAGCAGCGTCAGCGATGAATTCAGCCTCAAGTCCCTGATTAAGGCGCGGCAGATTTTCGAGGCGATGGCGGCCGAACTGGCGGCGCGTAATGCGACGGACGACCAGCGGGCGGAACTGCAGGAGATCACTCAGGATCTGATTCAACTGAATGTGAATGATGAGAAATTCCTGCGCGAAGATAAACGCTTCCACCTGATGATCAGCGAGATGACCGGCAACGAAGTGCTGCGCGATATGATGGAGTACCTGTGGAATAAGCGTAAAAGCTCGCGTTTTGTGCGGCTGGAAAGCCATTACGCGCAGACCCACTTCCCGTTGGAGATGAACCGGGACCACGAAAATATCGCCCAGGCGATTATCGACCGCGATCCCCAACTGGCGCGTCAGTACATGGAATTACACCTGCAGCACGTTTACGACCGGCTGTTTATTGAGAAGTAAGCGCGCCGCGGCCCGCCGCGCGCTCCTGAGCTGTTCCTGCCCGCCCCTCCGCCTGATGGTCGCCTTTCCCTGCGTCGTCTGCGCGCTTTCGCTTCCGATGCGCCGTACCGCAAACGCATCGGCGCGGCGTCTTCTGCTTCAAATTTATTGACGTTTTCCATCATGGTTATTTGAGTGTCAGGAACGGATGAAATGGGTAAAGTCGATATCCAGACCTGTTATTACCCGTAACCAAGGATTATGTATGAACGCTTCCCGGATGCCCGCTCTGTTTCTCGGCCACGGTAGCCCAATGAACGTGCTGGAAGACAATCAGTATACTCAGGCGTGGCGGCAACTGGGCGACACGCTGCCGCGTCCGCGAGCCATCCTGGCGGTGTCGGCGCACTGGTACACCCGCGGCACGGCCGTGACGGCGATGGACAAACCGCGCACCATTCATGATTTCGGCGGTTTTCCGCAGGCGCTGTTCGATACGCAGTACCCGGCGCCCGGTTCGCCTGAACTGGCCGCGCGCGTTCAGGCGCTGCTGGCGCCTGTTCCGGTGATCGCCGATCGCAGCGAGTGGGGACTGGACCACGGTTCATGGGGCGTATTGATCAAAATGTATCCGCAGGCGGATATTCCGGTGGTGCAGCTTAGCGTGGACGGGACGCAGCCGGCGGAGTATCACTATCGTCTGGGGCAGAAGCTGGCTGCGCTGCGCGACGAAGGGGTAATGATCGTCGCCAGCGGCAATGTGGTGCATAACCTGCGCATGGTGAAATGGGACGGCGGGGGAGAACCTTATCCGTGGGCGGTGTCGTTCAACCAGTTTGTCCGCGATAACCTGAGCTATCGCGGCGATGCTCATCCGCTGGTCGACTTTATGCGGCATGAGGGCGCGGCATTATCCAACCCGACGCCCGACCACTATCTGCCCTTGCTGTACGTGCTGGGCAGTTGGAACGGCACGGAGGCGATCGGCGTCCCGGTCGAGGGCATTGAGATGGGGTCGCTGAGCATGCTGTCGGTACAGGTGGGCTAAGGACGCGCCGGGGCAGTGCAGGCGCGTTGGCGGCGCCTTGCGGACCGTCAACGCAGCTCACTGCAGCCGTCTTCATCACGTAGACGCCGCGCTGCCTGCGCGCCCGGCGTTGTTTAGTCCAGAATGATATGCGGATAAAAGCGCGACAGATCCTGCGTGATCAACTCCCGATCTTCGCGCAAACCGATACCGCACGGCTTATCGTTCACCAGCCAGCTGCCGATAACCATATAGCTGTCGCCGAATTTGGGCAGCGGATGGTATTGCTGAATAATCGAACCTTCTTCACCGTAGGGGCCGTCAACCGCGGCAATTTTTTCGCCGTTGAGCACGATCTGAACATTGGCGCCTTCGCGCGAGAAGCGCGGTTTGATCACGTAGCTATCCAGCGGCGGATGTTGATCCTCGGCGAACCAGGCCGGCAGCAGGTTAGGGTGATCCGGGAACATCTCCCACAGCATGGGCAGCAGCGCTTTATTGGAGATGATGCTTTTCCACGCCGGCTCCAGCCAGCGCACGCCGGCGTCCTGCAGTTTGGTAGAGAACGTTTCGCGCAGCATGAACTCCCACGGATAGAGTTTAAACAGATTACTGATCACCTGGTTCTGCAGATCGGTAAACTGCCCCCGCTCGCCGAGACCGATTTCCTCCATAAACAGGAATTCGCTGGGCAGACCCGCCTCCAGCGCGCAGTCCTGTAGATACTGTACGGTGCCGCGGTCTTCTTCGCTATCCTGGCAACAGGCCATGTGCAGCAGCCCGAAGCCGTGCTGCTGCCGCAGCTCATCAAAGCGCGCGATCAGCTGTTCCTGAATACTGTTGTATTGATCGGCCTGCTGCGGCAGTCGGCCGGCATTGATCTGATCTTCCAGCCACAGCCACTGAAAAAAGGCCGCTTCATAGAGCGAGGTGGGCGTATCGGCATTGTTTTCCAGCAGTTTGGCCTGGCCGTTGCCGTCCCAGGCCAGGTCCAGACGCGAATAGAGCGAGGGCTGGTGCGTACGCCATGCGTTCCTGACGAATTCCCACGTATGTTTAGGGATGCGGAATTTCTCCATCAGCGCGTCGCTGCCGACCACTTTCTCCACCACTTGCAGGCACATCTGGTGCAGCTCGGCGGTGGTTTCCTCCAGTTGTTCTATCTGAGCCAGAGAGAACTGATAGTAAGCGTCTTCACACCAGTAAGGCTCGCCGTACATGGTGTGAAAACGAAAGCCGAATTCAGCGGCTTTTTCCCGCCAGTCCGGGCGTTCGGCAATAGAAATGCGTTTCATCCGTTTTGACCTTAACCCCCCGAGGTGTGGGAGCGGGTGTGGGAACCGGAGTGGCTGGCGCTGCTGGTGCGCTGCAGCGCGGTTTGCCTGGTCACGCTTTCGCCAAAACCGCCGCGGGTAATGGTGGTGGTGGTGGCCGGTTTAGGCGCCAGAGCGGTTTTCGATACGCTGAGGGTGCGCACGCTGGTGGTGTTGCCATAGCTCCTGCCGCTGGCATCGACAAATTTGCCGTTCGCCGGACTGGCGGACGACGTCGAGGTGAACAGCGGCTGCGGCGCGAAACCGCCGCCGTTCATCATCCTGCCCATCATATAACCGGCCATCAGAGGCATCCAGAAACCGCCGCTGTGCTGTGAATTCGCCGCCATGCCCGCCTGGGCCGGCGCTTGCGTACACTGGCCTTCGCCAAACTCCGCCACGCAGTCTTCTTTGCTGGCGTATTTCGGCGCGGTTTTTTCCGCTTCCTTCAGCGCATTGTTATAAGCAACGGCGCACTGTTCGCTCATCGACGGGTTGGCGCGCGAGCAGTCATCGGCATTCTGATACAGCGAGACGGTCTCGTCGTTTTTTTCACAGCCGGCCAGCATAAATACCGTGCCGACGGCCAGCGCCAGCGGAGCCAGTCGCCAGCTGCGCCAGCTTTTACGGAAACTTTCCTGATTAATATTTTTCGTGCGTTTCATTGGTGATTATCCCGGATGCCGGACTCCATGCCCGATATTTTCAGCTGCGCTAAGAATAAGTTAACGGTGACGGGATTTGAAGCCACAATCGCCGCCGGGCGGCGACTCTTTTCGTTGTGATACCTAATAGGTGCGCAACGCCGCGCGTTTAGCGCGCGGCGGAGGAATAACAAGGGGGAAACGGATCGTTCCCCCTGAACCCTATCGGGCGCGGCTGATGCTTACTGACGCGCCGTAGCGCGACCGGTCAGACGAGAGCCGGCTGCGGTTGAGCCGCTGTCCAGTACCGCGTCTGAGGGCGTGGTCGAAATAGACTGCCCGAGCGCGTTGTTGAGCGCCTGCAGATCGTTTTCATTCAGCGTGCCTAACGCCGATTTGATGTTGAGCTGGTTAATCAGGTAATCGTAACGCGCGTTGGACAACTGCTGCTTAGCGTTATACAGCGTGGTGGTGGCGTCCAGAACGTCGACAATGGTGCGCGTACCCACCTGGTAACCGGCTTCCATCGCGTCAAATGAGCTTTGCGCCGACACGACGGCCTGCCTGTAAGCGTTAATGCTGCTGATGGAGGCGGAGATGTTGTTGTGGGAGGAGCGCAGAGTCTGTACGACGGTGCGGTGCGCGCTTTCCAGCTGTTCGCTGGCGCCGACGAAGCTGTACTGAGCCTGTTTCACCTGCGAACTGGTGGCGCCGCCGCTGTACAACGGCAGATTGAAGCTGATGCCCACTTTGTTCTGGCCGGCGGTGTTGTCGTTGTAGCTACTGTTGTTGGTGCGGGAACCGCTGTAGCTGGTATCGCTCACGCCGGTCGATGCCGTCAAATCCAGCGTCGGCATGTGGCCGCTTTCCGCATAGCGGATTTGCTCGCGCGCCAGGTCCTGGCTTAAACGGGCCGACAGCAGATTCAGGTTGCGGTTTTCCGCCTCTTTAAGCAGATTATTGATGGCGTCCGGCCGTTCGGTTTTGAAGCGGTCGATGTTCAGCGCCGAAAGCTGCGGATAGAAGTTGCCGGTGAGCATGCGCAGATTTTCCAGCGCGTTATCTAATGTGTTGCGGGCTGAAACTTCACTGGCCAGTACGCTGTCATATTCGGCGCGCGCGTTTTGTACATCGGTAATGGCTACCAGACCAACGTTAAAGCGCTGCGTGGTCTGATCCAACTGCCGATAAATCGCCTGTTTCTGCGCGTTGGTGTAGGACAGGGCGTCAATGGCGCGCAACACGTTAAAATAGGCGGTCGCCGTATCGAGGATCAGCGTTTGCTGCGCGCTCTGATAGGTAATATCCTGAATCCCAGCCTGTTTTTCCTGCAGGGTCAGCGCGCGCCATTTAGACAGATCGAACAGCGTCTGGGTCAACTGCAAGGACGCGCTTTTCACGTCGCTGTTGACGCCGTTGCTGTCGCGGTAACCGTTGGTATAGGTGTAATCGGCCCCTAACCCTAACTGCGGCAACAGCGGGCTGCGGCTTTCGTTGATTTTTTCAAATGCCGCATCGCGATCGGCTGCAGATTTCCGCAAGTCCGGGTTGCTGATTTTGGCTTGCTGATAGACCTGTACCAGGTTTTCTGCCTGACTTATGGCGCTATAGACGCCCAGGCTCAGACCGATAAGAAGGGGAAGCAGTCTCTTCATTTGCGTTCCTTGTTGTGCAGCAAAATTGCTATGGTATACCCTTCATGTTTCAGATTGCAGATGTGCTGGCCGCGCTCACCCACCCTGGCCGCTTCGCGAGCTAAGCGCCCGGGGGGAGTCTCTCACTTACCGCCTGCCTGCAACTCGAAATCTATTGGGTATGGTAGCGCTATTAATTGGCGAATAGTTGTCGATTCTATCAGAATCTGCCAATAGGATAGGGTGGCTGAAAGTGCCATCTTGTCCCAGGTGATATAAATCTAACATAAACAACAGTGAGTATGATGGCTGGTGTTTCCGCCGTAAACGCCGGATTTCGCGGATACCGGTTGCAGGAGTAAAACAATGGCATTATCAAAATCTGGTCCGGTCGAATTTAGCAAGAAAGACGTAGAAATTATTGCACGGGATACGCTCTATCGCGGTTTTTTTTCGCTGGAGCGCTATCGCTTCCGCCATCGTATGTTTAATGGCGAGATGAGCGGCGAGATTACGCGGGAAATTTTTGAGCGCGGGCATGCGGTCGTGCTGTTACCTTATGATCCGGTGCGCGATGAAGTGGTGCTGATTGAACAGATACGTATCGCCGCGCTGGATACCAGCCCTTCGCCGTGGCTGCTGGAGCTGGTGGCCGGGATGATCGAAGAGGGCGAGAGCCTGGAACAGGTGGCGCGGCGCGAGGCGCAGGAAGAGGCGGGGCTGACGGTCGGCCGCTGTCGGCCGGTGCTTAGCTACCTGGCCAGCCCCGGCGGCACCAGCGAGCGGCTGTCGGTGATGGTGGGCGAAGTCGACACGCGCACCGCCGCCGGCATTCACGGGCTGGCGGAAGAAAATGAAGATATCCGCGTCCATGTGGTTAGCCGGGAGCAGAGCTATCGCTGGGTGGAAGAGGGCGTGATTGATAACGCGGCGTCGGTCATTGCCTTGCAATGGCTGGCGCTGCATCATGAGACACTGAGAAAAACCTGGGCGGACTGAATCGATGAAGCGCTATACCCCGGATTTCCCGGAGATGATGCGATTGTGTGAGACAAACTTCGCGCAGCTGCGCCGTTTGCTGCCGCGTAATGACGAGGTGGGGGACACGGTCGTCTATCAGGTGGATAACGTCCGGTATAGCCTGACGATCCTCGAGTCAACCCGTTATACTTCTCTGGTGGAGATTAAGCAGATTGCGCCGGCCGTCAGCTATTGGAGCCTGCCGTCGATGACGGTCAGGCTGTACCATGACGCGATGGTTGCGGAAGTGTGTGCCAGTCAGCAGATCTTTCGCTTTAAGGCACGTTATGATTATCCGAATAAAAAGTTACATCAACGTGACGAAAAGCACCAAATTAATCAGTTTCTTGCTGACTGGCTGAGATATTGTCTGGCGTATGGTTCGATGTCGGTTCCGGTTTATTAGACAGATTTAAGTGACCAAGGACACCAATTGGAAAGCCTGTTGACACTTCCTGTGGCGAGTGGGGCCAGAATCAGGATTTTACAAATAACAGATACCCACCTTTTCGCGGGCAAGGACGAAACGCTGCTCGGCGTCAACACATACCGCAGTTACCATGCGGTACTGAACGCGATTGTGGCCCAACAGCGCGATTACGATCTGGTGGTGGCAACCGGCGATTTGGCGCAGGATCACTCTCTGCAAGCCTATCGTCACTTCGCCAGCGGCATTCGTCAGCTGCCGTCGCGTTGCGTCTGGTTACCGGGCAACCATGATTTTCAGCCGGCGATGTTCGGCACGCTGGCCGATGAAGGCATCGCCCCGTCCAAACACGTGCTGCTGGGCGAGCGGTGGCAGGTGATCCTGTTGGACAGCCAGGTCTTCGGCGTGCCCCACGGCGAACTGAGCGACTACCAACTGGAATGGCTGGAGCGCTGTCTGGCCAGTCAGCCCGACCGCTATACGCTGCTGCTGCTGCATCATCATCCGTTGCCGTCCGGCTGTACCTGGCTGGATCAACACAGCCTGCGCAACGCGCACAATCTGGCGGCGGTGCTGCTGAATTATCCACAGGTGAATACCGTTCTGTGCGGGCACATTCACCAGGAGCTGGACCTCAACTGGCACGGCCGGCGCCTGCTGGCCACGCCGTCCACCTGCGTTCAGTTCAAACCCCACTGCACCAATTTCACCATCGATAACGTCGGCCCGGGCTGGCGCTATCTGGATCTTCTGCCGGACGGCCGGGTGGAAACGGAAGTGTTCCGTCTGGCGGGAGATGAATTCTTACCCGATATGGATTCGGATGGATACTGATGCCGACCTTACTTTACCTGCACGGTTTCAATAGCTCGCCGCGCTCGGCTAAAGCCTGCGCGCTGCAGGCATGGCTGGCGCAGCATCACCCGCAAATCGAGATGCTGGTGCCGCAATTGCCGCCTTATCCGGCCGAGGCGGCGCAATTGATGGAGTCGCTGGTGATGGCGCGGGCCGGCCATCCGCTCGGCGTGGTGGGCTCGTCGCTGGGCGGTTACTACGCCACCTGGCTGTCGCAGTGCTTTAGGCTGCCCGCCGTGGTGGTCAACCCCGCGGTGCGGCCTTTTGAGCTGCTGATGGATTATCTCGGCGACAACCATAATCCCTACACCGGCGAACAATATGTGTTAGAGTCTCGCCATGTTTACGATCTGAAAGTAATGCAGATCGAGCCGCTGGAATCACCGGATTTGCTCTGGCTGTTGCAACAGACCGGCGATGAAGTGCTGGATTACCGGCAGGCCGTGACCTACTACACCGCCTGTCGTCAGACCGTGGAGTCAGGGGGGAATCATGCCTTTGTTGGCTTTGAGCACTTTTTTGCGCCTATCGTGGATTTTTTAGGGCTCCCTGCCGCCTGATACCTCCGCGGCATTGACGGTGAGCGGCCGCTGCGGCTTATGGTGCGAGCTGGCGCCCGCCGTTCAGCAATGCGCCGCCAATACAATTCAATCGACTAGTTAATTCAAACCATGACTCAATCAAGTTATAACGCTGATTCAATCGAAGTCCTCAGTGGATTAGAACCCGTGCGTCGTCGTCCGGGCATGTATACCGACACGACGCGCCCGAACCATCTGGGCCAGGAAGTTATCGACAACAGCGTGGATGAAGCGCTGGCCGGTTTCGCCAGGCGCATCGATGTGATCCTGCACGCCGACCAGTCGCTGGAAGTGATCGACGACGGGCGCGGCATGCCGGTGGATATTCACCCCGAAGAAGGGGTGCCGGCGGTTGAGTTGATCCTGTGCCGTCTGCACGCGGGCGGCAAATTTTCCAATAAAAACTATCAGTTCTCCGGCGGTCTGCACGGCGTTGGCATCTCGGTGGTCAACGCGCTGTCGTCGCGCGTCGAAGTCTCGGTGCGCCGCGACGGACAGGTGTATGACATGGCCTTCGCCAACGGCGATAAGGTGCAGGATCTGACCGTCAGCGGAACCTGCGGGCGGCGCAACACCGGCACCCGGGTTCATTTCTGGCCGGATGCGCAATTTTTCGATAGCCCGCGTTTTTCGGTGTCGCGGCTGAGCCATTTGCTGAAGGCGAAGGCGGTGCTGTGTCCGGGCGTGGAAATCGTTTTTAAAGATCAGATCAACAACACGGAACAGCGCTGGTGTTACCAGGACGGGCTGACCGATTATTTGTGCGAAGCGGTCAATGGTCTGGTGACGCTGCCGGAGCAGCCGTTCACCGGCGCGATTGCCGGCGATACGGATGCCGTTGACTGGGCGTTGCTGTGGCTGCCGGAGGGGGGAGAACTGCTGACGGAAAGCTACGTCAACCTGATCCCCACGCCGCAGGGCGGGACGCATGTCAACGGTCTGCGCCAGGGACTGCTGGACGCCATGCGCGAGTTTTGCGAATTCCGCAATATCCTGCCGCGCGGGGTCAAACTGAGCGCGGACGATATCTGGGAACGCTGCGCCTGGGTACTGTCGGTGAAAATGCAGGAGCCGCAGTTCGCCGGGCAGACCAAGGAACGCCTTTCCTCGCGCCAGTGCGCCGCTTTTGTGTCCGGGGTGGTGAAGGATGCGTTTAGCCTGTGGCTGAATCAGAACGTACAGGCGGCGGAACAGCTGGCCGAACTGGCGATATCCAGCGCCCAGCGCCGTATGCGCGCCTCGCGCAAGGTGGTGCGTAAAAAGCTGACCAGCGGTCCGGCGCTGCCGGGTAAACTGGTGGACTGCACATCGCAGGATCTGAAGCAGACCGAACTGTTTCTGGTGGAAGGGGATTCTGCCGGCGGCTCGGCCAAGCAGGCGCGCGACCGCGAGTTTCAGGCGATTATGCCGCTGAAGGGCAAGATCATGAACACCTGGGAAGTCGCCTCCGACGAGGTGCTGGCTTCGCAGGAAGTGCACGATATTTCCGTCGCCATCGGTATTGATCCCGATAGCGAGGATTTGAGCCAGCTGCGCTATGGCAAAATCTGCATTCTGGCGGATGCGGATTCAGACGGCCTGCACATCGCCACGCTGCTGTGCGCGCTGTTCGTGCGTCACTTCCGTACGCTGGTGCGCGACGGGCACGTGTATGTCGCCATGCCGCCGCTCTACCGTATCGATCTGGGTAAAGAGGTCTACTACGCGCTGGACGAAGAAGAAAAAGCGGGCGTACTGGAGCGGCTGAAACGCAAAAAGGGCAAACCCAACGTACAGCGCTTCAAAGGGCTGGGGGAAATGAACCCGCTGCAGCTGCGCGAAACCACGCTGGATCCGAACACGCGTCGTCTGGTGCAGTTGACCATCGACGATGAGAATGTGGATCAAACGCTGGCGATGATGGATATGCTGCTGGCCAAAAAACGCGCCGAAGATCGGCGTAACTGGCTGCAGGAAAAGGGCGACATGGCGGAAATCGAAGTATAACCGTTCGCCGGTGCGGGGGGCTGTGGCGATGAAAATCACGCTGGAAGAGCTGCAGGCCTTTGTGGCCGTGGCGGATAGCGGGACGTTGACCGCGGCGGCGGAACAGCTGGGGCTGACGACGTCAGGCGTCAGTCGATCGCTGGGGCGGCTGGAAAAAAAACTGGAAACGCTGCTGTTGCATCGCACTACTCGCCGCCTGATGCTGTCGGAAGAAGGCGACGCTTTCCTGCATCGCGCGCGCGAGATCCTGCTCGCGGTGGAACAGGCCGAAGAGCAGGCGGCCTTGCGGCGTTCCCGGCCCGCCGGGCGGCTGCGCGTCAACGCGGCATCGGTTTTTATGCAGCACGTGATCGTTCCGCTGGTGCCTGAATTCCGCCGCCGCTACCCGCAGATTGTGCTGGAACTGAATACCGATGACGTGTTCATTGATTTGCTGGAACAGCATACCGATATCGCCATCCGCATTGGCGCCCTGCCGGATTCCACTATCCATGCGCGGCCGCTCGGCGGCAGCCGGCTGCGTATTCTGGCCAGTCCGGCGTATCTGCAGCGGCACGGCGTACCGCACGGCGTGGACGCGCTTGCCGCCCATACGCTGCTGGGCTTTAGCCTGGTGGAGTCGCTTAACGTCTGGCCGCTGCGACTGGCGCCGAACGAACGCTATTCGATCGCGCCGGCGCTGTTGTCCTCGAACGGCGAGATTCTGCGCCAGCTGGCGCTCAACGGCGAGGGGATCGTCCGACTGTCCGATTTCATGACCCATGAGGATTTAGCCGCCGGTCGGCTGGTGCAGGTGCTGGCGGATGAGACGGTGGATCTGCGTTTGCCGGTGCACGCGGTGTATTACCGTCACTCCCCGCCGGCGGCGCGCATCGGCTGCTTTCTGGACTTCCTCAGCGAGAAAATCGGACAACAGCCGCTATAGCGCGGGCGCGCCGAAAGGATCAGGCGAAGACGGCGTTGAGATGCTGACGGTAGCGGGCGATATCGCGATCCACGTCCGGCTCCTTGATGACATCGTTGCAGATAAAGGTTGGCAGCGGCGCCATGCCGAGGAACTGATTAGCCTTGTGGAAGGGCAGGTACACGCCGTCCACGCCAGCGCCATGGAAGAACTGCTGCGGATCGGTAAAGGCTTCCAGCGGGGCATTCCAGGTCAGCGAGAGCATATACTTTTTCCCCTGCAGCAAGCCGCCCGAACCGTATTTTTTGCCGGCGTCGGCGCGGGTGCGCCCGTCGCTGGCGTACAGCGCGCCGTGGCCGGCGGTAAACACTTCATCAACGTATTTTTTCAGGATCCACGGTACGTCCATCCACCAACCCGGCATCTGATAGATGACCGCGTCGGCCCACAGATAATTCTGCACTTCCTGTTCTATATCATAGCCCTGGTCGACCCAGGTCACCCGGACGTCGTGCCCTGAGGCGCGCAACTCGTCGATGGCGACTTCGGTAAGGGTTTTATTGAGTCTGCCGTTGGAATGCCCAAACGCCTTACCAGCATGAATGATCAATAATTTATGCATCGTTGGCTCGCTTATACAGGTTGAATTCGGTAATTGAAGACTGAGTCTGGCAGATTTTTATGGGCGGAAATATATAAAGTATGTCACAACACTGTTGATTTCCAGGCAACAGTGCAGGCCGAAATAAGGCCGGCGCGCCGGAAAAGAGAAGAGGACGTTTCCGTTCTCTTCTCTCTTCTCTCTTCTCTCTGCGCTCGGGCGCGAGCCGCGGGGGCTGCGCCCGTTGGCGGTGAATCAGAAATCGACGTTGATGCCCAGTTGGAAGGTACGGCCGGGCGCGATGGCCAACTGCTGATCGTAATAGTTTTTATCCGTGCCGGCATCGGTGCTGGTGGGCGCCTCGATGTTGCGGCTGCTCAGATAATCCCAGTATTTACGATCGGTAAGGTTGTAGACGCCGCCGCTGATTTTCACGTTTTTGGATAGACGGTAGTAAGCGGTCAGGTCAACCACGCCGTAGCCCGGCACGCGCATGTACTCGGTGGTGGACTCGGCAACATCGCTGCCGCTGTTGTTGTAGCTCTTGCGGGTGTCGGTTGAGGTCGCCTGTTTGCCTTTGTTGAAGGTCGCCGTCAGGGCCGCGCCGTACAGCTGGCTCGGGTCATCGTAGGCCACGCCGACGATAGCCTTCATAGGCGGCACGCTTTCCAGATCGATATACTTGTCGCCGGAATAGCTGGATTTAGATGCGCCCTGCGTATAGCCGAACGCCAGACGCGTACTGAAGCCGTCAGCCTGCCCGAACCAGGTGCCCAGATTGAATTTGGCGCTCAACTCTCCGCCGTAAATGTAGGCTTTATCGCGATTCTCATACTGATAAATCGTGCTGATTCCGCCCGGTACGTTCGAACACTTAGAGGGTGAACTGGCGCAGGAATAACGGGTGATGGCGATAAAGTTCTTATAGTTGTTGTAGAACGCCGCCGCGCCAATCGTTACGCCTTCCACCAACTGGCCTTTCAGTCCCATCTCATAGTTGTCGCTGGTTTCGGTTTCCAGATCCGGACTGCTCAGGATGGCGTAGCTATATCCGGTGCTCCAGGCGCCGTACATCTGGTTGGCCGTGGGGAACTGGGCGGCGCGCTTGTACTGAAGGTAAGCGGTCAGATCCGGTTTGATGTCGTACAGGAAGCTCAGCGACGGCAGCACTTTGGCATCGGTCATGGTGCCATACAGGCTGTCGGCCTCTTCAGCGGATACGAAGCTGTTGTTGCTCATCAGCCGGTCGAGATTTTCCGGTTTGGCGTGCTGCCAGGCGAAGCGCACTCCGGGAACGACGGAGAAGTCATGCCCGGCCAGATCCCAGGTAACGGTATCCTGAGCGAATGCGCCGATATTGATAATTTTGCTGTCCGCCTGCGGCTGGCCCAGGGCGATGTCCGTGGTGCCGGACTGGGTGAGCGGACGTTCGGCGCTGGTCTGGCGCGCATTCAGACCATAGCTGAAGCGGTGGTTGCGCCACTCTTTGCTGGCGCTGCTTTCGAAACCGAAGGTGTTGGTGTCGTAGTTGGCCCAGGTCCAGGTCGGCGTGGTCTCATAGGTAAAGTCGTGCGCCTCGGTTTTGGTATAGAACAGTTTGGTGTTCAGCACATCGAAGACGCTATTGTTTTCCGGCGTCCAGCGATCCGCCAGACTGACGCCATAGCGGCGGCTTTCGTTCTGCTGGTAGGAGGTGCCGCCACGGGTATAGCCGGTGTAGCTTGAACCGCTCCAGGTCGGGAACTGGGTATGGTTGGTTTTATGGTAGTAATCCAGCGTAGCGGTCAACTGGTGGCTGTCGGTCGCCTGCCAGATGCCGGACGCCATCACCGCGTTGGAGTGCCAATTGGCCGGATTGCTGTCGACCGTCGCGGAGTGGTGGTTTTCGGTTTCATTACCGTCGCGGCGACTGATAACGATAATGCCGCGCAGGGTTTCATCGCCGCCCGCGGCGGTAATACCGTTGTGCCAGCTGCGGTTGGACGAGTCATAGTCGCTCTGGTAGCCGAAATAGCTGTGTTTGTCCGCGGACAGGTAATCGTTGGCGGATTTTGAGCGGAAGGAGACCGCGCCGCCGAGCGCGTTGTTGGTATTGGCGACGTCGGTCGCGCCGGATGCGATATCTACTGAACCGTACATATACGGATCGAGATAGTCGCCGCGTCCAATCCCATAGGTATCCAGCTGGCTGCGCCCGCTGGATTGCGATGTGGCGCGGTCAGTGGCGGCTGGCAGCTCCACGCCATCCACGTCGATGGATACGCGGTTGGCTTCCAGGCCGCGGACGTTGTAGCCGGTGGCGCCTCCGCGGTCATAGCTGCTCTTGCCGGTGCTGGTGCCGGTAGCGGAACCGTTGGCGCTGATTAAGGGCTGGTAACGCATGATGGTGGCGAAATCATTGCCGCCTTCTTTCTGCATATCGCTGGCGCTAATGGTGGTTTTGCTGCCTGCTTCCTTCTCCACTTTGGGAGAGTAGACCGTCATCGTCTCGCTTTGCTTATCCGTCGCGTTACTCTTTGCCGTATCGGCTGTCGACGGTGAGCTCG
This sequence comes from Affinibrenneria salicis, assembly GCF_008710095.1. Next base: position 93,697 of record NZ_VYKJ01000006.1, read on the forward strand.
CCGTCCGGGACGCGGCGTCCGTGCCGCTTTGCGTTGCATAGCTTGCGAAGGCTGTGCCGCTCAATACTCCTGTCAGTATGATCCTGTTTAGACGCGCAATCCGAATTCCCTTGTTATACAAATACATGGTGTTGCTCCCAATATGGAAATAACTAATTTTGCTCAAATCACCGCCGGCCAGTATCAGCAGGCGCATCAGGATGCCGCTCTGCTGTAATGGGATAATTTTTATTTAAAATCATTGGGTAATGATTAAAACCCGGGTAATAGCCCGCATTACCCGGGGAATATCGCGAATCATGGGTGAATGGGTTCGGGTCATCGCTGGATGTGGCGTCCTATAACTCGTCATACTTCAAGTGGCAGAGACGTTGGCTGCGCTCGAATTATTTGGAGCAGATACATACGGCGCTAATGTTAATGATAATTATTATCATAATAATACTCCCGTTGCCATTTTCAATCGTCATTACTGATTCTTGACAAAATATTTACATAACGAGCGGCGAGCCGCGCAAAGGCCAGCGAAGGCGGGCAATCAGGCTGGCGTTAACTGCCGGTGTGACGGCGGGATAGGGCGCCCGAGTCGGCGATGCATACGACCGGCGTTTCTGTGCAACGCGCCTGACGGGGGGCGTGGCGATATGCGGTTTTGTAACCAATCGCGTCGTTAGCCTCTGGCGATCGACTCAGGCACCTTGCGCGGCCGAAGTTCCCGCGCCCCTTGTTGTCTGTGACAGACCCCGGGCAGATAAGGTACTATTCTCGCCAAATATACCGCTGTGCGGCGCGCCGAAGAGCGTGTTCAGCGCGTCGCGATGTGAGGAAATGAGATCAATGAGCGAGATGACGCATGATGGTGCCGAACGTCTGGCACTACACACGTTTACGGAAAACGCCTATCTGAACTACTCTATGTACGTCATCATGGATCGGGCGCTGCCGTTTATCGGCGACGGGCTCAAGCCGGTTCAGCGTCGTATTGTTTACGCGATGTCGGAACTCGGGCTGAATGCCAGCGCCAAGTTCAAAAAATCCGCCCGTACCGTCGGGGACGTGCTGGGTAAATACCATCCGCACGGCGACAGCGCCTGTTATGAGGCCATGGTGCTGATGGCGCAGCCGTTCTCCTATCGTTACCCGCTGGTGGATGGCCAGGGGAACTGGGGAGCGCCCGACGATCCGAAGTCCTTTGCGGCGATGCGCTATACTGAATCCCGCCTGTCGAAGTATGCCGAGGTGCTGCTGGGCGAGCTGGGACAAGGCACGGTCGATTATACGCCGAACTTTGACGGCACCCTGCAGGAGCCGAAAACGCTGCCGGCGCGTTTGCCGAATATCCTGCTTAACGGCACCACCGGTATCGCCGTCGGCATGGCGACCGATATTCCGCCGCACAATATTCGCGAAGTGGCCGCCGCCGCCGTGCTGCTGCTGGATAAGCCTGAGGCGTCGCTGGACGATTTGCTGGAGCATGTGCAGGGACCGGATTTTCCCACCGAGGCGGAAATCATTACTCCGCGCAGCGATGTGCGCAAGATCTACCAGAACGGGCGCGGCTCGGTGCGTATGCGCGCGGTATGGAAAAGGGAAGAAGGCAACGTGGTGATTTCCGCGCTGCCGCACCAGACTTCGGGCGCCAGGGTGCTGGAACAGATCGCCAGCCAGATGCGCGCCAAAAAGCTGCCGATGATCGAGGATCTGCGCGACGAGTCGGATCACGAGAACCCGACGCGTCTGGTGCTGGTGCCGCGCTCGAACCGCATCGATTTCGATCAGGTGATGAACCATCTGTTCGCCACCACCGATCTGGAAAAAAGCTACCGCATCAATATGAACATGATCGGGCTGGACGGTCGCCCGGCGGTGAAAGGGCTGCAGGAAATCCTGTCCGAATGGCTGGTGTTCCGGCGCGATACCGTGCGCCGCCGGCTGAACTACCGGCTGGAGAAAGTGCTGAAGCGTCTGCATATTCTGGAAGGCTTGCTGACGGCGTTCCTGAATATCGATGAGGTGATTCACATCATCCGCACCGAAGACGAGCCGAAGCCGGTTCTGATGCGTCAGTTCAGCCTGAGCGAAACCCAGGCGGAAGCGATTCTGGAACTGAAGCTGCGCCATCTAGCTAAACTGGAAGAGATGAAGATTCGCGGCGAGCAGGACGATCTGAGCAAAGCGCGCGATCAACTGCAGGCGCTGCTGGCCTCGGAGCGTAAGCTCAGCAATCTGTTGAAGAAAGAAATTCAGGCCGATGCGCAGGCGTATGGCGACGCGCGCCGTTCCCCGCTGCGCGAACGCGCCGAAGCGAAAGCGATGAGCGAGCACGATTTTGTGCCTTCCGAGCCGGTGACCATTGTGTTGTCCGAGATGGGCTGGGTGCGTAACGCCAAAGGGCATGATATCGATCCCGCCGGGTTAAGCTATAAGGCCGGTGACAGCTTCCGCGGCGCCGCCCGCGGCAAGAGCAATCAGCCGGTGGTGTTTATCGACTCGACCGGGCGCAGCTATGCGCTTGATCCGCTGACGCTGCCTTCGGCGCGCGGCCAGGGCGAGCCGCTGACCGGCAAGCTGACGCCGCCGCCGGGCGCGACGATTGAACAGGTGCTGATGGCGGCGGACGAACAGCCGCTGCTGATGGCCTCCGACGCAGGTTACGGTTTTGTCTGTACCTTTAGCGATCTGGTGGCGCGCAATCGCGCCGGTAAGGCTCTGATTTCGCTGCCGGAAAATGCCAAAGTGCTGCAGCCGCTGGAAATTCACGGCGCAGATAACATGCTGTTGGCGATTACCGCGGCGGGGCGCATGCTGATGTTCCCGGTGAGCGATTTGCCGCAACTGTCGAAGGGCAAAGGGAATAAGATCGTATCGATTCCGGCGGCGGCCGCCGCCAGCGGGGAAGACCGGCTGAACTGGCTGCTGCTGTTGCCGCCGAGTGCGGCGATCACCCTGTATATCGGTAAGCGCAAGCTGACCCTGCGACCGGAAGATTTGCAAAAATTCCGTGCGGAGCGCGGTCGTAAAGGGACGCTGTTGCCGCGTGGTCTGCAGCGCATCGATCGGGTTGAAGTGGACGCGCCCGCGATTGTTGCGGAGGACGGCGGCGAAGCGTAATTCACGCCCTTCGGGCCGGTAAGCGATCGCGCTTACCGGCCCGCCTTTCTCCGTGTTTTTTTACCTGTTGCGTTTTCCCTGTCGGCGGCAGATTGCCGGCGGGGAATCACCGTGTGTTTTATGGCGAAATCGCTATACTAGCGGCGGCAACAGGCTCATGAGGTTGATATGATATTTATTTTTCGTCTTATTGTAGTGCTGTTATTTTCTATTCTGGTTTCGGTCGTCGGTTCAATTTATTGTTTATTCAGCCCCGGCAACCCGGCGCACGTTGCGACCTTTGGCCGCCTGTTCGGCCGCCTGTCATGGATATTCGGGCTGAAAGTGGACGTGCGCGTGCCGAAGCAGGCGCAGCATTTGGGCAATTGCATCTATATCGCTAATCATCAGAATAATTTCGATATGGTGACCGCCGCCAATGTCGTCCAGCCGCGCACGGTGACGGTGGGCAAAAAGAGTCTGGTGTGGATCCCTTTCTTTGGCCCGTTATACTGGCTGACCGGCAACCTGTTGATCGATCGTCAGAACCGCACCAAAGCGCACGGCACCATTTCCCAGGTGGTGAAGCATGTTAAAGAAAAAAATATCTCTATCTGGATGTTCCCCGAAGGCACCCGCAGTCGGGGACGCGGCCTGCTGCCGTTTAAAACCGGCGCGTTTCACGCCGCTATCGGCGCCGGCGTGCCCATCGTGCCGATTTGTATTTCCAATACCCATAATAAGGTTAAACTTAATCGCTGGTATAACGGCCATGTGATTATTGAAATGCTGCCGCCGGTGGATGTCGGCGCTTATGGTAAAGACCATCGCGGTCTGGCGGAGCATTGTTATAACATCATGAAAGAAAAACTGGCGCAGCTGGATGCCGAAGTCGCCGAGCGCGAGGCCGCAGAGAAGCGGCCCTGACGCCAGGCGCGCCAACGGTGAGTTCAGCGGTTGAGGCGGTATATCCCGGCATTCGGCCCGGGTCTGATGTTTTGCTTAGTTTTTAACGGAGCTATGGAGTCATTATGTCACTCAGCCGACGCCAGTTTTTACAGGCCTCGGGTCTTGCTTTATGTGCAGGAGCCGTACCGCTGACGGCCAGAGCCAGCGGCACCCAAACCGCGTTACCCGTTCCGCCTTTGCTGGAATCCCGGCGCGGGCAACCCGTTTTCCTGACCCTGCTGCAGGCTCACTGGGCCTTTACCGGCGAGCGTAAGGCATCGGTCTGGGGAATCAACGGCCAGTATCTGGGGCCGACGGTACGCGTCTACAGCGGCGATGACGTTAAGCTGATTTACAACAACCGCCTGAGCGAACCGGTGTCGATGACCGTCAGCGGTCTACAGGTGCCGGGCTCGTTAATGGGCGGGGCGGGGCGCATCGTTCCGCCCGGCGCCGACTGGTCGCCGGTCATGCCGCTGCGTCAGGCCGCCGCCACCTGTTGGTATCATGCCAATACTCCCAACCGCATGGCCGCGCATGTCTATAACGGGCTGGCCGGATTGTGGCTGGTGGAGGATAACATCAGCAAATCTCTGCCCATCCCCAGCCACTACGGCGTTGATGACTTCCCGCTGATCATTCAGGATAAGCGGCTGGATAGCTTCGGCGTGCCGGTATATAGCCCGCCGTCGGACGGCGGCTTTCTCGGCGATACGCTGCTGGTTAACGGCGCGCAGAATCCGTTTGTCGAGGTATCGCGCGGCTGGGTGCGTTTACGCCTGCTGAACGCCTCCAGCGCGCGCCGTTACAGCCTGCGGCTGAGCGATCGGCGGCCGATGCACATTATCGCCAGCGACCAGGGTTTTCTGCCGGCGCCGATTGCCGTAAACCAGCTTTCGCTTTCGCCCGGCGAACGGCGCGAAATCCTGATCGATATGTCGCAGGGCGATGAAGTGACGCTGACCGCCGGGGAATCCGCCGGCATTATGGATCGTCTGCGCGGGCTGTTCGAACCCTCTTCTATCCTGATTTCCACCCAGGTGCTGACGTTAAAACCGACCGGCCTGTTGCCGCTGGTGACCGATAATCTGCCGATGCGCCTGCTGGCCGACAACGCGATTGAAGGCAGCGTCAGCCGCACGCGCGAGTTCAGGCTGGGCGACCGGCTGCCGGGCATTAATGGGGCGCTGTGGGATCCGAACCGAATCGACGTGCAGACGCAGCTGGGCCGCTGTGAGCGCTGGATTATTCATGCCGATACGCCGCAGTCGTTCCATATTCAGGGCGCGACCTTTCTGGTGCGCAGCGTAAACGGCGGTAACGTACCGCTGGAAGACGCCGGCTGGAAGGATACGGTGTGGGTGGATGGCGACGTGGAACTGCTGGTTTACTTTAATCAGCCTTCGACCGTCGGCTTGCCCTTTCTGTATTACAGCCAGACGCTGGAGATGGCCGACCGGGGATCGACCGGACAGCTGGTGGTACAGCCTTGAGCGCCCGGCACCGTGTGAGGCGGGCGCGGCCAACTGAGCTGGCCGGCGCGATTTGACGCAGCCGGCCGCTTATTTTTGTTTTACGTTCGCTAAAGATAACCTTATTCCCTGGTGCCGGCGGCGAAAAGGTTCGCGCCAATGTATAAATACTGAATGAAAAACACAAACCCCTGCTGGCGCCTTTGTGATATGCATCGCTGAATCAGCGGCGATGCCGGGCGCGGTCTGCCGGCGTCGGCCTGACCAGGGTTAAAGATTCATCGTGTCCGGGTCCGGGCCAAGGCGTTTGTTGCTGTCCAGTTTGGCGATCTCGAGCCGTTCTTCTTTATCCAGCCTGAAATCGAAAACATTGAAATTTTCCCTGATGCGCGCCGGGGTGATCGACTTCGGAATGACCACCAGCCCGCTGTCCAGATGCCAGCGAATAATCACCTGCGCCGGGGTTTTCAGGTATTTTTCCGCCAGCCGGCGGATCAGCGGCTGGTCGAATACGCCGACGCCGCCTTGCGCCAGCGGACTCCAGGACTCAGTCTGAATATGGTGCGTTGCGTTCCACGCGTGCAACTGACGCTGCTGGAACAGCGGATGCAGCTCAATCTGATTAACCTGCGGCCATACGCCACTTTCCTCTTTCAGCCGCTGTAAATGGTGGGGATGAAAATTACTGACGCCGATACTGCGGATCAGCCCCTGCTGGCGCAGTTTTATCAGCTCGCGCCAGGCGTTGACGTATTCATCCTGCTGCGGCACCGGCCAGTGAATCAGATACAGGTCGATATAATCGAGCTTCAGCTTGCGCAGGCTTTCCTCCAGCGCCTTTTGCGGCGCACGGTGATCGCTGTTCCACAGTTTGGTGGTAATAAACAGCTCCTCGCGCGGCAGCGCGGCGGCGCGCAATGCGTTGCCGACGCCTTCCTCATTTTTATAAATCGCCGCCGTATCTATGGAACGGTAGCCGGTGCTCAGCGCTTCCGCTACGGCGCTTTCCGCCTCGGCATTGCTTACCTGCCAGACGCCGAGCCCCAACTGCGGCATCAGGTTGCCGTCACTGAGTTTGATGATGGATTGCGTTGTCATGCGTCTCTCCTGTGTTCATCAAATAACCGGCGCCCGGGACGGGGCCGGTTGTTCATGACCGGGGACCGTCCTGCCGTTCGTACTGTTAACGGGACGGTCCGTGATGCTTAATCCTGGTCGAAAAATCGCCAGGTTGCGAATCATGGCTGACGACTAGCTGTTGGCGGCGGCCTCGTAGATGCGCCGGCAATCCTGTAGCGTGATGTCCTGATGTTCGCCCAGCGCGGTGATGCCCTGCTGCTGTAACTTTTCGACCATGGCGGGAATGGTGCTGCCGTCCAGCTGGTAGTCGGCCATGCGGCTGGAGACGCCCATCCGGGCGAAAAACGCGCGCGTGGCGGCGATCGCGCCGTCGATACGCTGTTCTTCGTCGCCCTGATGCAGTTGCCAGACGCGATCGGCGTACTGCAGCAGTTTGTCGCGTTTCTGCGCTTTTTTAGCGTTCAGCAGCGCGGGTAAAATAATGGCCAGCGTTTGCGCGTGATCCAGACCGTGCAGCGCGGTCAGTTCGTGGCCGAGCATATGCGTGGACCAGTCCTGCGGCACGCCGGCGCCGATCAGGCCGTTCAGCGCCAGGCTGGCGCTCCACATTACGTTGGCGCGCACGTCGTAATTGGTCGGTTCGGCCAGCGCGCGCGGACCTTCTTCAATCAGCGTCAGCAGCAGGCCTTCGGCAAAACGGTCCTGTACTTTTGCGTTGACCGGATAGGTCAGATATTGTTCGAGGATATGCACAAATGCATCGACCACGCCGTTGGCGACCTGGCGCGCCGGCAGAGAGTAGGTCACCTCCGGATCCAGCACGGCGAAGCGCGGATAAACATGTGGCGAAGCGAACACGCGTTTATCGGCGGTGGCGTAACGGGTAATGACCGCCGTGGGGTTGGATTCCGAACCGGTCGCCGGCAGCGTCAGCACGGCGCCCATGGGTAGCGCGCGCTCAATATGTTTGCCGCGGGTGGTCAGGATTTCCCACGGTTCGCGTCCGGCCGGATATTGCGCGGCGGCGGCGATAAACTTCGTGCCGTCCAGCACCGAACCGCCGCCGACCGCCAGCAGAAAATCGATGTTTTCTCGCTGCACCAGCTCGACCGCTTTCATCAGCGTTTCGTAACCCGGATTGGGTTCGATACCGGAAAACTCCAGTACCTTACGGCCGGCCAGCGCCTGATGGACCTGCGCCAGAACGCCGTTGCGTTTGATACTGCCGCCGCCGTAGGTAATCAGGATGCGGGCATCGGCCGGGAGCGCGTTGTCCAGCTCGGCGATTTTCCCTTTGCCGAACAGGATTTTAGTCGGATTATACAGATCAAAATTTCGCATTATTATTTCTCCAGTTGGAATCCCTGCTGCAGAAGGGCGGGCAGTACATCGGGAAAATAGACATTTTGGTAGTAACTGGCGGTGTTGCTGCCCCACTCGCCGCCGTCCTGACGCCCGATTTGCCGCCAGTATTTCGACAGCGTTTGGTTATATTGCTCGATTGCCGCAGGCAGCGCCTGCGGGCGATAGACCTCATCGTGACGGAAGGTGACGAGGGGCAGGCGCGGTTTTTGCTGCGCAGGCCGATCGACATAGCCGAGGGTCAGGCCGACGACCGGGAATGTCAGTTCCGGCAACTGCAGCAGTTCGATCATCGCCTGCGGATTGCGGCGGATCCCGCCAATCGGCACAATGCCCAGACCAAAAGAGCGGGCCGCCGCAATCAGCGTGCCCAGCGCGATGCCGACATCGGTACAGCCCGACACCACGCTTTCCACGCTCTCGTGCGCGTGCTGTTCGCTGCCGCTGAGTTTGATGCCGACGGCGGTTTTATACATATCCAGCACCAGAGTGATAAAGACCGGCGCTTTGGCAATCCACGACTGGCCGCCGGCCAGCTCCGCGATGCGGGCGCGTTTCTCCGCGTCGCGCACCACGACCAGCGATACCTGCTGCGAATTGACGGAGGTTGGCGTCAGATGCGCGGCGTCGATAATGGCGGACAAGACATCGTCGGATATCGGTTTATCGAGATAGCTACGTTCGCTACGGTGTGACGTGAACAGCTCAATGATTTTATTCATAGATATTGCCTTGATGAAAAGAGTGCGGGGAGACGGCGAGCGCTTCCCGCGCCGAAAGATTTCTACCCGATTATTGTCGGCGCGAGGTAGCCTGAACTCAATGCTTATTTCTGTAGCAGTCTTGCCTGTTTCTACAATAAAATGTAGAAAACAGGGATTTTATTGCCAAATTATTGTCATTTATTTTTATTGTGGTGAAAAAGATGAGTAATGCATCGCTCGCTCCGCGCACGCAAATGGCCCGTCAGGCGGCGCGCTTTGCCGGGGATAGCTGCGTCACGCCTTCTCCCGTCGCCGGGGTGAAGATCCTCTATGCCGATTGGCACCAGCCGCGTCGGCCGGTGATGTATGACCCCTGCATGGTCATCATCTTTCAGGGCCATAAGGTCGGCTATCTGGGCGAAAAGGTATTCTGCTACGACCCGCGCAACTATCTGCTGATGACGGTATCGCTGCCCTTTGAATGCGAAACGTTCGCCAGCACGGCGTCTCCGCTGGTCGGTTTGTCGATTGCTCTGGATCTTCAGACGCTGCAGGATCTGTTGATCAATATCGGCGATGATGATGCGTCAGACAAACTGCGAGCCGAACGATGCGGCGTAAACAGCGTGGCGTTAAACGATCGTTTGCTCGGCGCCACCGCTCGCCTGCTGGACGCGATGGAGAGCCCGCGCGACGCGCGCGTTCTCGGTCCGCAGATTGTGCGAGAGATTCTTTATTACGCGCTGTGCGACAAAGGGGGAGGGGCGTTGCAGGCGCTGGTCAACCGGCACAGCCACTTCAGCCAGATTGCCCGCGCGCTGCGCCGCATCGAAAACCAGTACGCGGTCAATCTGGACGTCGGTTCGCTGGCGCGCGAGGTGAATATGAGCGTGTCGGCCTTTCATCATCATTTTAAGGCGGTGACCGGCACCTCGCCGCTGCAGTATCTGAAATCATACCGGCTGCATAAGGCGCGACTGATGATGGCGCATGACGGCCTGAAGGCCAGCGCGGCGGCGGTGCGGGTCGGCTATGAAAGCCCGTCGCAGTTTAGCCGGGAGTTTAAGCGCTATTTCGGCGCCACGCCGGGCGATGAGACCGCCCGGCTGCGCAGTACGCGTTATAGACTGGAGGGATAGCCGGCGCTTATTTGCAGGCGGCCGTCGGGTGTTTTTTCTTCCACAACAGAACGAGCATACCGATCAGTCCGCTGAGCAACAGGACGATCGGCAGCAGAATCAGGCCGGTCATCACCTGGTCCTCGTAACGTTTGACCAGCGGGATGTGGCTCAGCGCATAGCCCAGCGTGACGATGCCGAACACCCACAGGAAAGCGCTCAACCAGTTGAAGACCTGAAAGCGAGTGTTGTTCAGGCCGGAAATGCCGGCGATGGTCGGCATCAGCGTGCGGACAAAGGCGAGGAAGCGGCCTATCAGCAGCGCCACCAGCCCGTGACGATGAAACAGATGCCATGCGCGCTGGTGATAGTGCGCCGGCAGGTGCAACAGCCAGCGCTTGACCAGACGCGTATTGCCCAGCCAGCGTCCCTGCAGATAGCTAAACCAGCAACCCAGGCTGGCGGCGACGGTCAGCAATAGCATGGTGGGGATAAAACTCATTACGCCTTTGGCGATCATCGCGCCGGTGAGCAGCAGCAGGCTGTCGCCCGGTAAAAAAGCGGCGGGAAGTAAACCGTTTTCCAGAAACAGCGTGGTAAATAAGATACCGTAAATCACCCAGATGACTTTAGGGTCGGCTAACGCACTGAAATCCTGTTGCCACAGCGCCTGAATAATTTCATGTAGGACACTCATATTGCTTCCTGTTGTGCATTGTCCGCAAAAGAATCGGTACCGGCAGAGGCAGTAAGCGGGTACGGGACAAGTCAGGGTAAAGAGACAATCATGCCGTAATGCCGGGCGGTATCGGGCGCGGACGGCCGGGTTTGCGCGCGGGATAAAACCTTATTGGGGCCGTTATCCCGCAGGTTCGCCTGCCGCCCGCCCGTGCGGGAAACCCATGCACGAGCATTACGTTTTTTTCATCGTTATTATTGTGCCTATCATACACGTTTTAGCCGCCGTCGGCGCAGAGAAATCGCGGCGCCGGCTGATTATCGCGCTTGCGCGATACGCTGAAAACCCGCCTCCAGATCTTCGAGCAGATCGTCCACATCTTCCAGACCAATATGCAGGCGCACCAGGGTGCCGGTAAAGTCAACGCCGCTGGCCGGACGCAGTGCAGCCAGCTCTTCCGGCTGGTTGGCCAGAATCAGCGATTCAAAGCCGCCCCAGGAGTAGGCCATACTGAAATGGGCGAAATTATCCAGGTAGTGGGCCAGTTGGGGTCTGGTCAATTTTTCTTTCAGGACGAAGGAGAACAGGCCGCTGCAGCCGCTGAAGTCGCGTTGCCAGAACGCATGGCCTTTGCACTCCGGCAGCGCCGGATGGTTGACCCGTTCGACTTCCGGCCGGGCGGACAGCCAGCGCGCGATGCGAATACTGCTTTCCTGATGCTGTTTGAGCCGGACGCCCAGCGTACGCAGACCGCGGCTGGCCATGTAGGCGGTATCGGCATCGGCCATTTGGCCCATCAGATAGGAGTGCTCGCGCAGCTGGTCCCAGCAGCGCTGATTGGCGACCGCGCTGCCCATCATGCCGTCGGAGTGGCCGATAATATATTTGGTGATGGACTGAATAGAAATGTCGATATCGAACGCCAGCGCCTTAAACAGGACGCCCGCCGCCCAGGTATTATCGATCATGATGACGATTTCCGGGTTAACGCGCCGCACCGCCTGCACAATCGCCGGGATATCGTGTACTTCCATCGTGATGGAGCCGGGCGACTCGAGAAACACGACCTTAGTGTTAGGCTGAATAAGCGAAGCGATATCCGCGCCGGCCAACGGGTTGAACCAACGGGTTGCCACGCCCATCTTTTTCAGCACGTGCTGACAGAAGCCCTGAGTCGGCTCATAGGCGTTTTCCGTCACCAGAATATGGTCGCCGGCGGAGACAAACGACAGTATCGCATTGGCGATAGCCGCAGTGCCGCAAGGGTAAAGCGCGCAGCCCGCGCCGCCTTCCAGTTCGGTCATCGCATCCTGGAACGCGAAGTGGGTCAGCGTGCCGCGGCGGCCATAAAATAGCGCGCCTTTCGCCCGATCGATCGTCGCCCGCTTTTTCTCTTCGACGCTGTCGAATACCAGGGAAGAGGCTCGCTGGATCACCGGGTTGACCGAACCCTGGGTGTATCGTTTTTTCCGTCCCGCGCTGACATAAGCCGTCGCCGTTTTTTTTGCTGTCATACCCTGTCTCACCTTACTCTTTATCTTCGGACCGTCGCCGACCCGCTTTATGCTCTGAATACCGTGGGTTATACGGTACCACGATGTGCCGCGGCTGGGGATGGCTTTTGCGCAGGCGAATATAAAGCCGCGCGGCGATTTTTTAACCTGAACGCGGGGGTGATTGTGTGATCTGGCGCAATTATGCCCTTAACTATGATCGATGACATGGTGGCGGCGTTATTTGTCAGGGTAGGGTAGCGAATATGCCCGCCGGTCCGGGCCGGTATAGGGCCAGAGCACGGCGGAGCGAGCGGATTGCGGTTTATTATTAGTGAACAAATAATAATGATAACCACTATCAATTCGCTCAGGGTTTGATATTATTTCAGGCTGATTTATGCCCAATCTATTTCAGGGGGCGGTAAGACGGCCACGGCGGGAATTGCGCGCGTCTAGAGGTCGAGCTGGCCGGGGCGATGACGCCGGCGGGAGCAGCCTGAACGCTGCCTGGCGTGGCCCCGCGGGGGCAGCTCGGGGAAGGGCGGAGCATGTCGACAGGTCAGCGCGCCGGCAACCTGAAAGATGACGGGGATATGCATCAATAGTGTTCATTTATGGTGGAGGCACAGCGTGAGAGCGGCTGTCAATAAACGTATTCAGCAGGTATCGCCTGCCTGGTTTAAACATGTGGGTGGCTTGCGCCCGTTATTTATCAGTCCGCTGGCTGCGCTGGTGCTGGTAACCGGACTCAGCACCGCCGCCGTTGCCGCACCCGCATCGGTGCCGCCGGCGAGTGCAGGCGCCGGCGAGCCGGCTGTGCAGACGGCGCCGGCCGCACCCGTCGGACAACAACCCGCCGCGCCGGGTGAGCCCGCGCCGACGCCTCTCGCCGCCGGACCGGAGCAGGCGGGCGCGCCGCTTTCTCCGCTCACCCTGCCGCAGAGCGCGGGTCCGCAGGCGAAAGATTTGATGCGCGTCGATCTCTCCGTCTGGGGCATGTATCAGCACGCGGATGTGGTGGTCAAAACGGTAATGATCGGCCTGCTGCTGGCTTCCGTGGTGACATGGGCTCTGTTCTTCAGCAAGAGCGTCAATCTGCTGAGCGCCAGACGCCGTTTGCGCCGTGAATATCAGGAGCTGGAGCAGGTTAAAAACCTGGATGAGGCCGCGGATACGGCGGCGACGTTTAAAGGCAACAGCGTCAGCGCTCGCCTGCTGCAGGATGCACGCGACGAGCTTGAACTCTCTTCCCGCTCCGACGACAACAACGGCATTAAAGAACGTACGGCCTTCCGCCTTGAGCGTCGCGTGGCGGCGACCGGGCGTAAAATGAGCAACGGCAACGGCTATCTGGCCACTATCGGCGCGGTGGCGCCGTTTGTCGGGTTGTTCGGCACCGTCTGGGGCATCATGAACAGCTTTATCGGCATCGCGCAGACGCAAACGACCAATCTGGCCGTGGTGGCGCCGGGTATCGCCGAAGCGCTGCTGGCGACCGCGATTGGCCTGGTGGCGGCGATTCCCGCAGTGGTGATCTATAACCTGTTCGCCCGCCAGATCGCCGGTTATAAAGCGATCGTCAGCGATGTCGCCGCGCAGATTCTGTTGCTGCAGAGCCGCGACCTCGACGTGGCGGCCAGTGAAGAAAACAGAAGTACGTCTGGCGCGCAAAAACTGCGGGTGGGATAAGCTATGGCCATGCATTTGAATGACGATGTGAACGATGACGGCGAAATGCACGATATCAACGTGACGCCGTTTATCGACGTCATGCTGGTGCTGCTGATCATCTTTATGGTTGCGGCGCCGCTGGCGACGGTAGATATCCGCGTTGACTTACCGGCGGCCTCATCGACTCCGCAGCCGCGGCCGGAGAAACCGGTATTTCTGACGGTTAAGGCGGACGGGCAGCTGTATGTCGGCGAGCAGATGGTCAGCGAACCGGTGCTGGTGCAGGCGCTGGACGAGCAGACCAGCAGCAATAAAGAGACCACCATCTTCTTCCAGGCGGATAAGAGCGTGGACTACGAAACCGTGATGCAGGTTATGGATACGCTGCGCCGGGCCGGCTATCTCAAGGTGGGTCTGGTTGGCGTGGAAAAAGCGGCGGCGCACTAACCGCCGCGCGTCTCATCCTGACTCACGCCCGTGAGTCAGGATGGCGCCAGTGAATATAGGTGGGCAGATACAGCTTATCCTGCGCCAGTGTGCGCTCTTCAATCAATGTGGTAATCATCTCAAAACTACTGCGCGCCAGCCCTTCGCTGTCCTGGGCGACGGTGTCGATTTTCAGCGGCAGGCAATCAAACAGGTAGTGATCGTCGAAGCTGCACAGCCGTAGATCGCTGTTCATCAGGTTGTGCTGGCTCAGGTAGCGCAGTACCCCTTCCAGCAGGCCGCAGGCGGCGGTAAACAGCGCTTTGGGCGGCCGGCCAAGACGCGCGCACAGCTGGGCGAACATTTCATAGCCCGCGCTGTAGTGATAATTGCCGTGGATGATCCAGTCCGGGCGGCACTCGATGCCGGCTCGCTCCAGACCCAGCTGGAAACCCGCCAGCCGGTCGCGCGTCGGAGAGATGCGCGCCTGGCCGCCGATGAAATAAAATTCATCGCCGTGCTGACGCGCCACCTTTTCCACCAGCGTGGCGGTGGATTCGATCGATTCGGTCACCACCAGCGGCAGCGGGGAGTCGCCGATAATGCGGTCGAACTGCACCACCGGCAATTGCTGGTTAATCTTGCGGTATTCCACATCGGTCAACATGCTGGACGCTACGATCAGGCCATCGACCTGGCGCTGGATCAGGCTGTTGACCGCCATCATTTCCTGACTGGGGTTTTCATCGGTACAGGCGATCAACAATTGGAGCCCGACCTCGCGGCACAGGGTTTCCAGCTCGCGGGAAATCACGGCGAAGCCATAGTTGGTCATTTCCGGCACGACCAGACCCACCGTGTGGCTACGGGACGAGCGTAGTGAGCGGGCATGAATGCTGGGCTGATATCGCTGTTGCTGGGCCAGCGCGAGGATACGGTCGCGGGTTTCGTCGGACACGCGAAACTCTTTGCTGCGACCGTTAAGCACCAGACTGGCGGTGGATTTCGACACGCCAGCCATTTTTGCAATATCAGTAATGGTAATGCGCTTGCTTTGTTTCACCGCGACGTCTGTGTAGTCAGGAAAGGGGACGTCATTCTATCACGCATGCGTCTAACAACCAGTGCCGCAGCATGAGTTGTCCGACGCCGCTCAGGACGGCGACCGGCTCGCCGGACGGGAAGTAGCGCGAGGACATGACCGCCTGGCCGTCATTGATGAAGACCTCAATGCTGGAGCTGTCGCACAAGATTTGCAACTGCTGCAGCGCGCCGCGCCAGTAGCGATGCTCCGCCTCGCCGGTGCGCAGGTTACGGCGGCTGAGCGTCAGCCGTTCGCCGTCCCAGTCCAGCGTCAGCGCATCGGCGAACGTGATATTGAACGCACCCTGCGGCGCAATTTGCAGCTCGGCGCTGCCGACGGCCAGGCGCGGCGCATCCGCGGCCGCTCCCCGCCACTCGCTGGCGTTCTGCCGCAACTGCTGCAGTTCGCGCGCCGGGCGCTGATACAGCAGGCCGTCCTGCAGCGACAGTTCGCGCGGGCAGGTCATGGTATGAATCCAGCCGTTGGCGACGGTCGGCTGCAGCAGTTCATCCTGATCCGGAATACCCATCCAGCCGTACAGTAAACGCCGGCCGTCTTCGCTCTGCGTAGTCTGCGGCGCATAGAATTCAAAGCCGAGATCCAGTTCGTTAAAGTCCTGATGCTGATAGCATCCGGTCTGATAATTAAGCGTGCCGAGGAAATAGCCGGCCTGGAAGGTGTTGAGATAACGTTCTCCCTCGGCAGCCAGTCCCTGCGGACAACAAATGAGGACATCCTTGTCGTCCAGACCAAACAGGTCCGGACATTCCCACATATAGCCGAAATCGCCAAGGCCGCCCAAACGCGAGCCGGCGATTTCTCCAACCTGATGCCACTGGCGGAGATCGGCGGAGCGATACAGCAGGACTTTGCCCTGCTTCTCCAGATCCTGCGCGGCCAGCACCATGTACCAGTTACCGTCGTGACGCCACACTTTCGGGTCACGCACGTGGCCGGTATAGCCTGCCGGCAGCGTCAGAACCGGGCCGAGTTTTTCATATTCGCCGTCGTCGTTGGCGCGCGCCAGGCACTGATTCGCCGTACGCGAACCGTCGTCGTATTTTACGTTGCCGGTGTAGATCAGCGTGATGACGCCGTTGTCATCCACCGCCGAACCAGAGTAGCAGCCATGCGTTTCATAGCTTTCGGCCGGTACCAGCGCGACGGGCTCATGCCGCCAGTGCAGCAGATCGGCGGAACTCCAGTGCCCCCAGAACTTCGCTCCGTGGGCACAGGCGAACGGATTCCACTGATAGAACAGATGGTAACGCCCCTGATGATGAATAAAACCGTTAGGATCGTTCATCAACCCGACGTTGGGCGCCAGGTGCCAGTGAGGACGATAGTCGTCTTTTGCGGCACGATTCTGGCCTGACATCAGGGCGTGTGCCATACGTTTTAATAAGTGGATTTCCGTCATAATGGTTTATTCACCGTCCGTTTTATATTTCAGCAGGAAGGAGATAATAAAGGCGCCGAAAAAGGCGATTACCATACCGATAATATAGTTAAGCAGCGTACCTTGCACGGCGATAGCCATACCGGGAACGCCGGTCAGCCCAACGGCCGTCATCGCGACATGGTTGGCAACCACCCAGGCGCCGCCCAGCGCGCCGCCGATCAGCGCCGCGATAAACGGTTTCATAAAGCGCAGGTTAATCCCGAAGATCGCCGCTTCCGTGATGCCCAGCAGGCAGGAGAAGGAAGAAGGAATAACGATCGATTTCAGCTTAACATCGCGGGTTTTGAAGTAGACCGCCAGGCAAGCGCCGCCCTGAGCAATGTTGGCCATCGCCCAGATCGGCAGCAGGAAGTTAACGCCGATGTTGGGGTTGCCCAGCAGGCCCGCCTCAATAGCGTGGAAGCTGTGATGGATACCGGTGATGACGATTACGGAGTAAAGACCGCCGAACAGCAGACCCGCCAGCCAGCCGGCGTGGGTGATCAGCGTGCTCAGAACTAAAGAGATGCCGTCGCCGAGGAAACGTCCCGCCGGGCCGATGAACAGCAGAGCGACAAAGCCGGAGATAATAACCGTCAGGAACGGCGTCAGGATCAGGTCCAGCGAATTGGGAACGACTTTACGCAGATTCTTTTCCAGCAGGCTCATGAACCAGACGGCCAGCAATACCGGGAACACGGTGCCCTGATAGCCAATCATCGCCACATTCATGCCAAAGAAATCCATGGTCTGGAAACCGCCGGCGACGCCCCAGGCATTGGTTAACGCCGGGTGAGTCAGGATGCCGCCGAGCGTGGCGCCGAGATAGGGATTACCGCCGAATTCACGCGCGGAGGTAAAGCCGATCAGGATAGGCAGAATAATAAACGCGGCGGAGCTGAACATATCCAGCATGATGAACAGCGCGCTGCCGGCATCGACCCAGCCGTAGGTTTTGACCATGCCCAGCAGGCCCATCAGCAAACCTGACGCCACGATAGCGGGAATAATCGGCACGAAAATATTGGAGAGCAGACGCGCCAGTCGCTGCAGCGGATTCAGCTTTTTGGCCGCGATATTGGCCGCTTCCGATTTGCTGGATTCGTTGATGCCTGCCGCGCGGATAAAGGCGGCATGCACTTTATTAACCAACCCGGTGCCGAAAATAATCTGCACCTGGCCGGCGTTATTAAAGCAGCCTTTCACGCCGTCCAGTTTTTCGATAGCGGCCTTGTCGGCCAGGCTATCGTCGGTTAGCACCAGTCGCAGACGGGTAGCGCAGTGTGCCGCGCTGGCGATATTTTCCTTTCCTCCCAGAAGGGGAAGTAACGCGTTTGCTGTGGCGTTAATGTCCATGGTATTCCTCTATGTGATAAATCAGGTACGCACATATCCTTTTCATCTTTCAGGCTACAGGCGTGTTGGTTGCCAGATGATCGACCCGGTCCATCCATGGACTTTGCCCCTGCGGTTGCGCAGTCGCCGCAAGCCGCGTTTCCGCGGCCGGCGGGTTCGACCGGCGTCCGGGGGATTCGATCAGTTGCCGCCTGCCTGCAGCCTGAAGACTGTCAGATATCGCTGTGCCGGACACCCGCAGCGGGCGCCGGCGCAGCACATGCTCAAAATCAGAACCAGGTTTCCATCTGTACGCCGAAGTTCCATTCGCCGCCGGCGGTAAAGCCGCTGGCGCCGAAGGCATCATTGGTGGCGTAGTTATCCAGACGTTTGTCCCAGTCCATCCAGGTGGCGAACACGCGCACTTCGGGACGGCTAAAGAAGTTGGCGATATCGCCCACTTTAAACGTCGGTGCGAATGTCAGCTTATAGAATCCACCGCTTACGTGATTAAGGTTGCGGGTCTGACCATTAACGGTATAGGCGTAACCGCGCGGATCGAGATCCATATACTGGTAGCTGCCTTCGTAGGCCAAAGCGAAGTTTTCGGTAATTTCCTGAATGAAACGGGCGTTAAAGGTGATCCAGTCGTAGCGGTCTCCTTTGACATACCGATCTTTACTGCTCTGCGCCAGGATTGACGGCGCGAAGCTCCAGCTATCGTTAAGCGATGTAGTGCCGTAGGTCGCCAGACGCCAGGTGCTGGCGTCGTCGGTCAGATTACCGTCGGAGCCGATGCTTTTCACTTCCGCGCCAAGACCGTGCCCGTAGAGCAACGCGGTTTTGGACGTGCCGTCGCGCAGGCCGTAGAAGCTGTCGCCGTGCCAGGCGGCCATGGCGTGGAAGCCGGTATCGCCCGCGTTGGTATTGGTCACGTTGCTCGCGCTGTTGCGGCCTTCATTCTGACGGGCGTCGTTGTCTTTGGCGCTCAGCCCGCTCAGCATGAACTGGAAGGGACCGACGAAGTTGTTGGCGGTCAGAACGTAGTTCTGTATCTGATCGTCGCCCAACTCTGTAATGTCGCCCAGACTGCGGCCGTACAGCGAGAAGTTGCTCTTGAAGTTATCCGACCATTTCACGTCGTAGATACCGCCGCCGGTGCCGGCGAGGAACACGACGTCGGAATCGATCCAGTGAATGTCGAAGTTATCGCGGTCGAAACGCTTACCGGCCCAGATGGTGGTGTCTTTCAGCGGGCCGGTGAAGCTCGGCAGCGAACCCAGTTCGGCAAAGACTTCGCGTACGTTCAGATCGCTGCTGTCGGCGGTCCAGTCGTTATAGCTGCGCTGCCCGTCGGCCATCATCACTTTGAAGCGGGTGGTGGCGCCGTTATCCAGCTTCTGTTTGTGCTCCAGCTTCATTTCGACGTAGGTATCGTCTTCATTGCCCAGACGACCGACGTGCCCGCCGGTGCTGCCCGCCGGCGTCATCCCGGGGCCGATATCGGCCAGGGAACCTCGCGGCGAACCGTTGGTCGACAGGCCGGAACGGGCGTAGCCGTGGAATTCGAAGCCGTTCGCCACTTTGTCCTGGCTGGCCAGGTCGCTGGTGCGTTTAGCCACTTCCTGCGTTTTTTGTTCCGTCTGCGTGGTGCGTGCGGCCAACTGTTGCGTCTGTTTCTCTGCGGCGTCGGCACGCGCCTCCGCCTGCGCCGCGCGTTGCTCGGCCTGCTGCAGGCGTTTTTCCATCGCGTTCAGACGCGCTTCGAGGCTGTCTGTGGTCGTCGCCGCCATTGCGGAGCCGGAGAGCACAAGTCCTATTGTTACGGCAAGATAGCTAAGTTTCATCATCGTCTTATTCTCGTCAGAAGTATGGTTGTTACTTTTTTGCTAAATAGCTAAACCGATTTTTCTGGCGAGGTTAAGGGTGAATGCCATGGGTTAGCAAGCTATTTTGCTAACCCGATTCAGTATCTGTGATCCTGTTTGCAAAACAGGCGGTTATCGGGCTATTACTGGCGAACGGTATCGCCAGAAGACACCGGACCCGCGCTCTGCAATTGACGCGCAAAGGGCAGCGCCGTCATGGCGCCTTTGGCCGTGGTGGCCAGCGCGCCGCAGTGTTGAGCCTGATCGATAATCGCCGACCAGCTGGTATGCTGGGCCAGATCGTCATAGCGGGACAGACCGGCCAGCAGACCGGCCACGAAGGCGTCGCCGGCGCCTGTGGTGTCCACCGGCGAGACGCGGATGGACGGGAAGTGTTGTAGCTGACGGCGGTCGTGCAGCCAGACGCCTTCCGCGCCCAGAGTGACCAGCAGCAGTTTGACCGGATAACGCTGCATAAACAGCTCAATCCCTTCTTCCGGCGTATCCGTCGCGGTGAGGAACGACAGCTCTTCGCGCGACAGTTTTACAACATCGGCCTGCATCAGCGCCTGGTCGAGACACTCTCTCAACTGCTGCGGGCTGTCCCACAGATCTTCGCGGATATTGGGATCGAAACTGACCCAACCATGAGCCGCTTTAATCTGTTGCATCGCCAGCAGCGCGGTGCTGCGCGACGGTTCCTGGGACAGCGCGATAGAGCACAGATGCAGCCATTCGCCGCGGCTAAAGGTCGGAAGGTCTTCCGGCTGCAGGAACAAATCGGCGCTGGGTTTAACCATAAAGGTAAAGGTACGTTCACCTTCGTCGTCCAGGCTAACCAGTACGGTCGAGGTCCGGTGTTGCTTATCGGCAACCATGTGTTCAACATTCACCTGCTCAAGGCGCAGGACGTCCTGCAGAAAATTGCCGAAATCATCGGTGCCTACGCGACCGATAAATCCGCTGTTTCCGCCCAGACGGGCGACGCCGACCGCCACATTCGCGGGTGCGCCGCCTGGACATTTGAGATAACACATTGAACCTTCAGGGATAAGGTCAACAACCGCATCGCCCATAACCCAAACACGATTTGCCATAACCGACTCTTAATTTCAGATGGAGTGAAAAGATCCTGCTAAAATAGAAGAAACGGTTTAGCAGTGCAACCCATTCGCTTAATATGTCTGCGTTATGCCGCAAAAAAAGTCCTCCGTTGTAGTCATTACGCCATTTTTATGTCTTGCCCGGCCCCCCCGTCTTCTCCATTGCGAACGCGCAAAAGTAATCCAAACGTGATTTTTTGTTTAGCCAGTGACGATAGGAGATTTATCGCCGGCGAGCAGCGTATTGTTATACTTTTTGGCGCGGCTGCAGCCGAATATATCGGCGGCCGGCGGTAAAAAGGACGACGAGAAAGATGGGCGGACGGCGGCGAGAGATGCGCTGTTTGCGCCGTGTAATAACGATGCCGCCGCGCATGGGGCGCGCCAATAATACGGTGCCGGGCGACTCACCGCTGCGTGAGTCGTCCTTCGCTTCAGCCGGGGCGGCTTCGGCGGCCTGCGCGATGTTTCGTATCCCCCTCACCACCAGTAGCGCGGATAGCTGCCCCGGCGCTGCAGGTTATTGATGCCCCAGGCCAGCAGAACCACTACCAGCGAACCGAGCAGAACCGGCGAAACGAGAAAGCTGACGGATGAGTGCGCGACGATGACGACCAGCGGGTCGGCGCCGGCCGGAGCGTGCACGCAACGGGCAAGCTGCATGGCGGCTAACGCCAGACCGGTTGCCAGCGCGCAGACCAGCCAGCTATCGCCGAACAGCGCGCCGGCAAGCAGCCCGACCGCGGTGGCGATCAGGTGACCGCCGATAATGGCGCGCGGCTGCGCCAGCGGCGAGTCCGGCAGGCCGAAAGCCAGCACGCAGCTGGCGCCGAAGGGCGCCATTAGCCAGGGCGCGCCGGAGATGTGGCTGAGCCAGCCGGTCAGGCCGATTGCCGCCACGGTGCCTAAAAAGGAAAGGGCGATAAAGCGCGGCGTCGGTGCGGACGGCGCCGCAGACTGAAGATAACGCGATCTGAACATAATGGGTGCTCCTGGTGATGGGGGATGTGTGTTAGTATACCGATCTGTTTCCCTGTGTAAACCGATCGGTATACTTTGATGAACAAAGAGAATATGACGGAAAAGATTGTGTCCGCGGCGCTGGCGTTGTTTTATGAACAGGGATTCCACGCCACAGGGGTGGATTTGCTGAGTCAGCAGGCGGGGGTGACGAAGAAAACGCTCTACCGCTATTTTGCCGGTAAAGATGAGTTGATTGGCGCGGCGCTGGCGCTGCGCCACCGCCAGTTTATGCAACAGATGCGCGCCTTTGTGGAGGCGCGCCAGACCGGGCGCCGTCCGCTGGAATACATTGAATTTATTATCTCCTGGGCGCAGGAACGCGATTTCCACGGCTGCGCGTTTATTAACGCGACGGCGGAGTACGGGCAACAAACGAACGCGATCCATCGGCAGGCGGCGGATCATAAACACGCGGTGCTTGCTCAATTAAGCCAGTGGTGCGCGGACGCTGGCGTGGCCCAGCCGCCAGCGCTGGCTCGTTCTCTGTTTCTGATCGGCGAAGGGACGATCGTCGCCAGTCAGACGCAGGGCCCGGATGAAGCGGCTTTCGCTGCCGCCCGGCAGATGGCGCAGCAACTGTGGCAGGCGGCGCGAACGGACGGTGAAACACGATAACGGCAGGGTCGGGCATGCCGTTTCTCACGGGAGAAGAGGGTGTGGATAATGAACAGGCGCTGTACGCCATCTCGGCCTACCTGAAGAAACAGCACGTACTGACGCTGTGTTGCGCGACACAGGCCGATCTGTGGTGCGCCAACTGCTTCTATGTGTACGACGAGCAGCAGGTGGCGTTTTATCTGATGAGCGAACCGCATACCCGCCACGGCGCGTTGATGGCGCAAAACCAGCGGGTGGCGGGAACCGTCAACGGTCAGCCGAAAAGCGTTTTGCGGATTAAAGGCGTGCAGTACGGCGGTGCGATAACCTTAATGCCGGAGGCGGAAGCGCAGGCGGCCCGAACGCGTTATTGCGCGCGTTTCCCGGTCGCGCGCGCGGCGAAGACGCCGGTTTGGCGGCTTCGGCTGGATGAGCTGAAAATGACCGACAATACGCTGGGCTTCGGCAAGAAATTGCTCTGGCGGCGCGAGCCGGAGAGTAAGGGGAATACTCATGAGTAAAGTACTGTTGCTGGGCGCGAGCGGGCTGATCGGCGGCGAACTGCTCTCGCTGCTGCTGGCCGATGCGCGCGTCAGTGCGCTATATGCGCCCACCCGTTCGCCGCTGGCGCCGGCGGCAAAGCTGAGTAATCCGCAGCATCCGGACCTGGCGGTGGCGCTGGCGATGCTGAGCGAACCGCTTGATATCGTGTTCTGCTGTCTGGGCACTACCCGCAAAGCCGCCGGCAGTCGGCAGGCGTTTCGCCATGTCGACTATACGCTGGTGGTGGAAAGCGCGCTGGCGGCGAGGCGTCTCGGCGCGCAGCATTTGCTGGTGGTCAGCGCGCTGGGCGCCAGTCCGCGCTCGCTCTTTTTCTATTCTCGGGTAAAAGGCGAGATGGAACAGGCTCTGCGCGCTCAGGCATGGCCGCATCTGACGCTGGCGCGTCCCTCGCTTCTGTTGGGTGTGCGCCGAACGCCGCGGCCGATGGAAAGCGGGTCGGCTTGTTTGTTCAGACATTTGCCCGGCAAATGGCGGGCGATCGACGGGGAAGATGTGGCGCACGCGCTGTTAAGCCAGGCGTTTAGCCGCAACTTACCGGCCGTACAGGTGCTGGAGGCGGATCGGCTGCGTCAACTGGCGGCCGGTTAAACGCCCGGCGCCGGGGGCTGGCGCTGGCTGGTTTGGCCGCGCCGCGCTGGTTTCGCGAGATATCCGCTCGCGCAACTCAAGCGCCTGTCAACGCAGATGGTGGATGACCTGGTTGCTGCTGCCGCGCCAGATTAATGCCGGATCTTTGAGCGCCTCGACGAATTTGCCGTCCACCAGTACGTTGATCAGATCGACGACCTCGCGCTGCCGCGGGCTAAGTTCGTCGATAATGTAGCCGGTCCACAGCCAGATATCCTTGCCCGGACATTCGGCGCGCACCCGCTGCGCCAGCCGCAGGATATCTGGCACGTTTTGCGGATGCAGCGGGTCGCCGCCGGACAGCGTCAGCCCCTGGCGCGGAATGCGGGTATCCTGCAGGTCGGCGATGATGCGGTCTTCCAGCGCCGGAGTAAACGGCTGGCCGGAATTGAGTCGCCAGGTGCTTTTGTTATAGCAGCCAGGGCACTGATGCACGCAGCCCGAGACGAACAGCGTGCAGCGCGTGCCCGGACCGTTGACGACATCAATCGGGTAATACTGGTGATAATTCATAGCGCCTTAGTGTTGTAGAGCGGGCCGGGCGTCCATGAGCCGGCCTGAAGCAAGGGTAACGTCCCGCCGGCGGAGCGCTAACCGGCGTCACCGGCCGCCGCGCGGGCGATAATGCGGATGCGCGGCGGCCGGTCCGGCCGTCAGCCCAATTGACCGTTGGACAGATGTTTCACCCGGCGTTTAACTTCTTCCTGTTTGCCGGCGTTGAACGGACGCGCGTCCGGGCTGCCCAGATAGCCGCATACGCGCCGCGTCACCGAAACCCGGGTGGAGTCGTGGTTGCCGCATTTGGGGCAGGTGAAGCCTTTACTGGTGCACTCGAATTCGCCGGTAAAGCCGCATTCGTAGCACTCATCGATCGGGGTGTTGGTGCCGTAATAGGGCACCCGGCTGTAGCTGTAATCCCAGACGTCTTCCAGCGCTTTCAGGTTGTGCTGCAGGTTCGGGTATTCGCCGTAGCAGATGAAGCCGCCGTTCGCCAGCGGCGGATAAGGGGCTTCGAAATCCAGTTTTTCGTACGGATTGACCTTTTTCTCCACATCGAGGTGGAAACTGTTGGTGTAGTAGCCCTTATCGGTCACGCCCGGCACCACGCCGAACTCCGCGGTATCCAGCCGGCAGAAACGGTCGCACAGGTTCTCGCTCGGCGTGCTGTACAGGCTGAAGCCATAGCCGGTTTCTTCTTTCCAGCGATCGGTGGCGGCTTTCAGATGCGCCACAATCTCGACCGCTTTTTCCCGCAGGGCGTCGTCGTCGAACAGATGTCTTTCGGTGCCGTACAGCGCGTTAATGGTCTCGTGTACGCCGATATAGCCCAGCGAGATGGAGGCGCGACCGTTTTTAAAGATGGATGCGATATCGTCGTCCGGTTTCAGGCGCACGCCGCAGGCGCCTTCCATGTACAGGATCGGCGCCACCCGCGCCTTGACGCTTTCCAGACGGGCGATGCGGGTCATCAGCGCTTTTTTAGTCAACGCCAGACGTTTATCGAGCAGCGACCAGAAACGCTCTTCGCTGCCGCTGGCTTCCAGCGCGATGCGCGGCAGGTTAAGGCTGATCACGCCGAGGTTATTGCGCCCGTCATGGATCTGCTCGCCGTTCTCTTCATAGACGCCCAGGAAACTGCGGCAGCCCATCGGCGTTTTAAACGAACCGGTGACTTTAACCACCTGGTCGTAGTTGAGAATATCGGGATACATCCGCTTACTGGCGCACTCCAGCGCCAGCTGCTTGATATCGTAGTTCGGATCGCCCGCGCGGTGGTTGAGTCCGTCGCGGATGGCGAACACCAGTTTCGGGAACACCGCGGTTTTGCTGTTTTTGCCGAGGCCGGCGATACGGTTGCGCAGGATCGACTGCTGGATCAGACGCGAGGCCCACGAAGTGCCCAGGCCGAAGCCGAAGGTGACGAACGGCGTCTGGCCGTTGGCGGTATGCAGGGTGTTCACCTCATATTCCAGCGACTGGAACGCGTCGTAGCACTCTTTTTCCGTGCGCGAGGTGGCGTAGCCTTCGGCATCCGGGATCTGCCATTCGGCGGCGGTAGCCTTGTGTTTTTCATAGCTGGCCATCACGAACGGCGCCAGCACCTCATCAATACGGTTGATGGTGGTGCCGCCATAGATATGGCTGGCCACCTGCGCGATGATCTGCGCGGTGACCGCGGTGGCGGTCGAGATGGAGCGGGGCGGCTCGATCTCGGCGTTGCCCATCTTGAACCCCTGCGTCAGCATGCCTTTCAGATCGATCAGCATGCAGTTGAACATCGGGAAGAACGGCGAGTAGTCGAGATCGTGATAGTGAATCTCGCCGCGTTCATGCGCCAGCACCACGTCGCGCGGCAGGATATACTGTCTGGCGTAGTGGCGGGAAACGATCCCCGCCAGCAGATCGCGCTGGGTCGGGATCACCTTGCTGTCTTTATTGGCGTTTTCATTCAGCAACGCCATATTGCTCTGCTCGACCAGACCGCGAATCTCCTGGTTGAGGCGGCCGTGGCGCTCGCGCGCCACATCGCGGTCATGGCGATATTCGATATAGGTTCTGGCCAGTTGCTTATAGTTGCCGGCCATCAGCAGATTTTCCACCGCATTTTGAATTTCGCGGATATCCACGCACGCTTTATCCTGCATTTGTTGTGCGACCGCGTGGGCGACCGTGGCGCAGTAATCGCTGTCTTCCACTTTGGCGGCCAGGGCGGCGCGCTCGACGGCCTCTTTGATGCGTTGTTCATCAAAAGGTACCTTGCAACCGTCTCGCTTAATCACAACTGGTTTCACGTGCGCGCTCTCCTGATTTGAGTTATCCACAGGGAAAATCCGCCTGCCGTCTGGCCTGCGGGGGGTGTGGATGATTTTGTGGATAAATACTATATATTGTGCTTATCAATATAATAGACACTATATGTAGATTTTGGTGCATAGATAAAAGCGATTTTCTTGACTTAAGACAAAGATTTTTTACCTTCGTAGATTCGCTATACAGACCGTTTCTCAGCCGACTGAATTAACTTGTTGATTAATCGCGGGATAGCTAAAAACGGCCGGTTTGGCGGCAAGTTGTGACGACGATCACAATAAAATTTCGGACAACGCCTCTCTGCGACGACGTTAAAAATCCCACATACTATGGTCACGCTTCGTCGTCTCTTTTCGAAAGGATATATCAGGGATGCCCACTATCGTTACTCATGCCGCGGTGCCGCTTTGTCTGGGCTTAGGGCTGGGCCGTAAGGCGATTCCGCCGCGCCTGCTGCTGGCCGGCATCGCTTTTTCCATGTTGCCGGATGTGGACGTGTTGTCCTTTAAGCTCGGTGTGAATTACGGCAATATTTTAGGCCATCGCGGTTTTACCCACTCACTGCTGTTTGCCGTCGCGTTGCCCACGCTGGCGCTGCTCTGTCATCGTTTCTTTCGCACCGGGCTGCTGCGTATCTGGTGTTTTCTGACCGTGTCGTTGCTTTCGCACAGCCTGCTGGATTCGATCACGACCGGCGGCCGCGGCGTCGCCTGGCTGTGGCCGTGGGAAAACACCCGCTTCTTTGCGCCGTGGCAGGTGATTAAGGTGGCGCCCTTCAGCCTCGCGCGCTACGACACGCCCTATGGGCATGCGGTTATTGCGTCGGAATTGCTGTGGGTATGGCTGCCGGGACTGGTGCTGGTATTGCTATTGCGCTGGCTGCGCGAGAAAGGGATGCTCAACGTCTGACGGCGCGGCGCGCCGTCTCCGGTTATCAACTTTTGCCCATAAATTCGCGCAGCCGCCGCCAGTGCGGCGTGTCCTGCGGCGCGTTCAGCAACGACGCCGGCGGCGCGTCCGCGATAATACGGCCGTTTTCCATCATCACAATACGGTCGGAAATCGACAGCGCGAAGTCCATTTCGTGGGTGACGATCAGCATGGTCATACCTTCGCGCGCCAGATCCTGAATCACTTTCAGCACCTCTTCCACCAGCTCCGGATCCAGCGCCGAGGTCGGTTCATCAAACAGCATAATCTCCGGCCGCAGCGCCAGCGCGCGAGCAATCGCCACCCGCTGCTGCTGACCGCCGGACAGCTGGTGAGGATATTTGCCGGCGTGCGCCAGCAGCCCCACGCGGTCGAGCAGCGTCAGCGCCTGCTGACGGTTGTTTGCCGCTTCGGCGGGCCGGCGGTGGTAAGCCGGCGCCAGCATGACGTTTTGCAGTACGGTCAGATGCGGAAACAGATTGAAATTCTGGAATACCATGCCGATGCGCTGGATGCCCTCGCGCAGCCGCCGCCGATCCTGGGCCGCCTCCGCGCGAATATAGCTTTCGCCGTCCAGAATAATTTCGCCGTCGTTAATGGCCTCCAGTCCGTTGATGGTGCGGATGAGCGTCGTTTTGCCCGATCCCGACGGGCCGATCAGGCTGATCACCTCGCCGGCGCGCACCTGCAGCGAGACGCCCTTCAGGATCTGATGCTCGCCATAGGATTTATGCACGTTCATTAACTGCAGAACCGGCGGCGTGCCGGCACCGCGTTGCGGCGCGGGACTCAGCGGCGCGGCGATCAACGTCGCGCGCAGCCGGCGACAGGCCGCCTCGTCCAGTCCCTCGGGCTTGCGCGCGGGAATATCCAGCCGGTATTCCAGATAGCGAAACAGCCAGCCAAACAGCGTCACGATCAGCACATAATAGACCGCCACCGCCAGCAGGGTTTCCAGCACCAGAAAGTTCTGGGCATACAGCCGCTGCCCGGTGAGCAACAATTCCGGCAGTGAAATCACCGACACCAGCGAGCTGAGCTTAATCACGGTCACGTACTCGTTAATCAGCGTGGGCAGCGCGATGCGCAGCGCCTGCGGGATGACGATTAAGCGCTGGATGGCGAAAAAACCGATGCTCAGGGCGTAGCCCGCCTCGCGCTGTCCTTTGGCGACCGACAGCAGACCGCCGCGATGAATTTCCGCCATGTAGGCGGCTTCGGTCACCACCAGTCCGACAAGGCCGGCGATAAAGGGAATGCCGAGAAGCGGGCCGGTCAGCGGGAACAGCTGCGGCAGGTTATAGACAAACACCAGCAGCACCAGCAGCGGCACGCTGCGGAAAAACCAGATATACAGCGCGGCCGGATAACGCGCCCAGCGGGAAGCGGACAGTCGGGCGCAGGCGAGGATAAACCCCAGCACCAGACCGATGCCCCAGCCCAGCGTGCTCAGGATGACCACCGTCAGACTGGCGCGCCAGAAAGCCCCGAGGGTAAAAAGTGAAAAAAAATAGTCCCAGTCCAGATTCATGCCGACCTCATCTTGCAGCGACGGATGGCCGGACTGCGCCGGCCACGGGGAAGATTACTCGGCGGGCACCGGCTCAAGCTGATATTTTTCCAGCAGCGCCTGGTACTGCCCGTTGGCGCGCAGCGTCGTCATGGCCTGTTTGATCGCCGAGAGCAGTTGATCGTTGCCTTTCTTCACGTAGATGCCCAGCGTTTGCGGATAGATCAGCGTGCTGGACGTCACGATGATGCGCCCTTTGGTGCGTTGCGCGAACATGTGCGCGGCGCCGGCGATTTCCATCTGCACCTGTACGTTTTTCGACATCAGCGCCTGCGAGACTTCCGGCGCGCTCGGGAATTCCTGTACGACGATCGGCGCTTTACCGGCCGGCCGGCAATCTGTATCGGACAGCGTTTTCAGCATGCCGACCCAGACCGTCCCCTGCTGCAGTCCCACTTTTAAGCCGCACAGATCCTGCTCCGTTTGCGGTTTAACCGGACTGTCCTGGGTCACCATAATGGCGGCGCCGGTGCGGGCGTAAGGAATGGCGTCCGCCTGCTTTTGCCGTTCGGGGGTGATGTACATACCGGAAATCACGGCATCGAACTTACCGGCGCTCAGACCGAGGATCAGACCGGTGAAGCGGGTATCAATAAACACCGCTTTGGCCTGCATCTGTTCGGCCAGCAGGTGCGAGAATTCCGGGTCGGAACCGACCACCTTATCGCCGTCATAGGATTCGAACGGCGGATAGCTGATCTCCATCCCCACTTTAAACTGGCCCGGGGTGAGCAACTGGGCGGCGGCGGGCAGAGACAGGGCGCCCGCCATCAGCGACAGCGCCGCGCCGAGACAGCGACGGCGCAGGCGGGGAGAAAACGTGTTGATCGACATGGTATGCTCCTGGTCATGGGTGAAAAATTAATCAGCATTGCAGACCATTGACAACGCGCCGCGTCGCGGCATGCGCTCGTGCAGCGCAGCCCTGCCGGCGACGTTGTCAGCAATCTCAGCGTTTTTGTTTTTTGAAATGGCCGAAACTGGCGACGCCGCGGGCGTGCTGCGGCAGATGCAGTTCGCCGGCGGCGACCCGTTCGCGCAGATAGCGGTAGGTTTGCAGCGCCTGGCTGTACATATGTTCGCCGATGGTCAGCGCCTGATAGTTCTGACCGCCGTCCGCCTGCTGAAATTGCGGCAGCGGTTTGATCTGCGTGTGGTAGTCGCAGGCATAGAACAGCGGGAAGGAGTAACGCTCCTGGCTTACTTTACGCACGCGATGCGCGGTGGCGACAAAGGCGCCGGCGCTCATGACCTCCAGCATGTCGCCGATGTTGACCACAAACGCTTCTTCGCCCTGTTCGATTTTGGGCGGCGCATCGATCCAGTCGCCGTTTTCGTTCATCACTTCCAGTCCTTCCCGATCGGCCAGCAGCAGCGTGAAGCACTCGTAATCGGTGTGCGCGCCGATGCCGGGCGCGTCCTGCGCTTCGGCGTCGAACGGATAGTGGATCATGCGCAGTTTGGACGGCGGGCAGGTGACCATGCCGTCGAAATGGCCTTCATCCAGCCCGAGCGCCAGCGCGAAGGCGCCGAACAGTCGGCGGCCGAGCGCGAAAACGGCGTCGTAATAGGCCAGTACGGCGGCGCGGAAGCCCGGCAGTTCGGGCCACTCGTTGGCGCCGATGAGCGGCGTACCGGCCAGCACCAGCGGGTGATCGGCGGGCGCCTGAAAACCGATATCGAACGCTTCTTTATGGTCGGGTTTGCCGCTGCCGTAAATCTCTTCGCCTTCCGGCACGTAGCCTTTGTGGCTGCGTGAAGCGCCGATGTAGTAACGCATTTTTTCTTCCATCGGCAGCGCGAACAGAGCCTTGGCCGCCTGACGCAGGCCGTCGATCAGCGCCGGGGTAACGCCGTGGCCGGTAATGTAGAAAAAACCGACTTCGCGCGCGGCCTGGCCGAGCTTTTGCGCCACCGCGCCGCGCCGGGCGGCATCGGCGCAAAACAGATCGGCGATATCAATGACCGGCAGGGCGGTGAACGGAACGGACGGTGTTGCGGGCATAGGGCGTCTCCATCAGGTCGGTACGGGTGAATGCTGCAGCCAGCGCTCGAAATGCTGACGTTCGCAGCGGGCCATCCAGTCGTTCAGCGACCAGAGATCGGTCACCGGAACGTCGGTAAACGGTAAGTGATGCAGATAGCCGTCCGGGCCAAATTCCGGCGTCAGCGTGGCGACGGGATATCCCTGATTTCGTTGCGCATGCCAGACGGCCTGCCAGAACGCCTGGTGGAACGCCAGCTCCGCGCTGTATTCCGGCGCGGCCGGATGCGGCACCTGCGGGCCCTGGGCGTAGCCCACTCTGGCCTGAATGTGGTGCACCCGATCGATAAACGGCTGAAAGTCGTCCAGCGGATGATCGGGCAGTCGTTCCGCGACCACCACCCAGTGGCTGATGTCCGCGGTAAAACGCAGTTCGGGCACCTGACGAATCAGTTCCAGCGTGAGCCACGGACTGTAGAGCGAGGTGGCGCGATGGGTTTCAAAGCTGCAGACGACGGCCGCCGCATCCGCCAGCGCCAGCGCCCGGCCGAAAAAATCCACCTGTTGCGCCAGCGGCCAGCGGTCATTGCCCGCCAGAACGTTGATAAAGCGCGGCGCCAGCGCATCGGCGGCCTCCAGCATGCGCGCCAGATGGTCAAGGTGCTGCTCCGGCGTGTCCTGCTGGCGCGGCACTACATCGCCGCCGCTGAAGACGATGCCGATATACGCCAGCCCTTCCTCGTTCAGGCGCGCGCGCAGTTGCTGGCGCTGGCCGCGCGTCGGCGGCAGGCGAGCCTCGATGCCGACGCATCCCGCCTCGCGCAGTTGCCGGACGCAGGTCGGCCAGTCGGTCGTCGCGCCCCACAGCGAACGAAAAATATCGAGCCGCATCGTCGTTCTCCTCTTCAGCGGTGCGCGACGCCCGGCAGGACGCACAGCATTTCGTACAGCAGATTGGCGGCCAGTTGGGCCGTGTTGCCGCTGACGTCGTAAGGCGGCGAAACTTCCACCAGATCGCAACCGATCAGGTTAAGCCCGCGGCAGCCGCGCACAATCTCCAGCCCCTGAATCGACGTCAGACCGCCGACCTCCGGCGTGCCGGTGCCGGGCGCCCAGACCGGGTCCAGACTATCGATATCGAAAGAGAGGTAGACCGGGCCGGCGCCGATGCGCTCGCGCACCTGCGCCATCAGCGGGCTGAGCGACTGATGCCAGCAGGCTTCGGCCGGCACCAGATGAAAGCCCTGATCCACGCCCCACTGAAAATCCTGCGCGGTGTAGCCCTGGGCGCGCTGGCCGATCTGCACCACTCGCCGGCAGTCGAGCAGCCCTTCCTCCACGGCGCGGCGAAAGGTGGTGCCGTGGGCGATTTTTTCGCCGAACATAATGTCGTTGGTATCGGTATGGGCATCGACATGGATCAGGCCGACCGGTCCATATTTCTTGCTCAGCGCGCGCAGAATGGGCAGGGTGATGGTGTGATCGCCGCCCAGCGTCAGCGGAATGAGCGGGTAGTCGTTCAGCCGGGTGTAGTAATCTTCAATCAGATCGACCGACTTCAGCAGGCTGTAAGTATTGATGGGCACATCGCCGATATCGGCCACGGAGAGCGAATCGAAAGGCGCGGCGCCGGTCGCCATGTTATAAGGGCGAATCATGACGGATTCCTGGCGGATATGGCGCGGTCCGTAGCGGGTGCCGGCCCGTTGCGAGGTGCCGACATCCAGCGGTATGCCGACGAACGCGGCGTCCAGCCCGTCGGGCCGTTCGGCGAAGGGTAAACGCAGCATGGTGGCGCGTCCGGCGAAGCGCGGCATGTCATTGCCACTTTGTGGCTGATGAAGCACTTTCTGCATGATGATAAGCCTCTGTTTTCTATCGGCCGCCCGCTGAATGGCGCGGCTCATGTCAGGCCATAGTGCAGAGCGGAAACTGGACATAAAATAGTAAATCGCAAAAAATCACTTCAGCGATTAGTGAAGTAATGGCCGGCTTTGAGACAGGATAACGATGGCGGTGTCAGCTATAAAAAATATGAATATCAGATTGTTGCATGTATTTGTGGCGGTGGTGCGCCATCAGGGATACGCGCGCGCCCAGCAGGAACTGAATCTGACCACCTCGGCCATCAGCAATTACATGAGCGAACTCGAGCAGCGGCTGGGGTTTGTGCTCTGTCAGCGCGGCCGGGCCGGTTTCGCCCTGACGCCGAAAGGTGAACAATTTTTACAACAAAGTCTGCATCTTTTGCGCGAGATCGATGAGTTCGAACGGCAGGCGGACGTGCTGAAAGGCGACCTCGGCGGCACTTTTCGTCTGGCGGTAATCGATTCCACCGTGACCGACCCGGCGCTCTCACTGCCCGACGCCATCAGTAAATTCAGCGAGCGTTTTCCCGCCGTGCATATCAATCTGCAGATTCGCAGCCCGCATGAGCAGGTGCAGGGCATCATCAATAATCAGATCGATTTCGCCATCGGCACTTTCCCCTCCAGCGTGCATAACGTGATCGCTCTACCGATGTATCGCGAACAGCACTGGCTCTATTGCAGCGATATGCACCCGCTGTTTGCCGAAAAGCAGCTGTCGCTGGCGCGGGTAACGCAGTTCGGTATTGTTTCGCGCACCTACTGGAGCGCGTCCGATCTGGGAAAACGCGGCTTTAAGCACAGCACGGCCAGCGTGGACAGCATGGAGGCTCAACTGATCCTGATTCTGTCCGGCAAGTACGTCGGCTATTTGCCGGAGCACTACGCTCTGCGTTGGGTGAAGGAGCAGCGCCTGCGCGCGCTGTTGCCCACCGAGTTTGGTTTTCAGGCGCCATTCTTTATGTTTTTCCGCCGCGGCCGCAGTAAAGAGGTCTTTATTCGCGCGATGCGTGATTTGCTGAAAACGCGGACGCGCCAGAAAAGCCAGACTGCGCGCTGAGTCCCGCCGGTCAGAACGCATACGGAAAGGTGTCTGGCCTTAAAGGTATCTGGACATCTATATGTGTTTTTTGTAAAGTCGCGATAATTTACCAGGCTCATTCGCAAAGGAAGCCTTGATGGCAGAAAACATTCTGATTTTGGATGGGGGAATGGGTCGGGAACTGGCGCGCATTGGCGCCCCGTTTAAGCAGCCCGAGTGGTCGGCCCTGGCGCTGATGGCGTCGCCGCGACACGTTCGCCAGGTGCACGACAGCTTTATCGCCGCCGGCGCTCAGGTGATTACCACCAACAGCTACGCGGTGGTGCCTTTCCATATCGGCGCCGAGACCTTTCAGCAACGCGGGCGGGAACTGGCCGCGCTGGCCGGGCGGCTGGCGCGTCAGGCGGCGGATGCCGCGCCGGCCCCGGTGCGGGTCGCCGGCTCGTTACCGCCGGTTCTCGGCTCCTATCGCCCCGATCTGTTTACCCGCGCCGCGGCCGAACCTATTTTACGCGTGTTGATCGAGGCGCTGTCGCCGTCGGTCGATCTGTGGCTGGCCGAAACGCAAAGCGCTGTCGCGGAAGTCGAATTGGTGCGCGATCTGCTGGCCGGCGATACGCGTCCGCTGTGGCTCTCGTTTACGCTGCAGGATGAACTGGACGAGCGGGCGAATGCGCATCTGCGCGGCGGCGAGTCGGTGAGCGACGCGGCGCGAGCGGCCATCCGCCTGGGCGCGGCCGGCCTGTTGTTTAACTGCAGCCGGCCGGAGGTGATGTCCGCCGCCGTAGCGAAAGCGCGCGATGTGCTGAGTCGGCAGGGCGCCGCCATCGCGATTGGGGTCTATGCCAACGCGTTCGAACCGCAAGACAATCAGCGCGGCGCCAATGATGGACTGAGCCAGCTGCGCGCCGATACGCACCCGGAAGGTTATCTGCAGTGGGCGAACCAGTGGGCGGCGCAGGGCGCGACGCTGATTGGCGGCTGCTGCGGCATCGGGCCGGAACATATCGCTCGTCTGGCGCGGGCCTTTAGCGCGCGCGACGCGTAGCCGCCGCTGCGTTGCGGGGCATCCGCCCGCACCCGGGCTCAGGACAGGCAGAATGCAAGAGATCGTTTCCCGAATGTCAGCCTTATACAGGAAAGTAGATAATCATGAATCGTCGTCATTTTATTAAAAGCGCCTGCGCGGTCTCCGTCGCGATGGCCACCGCCGGTTGGCCGCTGGGCGTCAGCGCCGGCGAGCAGCCGAAGAAGGGCGGCCATCTGGTGGTCGGCGTCGATAACGCCTCCAGCACCGATCGGCTCGATCCGGCTTTCTGGTTTGAAACCTATATGTATTTTGTCGGTTCCCAGTTGTTCAACAACCTGGTGGAGCTGGATGAAAAAGGCGAGCTGATCCCGTCTCTGGCGGAGTCCTGGGCCAGCGAAAACGGCGGCCGCCGTTGGGTCATCACCCTGCGCAAAGGGGTGCAGTTCCATGATGGCCGCGCGCTGGGCGCCAAAGACGTGATTTATTCGCTCAACCACCATCGCGGCGAGCAGTCCAGCTCCTCCGTGAAAGGCTATCTGGAGCCGGTAAGCGCGATGACGGCCAGCGGCAGCCATGAGGTGACGATTGAACTGAATGAGCCGAACGTGGAATTCATTGCGCTGCTGAGCGATGTGCACTTCGCGATTACGCCGGAAAACGAGAACTTCGATAAGGGCATCGGCACCGGCGCGTTTATTCTGGAAAGTTTTCAGCCCGGCGTGCGCACGCTGGTGAAACGCAACCCGAATCACTGGAACAGCGCGCGCGGGCACGTGGATTCGGTGGAAACGCTGGCGATGAACGACTCCACCGCCCGCGTGGCGGCGCTGGTCAGCGGTTCGGCCCACCTGATCAACCGGGTGAATCCGCGCATCGTCAGCCGCATCCAGTCGATGCCGACCCTGCAGCTGCTGCGCGCGCAGGACGCCTTTATTTTCACTTTCCCCGGTCTGGGCAACGTTGCGCCGTTCGACTCGCTGGATGGCCGGCTGGCGCTGAAATACGCCATCGATCGCAAACAGATGGTCGATACGGTGCTGGGCGGCTATGCCAGCGTCGCCAACGACAACCCGATTTTTCCGTCCAGTCGCTACTTCGCCGGCGATATTCCGCAGCGCCCTTATGACGCGGAGAAAGCCAAATGGCACTGGCAGAAGGCCGGCTTTAACGGTCCGCTGGTGCTGTCGGTGGCCGATGCCGGTTTCCCCGGCGCGGTGGACGCCGGCCAGCTCTATCAGGCTTCCGCCCGGCGCGCCGGCATTCCGCTGAGCGTGGAACGCGTGCCGGACGACGCCTTCTGGGATAACGTCTGGATGAAGAAACCCTTTGTTTCTTCCAACTGGTCGATGCGCCCGACGGCGGACGCCATGCTGTCGCTGGTCTTCACCAGCCAGGCGCCGTGGAACGAATCCGGGTGGAAAGAGCCTGCGTTCGACCAACTGGTGCAGGCGGCGCGCGGCGAGGTGGACGAAGCGAAACGCCGCCAGATCTACCATGACATCCAGCTGATGCTGGTGGAGAAAGGCAGCGAAATTATCCCGCTGTATGCGGATGCCATCGACGCCTGCAGTAACAAAGTTAAAGGGCTGACGGCGGTTCCCGGCTTCCCGTTGAGCGGCAACCGCGCGGCGGAAAAAGCCTGGCTGGCCTGAGGCGATAAGGAGTAAGCGCGTGACATTGACGGATCGCTTCGGCGTGCGTTACCCGCTGCTGGCGATGATCGGCCGGCGCCTGCTGGCCGGCGTGTTGATGGTGGCGGTGGTGTCGGCGCTGATCTTCGCCGGTATTCAATTGCTGCCGGGCAGCGCGGCCAGCGCCATCCTGGGTCAGGCGGCTACGCCGCAGGCGGTCAGCGCGCTGAATCAGCAACTGGGGCTGGATCAGCCGGCGCTGACCCGTTACCTGGGCTGGCTGGGCGGCATTGCGCACGGCGATTTCGGCCATAGCTTTACCAGCCGGCAGGCTATCGCGCCGGTGCTGGTCTGGCGGCTGGAGAATACTCTGTTCCTGGCCGCCTGCGCCGCGCTAATCGCCGTGCCGCTGGCGCTGCTGATCGGCTTCCTGTCGGTGCGCTATCAGGGCAGCTGGCTGGACCGGGGGCTGAATATGTTCACCCGCACGGCGGTGGCGCTGCCGGAGTTTTTTTCCGGTTATCTGCTGATTCTGGTGTTCTCCATCTCGCTGTTCTGGCTGCCCAGCAACAGCAGCGTCGGCGAGGGCATGCCGCTCTCCGCGCGGTTGACGGCGCTGGCCCTGCCCTGCATCACGCTGGTTCTGGCGGTGCTGGGGCATATGAGCAATATGACGCGCGCCGCTCTGATCAATGCGCAAAATGCGGCTTATGTCGATACCGCGTTGCTGAAAGGGCTGTCGCCGGCCAGCATCCTGCTGCGCCACGTATTGCCCAACGCCTGGGGGCCGATTATCAACGTGATCGTGCTCAACCTGGCCTGGCTGATGGTCGGCGTGGTGATCGTGGAAAACGTCTTCGTCTATCCGGGGCTGGGGCAGTACATGGTGGACAGCATCAGTAAGCGCGATATGCCGGTGATTCAGGGCTGCGCGCTGGTGCTGGCGACGATCTATATCTTGCTGAACCTGCTGGCGGACGTGGTGGCGCTGCTGGCGAACCCGCGTTTACGCCATCCCCGACAGTAATTCCCGCTTATGAATAACGGCAAAGCAAGCAATGGATAAGGCCTTATGTCTTCTGTGAAAATTTCCGTCGCGCTCGGTCTGCTCGGGTTGACCGTCTTCGTGCTTGTCGCGCTGCTGGCACCCTGGATCGCGCCGTACCCGGTCGATGAAGTGGTGGGCGGCGCCTGGATGGGCCCGACGCGCGAAACCCTGCTGGGCACCGACAACCTGGGGCGCGATCTGTTCTCCCGCCTGATCTGGGGCACCCGAACCTCGCTGGCGGTGACCGCGCTGGCCACCGCGCTGGCGTTTCTGCTCGGCACCCTGCTGGGGTTCTGGGCCGGGGTCTGCGGCGGCTGGGTCGATCAGCTGATTTCCCGCGTCAACGATGTGCTGATGGCGATCCCTACGCTGATCCTGGCGCTGGTGGTGCTGGCGATGTTGCCGAAAAGCACCCTGATCATCATTCTGGTGATTGGCGTGCTGGAGGCGACCCGCGTGCTGCGCGTGGCGCGCTCGCTGGCGGTGGACCTCGCCACGCAGGAGTTTATTGAGGCGGCGCGCATGCGCGGCGAACCGATGCGCTGGATCCTGTGGCGCGAGATTCTGCCCAACGCTTTTACCACGCTGGCGGCGGAGTTCGCCCTGCGCTTTATCTTCATCCTGCTGTTCCTGTCGGCGCTGTCGTTTCTCGGCATGGGCATCCAGCCGCCGATGGCGGACTGGGGCGGGCTGGCGCGCGACAACAAAGACGGCATTCTGTTCGGCGTCTGGGCGGCGCTGGTGCCGGGCGCGGTCATCGCCGTGCTGGCGGTGGCGCTCAACGTAGTGGCGGACTGGCTGCTGAGCCGGGACAGCCGGGACTGGCGCGGAGGGAAACATGACTGAGCTGCTGCGGGTTGAACGACTGCAGGTGACGGCGGGCGAGCGCACCCTGGTGGAGGATATTTCCTTTAGCCTGAACAAGGGCGAGGTGCTGGGGCTGATCGGCGAGTCCGGCGCCGGCAAGTCGACCATCGGCCAGGCGATCCTCGGCCACTGCCGGCACGGCATGCGCATCGCCGGGGGGAACGTTTGGTTTCAGCAACGCGATCTGAGCCGGTTCAGCGAGCGCCAGCTGCGTAAGGTGCGCGGCCAGCAGATCGCGTATGTGGCGCAGTCGGCCAGCGTGGCGTTTAACCCGGCGCGGCGGATTGGCGAACAGGTGATAGAAACGGCGATCGCTCACCGGGTGATGTCGCGTCAGCAGGCGACCGAACGGGCGCTGACGCTGTTCGGCCAACTGTCGCTGCCAGACCCGACCGACTTTTTTCAGCGCTACCCGCATCAGGTTTCCGGCGGCCAGCTACAGCGCGCGATGATCGCGATGGCGATGTGCGCCGGGCCGCAGCTGATTATTTTCGACGAGCCCACCACCGCGCTGGATGTGACCACCCAGCTGGAAGTACTAAAGGCGATTGACGACATCATTCGCCTGAGCGGCGTCGCGGCGCTGTATATCAGCCACGATCTGGCCGTGGTGGCGCAGCTTAGCCAGCGCATTATGGTGCTGCGCCATGGCCGTCAGGTGGAGAGCGGGCCGGCGGCGCAGATCCTGAGCCAGCCGGCGCAGGCGTATACGCGTCAGCTGATCGCCGCTCGCGGCGAGCCGATGACGCCGCGCCCGCCTCAGGACGAGGTGCTGCTGGACGTCAGCGGGCTTGATGCGCGCTACCGGCAGCCGGTGCTGCAGGATGTTTCGCTGCGCCTGACGCGCGGCCGCACGCTGGCGGTGATCGGCGAGTCCGGTTCCGGCAAGTCGACGTTGGGCCGCGTGCTGTGCGGCCTGCTGGCGCCGGCCGGCGGTGAGGTTCGGCTGCAGGGGCAACTGTTGCCGGCGCGGCTGGCGCAGCGCAACCGGCGGCAACTGCAGGCGGTGCAGATGATCCATCAGCACCCGGACAGCGCGCTGAATCCGCGTTTGCCGGTCGGTACCCAGATTGCCCGCGCGATGGTGTGCCTGACCGATCTGACGCCGGCGCAGCGCCACGCCCGCACTGGCGAGCTGTTGCGTATGGTGGGGTTGGATGAGGCGGTGGCGCAACGCTACCCGACCTCGCTGTCGGGCGGGCAGAAGCAGCGAGTGTGCATTGCCCGCGCGCTGGCGGCGCAGCCGCAGCTGATCGTGTGCGATGAGCCCACCTCCGCGCTGGATCCGCTGGTGGCGCGCGAGGTGCTGGCGCTGCTGCGCCGCATCCAGCAGGAAACCGGCGTGTCTTACCTGTTTATCACGCACGATTTGCACGTGGTGCGCGAGGTGGCGGACAACGTGGCGGTGCTGCGTCAGGGGCGGATTATTCGCCAGGGGCCGGTGGCGCAAACGCTGGCGCCGCCGCTGGATGACTATACCCGCGAGCTGCTGTTGGCGGTGCCGGAAATGCGCTGCGGCTGGCTGCAGGAGGTGACGGCCGGCCGCTGACGAAAGGCGTGCGTTTAACCGCGCGCCGGAAAAGGCGGCAGTTGACGGAAGGTGTGCAGCAGACCTTCCGCCCAGGCCTTGCGGATGGTGATGAAATAGGGATCGTTTTCGGTGATTCTCTGCTGTTCGCTGATGTCGAAGCTGTCCGCCCGGTAAATCATCACATCCAGCGGCAGCCCCACCGACAGATTGCTGCGCAGGGTGGAGTCGATGGAAATCAGCGCGCAGCACATCGCCTGCTCCAGCGGCGTATCCTCTGTCAGCACCCGATCGATAATAGGTTTGCCGTATTTGCTTTCGCCGATCTGAAAGTAGGGCGTGTCGTGGGTCGCTTCGATAAAGTTGCCTTCCGGGTAGATATGGAACAGACGCGGCGTTTCGCCGCTGATCTGGCCGCCCAGAATAAGGCTGCAGCTGAAGTCGGCGGTGCTGCCGCTTTGCTGCGACTGGCTGTCGCGATGAATGACCTCGCGCACGGTGGCGCCGATCAGCATAGCCGCGTCGTACATTGAGGTGACCTGCAGCAGATTCGGCCCTTCCTGCGCGTCGACGCGCGAGTTCAACAGGCTGATAATGCTCTGTGTGGTGGCCAGATTGCCCGCGCATTGCACCACCAGAACGCGCTCGCTGTCATGTCGAAACACATGAAGCTTTTTGAACGTCGCAATATGGTCAACGCCGGCGTTAGTACGGGAGTCTGAAGCGAATACCAAACCGTCAGACAAACGCATGGCCACACAATAGGTCATAACAAGCCCTTCTCGCTAAACATTCACTATTGCTGCTGCATCTGCTGCTGTTGAACGAACAGACGCACCTCAGCTTCTGAAAATAACTCTTCACAACCGCCGCCGAGCCGGGTTCCGCGCACCGGGCAGGCATCCAGATAA
The DNA here is from genome assembly GCF_008710095.1 of Affinibrenneria salicis. The sequence goes on from NZ_VYKJ01000006.1 coordinate 134,605, forward strand.
TCCATCCCCACCGCCAGCCGCAGGTGCTGATGCAGACTGCAGGTGTTGTTGGTGATGTCGAAACTGTGCCAGCGGTCTTCCAGCCAGACTTCGGCCCAGGCGTGCATCGCCACGTGCTGGGTATCCTGGCTGTAAACGTAGCCGCTTACATAGCGGGCCGGCAGATGCAGGCTGCGACAGCAGGCCAGGAACACGTGGGTGTGATCCTGACAGACGCCTTTTTGCATCCCGAACGCCTCGGCCGCAGTATGGTAAACCTGCGTGGCGCCGGGAGTATACGGCATTTTTAACCGTAATTCTTCCATCAGTTGCCGCAGACTTTCCTTCGGCGCCTGCGGCTGATAATAGCGCTGCGCGAAGGCCAGAATGCTTTCATCGGCCTCGGTCAACGGCGTGCTGCGCAGGAAAACCAACGGCGAAAGCGAACAGTGTTCGTCGCTGTCGCTCGATTCCAGATTGTTATCGGCAATGTCGACCACACCCTGAGCCTGAATGGTAATGTCATGATGCGGATGATCGAGCGTCAGCACGTGCAGCACGTTGCCGTAGGCGTCGGTGGTGGCCATCGCCGACGCCGGCAGCGTCAGCTTCCACTCGCTGATCTGCTGGCTGGCCGAGCTCTGTGGCGTTAAGCGCAAATACTGGATGCTGAATTTCACTTCTTCATCATAGCGGTAGTGGGTCAGGTGGTTGATGGTCAGCTTCATAGCGCCTCCAGGTAAGTGTGGCGGATACTGTCGGCCAGTTCGTTGATCCTGCCGATAAAGCGGTCTAAATACGCGTGCAGCCCTTCCGCCATGATGTCGTCCAGCGTGCTGAAGCGCAGTTCCACGTACAGCAAATGCGCCAGACGGTGAGGGATCCTGGCGCGCTGGCTGCCGATGACCTCCAGCAGGCCGACCATATCGCCCAGGCAGGCGTTGAGGGAGCGCGGAATATCGTTGCGCAGCACCAGCAGCTCGGTGACGGTTTCCCGATTGATCGGCTGGCGGTAGAGGCTGTGGTAGGCTTCTCGCGCGCTGACTGCGCGCAGCAATGTATCGAGCCGGTAGTATTCGCGCACCGGGTCGGCGTCGCTGCTCAACTGCTGCATTTTGATGTTTAGCAGCTGCGCCGTGGCGTAGGCGCGCTCGATCAGGGTGCCGAGACGGATAAAACATTGAGCGTCGTTACGCAGCAGGGTGCCGAACATCGCGCCGCGAAACAGGTGCGATCGCTCCTTCACCCAGTCAAAGAAGGCGTCGATGCCGGTTTTCTCCACGCCCTGATGGTACAGGGCGCGCATATCGATGCGCGTGGTGTTGATGCATTCCCACACTTCCGACGACAGGCTGCCGCGCACCGCATGCGCGTTGTTCCACGCCATTTCGATACAGTTGTAAATGCTGCTGGGATTCTGGCTGTCGAGCGCGAAGAAATTCAGCAGGTTGTTCATTGAGAAACGGGCATAGCGTTGCTGGAACAGCTCGTGAGTGAAGGTCAGGTTCAGCGGCAGAGCGAGATCTCGCTGTTGCTGACCGTGACGCGGCATCATGGACAGTTTATAGGTGACGTCCAGGACGCGCGCCAGGCTTTCCGCCCGTTCCAGATAACGCGCCATCCAATAGAGTTCGCTGGCTGTGCGGCTTAGCATGATTCATCCTCCTCCATGACCCAGGTATCTTTGGTTCCGCCTCCCTGTGATGAGTTGACCACCAGTGAGCCTTCGGTCAGCGCCACGCGGGTTAGTCCGCCCGGCACCAGCCGAACTTCGTCGCCACAGAGCGCGAACGGCCGCAGGTCGATGTGACGCGGCGCCAGCCCCTCCTCCACAAACGTGGGGCAGGTGGAGAGCGCCAGCGTTTCCTGCGCGATATAGTTACAGGGATTGGCCAGCAGACGCTGGCGGAAGTCATCTATCTCCCGGCGCGCGGCGCGCGGCCCGACCAGCATGCCGTAGCCGCCTGCGCCGTGTACCTCTTTCACCACCATGCTGTCCAGATTGGCCAGCACATAACTGAGATCTTTGGCGTCGCGGCATTGCCAGGTGGGGATGTTGCCGAGAATCGGCTCTTCGGACAGGTAAAAGCGGATCATCTCCGGCACATAGGGATAGATCGACTTGTCGTCCGCCACGCCGGTCCCGATGGCGTTGGCCAGCACCACGCCGCCGGCGCGGTACACCGAAAGCAAGCCGGGCACGCCGATCATCGAATCGGAGCGAAACGCCAGCGGATCGAGAAAATCATCGTCGATGCGGCGATAAATCACATCGACCCGGCACGGTCCCTCGGTGGTGCGCATGTACACCGCGCCTTCCTTGACGAACAGGTCGGCGCTTTCCACCAGTTCGACGCCCATCTGTTGGGCGAGGAAGCTGTGTTCGAAATAGGCGCTGTTGAAACGGCCGGGCGTCATGACCACCACGGTGGGGTCGTCAACCGGCGTGCTTTCGCGCAGCGTCTGCAACAGGTAGCTCGGGTAACGTTCGACCGGCGCAATCGGCTGGCTGGCGAACAGGTCCGGGTAGAGCCGCATCATCATTTTGCGGTTCTCCAGCATGTAAGAAACGCCGGACGGCGTGCGCAGATTGTCCTCCAGCACATAGTAGTTGCCGTCGCTGTTGCGCACCATGTCGATGCCGGTGATGTGGGCGTAGATATTGTTCGGCAGGTTTACGCCCTGCATACAGGGCTGATACTGATCGTTGGCCAGCACCTGTTCGCGCGGAATAATGCCGGCATTGAGAATATTTTGCTGATGGTAGATATCGTATAAAAAGGCATTGAGCGCCTTTACCCGCTGGCGAATGCCCAGATCGAGCTGGCGCCACTCTCTGGCCGGGATAATACGCGGCACGCTATCAAACGGAATTAAGCGTTCGGTCCCGCCTTCCTCGCCATAAACGTTAAATGTGATGCCGACCCGGTGAAATAACAGTTCCGACTGTTCTTTCTTCTGCCTGATAGCCTGTTGATCGGTTTGTTGCAACCACTGCCAGTATGCGTCGTAATGTTGGCGCTGGGCACCCTCTGCCGTGAGCATTTCATCGTAGTACGATGGTGACGGAAGCGTCATCTTTATCATAGTCATCCCCTGCATCCAGCATAGTCGTGATACGGAGATGATGCATAAAATGCGCCACCCTGTTAAAAAGCTGTTTTTAGCGTGAATTGCGCGCTACGGGTGCGAGAGGGTTGTGCAGTCGGTAGATTTTACGCACTATTTTGGGGAGGATTGCGATGTAAGGCGAGCCTGGACGGGTAGAAAAAAGACGCCACTAAATAGTGCGTCTTTTTAATTATTGCCCGGTTGTGGGGCTTAGCGGCGAACGGCGATTGCTTCGATTTCGATTTTCACGTCTTTCGGCAGGCGAGCCACTTCGACGCAGGAACGGGCCGGGAACGGCGCGTTATGTTCGCTGAAGAAGGCTTCGTACGCGGCGTTCACCGTGGCGAAGTCGTTCAGGTCTTTGACGAACACGGTGGTTTTAACGATATCGGCCACTTTCAGGCCGGAGGCTTCCACCACCGCCTGCAGATTGCTCAGCGACTGGCGGGTCTGCGCGGTTACGTCATCGGCCACCAGACCGGTTTTCGGATCGACCGGGATCTGACCGGACGTGATCACCAGACTGCCAAGATCGACACCCTGAACGTAAGGACCAATAGCGGCCGGTGCGTGTTCGGTACTAATCGTGCGGGACATGATTTCTCCTGATGCGTGGTTTACGCAGTCAATACTGCGACAGCTGGCTATTATAGGAACACCCATTGTCAGTTCACAACCCAATGCCATGAAATTACTGTCATAAAGGCGGCGCGCCGCTGTCAGCCGCGCCGCCGTTCACGCCGCGGGAGAGCTCCGGCGCCGCGGCGAAATCCGCCCGGCTTACAGGCGCGGACCGCGGTCCATCAGGCGTGGTGTAGTACCGCCTGACGTTCGAACTCTTTTTCACAGTATTTGCATTTCAACTGCACCTCTTCGCCGCGCTGCTTCACCGCGAAGCTGGACGGCACGGGTTCATTGCGGCTGATGCAGTTGGTGTTGGGGCAGTTCAGGATTCCGTCGATGCGATCGGGCAGGCTGAGCGTCAGCTTGCGCACCACATCATAATTATCGATCTGATTAACCGTCGCTTGCGGCGCATAGAGCGCCAGCTGGTTGGCCTGTTCTTCGTTGAGAAAAACGTTCTCGATCTTGATCAGATCCTTGCGTCCGAGCTGGCCGGACGGCAGATTCAGGCCGATGGTGATGCGCTGGTCGGTATTGGTCAGTTTGAACAGGGTCAGGAGCGTAAAGCCGATGCGCGCCGGAATATGGTCGATAACCGTGCCGCATTTAATCGCTTCAACCTGAAGTTTGTTGTCGTGTGTCATATTTATTTCTCCCCTCTCACAGAACCAGTTCGCGATTCAAGACCAACGCCAGCAGCGCCTGACGGGCGAAGATGCCGTTCCCCGCCTGCTGGAAATACCAGGCGTAGGGCGTGCTGTCCACCTCGGTGGCGATTTCATCGATGCGCGGCAGCGGGTGCAACACCTTTAAATTGGCGCGCGCGCCGTGCAGATCGGCCGCCTGCAGAATGAACTGGGCCTTGATATTGATGTATTCGGACGGATCGAGCCGCTCCTTCTGCACCCGGGTCATATAAAGAATATCCAGTTCCGGCACCACTTCCTCAATACTGTTGTGCAGGCTGTAGGAAATATTTTTCTCATCCAGCATTTGCAGAATATAGTCCGGCATGGCCAGCGCATCCGGAGCGATAAAGTAGAAGCGATTGCCCTCGAACTTAGCCAGCGCCTGGGTCAGTGAGTGCACGGTACGGCCATATTTCAGGTCGCCGACCATCGCGATATTGATATTGTTCAGCCGCCCCTGGGTTTCCTGAATGGTGAACAGGTCGAGCAGAGTCTGCGTCGGGTGTTGATTGGCGCCGTCGCCGGCGTTCAACACCGGCACGCCGCCGGAAAAGGTGCTAGCCAGGCGCGCGGCCCCTTCCTGCGGATGGCGCATCACGATGGCGTCCACATAGGTGCTGATGACCGAGATGGTGTCGGCCAGCGTCTCGCCCTTTTTGCCGAGGGAGGTATTGTTGCTGTCGGCGAAGCCGACCACCGATGCGCCGAGCCGGTGCATGGCGGTTTCGAACGATAGCCGGGTGCGGGTCGAGGCTTCGAAGAAGCAACTGGCGATGACCTTATGTTTCAACAGCTCCGGTTGGGGTCTGGCTTTCAGGCTGGCCGCGGTGTTCAGCGCCAGCTCCAGTTCTTCCCGGCTGAGGTCGCTAATTGAAATAATGTGTTTTTGATAAAGCGGATTGACCATCTTGCTATTCCCCCACAGGTTAGGCCCGCAAACATGGGCGGCTGATGCGATTTCCGGTCGCCGACCGGCAAAAAAAAGCCCCTCAATGAGGGGCTTTTTTTATAACAACGGGATGGCGGGAGGAAAAAAACGCCGGCTGGCTGCCCGACGGCAGCTGGTGCGGATGACCCGCCAGAGCAGCGCTGTTGTTTATGCAGTGGTTCATGCATCCTCCCGGCAAATTGTCGGCGATTATACGCGCGACGCACATCATTTCAAGCGTTCAGCGCCGGTTTTCGCGCGGGGCAATCGATTGCCCCGCGCGGGCGACCGCCCGGAGGCTGTGCGAAAGGGCGAGCGATGCGAGTCGATCGGCGTCACCCTTTGCGTCCGTCGCGCTGGCGACGCGCGCGCTTGCCGCGTATAACGATAATAAAACGGGGTTCCATTTTGGGGAGAGATTATGATCGCGGGCAATGTTCATCATACCGGGTTAATACCTTATTTGCCGCGCAGGCTGCGTGAGGCTATCGAATACGTTAAACAGCATATTTCCGCCGAGACGCCCGCGGGCCGCTACGATATCGACGGCGATAGCGCGTTTGTGCTGGTTTCCCATGACAGTACGGAAGCGATCGCGCAGCGTCGGGCGGAGTATCACGCCAGATATCTCGATATCCAGATCATTCTGTCCGGCTGCGAGGGCATGACCTTCAGTACGCAACCGGCCGGGCAGGTCGAAACCAACTGGCTGGCGGATAAGGATATTGCATTTCTGGCGGCCGGCGAACAGGAAAAGCAGGTGATTCTGCAGACGGGGGATTTTGTCGTGTTTTTTCCCGGCGAAGTGCATAAACCGCTGTGCACCGTCGGGCAACCGGCCGTCGTGCATAAGGCGGTGGTGAAAATCGACGCTGCGCTGGTCAGTTAACTTCGCGCCCGGCGGAACGGCGCCGACACGCGGGCCGCCGCCGGGTCGGCAGCTTAGCTGCCCAGAGTGGCGACCATCACGGCTTTAATCGTGTGCATGCGGTTTTCCGCCTGATCGAAGACGATGCTGTGCGTGGATTCGAACACCTCGTCGGTCACCTCCATTCCGCCGTGCAAACCGAACTGTTCGGCCATCTGTTTGCCTAGTTTGGTCTGGTCGTCATGGAAGGCGGGCAGGCAGTGCAGGAATTTCACCTGCGGGTTGCCGGTGGCCGCAATCATCGCCTGATTGACCTGATAAGGTTTCAGCAGCGTAATCCGTTCCTGCCAGACTTCCTTTGCTTCGCCCATGGAAACCCACACGTCGGTATAGATGAAATCCACGCCCTGCACGCCGCTGGCGATATCATCGGTCAGCGTGATGCGCCCGCCGGTTTTGGCGGCGGCGGCCTGACATTCGGCAACCAGTCCGGCATCCGGCCAGCAGGCCCGCGGCGCCACCAGGCGCAGATCCAGACCGGTCAGCGCGGCGGCTTCCAGCATGGTGTTGCCCATGTTGTTGCGCGCATCGCCGGCATAGGCCAGTTTCATGCCGGCCAGCGGTTTGCCCGGCAAGTGCTCCTGCATTGTCAGCAGATCGGCGAGCAACTGGGTGGGGTGGAATTCGTCGGTCAGGCCGTTCCAGACCGGCACGCCGGAATACTGCGCCAGCGTTTCGACAATCTGCTGGCCGTAGCCGCGATACTGGATGGCGTCATACATGCGGCCCAGCACGCGGGCGGTATCTTTGATCGATTCTTTGTGGCCGATCTGGCTGCCGCTCGGAGCAAGATAGGTGACCTGAGCGCCCTGATCGTAGGCAGCAACTTCGAAAGAGCAACGAGTGCGGGTCGAATCTTTTTCGAAGATGAGTGCGATGTTTTTGCCCTGCAGGCGGCGGTTTTCCACACCGTTTTTTTTATCGGCTTTTAATCTTGCGGAAAGGGCGAGCAGTTCGGCGATCTCTGCGGGGGTAAAATCCATTAATCTTAAAAAGTGTTTTTTATAGAACGGGTTCATTATGCCTGTCTCCATGTGGCTCAACGCCATGGTTGAATTAAAATTCACTTTATATGTGTAATTATTCAATTTCAAGTGCGGAAATAAAACTTTGTGGTGGAGCACGCCCCGGCGCTGTGGGACAATGAGCGAAATCACGCCGAATGACGAGGACAGAGGCATGGCAAACAAAGCATTGCTGGAAGAACAACGAGAAGAAACTCGCCTGATCATCGAGGAATTGCTGGAGGATGGCAGCGATCCCGATGCGCTGTATACCATTGAGCATCACTTTTCGGCGGAAAAATTCGATCAGCTGGAAAAGGCGGCGGTTGAGGCATTCCGGCTGGGTTATGAAGTGACCGATGCCGAAGAGCTGGAGGTTGAGGACGGCGTGCTGCTGATGTGTTGCGATGCGATCAGCGAAGTCTCGCTCAACGCTGAACTGATTGACGCCCAGGTGGAGCAATTGCTGACGCTGGCCGAACGTCACGGCGTGAACTATGACGGCTGGGGCACCTACTTCGAAGATCCCGACGGCGAGGAAGAGGAAGAAGAGGGCGACGATGAGCTTTACGACGAGGACGACGACGGTAAACGCCATTAATGAATAACGCTGCGGGCCGACGGGCGCGTTATCGCGCGTCGGCCCGACGCCGGATTACAGCATTTTCAGCATGGTGACTTCACAGTCGGAATGTCCGGTGTTGCCCATCGCATGGGGAATCGGTTCGAACCCCAGTTTGTGGTATAGCGCGATGGCGCTGGTCAGGTGACCGGTTGTTTCCAGGTAACAGCGGCGGAAGCCGCGCTGGCGGGCGAAATCGAACGCCCTCAGCGCCAGCTGATGAGCCAGACCTTTGCCGCGCAGCACTGGCAGGAAATACATCTTTTGCAGTTCGCACACATCGCTCTCGCCATCCTGCAACGGGGCAATGCCGCCGCCGCCGGCGATCTCGCCATCATATTCAATCACCCAGTACGCGCTGTTCGGCTGACTGTATAGCTGAAAGAGCCGGTCCAGATTAGGATCGGAAACGGTGTAGCCTTTATCCGCGCTCAGGCCGAATTCCCCGGAGACCCGCCGGATCACGCCGGCAATCGCCGCATTATCCTGTCCGGCAATCGGGCGAATTGTTACACTGGCGGGGGCGGTGGTAGTCATGTCGCTTACTCGTATAGTCATCATATTTATTCTGCAGGTCAGGCCGTCTGTAATACCACTGAATTGCTGTCGAGGCAATATCGTCCCGGTTTTTCCATCGTTCTGGCGGCCTGGCGGCCGGTCCCGGCCGCACGATACACACGGATTGTTGTCCGGCGGCCATTATCGCCGGACCGTGATAACCCGATCCCCCTTCAGGCGCTTGACGCGCCGGCTTTGTTTTCTGGGGTCTCGGCCCCGTGGCGCCGGCGTTCAAATCTCTCCCCCGAGATTGGTTTTTGCAATACCGTCGTCCCTCAGCCCAAATTATTTCGGATATAAATGCGCGACCGCCGGATTTTACTCGCCGGATTAAATAGCCATGTTAAATAAGCGGTTATCAGGCATCCATTTGTTTTACCTGACTGTGAATATTAATTTTCATTTTTTGGCTTAATTTAGTAATAAATACGAAAATACGGCTTATTCTGTTGTTAATAACGCATTGTTCTGCTGTCGAGGGATAACGTTTATACTCGTCATACTTCAGGCTGCCGGTGCGCTGGCGGCGTTCAACTATGCGGCGCTTTTCCTGAGCGCGCCTCCGCGGCGCTGCCGCCAGCGGCGTGCAAATCCGCTTCCTGCGGATCGGTTGGCCGCATCGCTTGGCTGTGTAACATTATCGGCATTAATGGGCGACTTTCCGTTTTTCTGCGCAGGCCGGCCGCTGTCGGTGCGATGCGTTCCCGACTAATTTTTCACGCCTTACGGGATGAAAGAGGCGGGGCCGTTAGGATCTATCGGATATATTCCGCCGTGCGTTAAACATTATTTGTTGTTGTTTAAACATCATGTTTAAATAAAGCGCTTTTTACATTATACGCCCATCAGGTCGCTTAATTGGCGGCTGGAATCGGGCATTCTATGGTTCCTTTCGGGATGAAAGAGTCATGTCAAACAATACTTCTCAACAGAACGTACGCCATCGTCTTCAATTTCATGGCAAAGGCGGGGAATACTTCACTATCTGGTTAGTCAATACGCTGCTGAGCGCGATTACGCTGGGGATTTATTCGGCGTGGGCCACGGTGCGTCGTCGTCGTTATTTCTATGGTAATACCGAACTGAATGGCGATCGTTTTGATTACCACGCCGAACCGCTGCAGATCCTGAAAGGGCGCCTGCTGGTAGTTGCCGGCGTGATTGTCTTCTATATCCTGCTGGCGATATCGCCGATGCTGGGGCTGGTGCTGATGCTGGCATTTATGGCGCTGATCCCGTGGATTATCATCCGCAACTGGCGCTATAACGCGATTATGTCCAGCTACCGCGGCGTGCGCTTTAATTATCATTGCCGTACCGGTCGGGCCTACTGGGCGCTGCTGTTCTGCCCGCTGCTGCTGATTATCGGCCTGTATATCGCCGCGCTGGTTCTGGTTTTTGCCGGCAAACTGACCGGCACGAGCAGCGGCATTATCACGATGAGTGTGATTACCGTTCTCCTGCTGATCCCGGGTTTTGCCGCCGTGAACGGCATCATCCAGGCGCTGCAAAACGATCTGTATATCAACAATATGCTATTCGGCAATATGCCGTTTAACGCGGAGTTGAAAAAATCAGCCTTTATTAAAATCGCGCTGATTAGCATTTTAATTTTCTTACCGTTCTTGATCGGCGCCATGTTTTTGATTGGTTCGTTCATTTCCGGCATCGTCATGGCGGGAATGATGGGCGACTCTTCCGATGCGATGGTGCAGTCGCTGCTGTTGAGCAACGTAATGAACCTGTTCCTGATGGTGGTGGTTCTGCTGATCGGTACGCTGTTCGCCAGCAGCTACCAGGTGGTGGCTCTGCGCAACTATCTGTTTAATCAGACGCAGCTGAAGGGCGGTATTAAGCTGCATTCCTCAATGCAGACACTGCCCTATATGGGCCTGCTGATCACCAACAGCCTGATCACCATATTCTCAATGGGCTTCGCCGCACCGGTGGCGGAAGTGCGCCATGCGCGCTACCTGGCGAACGCTACGGAGGTCGAAGGCGATCTTTCTCTGATCGGCGTGCAGGCGCACACCGATACGGCGAAGAGCGCGCTGGCGGAGGAAGTGGTGCAGGCCTTCGATTTGGGCACCGGCTTCTGAGCCCGCGTCTGTGATCCTCGAGGGGCACTATCAACTCCCCGGTCAGGCCGCCCGCGAGGCGGCCCGCATACTGCTGAATGACCACGGTGAGGGGATAACGCTGCAAACGGTCGGTGGAAACCGACTGTTTTCTTTGCCGCAGGTTGTCGTTTCCGACGCGCTTGGCTCTATTCCCCTGACGCTGACTTTCCCCGACGGCGGCCGTTTCGTTCCGCTCGAAGACGCGCTGTTCCGCCAATGGTTGTATCAGCATCGCGCGCCGGGGTTGGTGCATCGTCTGGAGCGCCATAAGCGCGGCGTGCTGCTGACGCTGTTGATAACCGTGCTGGTCATCCTGTCGTATATCTATGTGGTATTGCCCTGGGCGAGCAGCGAGATTGCGTTGCGTATCCCGACCGTCGCGGAGCAGCGGTTGGGTGAGCACACGCATACTTTCCTGCGGCAAAGCGGCTTCAGTGCGTCGAAATTGTCCGGGCAGCGGCAGAAAGAGGTTCAGGCGCTGTTCCGGCAGGTTATGCCGCCGCAGATGCGCCAGGATCGCACGCCGTTGACGCTGTACATAATGGCGGCGCCAATCGGGCCCAACGCCTTTATGCTGGCGGACGGTTCATTGATCGTCAGCGACGATCTGGTGAAACTGTCGAAGAATGATGATGGCCTGGCCGCGGTGATGCTGCATGAGATGGGGCACCACGCCAGTCGTCATCCGATGCGCATGGTCGTGCGTTCGTCGCTGGTGGCGCTGACGATGATGTGGATGACCGGCGACGTTAGCGGTATCGGCGATACCCTGCTGCAGTCGGCTTCGTTTTTGCATGAAATGCAGTTTTCACGCGCGATGGAACGCGAAGCGGACGCCTGGGCGATTGCGGAAATGCGCCGTCAGGGACGCTCGCTGGCGGAAATGGAACAAATTTATCGCGCGCTGCAGGATGATGGTTCGCACGATAAAGCGGCCGACCTGCCGGAGCTTCCCGAATGGATGAGCACGCACCCGGATATGAAGGCGCGGCTGGAAACGATCCGCGCGGCGATAGCGGAACAGCAAAGCGCCGCGGCGTCGCGTTGACCCGGTTTATACGATCGCGCCGCCAGTGATTGCGCGCAGGCGGATGGTCATAGCGGGTCTGCAAACGTCATACCCGGTCGGCAAATAAAAACGCCCTGCCGTTCACTGTCGGCAGGGCTTTTTTTATCGGCTGAAACTAAAGCGCGACGTTACAGCGCGGCAATCGTGGCCTGCTGTTCCAGCAGACGAGCTTTCGCCACGGCGTAGCCGTCCAGTTTCTCTCTCTCTTTCGCCACCACCGCTTCCGGCGCGCGCGCCACGAAACCTTCGTTGGCCAGCTTGCTTTCGATACGGCCGATTTCCGTTTCGATCTTCGCCACCTCTTTCGCCAGCCGTTCCAGTTCGGCCGCCTTATCGATCAGGCCGGCCATCGGGATCAGCAGTTCGGCGCCGTCCAGCAGGCGGGTCACCGAAACCGGGCCTTTATCGCCTTCGGCCAGCAGCGTGATATCGCTCAGACGCGCCAGCGTCTGGATAAAGCCGCGGTTCTCTTCCACCCGGCGCTGCGCATCGGCGCCGGCGCCGCGCAGCAGCACGTCCAGCGGTTTGCCCGGCGCAATGTTCATTTCGGCGCGGATGTTGCGCACCGCGATGACCGCCTGCTTAATCCACTCTACGTCTGCCAGCGCGCTGTCATCCACATGCGCGGCGTCGTAAGCGGGGAACGGCTGCAGCATGATGGTGTCGGCGTCGATGCCGGCCAGCACTTTGACGCGCTGCCAGATGGTTTCCGTAATAAACGGAATGATCGGGTGCGCCAGACGCAGCAGAGCTTCCAGCACCCGCACCAGCGTATGGCGGGTGCCGCGCAGTTCCGCTTCCGTCCCGCCGTTCATCACCGGTTTGGCCAGCTCCAGATACCAGTCGCAGAACTGATTCCAGGTGAACTCGTACAGAATATTGGCGGCGATGTCGAAACGATAGCCGTCCAGCGCCTCGCGATAAGCTTTCACCGTGCGGTTGAACTCGGCCAGAATCCAGCGATCGGCCAGCGATAGCTCCTGCTCGCCGCCGTTAAATCCGCAGTCCTGCCCCTCGGTGTTCATCAGCACGAATCGGCTGGCGTTCCACAGCTTGTTGCAGAAGTTGCGGTAGCCTTCCAGACGTTTCATATCCCAGTTGATGTCGCGCCCGGTGGAGGCCAGCGCGGCCAGGGTGAAACGCAGCGCATCAGTGCCGTGCGGCTCAATGCCGTTCGGGAACTGTTTTTCCGTGCGCTTACGGATTTTATCCGCCAGCTGCGGCTGCATCATGTTGCCGGTGCGTTTTTCCAGCAGGTCGGGCAGGGAGATACCGTCCACCATATCCAGCGGATCGATCACGTTGCCTTTCGATTTGGACATTTTCTGCCCTTCCTCGTCGCGGATCAGACCGGTCATGTAAACCGTGTGGAACGGCACCTGCGGTTTGCCGTTTTCATCTTTGATGAAGTGCATGGTCAGCATGATCATGCGGGCAATCCAGAAGAAGATGATGTCGAAGCCGCTGACCATCACGCTGCTGGGGTGGAAGGCTTTCAGCTCCGGCGTTTGTTCCGGCCAGCCGAGGGTTGAGAAGGTCCACAGCCCGGAAGAGAACCAGGTGTCCAGCACGTCCTCATCCTGGGTCAGGACCACGTCATCGGCCAGTTGATGTTTGCGGCGCACTTCCGCCTCATCGCGCCCGACGTACACTTTGCCCGCGGCGTCGTACCACGCGGGAATACGGTGGCCCCACCACAGCTGACGGGAGATGCACCAGTCCTGAATGTCGCGCATCCAGCTGAAGTACATGTTTTCATACTGCTTCGGCACGAACTGAATCTGGCCGTCTTCCACCGCTTCTATCGCCACTTTCGCCAGCGGCGCGGTGCGTACGTACCATTGATCGGTCAGCATCGGTTCGATGACCACGCCGCCGCGATCGCCGTAGGGCACGGTCAGATCATGCGCTTTAATTTCTTCCAGCAGCCCCTGCTCGTCAAAGGCGGCGACCACCGCCTTACGCGCGGCGAAGCGTTCCAGACCGCGGAACTGTTCGGGAATCTCGCTGCTGTAGGCGGTGCTGGTTTCGCCGTTGGTATCAAATACCTCGGCGGCCTGGCGGATATCGCCGTCAAAGGTCAGAATGTTGATCATCGGCAACTGATGACGCTTTCCGACCTCGTAGTCGTTGAAATCGTGCGCCGGGGTGATCTTCACGCAGCCGGTGCCTTTTTCCATATCGGCGTGCTCGTCGGCGACCACCGGAATGCGGCGATTGACCAGCGGCAGCAGCACGAACTTGCCGATCAGATCTTTATAGCGCGGGTCTTCCGGGTTAACCGCTACGCCGGTATCGCCCAGCACGGTTTCCGGCCGGGTGGTGGCGACCACCAGATAATCTTTGCCGTCGGCGGTTTTCATACCGTCGGCCAGCGGATAGCGCAGGTGCCACATGGAGCCTTTCGACTCTCGGTTTTCCACTTCCAGATCGGAAATCGCCGTGCGCAGCTTCGGATCCCAGTTGACCAGACGTTTGCCGCGATAGATCAGATCTTCGTTATACAGCTGAACAAAAACCTCTTTTACCGCGTTGGACAGGCCTTCATCCATGGTAAAGCGTTCGCGCTCCCAGTCCACCGAATTGCCCAGACGACGCATCTGCCGGGTAATGGTGCCGCCGGATTCGGCCTTCCACTGCCAGATTTTCTCGATGAAGGCGTCGCGGCCGTAGTCGTGACGGGTTTTACCTTCTTCCGCCGCGATCTTGCGCTCCACCACCATCTGCGTGGCGATACCGGCATGGTCGCACCCGGCCTGCCACAGCGTATTTTTCCCCTGCATGCGCTGATAGCGGATCATCGTATCCATGATGGTCTGCTGGAACGCATGGCCCATGTGCAGGCTGCCGGTCACGTTCGGCGGCGGGATCATGATGCTGAAGCTTTCCTTGCTGGTATCGCCATTCGGCCTGAAATAGCCTTGTTTTTCCCAGTGCTCGTAGAGCGGCTGCTCGATATCGTGCGGATTATATTTCGTTTCCATTATGCTCAAAATTAATGCGTTGGCGGCGTAGCCGTGGTCAATTGGAAGCCGACGCTGCGATAGGCTTTATAGCGGTCGCGCGCCAACTGTTTCAGGGAATCTTCACAGGGGACAAAGTCTATCACTTCATGGAAAGCGGTGGCAAAATCTGCAAAGGCGGGCAACAGGCTAATCAGCACGTCGCGCGTGGCGCTGCCGCGCCGCCCGGGCCAGGCCAGCTCTACCGGCGCCCCCTGGCGCGGCCCCTCGCCGGCCAGATTGTGCGGCACGAAGGCGTCGGGCGGGCGCTGCCAGAGTGCGTCATCCAGCCTGAACGCCTGCTGTTCATCCTCGCAGGCTATCAGCACCCGCTTGCCCGCCCGCCATGCGCCGGCGGCAAGATCGCAGGACAGCGCTTCACAGGCGCTCAGTTCGCCTTCGGGCGTATTGTGCTCAAGCAGATAGAACGTTGCGTTTTTCATTGTCCAACATGATTAATAAGGGCCGGAATTTCCGGCCCGACAGGCGGCATAAGCCGCGGGAGATGAAACGCCGTTCCCGCGGCTGGCGTGGTTACTCGTCGCCGCTGAACCCTGCGCGATTGAGCAGGAACTGGGACAGCATCGCGACCGGCCGGCCGGTCGCGCCTTTGGCCTTGCCGGAGCGCCAGGCGGTGCCGGCGATATCCAGATGCGCCCAGCTGTAGCGGCGGGTAAAGCGCGACAGGAAGCAGCCGGCGGTGATTGCGCCGCCCGGACGCCCGCCGATGTTGGCCATATCGGCGAAATTGGACTCCAGCTGTTCCTGATATTCATCGCTCAGCGGCAAACGCCAGGCGCGGTCGCCCGCCTGTTCCGACGCGGCCAGCAGCTCGTGCGCCAGCGGATTGTGGTTCGACATCAGGCCGGTAATATGGTGGCCCAGCGCGATCACGCAGGCGCCGGTCAACGTGGCGATATCGATTACCAGCTCCGGCTCAAAGCGCTCGACGTAGGTCAGCGCATCGCACAGCACCAGACGGCCTTCGGCATCGGTATTGAGCACTTCCACCGTCTGGCCCGACATGGTGGTGAGGATATCGCCCGGCCGGTAAGCGCGACCGTCGACCATGTTTTCACAGCCGGCCAGCACGCCGATGACGTTCAGCGGCAGCGCCAATTCCGCCACCATGCGCATCACGCCGTACACGGTGGCGGCGCCGCACATATCGTACTTCATCTCGTCCATGCTGTCGGCCGGTTTAATCGAAATGCCGCCCGAGTCGAACGTCAGCCCCTTGCCCACCAGCACGATTGGCTTAGCGTCGGGCGAAGGATCGCCTTTATATTCAATCACCGACATCAGCGATTCGTTCTGCGAACCCTGACCGACCGCCAGATAGGCGTTCATGCCCAGCTCTTTCATCTGCTGTTCGCCGATGACGCGGGTAACGATGTTTTGACTGTAGGTATCGGCCAACTGGCGCGCCTGCGAGGCCAGGTAGGCGGCATTGCAGATGTTGGGCGGCATATTGCCGAGATCTTTGGCGGCCTTGATGCCGGCGGCGATGGCCAGCCCGTGCTGAATCGCCCGTTCGCCGCAGGTGAGCTCGCGCCGCGTCGGCACGTTGAACACCATCTTGCGCAGCGGACGGCGCAGCTCGACTTTGTTGCTTTTGAGTTGATCGAAGATATAGAGCGTTTCTTTGGCGGTTTCGACCGCCTGGCGTACTTTCCAGTAGGTGTTGCGCCCTTTAACGTGCAGTTCGGTCAAAAAGCAGACCGCTTCCATCGAACCGGTTTCATTCAGTGCGTTAATGGTTTTCTGGATTACCTGTTTGTACTGGCGTTCGTCCAGTTCACGCTCTTTACCGCAGCCGATCAACAGGATGCGCTCGGAAAGAATGTTGGGTACATGATGCAGGAGCAATGATTGCCCCACCTTGCCTTCCAGCTCGCCGCGACGGAGTAAAGCGCTGATATAGCCATCGCTGATTTTGTCGAGTTGTTCGGCGACAGGGGACAAACGGCGCGGTTCGAATACGCCGACGACAATGCAGGCACTGCGTTGTTTTTCCGGGCTACCGCTTTTTACGCTGAACTCCATGTACTCTCCTGAATCTTAAAGACAAGGGCAGGATCAACGGATAGAATACGGCACTCCGTCATTTTTTCCCGCCGTTGCGTTAACATAACCTGTGTTAATCTTGACGACGTAGTTTTAAACCAGACTGCTCTGGCAACTCTAAGCTGGTTCTGATAGAACCGTGGGCCGCAGAATGCTGTAATGCGGCTTACCCCGCTCAGGTTGCCATAAATGAGTATAAATGGCGAGTTAGCGAAGAAACTATCGACTTTCCTGCAAAAAGACAAGTTTTCACAGGCGTAATTAAGCGTGATCATCATTCGATATCTGGTACGGGAAACATTCAAGAGCCAACTGGCTATCCTATTTATCCTGTTACTGATCTTTTTCTGTCAGAAACTGGTGCGGATACTCGGCGCCGCCGTGGATGGTGATATCCCGACAAATTTGATTTTTTCCTTGCTGGGGCTGGGCGTCGCTGAAATGGCCCAGCTGATCCTGCCTTTAAGCCTGTTTCTTGGCTTACTGATGACGCTTGGGCGTCTGTATAGCGAAAGTGAAATTACCGTCATGCATGCCTGCGGTCTCAGCAAGACGGTGCTGCTGCGCGCCGCTATGCTGCTGGCGCTGCTGACCGCGATCTTCGCCACCCTTAACGTCATGTGGTTCAGCCCCTGGTCATCGCGACATCAGGATGAGGTGCTGGCGGACGCCAGGGCCAACCCCGGCGTGGCCGCGCTGGTGGAAGGACAGTTCAAATCGGCGCAGGGCGGCAACTCGGTGCTGTTCGTCGGCAACGTTAAAGGCCAGGAGTTTCAGCACGTCTTTCTGGCGCAGCTGCGCGCCAACGGCAACGCGCGTCCCTCCGTGGTGGTGGCCGACAAAGGCCAGGTCACTCAGGGCAACGACGGCTCGCAGATCGTGACGCTTAACAAAGGCACGCGCTACGAAGGCACGGCCCTGCTGCGCGATTTCCGCATTACCGACTTCACCAACTACCAGGCGGTGATCGGCCACCAGGCCGTCTCGCTGGATAAAAACAACGTGGAACAAATGGGCATGCGCGACCTGTGGCGCAACGACACGCCGGCCGGTCGGGCTGAATTCCACTGGCGCATCACGCTGGTGGCGTCGGTATTCCTGATGGCATTCATGGTGGTGCCGCTCAGCGTGGTCAACCCGCGTCAGGGCCGCGTGCTCAGTATGCTGCCCGCCATGCTGCTGTATCTGATTTTCTTCCTGCTGCAAAGCTCGCTGCGCTCCAATGCGGCGAAAGGGAAGCTGGATCCGCTGATCTGGATATGGGTGGTGAATATGATCTGGCTGGCAATGGCCATCGTGCTCAATGTGTGGGATAGCGTACCGATTCGTAAAGTGCGCGCTCGTCTGACCGGAAAAGGAGCGGCTTGATGTTTGGTGTTCTAGACCGCTATATCGGCAGAACCATCTTTAACACCATCATGATGACGCTGTTCATGCTGGTGTCGCTGTCGGGCATTATTAAATTCGTCGATCAACTGCGCAAAGTCGGCCAGGGCAGCTATACGGTGCTGGGCGCCGGGCTGTACTCTCTGCTCAGCGTGCCGAAGGACATCGAAGTCTTCTTCCCGATCGCCGTCCTGCTCGGCGCGTTGCTGGGACTGGGCATGCTGGCGACGCGCAGCGAACTGGTGGTCATGCAGGCTTCCGGCTTCAGCCGGCTGCAGATCGCCGCTTCGGTAATGAAAACGGCGATCCCGCTGGTGCTGCTGACCATGGCTATCGGCGAATGGGTTTCGCCGCTGGGCGAACAGATGGCGCGCAACTACCGGGCGCAGATGATGTACGGCGGCTCGCTGCTTTCGACGCAAAGCGGCCTGTGGGCGAAAGACGGCAACGATTTTATCTATATCGAACGGATCGCCGGCGATAACGAATTGGCCGGCGTCAACATCTACCATTTCGACGACACAAACAAATTGCTCTCCGTGCGCTATGCGGCTTCCGCGGTATTCCAGAAAACGCAAAACCTGTGGCAGCTTTCGCAGGTGGATGAGTCCGATCTGACCGACGGCAAACAGATCGCCGGCAGCCAGCGCCTCAGCGGCGAGTGGAAAACCAGCCTGACGCCCGACAAACTAGGCGTGGTGGCGCTGGAGCCAGACGCGCTTTCCATCAGCGGGCTACGCAACTACATCGGTTACCTGAAACAAAGCGGCCAGGAATCCAGCCGCTATGAGCTCAACATGTGGAACAAACTGTTCTCGCCGCTCTCCGTGGCGGTCATGTTGCTGATGGCGTTGTCGTTCATCTTCGGCCCGCTGCGCAGCGTACCGATGGGTTTCAGGATCGTTATCGGCATCGCGTTTGGCTTCGCGTTCTATTTAATGAACAGCGTATTTGGCCAGCTCAGTCTGGTCTACGGCACCCCGCCAATAGTCGGCGCGCTATTGCCCAGCATACTGTTTATGATTGTCAGCATCGCGTTGCTGCTAAGGCGCCGATAACATCATCTGTCCGGGCGCCGTTGACGGCGCCCGGACAGGTTGAGCGCTCGCCCGTCAGGAAATAAAGTTTTTGCCCTGCTTCAGCACCACATCACAGGCTTTCGTCTTCACCTTCTGACCCAATTGCGTATCGCCCAGGCTCTTCAAATTCAACTGTTGACCGCTGCCGGTATTCAGCAACCCCGCCAGCCCCTGCTGATAATCCGTCTGTTTCGCCTGCTCGGTTTGAGTATTCAGCCCCAGCTTACCCAGCACCTGCTCTTTCACCGACGCCACATTATTGTTTACGATATTATTTTTCACACAGTACTGCAGAATACCCGCGGCGTTGCTCATCGTATTGGAACTCACCGCGTTATCGCCGCCGTTCAGCAGCCCGCTCAGCGAAGAGAGCGACAGACCGCCGCTGCTGGCGCCGTTGCCTGAGGCGGACTCCTGCTGACCCAGTTGCGAAGCGGCGCTATTTAGCTGATCCTGCCAGCTTGCCGCCGTCGCCGAGCTCGTCGCCAGCGCTAACGCCATGCCCAATATCCATACCTTCCGCCGTGTTGCGTTTTTCATAAACCACCTCTGTTTTCCATAATATTGCGCCCAACCCGCGATGCGCCGGACTTAGGGCAGTTTAGAACATAATGAAGGAACGGAAGTTCCGGTCGATCGATTTGCCTTAGGCAAATGACCGGATATTAAGACTAATCCGGTGAAAACCGCAGGATACTGGCCGATTGAGTCGTCGCTATCCTGTGATGGGTGATGGTTTTTTCGTCATTCAAATCCCCCGGGTGGGGATTAAGGTTGCGCAGGTTGCCGGTAACGGTATAATCCTCCGGGTTTTCCGCATACCTCTTCGTGCCGAAGTGGCGAAATCGGTAGACGCAGTTGATTCAAAATCAACCGTAGCAATACGTGCCGGTTCGAGTCCGGCCTTCGGCACCATCGTATGAAAATCAAGTCACCTCAGGGTGGCTTTTTTTATGTCCGCAACCGTCCATTAACGTCAATGTCCATCTGTAAAATAACAATTTTTATTTCACACTCCTTTCTGCGATTTCGTCTGTTTTATCCACACTGGTCTTTTTTCGTCCATTGACATCCAGAGGATTTGGGGGTCAAGATGAGGGTCAATTCACTTCGATTATGAGTTGACCCCCAAATTATGGCGCTGACCGACGTTGTTGCCCGTACCGCCAGGCCGCGCGAGAAAGCTTACAAGCTCTCGGATGCGCATGGCCTGTATCTTTTGGTGAGTCCTAACGGCTCTAAGCGCTGGTATCTTAAGTATCGCTTTGAAGGCAAGGAGAGCCGGATTGCTTTCGGCGCCTATCCGCTGATCTCGCTGGCAAAGGCCAGAGAGAAACGTGACGAGGTGCGATTGCTGCTGTTGGAGGGCATCCACCCAACGGAAAAGCGTGAAGAAGAGAAAGTGCAGGCACAAGAAGCGTTGAATACCTTTTCGAAGGTCGCGCAAGACTGGCATCGAAACATTAGTCAAAACCGATGGTCGGAAACGCACGCCGGACGAGTATGGCGCGATATGGAACGTAATATTCTGCCTGCTATCGGGCATCGCCATATTGCCGATCTGAAAACTAAAGACCTGCTGGAGCCGCTTAAAGTCGTGGAACAGAACGGCCATCTTGATTTGGCGTCACGACTGCGCCAGCGCGTTACCGATATCATGCGCTACGCGGTACAGAACGATCTGATAGAGCGCAACCCTGCGCAAGACCTCTCCGGGGCGATAGCCGCGCCAAAAGCCACCCACCGGCCTGCGTTGAAGCTGAACAAACTGCCGGATTTTCTGGCAAGAATTGAACGCCACAAAGGGCGGGCATTAACCAAACTGGCGTTAAAACTTACTCTGTACGTTTTTATCCGCTCCAGTGAGTTACGCTTTGCCCGCTGGCCGGAAATCGATTTCAAACGTGCAATATGGACGATACCGGCTGAACGTGAAGCCATTCCCGGCGTGAAGCATTCGCAGCGCGGCGCAAAGATGCGCTCTGAACATCTGGTGCCTTTATCCCGACAGGCTTTGGCGCTGCTGGAAGAGATCAAGGCCATCAGTGGCGGCCACGAACTGATTTTCCCCGGCGATCGTCGGCCAACCAAACCGATGAGTGAAAACACCGTCAACAATGCATTGCGGGTAATGGGCTACGACACCACCACCGAAGTATGTGGACACGGTTTCCGCACGATGGCCTGTAGCGCATTGGTGGAGTCCGGCCAGTGGTCACGGGATGCGGTGGAACGGCAAATGAGCCATCAAGAACGTAATGGCGTTCGTGCTGCTTACATCCACAAGGCGGAACATCTGGATGAGCGCAGGCTGATGCTGCAATGGTGGGCGGATTATCTGGATGCGAATCGGGATGAGTATGTGGTGCCGTATGAGTTTATAAAGTGATGTATTGAAATACTCCATTATTATAGGGTTTAATCATTTTATTGATTTTAAATAGATTGTTAGCTTTGTGCAGAGGTATATATGGAAGGAATCAAAGAGATCGAATTAACCTCGTTTTTTAATAATGCTAAAAAATGTTTTCTTTATGCACTAAAAATTTCACCTATATGCATCCTACTTTCCATAACTGTTGTTTGGGGATATTTAGGACATTTTTCACGTCTTGACTTATTGATTGGTGCTATTGATAATAAAACAACGCTTCTTTCAATATTTGGCTCGTTTATATTCATTTCTGTATTAATGTCATTTGTATTTGTACTTCCAAGTTTTAATCTAATGCTTTTTTCATCTTTTGTTAATGAAAGTTATATTGCTAATACAAAAAAGATGCCATATATTACTTTGATAATGATAATATCTATGTTGCTTTCTGTTTTGATATTATCATCGGATGGTTTTTATGAATTTTCTAAAAAGCATGTATACATAGAGAAAGTTTTGTTATATATAGATGAACCATTTCGTTCTTTACTCATATCTTTTATTGTTTCTATAGTTTTTACTGTGTTTCCATTGAAAGTAAAAAACACTCACGCCTATCGTGATAGCGGATTTAAAAAGTTTATTAAAATAACTGGCTCTATTTTTGCCACCTTGTTTATATGCTTTTTAGCCTCAATATCAATAAGTTTGTCTATTTCTTTGCTCTTGATGAATATGGATGGGCATACTTTTTATGGGTTTGTTTATGCTTTCTTTTTTCTATCTTTTTACTCAGTATTATCATTATTCCCAGCGATGATTTTTTATTCAAGAAACTTTTCGTTTAATAATAATGGAGTTTTTGATTTTGAAGTGGCAAAAGAGACGATTTTTTCTGTGTTAGCCTCATTATTTTTGGTTTTTTTCTTTTGGCCTAATGGTTTTTTATTTATTAGCTCGAATACATTAAGTACAATCGGAGTGTTAGATAAAAGAACTCATTATTACCATGTTACATCTGACAAATACTATAAAGAATTATTTCCTAATTCAATATGGGATACGAAATACTTAAAAGATAGAAGTGATTTCTTCATTAAGGCTGTTAATATGTTCTCGCTTGATGGAAAAAATCTAGTTTGCCCCGAATATGTAGAGAATCTTAGAAGAAAAACATTGATTTCAAGTTTCGATCATTTTCCTCCAAAGCAAGATAAAAACCTTACTGAGAATTTTAAATCTATGGCAAAAGGTTGTGTAGTTCTTAGTAGTGACGAATTTAAACAGTGGGATACAATTATTAATGCGGAAGGGGAATTTAAAATTTGAGGATATATTATCTACCGCGCCAGCCCCTTTTGGGGAGGGCTGGCGCTCATTTTTCTTATGTGGATGATTTTCCCTGCGACTCATAATACCCAAGTATCAGAGGCTGTAATTAAAATTGTGTAATTCCTGTTAATGAGATGGTCACCCCCACCCTGTGAGCAGTACGCTGGCAGGGTGCAATTCTTCAGAGGATTCCATCATGCAAACCGCGACGCTTATTGGTATCGATCTGGGTAAACATTCCTTTCACGTTCATTGCCAGGATCGGCAAGGCAATGCCCTGCTACGTAAGAAGTTTTCTCGTTCTCAACTTGCCACCTTTGGCATGTGCTCTTGCAAACAAACTGGCGCGTATAGCATGGGCCATTACAGCACATCAGACAGAGTTCAGTAAATAGCAAGCACACCTGAAATTGCTTTTGTATCAATTAATTAGAAAGTTACTATCTGGTTTTGCGAAGACTGATTATTGATGGCATGAACGGCATATCGGCCTGCCGATGAACCTGGCATATCAAATGGCTCTCTGAAGCCGACCTGTTTTTAAGGTTCAGCAGGCGCGGAACTCATCGTGGCGCGAGCAGTTGCTGTTCACCAGACGCCGAATAGATTTAAGCAAGCCTGTCATAAGTCGAAATCAGTGTTGCAAAAAGGGGGATGACCATAGATTTGATATGTTCACTCCAACAACGGAGACAGGCAAATTATGGACGAAAAGAAACTTAAAGCCCTTGCGGCTGAACTGGCTAAAGGCCTTAAAACCGAAGCCGATCTCAATGCGTTTTCCCGCATGTTGACCAAGCTTACCGTTGAAACTGCACTTAATGCAGAGCTAACCGGGCATCTCGGGCACGAGAAAAATGCCCCAAAAACAGGCTCGAATACCCGCAACGGCTATTCATCCAAAACGCTACTGTGCGACGATGGCGAGCTCAAATTGAGCACACCACGTGACCGTGAAAACATCTTTGAGCCTCAGTTGATAAAGAAAAATCAGACGCGCATTACGCAGATGGACTGAACCGCCCCGTTTTTCCGGGAGAGTGTTTTGTCTGTGAACTCAGGCTGCCAGACCCTTATTCACGATGGAAGTATAATATGCCTGTTCCGCTTCTGCCGGCGGGATATGACCCAGCCTTTCCAGCAGCCGGCGATTGTTGTACCAGTCCACCCACGCCAGTGTGGCCAGCTCAACCTCTGACCGGGTTTTCCAGCTCTGACGGTGTATCACCTCCGCTTTGTACAGCCCGTTGACGCTCTCCGCCATCGCGTTATCGTATGAGTCACCTGTGCTGCCCGTTGACGCCAGCAGTTCCGCATCTTTAAGCCGCTGTGTGTACGCCAGCGACACATACTGAGAACCCTTATCTGAGTGATGGACGGTGCCCGCAGGGCGACGGGACCACAGCGCCTGCTCCAGCGCATCCAGCACGAACCTCGTTTCCATCGACGATGAGACCCGCCAGCCCACGATGCGACCGGCGAACACGTCGATGATGAACGCCACATATGCGAAGCCCTGACAGGTGCTCACGTACGTGAAGTCGGCCACCCACAACTGATCCGGCCGTTCTGCCACGAACTGGCGGTTCACCCGGTCACCTGCGGCAACGTCTTTCCGGCTGACGGTGGTGCGGACCTTTTTACCCCGGCGCACACCGGCAAGCCCCATGGCTGTCATCAGACGCGACACCGTGCATCTGGCCACACTGATGCCTTCCCGCAGCAACTGCCGCCAGACCCTGCGCACACCGTACACGCTGTGGTTTTCATCGTACACGCGCTGTATCTCCGGCTTCAGCAGGTCATCACGTTTTGCCCGCAGGCTGCGTCTGGCCGGATGCTGCCTGTGCTGCTGATGCCGGTAATAAGTCGACGGGGCGATATCCAGTTCGCGGCATACCGGTCCGACCCCGTGTTCATTACGCAGGGTATTCACCAGGGGCGCTATTTTTTCCAGAGGCGGTCGAACTCCGCCTTCGCAAAATACGCGGAAGCCTGACGCAGGATATCGTTGCTGCGGCGCAGCTCGCGGTTCTCGCGTTCCAGCTCTTTCAGGCGCTGACGTTCAGTGGTGCTCAGTCCGCCATCACCGTTGCCTGCGTCCCGTTCATGCTGACGCAACCAGGTGCGGAGCGTCTCCGGTGTGCAGCCAATCTTCGGGGCGATGGAACTGAGAGCGGCCCACTGTGAGTCATATTCGTTCTGACTCTCCAGAACCATACGGACGGCCCGCTGACGGACCTCAGGGGAAAAGCGTGTGTTTTTAGTCATCCTGTTTACCTCTCTCTCAGGGAGTTTAGTCTCCAGAATTTCCGGGGCGGTTCAATACGTTCTTCGGTTATCCGCCTGATATCCGCAAGGCCATCTACACCACGAATGCTATCGAGTCGCTGAACAGCGTTATCCGTGCAGCCATCAAAAAACGAAAGGTGTTCCCGACAGACGACTCGGTGCGAAAAGTGATTTATCTGGCGATCAAGAATGCTTCAAAGAAATGGAGTATGCCGATCCAAAACTGGCGGCTGGCGATGAGCCGTTTTATTATCGAGTTCGGTGACCGCCTGAGCGATCACCTTTAATACGATGGCAGTTACACAGAATTATTTACAGGGTCAAAATAGGCGATTACACAATTTTATAAACAGGCTCATCAGTCCCACTGGTTTGCTTCATGTTTGCCTCCCGCCTATCGACTGCCCGCAACCACTCTCATGCAGCAGTGTTCGCTCCGTGCATCGGCCCAGACCTGGTTAATCTCATGTAATGCAGGCGATGATGCTTTCGTCCACAGCTCATGTGCCTGCCGGTAATTCTGCGAGCATTCTTCAACGTATGCCAGTTCGGCTACAGCCTGATAACCATTCTCATTATTCTTTGTTTTCATCTTTGTTTCGCTCCCTGAATGTGGTTTTCATTGTGTTTATTTCTCTGTTTTGGTGATATTTATTCGCTTTTCTACGCCTGCCTGCTTCTGATAAGCCACAGTCAGTGCGTTGTGCAACTGACCAATCGACAGGTCGCGAATGACGGGAGTCGGTATGTTACGCAACCAGCCTGCCAACCGGCAAAGACCCAGTAGGTCGAGGCCTTCAGATTCAAAAAGATATTCGTTTTCTTTCAAATCAAAGGTCGCTGTATAGCCCTCTTCTTTGGTGTGTAAGGCAATCCCGAATGCCTGCTCAATCGCTTCTAAAAACTCCACACCATCATCGCCGGTCACGCCCAGATCGGCTTCAAGATAAGTATGTTCGTCAATGCGGCTGCGGTAGTCTGCGGTAAACTTACGCGTAAAATCGATGACATCGGAAAGGGAGGGACTCAATGGGTTTCCCCCTTTATACGCAGGGCTTTATTATTTGCGTCGATGTCATCACGAACGCTTGCCTGACTGGCATCAAAAATGTCGTCAATAAACCAGTGCCCATTCTCAGCGACTAAATTGAACGTGGTGGTCACCATGTCGCTGTCATCGTTGAAAGCGCGATAAGTGACTGTGGCACGTGATTTTTTATTATCGTTCGCGAGGATCGTAATATTTGTCACCACAAGATTCTGATAATCCTGGCACTGGCATATCGGGTCATAATCGAGATAACCCTGATC
This sequence comes from Affinibrenneria salicis, assembly GCF_008710095.1. The sequence goes on from NZ_VYKJ01000006.1 coordinate 161,080, forward strand.
CCCCGGTAAGGTGAGCGCTTGATCCTCTTGCAGCACAGCCATGAAACGCTTTGACGCAATCCGCTCAGGGCCGGTTCTGTCAATGGGTACAGGCGAAAGATCATCACTGCCATAGGCAGCATATATCCGCTTTAAAAATGCACTGGGGTCTTCAATCGCCAGCGCCGTTTGCGGAAAGAGCGTGAACGAGAATAATGAAAAACAAAGCAGGTAAAAAACGCGCATGGATACCATCCTTTAAAGGCTGACTGGTTTTATTATTGCGATTTGATTTTTGTCGTGAGTGAGATCATATTCCACGCACCACCAGCACGGATTAACCGGCAACGCCCCGTATTGCTCACTGAACTTTGAATAAAATGTTTGATCCTACCCACGTAATGTGAACACTGCCCTAAGCGAGGTTCTGGTTTTCAAATTGTTCCGGGCTGAGACCGCCGCAGGCACTATGCCGCCGGTGCCGATTGTAGTCTATCTCGATATACTCGAATACCGCCGATTTCATCTCCTCCCGCGTGTTGAACCTCTCTCCGTGGACTAGCTCCACTTTCAGGCTATGGAAAAAGCTTTCCGCACAGGCGTTATCGTAGCAACAGCCCTTCGCGCTCATACTGCATATCAGTCCATTGTCTTTGATAACACCCTGATAATCATGGGAACAATACTGGCTCCCTCTGTCAGAGTGAACTATCACGCCGCGCGGCATCTTTCGCCGCCACAGCGCCATTTTCAGCGTATTGCACGCCAGCTCCGCCGTCATTCGTTCCGACATCGACCAACCCACCACCCGACGCGAATACAGGTCGATAACCACCGCCAGGTACAGCCAGCCTTCCTCTGTCCACAGGCAGGTGATATCCCCAACGTACTTCTGGTCCGGCCCCGCAGCACTGAAGTCCTGTTGCAACAGGTTCGGCGCCACCGGCAGGTTATGCCGGCTGTTTGTCGTGGCTTTGAACCTGCGCGCCGCTCTGGCCCGTAATCCCTGACGTCGCAGACTGGCCGCCACCGTTTTACGGTTCCAGCCATGGCCGGCCTCACGCAATTCCTGCGTCAGACGGGGCGCGCCATAGCGCTGTTTTGCCTGTATAAAAGCTTGCACCACCCGCTCATCACACTTCTGGCGGTGCATCTTCCGCGGCGAGGGGGATTGCCGGCGCTTCAGCCACGCATACCAGCCGCTGCGCGAGACACGCAACACCCGGGCCAGGTTTTTCACTGAGAATGCCGCCTGATGTTGGTGTATAAAACCGTACTTCACTTCAGGTGTCTGGCGAAGCAGGTGGCCGCCTTTTGGAGGATAGCCAGTTCCTCATCCCGCTCGGCCAGCTGGCGCTTGAGGCGGGCGATTTCTGTTGCCTGTTGCTGCTCACGCTCAGAGGTGGAGCCCTGCTGACGTTGTTTACTGCGCCAGGCGTAGCGTTGAGAGTCGTGCAGGTTGAGCTCCCGGGCGGCTTTGGCCACGCCGATGCGATCAGCCAGCGCCAGCGCCTGCTGGCGAAACTCCGGGGTATATTGATTACGGGATGTCTTCTTCACAGATTTTGCTGGCGTCATGGTTCAGGGCGGGCGCTTTTACATCGGTCAGATAATTGCGGGACACCGCCTGGGGTATTACAGGAAAACATGAATAAAGCCGAAAAGCGTGTATATCATCTGGGTCAATGGTCAATGGTCAATGGTCAATGGTCAATGGTCAATGGGTCTGCCGCTGTAGTTTCGTTACGCAAGACCGGAGCCGCAATATTGCTGATATTACCGAATATCCATTATTCTTATCTGCTTTCCATTCCCTTTCTCTGGCCGTTTTAGTCTCTCTTTATTCGGGGTGACGATAAAGCGTGGCGGGAAAACTACCCGCAGTTGGAAGCATACTGGCGTCGGTATCCGCAAACATGGACGAATAGCGAAACTCGCTGCTATTACTGTGGTTCAAACCGCATCGACAGCTATTTGTGGCGAAGACACCGGGGAAGACGAGTTCATTATTGTCATCAGCGTCGTAAAGACTTCTATCGCACCAACGATTGATTTGCGACGAAAGGCGGAGCATGCGGTCAATGGATATACACATTTCATACTTCAGCCGCAGGTGCATTGGTTTTGTTACTCGTCCCGTCCATGGCGGGCGCCCTTGCGGGGGCGCCGCCAGCGGCGTGCAATGCTGCTTCCGGCAGCTCGCCCGGTTACCTGCTGCGCTAAGCTGCCGGAATTAATGAGAGACATCCTGTCTCTCATCGCAGGCCAGCCTTTGGCTGGATTCGTTGCCGACGAATTCGTCGCCGCCTTGCCGCAACTCGCATTATTTGGGATATATCTCTGAGGCGGAGTAATTTTAGCCGCGGGCAATGAAAATTGGCTTAAGCGAGATTTTGGTTTTCAGACTGAGGCCGCCGCAGGTGCTGTGGCGGCGCTATGGCCTATGATCAATCCGGCTATTTATCCCGGCGCGGCGGCGGGCATGGATGAACCGTTTATCCCCTCGACAGGCACTTTAGCCGCCGCTCGTCCACCCGCCTGGCAAACCATGCCGTAGTCAACTTGCGGGTGATTTTGGGGCTTTCCAGCGTGATGCCGGGCAGGATTTCGCGCGGCGTTTTTGCGCCGGCCGCGCGGTCCGCCAGTGCATAGAGGCGCTCATATAAGGCTGTTTTCTCAAATTCCGGCCGATCGCCTTTTTCCAGCGCCCGTCGGATCGCGCCGTCGCTCATGTCCAGCCGTTTGCCCAGCGAGCGTACCGCCAGTTCGGTCGCGCCCGGTTTGTCCGAGTCGTAGTTGATTAAATCGCCGTCCAGCGCCAGCGAGATGCCGCTCAGGCGGCTGACGGCGCGCTGAAACGCGGCGTTGCGGCTGGCGTACCAGCCGGCGTTGAAGTCGGCGAAGCGGTATATCGATTGCGGGTAGCTGGCCGGATAGTTCAGTAAATGCATGATGCCGAAATACATTCCTCCACGTCGGCTGAACACTTCACGGCGGATCGTGCCGTCGACCGGGTACGGATAGCCTTTGGCGTTGGCTTCGGCAAAGGAGATGCTTACCTGCATCGGCCCGCCGGTGTGCACCGGATTCAGGTCGCCGAACAGTCTTTGTCCCATCGGCACCATTTCGATGAAATCATCAAAAATGGCGCTCAGATCTTTTTCGCTGCGCACCTTGTCCAGTCGCTCGCTGTAACTCTTGCCGTCCGGGGATTTGACCAGCAGCGCGGTGCGGACCAGGAAAGCCGGGATATGCAGTTTGCCGGCGCGCCGGTCGATCTCCTGCCAGGCGATTTTTGATAATCCCGGTACCTGCGGATCGGCGCTGAAGGTGGATTCCTGTTCGGTGACGGCCAGTACCGCGCACAGGTTTTCATTGTCGGGCGTAATGTGTTGCGCGGCGAATGCGGCGGCAATGTCGGTCGCCCAACCCTGGCGATCGCTGACGTCGGCAGGCAACAGTTTCAACAGCTGCGCGCGGGTGTCCGCCGGGCGTTGTGTGGGCGTCTGCCGGTTTTCGCTGGCGCAGCCGGCCAGTATCAGCAGGGCGGACAGACACAGCGGGCGAAGCAGGGGAGCACGGATATTGGGCATGTTATCTCGGATCGATGGCGTACGGGCTGGCAAAACGTTAGCGCAGCCAGCGCCGATGGTCCAGTCTGGCGTTCGCCGTAAGGCGATGCGGATTCTATCGTCTGACCGCTGGCGCCAGTCGCCGCATCGCCATGTCAATATTTGCGATAAGCATCACATGCTAATAATTTCTCATGATATAGATTTTGACTTATCAACTACGCTTAGTTGATAAGTCATTAATCAACTCATGACTTTACATGGATATTTTATTTATATCATGAGGTTATGTTTTTTGGTTTAGAGCTTACGGCAGCGGGCAGGCGGGTTTTCTCACGTTCAGAGCGTTCAGCGCCGGGGAAAGGGCAACGCTATCGTCCCTGCGGCGCGCAGCGACAGGGGATGTAATCCTGCAGAAGTCGCCAGCGATGTTAATCGAATCCATCTGGTATCAGAAGGAGACAGCTATGCAGAAAACGCTATCTGAAGATTTTTTGTGGGGAAATTCCGTATCCAGTATGCAGACTGAAGGGGCGTGGAATATCGGCGGCAAGGGGCTGTCGGTCTACGATATTCGCCAGGCCAGCGAGTATGCCTCAGACTGGAAAGTGGCGACCGACTCATATCACCGCTATGAGGAAGACTTCGATCTGATGCAGGATCTGGGCATGAATTGCTATCGCTTCCAGATTGCATGGAGCCGGGTTTGTCCAACGGGCGACGGGGATTTTAACGATGAGGGCATTGCGTTTTATCACCAATTTATCGATGCGCTGCTTGCCCGCGGTATTGAGCCGATGATCTGCCTTTATCATTTTGATATGCCTTTGCATTTAGCCCAAAAATATAACGGCTTCGTTCACCGCGGCGTGATGGAGGCGTTTGTCCGCTATGGTATAAAAATGATCGACAGCTTTGGCGGCAAGGTTAAATACTGGCTTACCTTTAATGAGCAGAATCTTTACCATATTCCCGAAGCGTTTAAAATTTCCGGTTATTTGTCGGGGGAAAAGGCCGAGCGCGATCTGTATTATATCCAGCACCACGTTATGCTTGCCCACGCCCGACTGACTCAATATTTACATGACACGCAGAAATCCGCTCTGATGGGGGGAATGCTGGCGCATCAGCTGGTTTATCCGGCGACCTGCAAACCGCAAGATGTTCTGTGCGCTAATCAAATAGATGAGTTTTATAATCAAAATCTGTTAAAAGTGTTTGCCACCGGCAAGTATAGTTCTGAAGTTCTGTCCTATATGGAACATCATGATTTATTAACGGTTTTCGCTGCCGGCGATCTTGAACAGCTGGGACAGATTAACAGTGATTTTTTGGCCTTCAGCTACTACGCCAGCAAAACGATCAACAGCGATAAGATTCCATTAAATACGTCGATTAATTTTTATATGGAACATGGCGTTCAGGATAATCCGTTTTTAGAGGCGACGGAATGGAACTGGCAGATAGATCCCATTGGTTTTAGAAATGTGATCACCGATACCTATAATCGATACGGCCTGCCGGTTTTCCCGATAGAAAACGGCATTGGCGTTATTGAACAGTGGGATGGCGAACATGAAATTCAGGATGATTACCGTATCGATTATCATCGTTCTCATATTCAGGCGATGAAAGACGCCATCCTCATCGACGGCGCACATGTCATGGGTTATTTGGGCTGGGGGTTGATCGATATATTAAGCTCGCAGGGCGATATGCGTAAACGCTACGGCGTCGTGTACGTCAATCGTGAAAATCATGATTTGAAGGATTTACGCCGGGTCGCCAAAAAAAGTTACCACTGGTTAAAGAGAGCGCTGCATAGCAATGGGCAGGCGTTGTAATTATGCGTATTGAAATCTAGCCATGTTTGTGAATTGTTAGAGAGAAGGTATGTATTATGTCCAACATGAATACGAATCCGATCGCGCAATCTTTTATCGATAAATTCACTGATTTTTCCGTTAAGGTCGGCAATCAGATATATTTGCGTTCCTTGCGAGATGCCTTTGCCGCCATTATGCCGCTGTTTATTCTGGCCGGGCTGGCGGTGCTGATCAATAATGTTATTTTCCCGTGGGTGCTGTCGGGGAGTACGCTTGAGACGTTTAAAGTCTGGGGCGAGTTTATCATTAACGGCACGTTAAATATTGCCGGCTTATTGATTACGCCGATGATCGCCTACTATCTGTGCAGGAATAAAAATTTTAAGAACCCTATCGCCTCGGTACTGATTTCTTTGTCCAGCTTAGTGATTATGATGCCGCTGGATGTCAGCCTGATCCCGGAGGGCCAAACGCAATCGATCACTATTTCAAAAATACTGGTCTATTCCAATATCGGCACAACGGGTATTTTCGCCGGAATAATCATTGGGCTGTTATCGACCGCGCTATTTATCAAATTATCGGGCGTGAAAAAGTTTAATGTTAATCTGGGCGAAAATGTACCGCCGGCGGTTGGTCAGTCATTCGCCGTTTTGATCCCGACGATTATTACATTATCGGTTTTCGCCATGGTGGCGGGCGTTCTGCACAATTTGCTGCATACGGATCTGATCAATTTAATCTCTACCCTTGTGCAGCAGCCGCTGCGGCAAATTAATACCAGCCTGCCGGGCACCGTGTTCATCTACAGCTTCGGCAACTTTCTCTTTACGCTGGGTATCCATCAGTCGGTGATTAACGGTGTGATTTTAGAGCCTTTCCTCCTGATTAACACCAATGAAAATATGCTGGCGTTCGCCAATGGCCAACCGATACCGCATATCATTAATAATATTTTTGTGCCGACGTTTGGCATGATTGGCGGTACGGGCAGTACGATCTCGTTGCTGATCGCGATCTTTTTATTCGCGAAGCAAAAATCGGAAAAACAGGTTGCGCGTCTGTCCCTGTCCCCCGGACTGTTTAACATTAATGAACCGGTTATTTTTGGTTTCCCCATCGTCTTTAATATTCCGATGATGATTCCGTTTGTATTGTTGCCCGCCATCGGGATTTTGTTCGCGTATTTCTGCACATTCATCGGGCTGATGGGAAAATGCGTCGTGATGGTGCCCTGGACCACGCCGCCGGTGATCAGCGCTTATCTGGCTACGGCCGGCGACTGGCGAGCGGTGGTGGTCCAGCTGATCATCATTATATTCGGCGTTTTTTTCTACTTGCCTTTCCTGAAGATCAGTGAAAGGGTGGCGATGAGAAGCAGTCAGGAAAACCTGAGTTAAATCATAAGCAATATGGCAGGATTGATTAAAAGGAAGTCCGGATATGTCCCAGTCTAAATATATCGTCATTGCGCAGGAGATAAAAAAAAGAATCATATCGCAACAATATGATCTCGGGGAGCCGTTGCCCGATCAATTTAAACTGGCTGATGAGTTTCATACCAGCCGCATGACGATTCAGCGAGCGATTCAGCTGCTGATTATTGAAGGGATTCTCTATACCCGGCAAGGGCAGGGCACCTTTATTCGTAAAAATTTTTTGCAACTTTCGCAATGGGATTCGCCCGCTACCGATTATTTCGGCGCCACGAAAAAATGGGAAGGCGTTGGGGTGGTTACCAGCGAGATTATAAAATTCGATATCCGCTTCCCTTCCGAAAAGGAGCAGTCCTGCCTGCTGATTGGCGCGGATATGCCGATATACGATCTGATCAGGTTGCGCTTATTAAACGGCGAACCGGTATCTTTAGACTATACGCTGATGCCGCTGAGTTTAGTTCCGGGTTTAAATCGGGATATTTTACAAAAATCGATATTTAACTATGTGCAGCATGATCTGGGGCTGAAAATAATGGGTTCCTATCGCATCATCAGGGCGATGAAATCCGGCGAATATGAACAACGTTATCTGAACTGTCAGGCGGTTGATCCGGTGCTGGAGGTTGAACAGATTATCTATCTGGACGATGGCACGCCCCTGGAATATGCCCATTGTCGATATCGTTATGATCATGGGGGAATCATCGTGGTGAATAATGTGTAATAGACAACATTCGGGAGAATAGGCTATGTCACAGAAAACGATTATGTTGATTTGCAGTGCGGGCATGAGCACCAGTCTGTTGGTGAGCAAAATGCAGAAAGCCGCAGAAGAAAGGGGGCTGGCTCTTGATATTTTCGCCATCTCATCCGCCGCGTTTGAGGAAGAGATCGCCAGCAGAAAAATAGATGTGATTCTGCTGGGGCCGCAGGTCAAATATATGCGGCAACAGTTAGCGGAGCGCGTGTCCGGGGAAAACATCCCCGTGGATGTTATTCCGATGGTTGATTACGGCACCATGAATGGCGCAAAGGTATTGGATCTTGCTCTGACGCTGATGGCCTGAGCAGGGGATAATAATGAAATATCAATTTCCGCAGGGCTTCTGGTGGGGCAGCGCCAGCTCGGCGCCGCAAAGCGAGGGCGCCAGTATGGAGGACGGTAAAAGCGCCACCATTTGGGATCACTGGTTCGCCATTGAGCCCGCCCGTTTTCATCAGCGTATCGGGCCACGGGATACCTCCGGTTTTTACCGCCGCTGGCGCGAGGATATCGCATTGCTGCGGCGGCTGAATCACAATACGTTCCGCACCTCTATTTCCTGGGCGCGTCTTATCCCACAGGGGCGGGGCGAGGTCAACCCGCAGGCCGTCGCCTTTTATAACAACGTGATCGATGAATTGCTGGCGCAGGGCGTAACGCCGTTCATTAACCTTTTCCATTTCGATATGCCGCTGGCGATGCAGCAACTGGGCGGCTGGGAAAATCGCGCGGTCGTCGAGGCCTACGCGGCGTTCGCCGATGTCTGTTTCCAGCTGTTCGGCGACCGGGTGAAACACTGGTTTACCTTTAACGAGCCGATTGTGCCGGTGGAAGGCGGCTATCTGTATGATTTTCACTATCCGAACGTGGTGGATTTCAAACGCGCCGCCGTCGTCGCCTTTCACACCATGCTGGCCCACTCGCTGGCGGTGCGGCACTATCGCGCGCGTAATCAGGACGGCGAGATCGGCATTATCCTCAACCTGACGCCGTCTTATTCGCGATCCAGCGATCCTGACGATGTTGCTGCCGCACACCGGGCGGATCTGCTGTTCAACCGCAGTTTTCTCGATCCGGCGCTGCGCGGCCGTTACCCGCAAGAGCTGGTGCGGTTGCTGGGCGCATACGGCCAGTTGCCGACGTGCCGCGCGGGGGACGCCGCGCTGCTGAAAGAAGGCGTAGTGGATCTTTTAGGCATTAATTACTACCAGCCGCGGCGCATCAAAAGCCGGGAGAGCCCGGCGGATCCCGCCGACCTTTTCATGCCTGAGTGGTTTTTCAGCCCCTATGAGATGCCGGGGCGAAAAATGAATCCTTATCGCGGCTGGGAAATTTATGAGAAGGGGATTTACGACATCCTCACCAACCTGCGGGAAAACTACGCTAACCCACGCTGTTTTATCTCGGAAAACGGCATGGGGGTAGAGGATGAACAGCGTTTTGAGCAGCATGGGCAAATCCAGGATGACTACCGCATCGCGTTTATCCGTCAGCACCTGCAGTGGGTTCATCGCGGGATTCAGGAAGGCAGCCATTGTCTGGGTTACCACATGTGGACATTCATCGATAACTGGTCGTGGTGCAACGCTTACAAGAACCGTTATGGCTTTGTTCAACTGGATCGGGCCAGTCAGCGGCGCGCCATCAAGAAAAGCGGCGAGTGGTTTGCCGCCGTCGCCGCTGACAACGGTTTTGCGGAGGAAGACAATGACGGACGATCTTGAAAACACGGTGATGGAAATTATCGTCAATGCCGGGCAAACGAGAAGTTTATGTTTTGAAGCGTTGCAGGCGGCGCGCGACGGGGATTTCCCCCTGGCGCAGGCGCGTCTGCAGGAAGCGGATCAGTTTTCCCGCGTAGCGCACCGCGTACAGACCCGGCTGATAGAACAGGACGCGGGTGAAGGTAAAACGCCGATGACGCTGATCATGGTGCATGCGCAGGATCATCTGATGAACGCCATTCTGGCGCGCGAGTTAACCGGCGAAATGCTGGCGCTGTATCAACGGCTGCATGCCGTCGTGCCGCGCCAGGCGTAGCGCGTCTGATCATCGGGCGGCTGATGAACGAATAAAGCCGCGTGCCGCCCGGCGCGCTGTTTGCTATCGATCGCGCTGGCCGGTTCAGTCCGGCCATCCAGCCGATCCTGCGAGCTCCCCGTCCTGATGCCGGCGCCGTTAGCGCGGCGTCCGGCGCTCAAGTTGGGCGCGTAACTCCTGCAGCGCGGCGAGCGCGGCCTCGGTATCGAAGAGGCCCATCGCGGAGGAGAGCGCCTGCAGACCGGGTAGGCCGGCGTGGCGCGCCTGCAGCGCGTCGAACAGATCCAGCGCGCTCATGTCGCTGGCCTGCAGCGCCGCCGCCAGCTGCGCCAGATCCGCCGTCAGCGAGGCATGCTTTGCGTCGGCCGCTTCCCCTTCCGCCAGGAGAGTCGGCTGCGCGCCATCGGCCTCGCTGTGCCGGCGTAGCCACGCCTGCTGCGCCGCCAGCGCCTCGTCCAGTTCGGCGGGCAACGCTGCCGCCGGCGTTTCGCCGTTTGCGCAGCGTTGTTCGATGTCGGCGCAGGCCGCGGCCAGCCGCTGCGCGCCGGTAGTGGCGGCGGTGCTCTTAAGCTGGTGCGCGGCATCGCGCGCGTCAGCCGATCGTCCCTCCGCCAGCGCAAGAACGATGCTCTGCGCCAGATGCCGGGCCGCGGGGGCGAAGTCGCGCAGCAGCTGCGCATAGAAGGTTCGATCCTGCCCCAGGCGCAGCAGGGCGTTTGCGGCATCCAGCACCAACGGCTCGCCGGCGGGCGGGCGCGGCGTCGGAAGCACATCACCGCTTGCGCGCCCGGTGTGGCGCAGGATGATATCGACCAGTTCTTCCAGATGGAAGGGCTTGCCGATATGGCCGTTCATGCCCGCTTCCAGGCAGGCTTCCCGGTCCGTTTGCATGGCGTTGGCGGTCATGGCGATGATCGGCAACGGGTCGAAACGCGGCTCGCTGCGGATCGCCAGGGTGGCCTGCAGGCCGTCCATAACCGGCATCTGCATATCCATCAACACCAGATCGTAGGCGTCCGGCGCGGCGTCCAGCGCCTGAATGCCTTGCAGACCGTTGCTGACCACACTCACCCGCGCGCCTTCGTGCGCCAGCAGTCTGATCACCACTTCCTGATTGATTTCGTTGTCTTCCACCAGCAGCAGCCGGATACCCGCCAGCCTGCACTGTTGCCCCGGCGCGTCGGACTGCTGCTGCGGGTTGCGTCCCTGGATGGCGTGCCTGATCATGGAGAACGTCAGCGGTTTGCACAGCGTCGGCAGGCCGTTGCGCGGCGGTATCGGACGCGACGAGATCAACAAAATAACGGGCGGCGCAGGCTCGGCGCGCAGCCGCGCCAGCAGCCGCGGGTAGTCGTGCTCATCCACGCTCAGCAGCGCCAGCGTCGGCGCCGGCTCCGCATCCAGCGCCGCCAGCGCGCAGGCCACGTCTTTGCAGGCCTCGACTCGCCAGCCGCCGCGTTTCTCCAGCAGTTCGCCGATGACCGTGCGGGATACCGGGTGCGTTTCCAGCAGCAGCGCCCGTTCCCCGGCCTGGGCCAGCGGCGGCAGACCTTTGTTTTCCGGCTGTAGCCAGATCTGGAACCAGAAACGGCTGCCGCGTCCCACTTCGCTCTGCACCTGCAGCCGGCCGCCCATCAGCTCCACCAGCCGGTGGCTGATGGCCAGCCCCAGCCCGGAGCCGCCGTAGCGGCGCGAAATAGAGGCTTCCGCCTGGCTGAAACCGGTGAAAATGTGTTCGATGGCGTCTTCGCTGATGCCGATGCCGGTATCCTGCACCGCAAACTCCAGCAGCGCTCCTCGTTCGTCACGTTGCAGCTGGCGCAATTGCACCCGCACTTCGCCTCTGGCGGTGAATTTCACCGCGTTGCCGCCCAGGTTGATCAGGATCTGCTGGAGCCGCAGCGCGTCCCCCAGCAACTGCGGCGGCACGGCGGGGTCCACTTCATACACCAGCTCGAGCCGCTTGCTGCCCAGGGTGCCGGACAAAATAGTGGAAACATCCGCCAGCAGCGTATCCAGCCTGAACGGCTCGGTATCCAGCAGCATCATGCCCGCTTCCACCTTCGAGAAGTCGAGGATGTCGTTGAGGATGCCCAGCAGCGAGCGCGCCGCGCCCTCCATCTTGCGCAACAGATCGCGCTGTTCGTCGCTGATGCCGGTATGTTCGATCAATTGCATCATGCCCATGATGGCATTCATCGGCGTGCGGATTTCGTGGCTCATGTTGGCGAGGAAACGACTCTTGCTGCGCGAGGCGGCGTCGGCGTCGTCCAGCGCCTGGTGCAGGTCGGTGATGTCGATCCAGAACAGCACGCGCATGCCGTCCGAGGTAGTGACGCCGATGCGTTTGATCCAGCGCCCGCTGCTGGTTTTCACCTGCTGGTGGAAGGTCGGCTGGCGCCACAGCGTGCGCCAGCCCTCAATGCCGTCGACGCCCTCGTGGATACCGGCATTGACTTCCAGCTGCAGCACATCCTCGGCGGCGATACCCGGCTGTATCAGGTGGCCCTGAGCGCCGAACATATTCTGGTAGCGGTCGTTGGACAGGACCAGCTTCTCATCGGCGTCATATAGCGCGAACGCCTCATCCAGCGCATCAATGGCCGAACGCAGCACGCGCTCGCTGGATTCGACGCGCAGCCGCGCTTCCACCTGGGCGCTGACGTCCTGCACGGCGCCCACCAGCCGGTACAGTTTGCCGTGCAGATACTCCACCTCTCCGCTCAGGTTGACCCAGATGGCGCGTCCGTCCGGCAGCCTGAGCTGTACTTCCTGACTGTAGGGGTCGCCGCTCGCCATAGTGTGGCGCACCATGGCGCGGCAGGCGGCCCACTGCTGCGGCATCATGCGTTGCATCAGGGTGTTCAAACTGTCCAGACTCATCGTGTTGTCGGCCAGACCCACAAGGTTGCGCGTTCCGCCGGTGAGGTACAGCACCTCGCTTTCCGGCGTATAGTACCAGCCGCCGACGCCGGCGATCTTGCCGGTGCGTTCCTGCATGTCGAGACTCAGTTTCAGCGTGGTGATGTCGGTGCGGATCGACATGTACTTCACCGGACGGCCGCTTTCGCCCAGCATCGGCGCGATAACGCTGTCCAGCCAGTAGAGCGAGCCATCTCTGGTGCGGTTGCAGATCTCGCCGTGCCAGATGCCGCCGCGCGCGATGGTGCTCCACATCTCGCGCCAGAACGTTTTGTCGTGAATGCCGGAACTGAACATGCTGTGGCGGCGTCCGATCAGCTCATCGTTGCGGTAGCCGCTGATTTCCAGGAAACGCTTGTTGACCTTCGTGATACGACCCTGCAGATCGGTTTCGGTGACGATGGCGTAGTGGTCGAGAATATCCAGCACCGCCTGGCGATCGCGCAGCGCCAGCTGGGTCATTTTGCGTTCGCGGCGCTGCTGGTCGATATCCACCTGCACCACCAGATAACCGGTGAACGACGGGGCGGACAGGTACGAAAAGAGACCGCGCGCCAGCCTGTGCAGGGGGTGCAGCTCCACGATCATGCAGCGTTCCGCGCCGCTGGTCAGTCGAAACATCAGGTCTACGCGCAGTTCGCGCCGTTCCGCCAGCGCGTTTTCGATGGCGGCCACCGGCGTGCCGTCCGCCACCCGTTCGCGCAGAAAGCGAAACCAGTTGCGTTCCACCAACTGCTCGCTGCTAAAACCGGTGATCTCGCTGTAGGCCGGGTTGACCCACACCACCTTGCCGTCCGGCCGCAGCAGGCAGGCGGCGTCGCTATGCAGCCGCATCATGCCGACTACCTGGCTTATGCCGCTCCAGTCGCGGCGACGGGTAATACAGCGGTACGACAGCGTCAGCAGCAGTATGACCGCCAGCGTCGTCGCCGCTCCCCACCAGAAGGCCGTCGTCATACCTTTCAGCCTCTGGCCAGCTGCGCCAGCCCTTCCCGCAGCGCCGTCAGCGAGAGCGGTTTTTCCAGAAAACCGTTGGCGCCGAGGGCGATAAAATGGCGCCGCGTCTCCTCGCCGCCGTGGCCGGAGACCATCAGTACCGGCAGACGCCGCGCGCCGGCTTGCTGTTCCTGCGCCCTTAGCGTACGCAGCGTCTCGTCGCCGCTCAGGGTGGGCATACTGATGTCCAGCAACATCAGATCGAAGCGCTGTTGTTGCGTTAGCTGTAACGCCTTTTCGCCATCCGTCGCCAGCGCCCCGGAGTGGCCCAGATCGCGTAATAATCGGGCGGCGATGCGCAGATTCAGCACATCGTCATCGACGACCAGCACGCGCAGCGCCATCAGCCGTTACCCTCCAGCGCGCGAATCGCCTGGGTCAGTTGCTGGCCGATATCATACAGCGGCTGATTGTTGGCCAGTTTTTGCTCCGCCTCTGTCATTTTCTTTCTGTTGATCAGATCCGCCACCGCATCCACCTCGGCGTGGAATGCCCGGTGCGCCGTCTCCAGCGCGTCGTAGGCCGGCGTGCCGCCCAGCCGCGACTTGCCGGGGCCATGCAGCCAGGCGCTCAATGGGCAGTTGTCGTCGTGTCCGGTTTTCGGCTGCAGCGTTAGCTTACGGTTAATGGCGTTGCGCAACCTGACGCGCCACTGCTGGTGGCTGGCGATGGCATGTTCAAAGTCGATACGGCCATCCGCGCTGACGAGATCGGTTTTTTGCGTCTGGCGCAGTTCGCCGGCGTCCACTTCCGCCAGCGTGGTATCGCGATCGGTAAGACGGAATACGCGGATGGTGTTGTGCACCAGCGCCACCTGGCGGTTGAGAGCGTTGGCCGCCATCGCCAGATCGTCCACCATGGTGGCGTTTTGCTGAGTGATGGTATCCAGGCTGGAGACTTCGCCGTTTACCTGACCGACGCCGAGGGATTGCTCGCGCGCGGCGGTATTGATCTGATCCAGCATGCCGCTCACCTGGCTTACCGCGTCGGTGACTTCCTGCATCCGGGCCAGCGCGTCGGCGGCGCGCTGGCCGCCTTCGTCCACCCGTGTTCCCGACTCTTCGATCAGGCTGCGAACCTCTTTGGCCGCGCCGGCGGTACGCTGCGCCAGCGACTGGACTTCAGACGCCACCACCGCGAAGCCTTTGCCCTGTTCGCCGGCGCGCGCCGCTTCCACCGCCGCGTTCAGCGCCAGAATATTGGTCTGGAAGGCGACGCCTTCGATCACCTGGATGATGTCCTGAATGCGCTGCGACGATTCGGCGATGGCCTGTATAGTGCGCACCACGCCCTGCACCGCGTCGTTGCCGCGCAGTACCGTCTCGGCGGTGAGTCGGGCGTGCCGGGCGCCGTCATTGGCTAACTGGGTGGTCTGCTGGACGGTGCTGTAGATCTGCTCCATGGCGGCGGCGGTCTGTTCCAGACTGCCGGACTGAGATTCGGTGCGTCTGGCCATGTCTTTGTTGCCGTTGGCGATCTCCTGGGTGCTGCCCAGCAGGTTGGCCACTTCGTGGCGCACATCGCGCACCACGGTGCGCACGGAGACATTGAGCTGCGCCAGCGCCAACTGGATCTGGGCGATTTCGCCGCGTCCGGTTACCGGTACGAAGCGGGTCAGATCGCCGCCGGCCATCAGGTTGGCGACCGCCACCACCTGACGCAGCGGCGCCACAGTTTGACGCATCAGCCACCAGGCGGACAGTATCGCGCAGCCGGCCGCCGACGTCGCGACGGCCCATAACGGCGCATGACAGGCCTGCGCCAGCAGCGGGCCGCCGGCCGCCAGCACGCTCATGCCTACGATATGACTGCGTAGCCCTACGTTGAGACAGCTGGCCAGCCTGCCCGTCAGCGTGCGGCGCACCAGCTGGCCGCGGTGCAGGACGTGGCGCCTGCGCCCCTGTTCTTTCTCCTTGCGCATGATGGCGTAGAGGCGTTCTGCGGCGGCAATTTCTTCATCCGGCGCCCGCGAGCGCACCGACAGGAAACCGACGGTGCGTTCGCCATCGCGCACCGGCGTCACGTTGGCGCGTACCCAGTAGTAGTCGCCGTTCTTGCGGCGGTTTTTCACGAGCGCGGTCCAGGGCAGACCCGCCTTGATGGTGGCCCACATATCGCGGAAGGTTTCCTGCGGCATATCGGGGTGGCGGACGATGTTGTGCGGCTGGCCCAGCAGTTCTTCGCTGCTGAAACCGCTGACCTGGATAAAGTTGGCGTTGCAGTAGGTAATACTGCCAGTCAGATCGGTAATGGAGATAAGGGTTTGATCGCCTGGAAAAGCATAGACGCTCTGGGTTACGGGTAAATTTTCTCGCATGCTAAAGGTCTGCCGTCTCGCAACTGATGCTAATGGTAACTCTATCGGAAGTTGCCGGCCGAACTTTAACAAAATTAACATTTTCATTAAGTCAGGCCCCTCAGACCGCCGTTCGCCGGTCCGTTTGCGGATACAGAATATTCTGATATATTCCTGCCCGGCCGCTCTGGCGCTCGCCAGCGAAGAGGCTATATTGGGTCGTCGGGACAGCCTATTTCCTCTTTCGTCGCCGCGGAATTTTCGCTTCTCAATATTCGTCTGACCGGCGCAATAGCGGCGTGTGGCGCGGAGATCGAGCCTGCCGGCGTACCGCGATCCGCCTCGCGAATGGCGCCAGTCAGGACGCTATGTTTTCCTCATCGGTAATTACATTTGGTAATAACTGTAATTACCGTACCTGTAGTGACAATGTTCAAAAAAAAGAGATAAATATTAAAATTATTTTTATCTCGTCAGGACAGATGTTATGAGCAAAGAGCAATCAGGGAAAACGATGGCCGTTATTTATTTACTTATAACCGTGTTTGCATGGGGAATTATGTATCCTTCCTCCAAACATGCGGTTTCGTCGGGCATTGATGGCTATTATCTTACGTTAATCCGGTACGGACTGGGGACCATCCTGGTTTCTCTTATTTTATTAACGGTTGAAGGGAAGGGCAGTTACCGGCTGGAAGGGCACGGGTTTAAACTGTGGCTGTTTGGCACTATTGGTTTCGCCGGGCTTAATTTTCTGACTTTTATTGGCGTAACCTTTTCTTCGGCGGAACACGCAACAATTATTCTGGCGCTGATGCCGATGCTGTCTATTTTGATTAGTTCGCTGGTGGAAAAAATGAAGCCAGATTTAAAAACGATTATTTGTTCAATTTTTGCCTTTATCGGTATTGTTATCGTTATTACCAAAGGGGATTTTCATAGTTTAAGCGCGTCCGCCAGCTTTATCGGCGATCTGCTATTGCTGGCGGCTACAATCTGCTGGGTTATTTATACTTATTTCGCGAAAACGCTGAATCACTGGAGCGCATTAAGAGTCACGGCTCTGAGTTCCGCACTTGGCACGATGAGTATTATTGTTATTACCGTCCTGGCCACCCTGTTTCATTTCGCCCACCCGCCTGCGATGGCGGTTTTGCACAATACCTGGTTAGATATTTTTATTCTGGTGGCAACCACCGCGGTCATTATTACCTGGAATGCGGGAATTAAAGGCCTGGGCGCCGTGAACGGGATCCTGTTCGTCAACCTGGTTCCGGTGGTGACGTTTATTGTGGGCATTTATCAGGGCCACGCTATTTCTCATATCGAGATTGTCGGCGCGCTGATTACGATAGTTGCATTGGTAGTGAATAATATTCTCGGAAGAAGAAAAACAGAGATTGATTTAACACGTGCGGTCAAGGAGGAGTAAAGAGTGAAAAGTGTATTATTTTTGGTGACTTCCGTTTGCAAAATTGAAGAAATAAATCGACAGACAGGTTTTTATCTTGATGAGTTGGCCATCCCGCTGAAAGCCGTGGTAGATAAAGGGTGGAAGGCGACGATCGCCTCCGTGCGCGGCGGGGAGCCGCCGATCGAATACCGCACGCTGCGGCCGAAAAGCATCCGAACCGAGGCGCAGCAGTGGCTGCTGGATAGCGACGAGTATCTGAAGAAATTAAGGGAAAGCGTCGCCATCAGCGAGATTGATCCGCGTGACTATGACGCGATATTTATGCCGGGCGGGCACGGCGTGATGTGGGATTTCCGTCAGACTCCCGCTATTGGCCGGCTGGTTTCTCAGTTTTATGACGCGGGCAAGGCGGTGGGCGCCATCTGCCACGGCCCGGCGGGTCTGCTGGCCGCCGTATCGGCAAAGAGCGGCAGACCTGTTTGTGAAGGGAAAAAAGTCACCTGTTTCACTAATGAAGAAGAAGAGAAGGTCGGCATGACTTCCGTTGTCCCCTTTTTAGTCGAGGATGAATTAAAGAAACAGGGCGCTATTTTTGTTAAGGGCGAGAAAAGGACTCCGCATTGTGTCGCTGATGGAAATATTATTACTGGTCAAAACCCAGAGTCTTCGCCATTAATCGCTGCGGCGCTGGTCGATTTCCTTTCGTAGAAGACTTTTAATTAATGAGGGTTAATGTATGTCATATTTTTATGAAGCTAAAGAAAAGGACCTTCTTTTTCTTGAAAAGGCGCTTTCCCTATATAAGCTACCGTCTGAGAATATCACGTCCGATACTTATCTGAACTATCTGATCAAGAAACCGTGGGGGTACGAATACCGTATCTATGCCGATAATCTGTACGACGCATGGAAATTATCGATCGATCCCGGCGGCTCCACCTCCATGCATTGTCATCCCAAGAAAGATACCGCGCTGCTTTGTCTGAAAGGGAGCGGGATTACCCATTTTATTAATGGTGAAGTGGTTAATCTGCAGGAAGGCGATAAGATATATATCAAACGCGGCGTATTTCATTCCACATCGGCCGGCGAGCACGGCATTCATCTGATTGAGATAGAAAATCCGCGTGATAAATTCGATCTTATTCGACTGGAAGATAACTACGGCCGCAAGAATCAGGGCTATGAGACGGACGCTTCGGCGGATATTGAGATTAGTGATCTTGTGCAGCATCAGGATTATATGTTGCGCGACAAAGATGCTTCGGATAGCTTTTTATTCGTCGTCGGCCATGCGGAAAACAGACGCAATCTATTAAAAAATGGTTATCGGGTGCTGTTCTCCGTCGTGATTGACGTTCAGCAGCATATCCTCGGGGGGATCCACGTTCTGGAGGAATGGGAAATGTGCGCTATGCGTTTCCCGGATAAAAAGTGCTTATTTATCGCCTCCAAATTTTGAACCTGTGGTGAAACTATGCCATTAATTGAATCGTTTTTAAGTAATAAGTACTCAGCGCAACAGAAGAACATTATCGCCCGCGATGTCTATGACTGTTTGAGAGACGTCCTGAATGTGAAAGCGGGCGCAAAGTTCGTGTATTTTAAAACTTTTAGTGATGACGATATGTTTGTGCCGGATGAACTGTTCGGCATTAAGTATAGTCGCAATCTTGTTCTGTTAAGGATAACGTTAAATAAAGGAAGGAGCCAGACAGATAAAAAAAAGCTGTATGAAAAACTTTCCGTCACGCTGGCCGCGCATCTGGGCATCGCGCCGGGCGATGTATTGGTCTGTCTGATGGAGAACGTGGCGGAAAACTGGTCATTCGGCGAGGGGAGGATGCCGTTCCTCGAGTAACGGCGCATCACGCTTCCGCCTGTAATTTTTGATAAAAGAAATCAGTGAAGGCTTTTACCTTCACTGATTTTCTTTTTGAGCCGGAGTACAGGAACGAGAACTTCCAGGCATCTTCGACCTTAAAATTTTGCAGTACTTCAACCAGACTGCCGTTGTTCAACGCGTCCTGCACCGAGAAATCGAACAGCTGTACGATACCGCCGTCATTCAGGGCGAAATCGCGAGCCGAGCTGATGTTGTCGAATATCCGCACCTGCGATTCCGTTTTTATCCATGCCGGAATGTCTCCGTTCATAATCAGCCACGGGAAGCTGCGGTTTTCTTCGCTGGTGCTGAAATTAATGCATTTGTGTTTTTTCAGATCGTCCAGCGTATTCACCGCGCCATTCTTTGCCAGATAGGCCGGGCTCGCATACAAGCCCGAGGAAACGACGCATAGCGTTTTTTCCACCAGGAAACCGTCCAGTTGGGTATTGGATCGGATCAGCCGGATTGAGATATCGAACATCTCGCTGATGAAGTCGACGTTGCGGCTGGTGACGTGGAGATCGATTTTGATTAATGGGTATTTATCGCAAAACTCGGGCAGGTAGGGGATGATTTTATAATTGGCGAACATTTCCGGCACGCTTATCTTTATTCGCCCGACCGGCGCGTTAATTTTAGACTTGATGGCCAGTTCGCTCTCTTTTAGCAGCTCAATAATCTCTGAACATTTTTCGTAATAATCTCTGCCATCCTGCGTAAGGCCGGTACGCCGCGTGTTGCGCAGAAATAAACGGAAGCCGAGCCGTTCTTCCAGCCGCTTTATCGAACGACTGACCGCCGCCGGCGTAATCCCCAGATCCTCGGCTGCGGTGGAGAAGTTTTCGCTTTTCGCCGTGGCGCAGAATATTTCCAGACTGGCAATATGCATGGCATCCAGACGTTTATTTATCTCCAGACCTAACATTTTGTCTTTTTTCATTATTTTTATTGTCCCTGTCGTTATCTCGTCAGGAAATTCATTTTCCTGAAACCGCGCAATCCAGACGTTACGCAGCCGGCCCGCGCCCCTGAGGGAGTATTTACGGTCGCCGACTGAAACCTGATGATTATAGTATATCTCAGCGTCGGGCCGCTGGCCCGGCGCCTGACAGGCCACCGACGTCAGCGGCCCGCCGGCGAGCCGATAGTTGAGCAAACCCGCGCCCGACCTTTACGCCATCACGGTGCGATAGAGCAACGCGTCGAGGCGCGCCTCGTCGGCCGCCTGATTGGCGGCTAAGGTCGGCTGCGCGGCCGCCTGCTCCAGCTGTTGCGAGATAAAGGCGTGGATGGGGGCAGAACGCGCGCCGTACTCCGCCTCTCCCACCCGCCGTTTTATCGCCAGCAGCCGTTCGATTTCATCAAGCAGACGCGGGTCGCTGACCGTCGCGGCCACCAGTCGATCAAAACTCATCGGCGGCATGCCTTTCCCGGCGTCTATCCAGCGCACCGCCAGCAGCGGGCGCAGCACATAAAAGTACTTTTTCAGCCGTACTTCCTCGCCCTGCAGGTAGCCGCGAAAATTTTTGCGCGCCATCGACAGGTAGTGATGGCGGGCGCGCTGCGGCGAAAACCATGCCGGCACCTGGGCGCGCAGCGCATCCAGCGTTGCGTCATCCTGCCGATAGACGACGGGCGAATCGAGCCATTCGATCAGCGTCGGGTTGGCCCGCTTCAGCAGACCCAGCGCCTTGCGCCACTCCCAGCCGCAGACATCCAGCTCGCTGTCTATCGGCAGCTCGATGACATCCCGTCGCGGCTCAACGGTCAGATACCACTCGGGGGGATGCACATAGAGAAAACGCACGTCATAATCGCTGTCGGGCGAAGCGAAACCCCAGCCGCGGCTGCCCGATTCGCAGGCGTAAAGTATGCGTACGTTGTAGCGTTCCTCCACCTCGCGCAGCGTTCGCCGCACGCGGTCGTACATCCCGGGCGCCAGCGCGGCAAATTCTTTGTTCATCATGATCCTTATCCTTTTACACACACCACCTGATGCAGGGTATGCACGATTTCCACCAGCGAAGACTGCGCGCTCATCACCGCATCAATGTCTTTATAGGCCATAGGGATTTCGTCGATGACCTCGCTGTCTTTACGGCACTCCACGTGCGCGGTGGCGCGAATGTGGTCGCTCACGGTAAAGCGTTTTTTCGCCTCGGTCCGGCTCATGACGCGTCCGGCGCCGTGGCTGCAGGAGCAGAAGCTCTCTTCGTTGCCTAAGCCGCGCACGATAAAACTTTTCGCCCCCATCGAACCGGGGATAATGCCCATCTGGCCGCGCTGCGCTGAAACCGCGCCTTTACGCGTGACCAGCACCGCTTCGCCAAAATGCTGCTCGCGCTGCACATAGTTATGGTGGCAGTTTACCGCCTCCTGATGGGTGGCGAACGGTTTAGGGATCGCCCGGGATAGCGCGCTCAGTACGTGCTGCATCATCACTTCACGGTTGAGTCGGGCAAACTCCTGCGCCCAGCCCACCGCCTCCATGTAATCGTCGAAATGGCGGCTGCCTTCGGCGAAGTAAGCCAGCTGGCGGTCGGGCAGATTCGCGATGTGCTGCTGCATATCCTGTTGCGCCAGGGTGATAAACAGCGAGCCGATGGCGTTGCCCACGCCGCGCGACCCGCTGTGCAGCATCACCCAGACGCGCTGCGCTTCATCCAGACAAACCTCGATAAAGTGATTGCCGGTGCCCAGGGTGCCCAGATGCTGATGGTTGTTGGTTTTCAGCAACTGAGGGTATTTATCCGTAATGCGTTTAAACCCCGGCGCCAGCGCCGCCCAGTGCGCGTCCACCGACGCCGGCGGATTTTCCCACGCCCCTTTATCCCTTTTCGAACGCGTGGAGGTGCGTCCGTGCGGCACAGCCTGCTCAATGGCGCTGCGGATCCCCGTCAGGTTATCCGGCAGATCCGCCGCGTTCAGCGAGGTGCGCACCGCAATCATGCCGCAGCCAATATCCACGCCGACGGCGGCGGGAATAATCGCGCCGCGCGTCGGGATCACGCTGCCGATGGTGGAGCCTTTACCGACGTGCACATCCGGCATCACCGCCAGATGGCGGAAGATAAACGGCATTTTGGCCGTGTTCAGCAATTGGTCGCGCGCCTTCTCATCGACCGGAACGCCATGGGTCCACATTTTTACCGGCGCGCTATTGTTCTGCGCGATCAGTTGATAATCCGTTTTTTCCATTTTTTTCTCCTGGTGTGTTTCGCGTTACCTGCTGTATAGAGCGAAAGACGTGCCAGTTTTTTCATGAAGCAATAAATTTTAATAACATAATGAAAAATAAATAAATTATTTTTATCGTGCGCCGACGATGTTTGCATGAAGGGTAAATTAATTTATATTTATAGATAGTATTTTATATCAATGGATAGACTATGCGACGCAGAGTAGTGATAGGCGTACTGGGCACCACCCTGGACAAGCGCGGCAAGCACAGCAATCGCTGGAACAAATGGCGGCCGACGCTGGGTTTGTGCCAGCACCCGGATTTACCCGTCGATCGGCTGGAGCTGTTGCATCAGCCGCGCGATCTGCCTATGGCACAGCAACTGGCCGGGGATATCGGACAGGTGTCGCCGGCGACCCGCGTGTGTCCGCATGAAGTGGCGTTGAGCGATCCGTGGGATTTTGAAGAGGTGTACCGCGCGTTCCTCGATTTCGTCAGCCAGTATCCGTTCGATACGGAAAACGAGGAGTATCTGGTACATATCACCACTGGTACGCATGTGGTGCAGATCTGTTGGTTCCTGCTGACCGAGGCGCGCTATTTGCCCGCCCGACTGCTGCAAACGGCGCCGGCGCACAAGTCCGAACGCCCGGCGCCGCAGGGCGTCTACTCGATTATCGATCTCGATCTCAGCCGCTACAGCACGCTGACCAGCCGTTTCCTGCGCGAGCAGCAGAGTTCGGTGTCCTTTTTGAAATCCGGTATTGAAACCCGCAACGCCACCTTTAACGCGCTGATCGATCAGATTGAGCGCGTTGCGTTGCGATCTTCCGCGCCGATGCTGCTCACCGGCCCGACCGGCGCGGGCAAATCTTTCCTCGCCCGGCGCATCTATCAACTGCGCGAGTCGCGCCATCTGGTGCAGGGGCGTTTTGTCGCCGTCAACTGCGCCACCCTGCGCGGCGACAACGCT
Organism: Affinibrenneria salicis; assembly: GCF_008710095.1. The sequence goes on from NZ_VYKJ01000006.1 coordinate 184,369, forward strand.
ATGTCCACGCTGTTCGGCCACGTTAAAGGCGCCTTTACCGGCGCGCTGCAGGCGAGAACGGGACTGCTGCGCGAGGCGGACGGCGGCATTCTGTTTCTGGATGAAATCGCCGAGCTGGGGCTGGATGAGCAGGCGATGTTGCTGAAGGCCATCGAGGAAAAAAAATTCTTTCCCTTCGGCTCTGATAAAGAAGTCAGCAGCGATTTTCAGCTGATTGCCGGCACGCACCGCGATATGCGCGCGTGGATCGCGCAGGGGCGTTTTCGCGAAGATCTGTTCGCGCGTATCAATATGTGGACCTTTCCGCTGCCGGGGCTGGCGCAGCGCCGGGAAGACATTGAGCCCAACGTGGCGTTCGAGCTACAGCGTTTTACGCAGTCGCAGCAGACTCAGGTGCGTTTTGACAAGGATGCGCGTCAACGCTACCTCGCCTTCGCCTGTTCAGAACGCGCGCGCTGGCGCGGCAACTTTCGCGAACTGGGCGCTTCCGTCGCGCGCATGGCGACGCTGGCGGAGCAGGGGCGCATCACTCTGGCGTTGGTGGAGGAAGAGATCGGCCGTCTGTATGACCACTGGCAGGATGAGAGCGAACCGGCGCTTCCGGCCGCCGTCGGCGAGATTGACCTGTTCGAGCGCAGCCAGCTGGAGTCTGTGCTAAAGGTCTGTCGCCAGGCCGATACGCTGTCGGCTGCGGGGCGTCAGCTGTTCGCCGTCTCGCGCCAGCAGAAAAAGCAGCCCAACGACGCCGACCGGCTGCGTAAATATCTGGCGCGCTTCGGTCTGAGCTGGGAGACCGCGCACGCCGCCGGCACTGACTAACGCCGTGACTGTCGTCTCGCGCGGCTCAACTGACGGCCTCTGCCGGCTGCGGCGGCGCGTGGCGCCGGCAGGTGGCGATAAACAAATCGCGCACCGGGTCGGCCTCCTCCGGGTTCCACGCTATGCCGGATTGCCAGCGAGTCTCGGGCAGCGGCAGCGTTCTGATATTCTCCATGCCGAGGTAGACGCAGCTTTCCGGCAAAATACTGACGCCGGTGCCCGCCGCCGCCAGCGCCAGCAGGGTGAGAATATCATCCGCCTGTTGGCTGATGTTGATATGCAGCTTCTTCTGTTCCAGGTAGAGCAGCACTCGCCGGTTCAGGCTCGAACAGCGCACGTCGCTCATCCGTAAAAACGGCGCGTTACGCAGAATAAAGTCGACCGGTTGATCCACAAACAGATCTTTATTCACGGCCAGCACCAGGTTATCGCTGATTAAGGGAAGGGCGGTTAACGGCGCGCTGACCGGCAGGCGCAGAAAACCGACCGACAGTGTGCCGTTCAGCAGCCGTTCTTTTTGTTGCGCGGAGGCCATATCGTTCAGGTTAATGGAAATGCCCGGGTGCTCGGTTTTAAAACGTGAAATTAAATCGGGCGCCAGCCGCAGGCTCGACAGACCAAAACCAATATTTAAATGGCCGATATGACCGGCCGAGGCGAACTGCACCCTGTCGAGAAACGCTTTCTCTTCCGACATAAAGCGCCGGGCGCTGTTTAACAGATATTGTCCGGCGGCGGTGAGGCGCGCGCCCGTTCTGCCGCGGCTGAAGAGCGTCAGCCCCGACTGCTGTTCCAGCCGGTTAATTTTTTTCGTTAATGCCGACTGAGTAATAAACAGGCGGGCGGCCGCTTCGTGGTAAGACCCCGCCTCCGCCAGCATAATAAACGCCTTAATAAGCCCCGTATCCATTCCATCTCCTCATCGAACGATGAAACATATTCATTATACCTGATTGATATTATTGACTATATCTGGTTTCCCCCACATTGCGCTGACGTCAACTGCCCCCATTTTCGCCGCGCGCGGGCGGATATCTGTCAGACATAGCGAGTATCCATGAGGTGCACGGTGGAAAACTATATTTTTCTGATTAAGCACGAAACGATAGTCCCAATAGCGTTAACCGAACAGGAGTGCGGGACGCTGATTATCCGCCTGATAGAACAGGCGTTTTATCTCTCGCCCGTCTCCGTCAGAGCGGTGAGCTCTCATCTGGCGCTGAATAAATTTCAGGACGTGTTCAGGCGCATGGGCCGCCTGCGCTGCAATGACATTAAGCGGGGCCGGCAGTGCTGAACGACGATCCAGTGAGGACATGCCCGTTATTTCTGCGGCGGCAGAGGGATTAAGCCCGTTTCCCCGACGCCCGGTTGTTTGTGAGGACAGGAGCTGCCCTATGCAAAAGATTACTACTGTACTGTTTGATTTAGATGGCGTCATCGTCGATTCCCGGGCGGTGATCGCCGCGGCCTGGCGTCAGGTGGCGGCGCAGCATGCTATCGCCATCAGCGATGAGCAACTGGAGAAATATATTATCGGCGCCGCCGTGCAATACACGCTGGAGCGGATTTTTCATGCTTTCGATGCCGACGCCAGGCGGAGCATTGCTCAGCAACAGGAACAACTGGAGGTGGCGGCGGACTATGCCCTGCTGTCGGGGTTACTGCCTTTTTATCGCGCGCTGTATGACAGAAACGTGCGCATGGGCATGGTAACCGGCAGTTCGGGCAATAAGGTGCGCAGTATTTTACGTCAGCATCCGCTGGCCGGTTTTTTCTGCGTGGTGACCGGCGACGATGTGGCGCAAGGCAAACCGCACCCGGAGTCTTACCGCAAGGCGATGGAATTCTGGCGCGCGGAACCGCAGGAAACGCTGATCTTTGAGGATTCGGACCACGGCATTATGGCTGCGCGCCGGGCACAGGCGCACTGCATCGCGGTAGGCAACTTCCTCTCGCCGGCCCGCTTCGCGATCGGGGATTTTAACGACGTATTTATCGCCGACGATGGGCGCATCATGCTCAATTCTTACGATCTGGATGAAGATGGGATGGTGGATACCGGACTGTACCTGCCGGCGTAAAGGCGCACCCGCCGGACAGCGGGTGCGACAGGTTAGGGTTTTTCCGTAGTCATCAACGTTTTCTGCGCCGCCATACGCGCCTGGCGGGCGAGCAGATGATAGATCAGAAAGGCGAGCACGAAGGTGGCCGGCGCCGACAGGGTCGACCACTGGCTGCCGCTGTGCATCAGAATAATACCGACGATGACGCTGCCAAACCAGGCGATCAGGCCGCTGGGGTTGAAGGTGACTTGCCTGGCGGGCGGCGTCTGACGGCCGGACAGCAGAATACTGCTGAGCGCGATGCCGACCCAGGCGACCACGAACACGCCCTGGTAGGCCAACGCCTGCAGGATGTAGGCGAATACGTCCGCCAGCATCAGCAGGTAAACCACGACGCCGACGATGCAGGCCCACAGGATGCGGCGGAAACGCAGGCGGAACAGACTATCGAAAAACACCTGCATGTTAAGGGTGGCCAGATAATAGTTGGCGGTATTGATGCGCGTCTGGGTGACCCAGACGAAGACCAATCCCCACAGGCCGAGCAGATTAAGGATCGACAGCACCACCGCGGTTTCGCTCAGCGTCCCTTCGTGCGGAAAGCTGCTGGCGAGATAAATGCCGGCCACGCCATTGAGCAGAAAAGTGATCAGGTAAAAGGGCATGCCGAAATTGAAGCGGGCATGATAGCGACTGTCCTTCGGCTTGCCGAAACGGGCGTAGTCGAAGGTATACATCATCAGTATCCACACGCCCATATACGAGGTGAAACAGTTCCACCAGCCGTAGCGCGGCGGGTCGGCCGGCCCGAGCGACAGCCACTGCGGCTGATAGCCGTAATGGAGGATCGCCACCGCGACGGTGATAAACAGACCGATCAGATAGAACGGCAGCAGGACGCCGTTAAATTTGTCCAGCCAGTGCTGCACGCTGCCGAAAATCAGCGGCACGCTGTACAGCACCACCAGTGCGGCGGCCAGCGGATAGGCCAACTGCGGATACAGGTGGTTGAGCGCGAAGGCGATGACCGCGCCTTCGAATACGGCGTAGTAGATGGCGGTGGAAAAAAAGATCAGCGTGGCGAGGGCGGAGCCGATTCGACCGAACAGAGAGTGGGAGAACTGCGCTACCGACAGGCCGGTACGGATGGCGAAGCGCGAGATAATCGCGTTGATAATGCCATAACTGATGACCGATAACACCATACCGATAATGGCATTCCAGGCGCCGTAGGCGAGCGCCAGCGAGGCGCCCACCACGATGTAGAACAGCGCGCTGCATACCGCCCACCAGGCCATGGTGAGCGAGAGTTTCCCCATCCGTTCCGCGTCAGGCGTGTGTTGGTCGGCGAGCGCGTCGTCGTCGCGCGACGACTGAGATTGCTGGTGCATAATAGACCCCCGTCAATGATTTGTTATACCCGTCATACCTCAGGTTGCGGATGCGTTGGCCGCGCGGGAGCCGGCAGGCCGTTCTTCACCGTCCTGAAGTCGACCGGCTGTAGGCCGGCGTGTGATGGATTTCGCGGCCGGCTTGCGAATACGGCGCTCATCGCCGGCCGAAAATCCGCGGACCGCATGCCTCAGACAGCGGAGAGCCGCTGGCTGAGTTGCTCCAGTTTCTGACGCTGCGCCTGGCGGGCGCCCAGCGCCTGCTCCAGCGTGACGGGCACGAAACGCACGCGGTGATGAGGCTGAAGCTGGGCGATAATGTCCAGATCCGTGCTGATCACCGTACCCAGCGTCATATAGCCGCCGCCGGAAACGGCGTCCCGCAGCAGCACGATCGGTTCCAGTCCGCCCGGCACCTGGACCGAGCCGATGGGGTAGCAGGCATCGACGATGTTGGAGGGATCGGACCCCGCGCCGAACGGCGGGGTGCGCGGGTGGAAGGCCAGCGGCGCGCCGCCTTTGAGCCGATAGCCGATACGATCGGCCTCGGTGCTGACGTTCCACGTGTCGTCGAAGAAGCGGCTGACGGCGTCGTCCGTCAGGCGGTGAATATATAAGCCGGTGACCATGCGCAGCGTCACTTCGCGGGCCAGCGCGGGCACAAATTCGTCGGGCGCGCTCAGCCCCTCACGCGGGTCGGCGCGGGCGGCGTCGCCCAGGCGGATGACATCGCCCGCCTTCAGCGTGCGCCCCTGAAAACCGCCCAGCGCGCCGAGCGTATAGGTTGAACGGCTGCCGAGCACCTCGGGCACCTGAATGCCGCCGGCGACGGCCAGATAGCCGCGGCAGCCCGCGCTGGCCGGTCCGAAGCTCAGAACCTGCCCGTTCCGCACGCGAAATACGCTGTTCAGCGGCATGGGCTGGCCATCCAGCCGCGGGATCATCCTGGCGCCGCACAGCGCCACCAGCGCGTCGGCCTCGAATTGCAGTTCGGGGCCCATCAGGGTTAGCTCCAGCACCGCCGCATCGGGCGGGTTGCCCACCAGCAGGTTCGCCATGCGCAGGGAGTACTGATCCAGTCCGCCGGAAGGCGGGATGCCCAGATGGTAATAACCTTCCCGACCGCCGTCCTGCACCGAGGTCGCCAGTCCGGGCTTAATCACGTTAATCCGCATACAGCACCTCCTGAAGATAATGTTTGTACCCCTCTGGATCGGCGGTAAATTTATCCAGTTCGAAGGTGATCGGCCGGATGCGCAGCGCGAAGGCGCCGCTGTCCACTTCCTGCAGCGCCTGATCGTAGGCGTCGCGATCGATGGGGCGGAACTGGACGATGTCGCCGGCGCGGAAAAAGACCATCGATTCCCGCAGGTAAGGCAGGCGCTGGTTCGGATCGTAAATCGGCGCCGGCGTGACGCCGAACAGCTGGTAACCGCCGGCCCCGCGCACCGAGTAGATACAGCCGAAGCAGCCGCCGTGGCCCAGCGACAGGCGCGGCGTATCGGTGCGCGGCCGCAGATATTTCGGCACCTGCAGCTGTTTTTCCCGCTCGGTCATCTGGTACATAAACGGCAGACCGGCGACGAAACCGACCATCGAAACGAACCACGGCGTGCCGCTGTGCGCATCGATAAAGGCCTCGCTATCCTGAAAGCCGTTGATGCGGGCGGCGTATTCGAGATCGGTGGCGGAGGGATCCTGATGACGATCGCGAAAGCGCATCAGCGTTTCGTGCGTCCATGGATCGTTGTACAGCACCGGGATCTCGATGATGCGCGTCGCCAGGATCTGATCCGCCGACGCGTGCCGCTCCGCGAGCTGTACCTGTTCGAGCAGCGTCTGCGGCGCGAGCAGATCCGGATTAAAGCGGATCTGAAAGGAGGCGTTGGCCAGACAAATATCCAGTACGCCGGGCAGCGCCAGCTGTTCCACCGCCCGGGTGAGCGTCAGCGCGCGGAAAAAGGCTTCCAGCGACATGGACTCATCGATTTCGGCGAACAGATGTTCGTCGCCGCCGAAGCTATAGCGAATCGCACTCTTTTCCACGTTATACCTCCGGTAGCGCCGCCTGACTGGCGGTATGGCGCTCGGCCAGCCACTGTTCCAGCGCCGTGGTGTCGAAACGTCCGGCCAGCAGACGCGGGTCGTTGAGCAGCCACTGGTGCAGCGGCTGCGTGGTCTTGACGCCGCTCAGCCGCAGCTGCGTCAGCGCCTGGCTGGCGCGCGCCAGCGTCTGCTCGCGCCGCTCGCCGTGTACGATCAGTTTGGCCAGCAGCGAGTCGTAATAAGGGGGAATCGGGTAGCCGCTGAATACGTGGCTGTCGACGCGGATCCCGTCGCCGCTCGGCCAGATCACGTTGTCCAGCGTTCCCGGACAGGGAAAGAAGCCGCGATCCGGGTCTTCGGCGTTGATGCGCATTTCACAGGCGCAGCCGTGGATGGCGATGTCCTGCTGGCGCAGCGTCAATTTTTCGCCGCCGGCAATGCGCAGCATCCACTGCACCAGATCGACGCCGGTAATCATCTCCGTCACCGGGTGTTCCACCTGGATACGGGTATTCATCTCGATAAAGTAGAACTGCCCGCTGTTTTCATCGAACAGATACTCAAGCGTGCCGGCCCCGCGGTAGCGCAAATGCTGCGCCAGACGCAGCGCGCTGTCGCACAGCGCCTGACGCTGGGCTGCGGACAGGGCCGGCGAGGGCGCCTCTTCGAAGATTTTTTGTCGCCGTCGCTGCAGCGAACATTCTCGCTCAAACAGGTGGATCGCCCGCTCGCCGTCGCCGAGGATTTGCACCTCAATGTGGCGCGCGCGCGGAATGAAGCGTTCCAGATAGATGGCGCTGGAGCCGAAGGCCGCCTTTGATTCGCTTTGCGCGATGGGAAACTCCCGCGCCAGCTGCTCATCGCTGGCGGCGGCGCGAATGCCGCGTCCGCCGCCGCCCGCCGCGGCCTTGATCAGCAGTGGATAACCAATTTCGGCGGCGCTGCGCAGGGCCGCATCCAATGTTTCCAGCACTTTCGAACCGGGCACTACCGGCACGCCGGCTTCCTGCGCGGTGCGGCGCGCGGCGGCCTTATCGCCCATGATGCGGATCGTTTCGGCCTGCGGGCCGACATAAATCAGACCGGCGTTTTCCGCCAGTTGGGTGAAGTGGGCGTTTTCCGACAGAAAACCATAACCGGGGTGCAGCGCGTTGGCGCCGCTTCGCAGGGCGGCCTGCAGCAGCGCCTGAGGATTGAGGTAGCTCTGGTCGGCCCGCGCCGGGCCGATAATTTGCACTTCGTCGGCCATGCGTGCGGGCAGGGAGTCGGCGTCGGCCTCGCTGCACGCCGCTACGGTCGGAATACCCAGCGCCTGCGCCGCGCGGATAATGCGCACGGCGATTTCTCCCCGGTTGGCGATCAGCAATTTTTTTATCGCGCTGTTCATCGTTATTTAATCTTCCTTTTCTTATCAGGAATCAGTTTTTATTATGGCTATTATCTGCCCGGGTTCGATGGCCTCACCATTATTGATGGCGAACGCCTGTAGTTGGCCTGTCTGCTCAGCATAAATTTCAGTAAATTGCTTCATTACCTCAATCAGCCCAATCACGGTAGTGCTCTCTACCGTGTCTCCCGGATTAATAAACGGCGGCGATTCTGGCGCCGGCTGCCGGTAAAAAATGCCAGGTAATGGCGAGATGATTTCATGAGTGCTCATTTCTGTAACTCCTGGGTTTTATTTTCCGGCTGGCCGTGACGGAAAATATGTTCTGGTGATTTTATTTTTATTCCTGAAGCCGTTAATAAGTCATGCGTTGTTTTAAGCACCTCATAGGCGCCGGGGGTGTCGCTGTGAATACAGATCGAGTCAAAAGAGATGGGAATATCCTTACCCTCGGTGCTCAGCACCTTGCCCTGCTGACAGGCGCGCAGCACTTTACGCGCGATCTGCGCCGGATCGGGCGGTGCGACCCGGCGGGTGAAGACGATAGAACCGCTGTTGTTGTAGTCCCTGTCGGCATAAAATTCGCATACTACCGGTTGTTCAAGCTCCAGAGCGATATTCCATACTATTGAGCCATGCATGCAGTACAGCAGCAGATCGGGCGCCAGAGCATGCAGCGTGGTGATGAACAGCCGCGCGGCGGCCTCGTCCTGCGCCAGGTGCATATATAATGCGCCGTGCGGTTTTATATGGCGCAACGGCACGCCATACAGACTGGCGAATTCCCGCAGGGCACCTATCTGATAAATAACGTCATTAATCAGCTCCTGCGGTTCAATATGCATATGCCGGCGGCCAAAACCGTGCAGATCGCGAAATCCCGGATGTGCGCCGACGGAGACATGGTGATATTTTGCCAGTTCGACCATTTGGCGCATAATATTTGGATCGCCAGCGTGAAAGCCAGTTGCTATATTGGCGGAACTGACGAGCGGCATTATTTTTTTATCAATATTGTCGCCAACAACCCAGTGGCCAAGATTCTCGCCCATATCGGCATTAATATCGACTTTATTCATCATAAATATTTCTTATTTGTGGCGTGGATGTTTAAAAATAATATAGGAATAAAGCATTAATGACGAAAAGAAGTATTTTTTGATGGCTTGCCATCTGAAAAACAGATCGCTCACTGTTCGGGGAAAAACTTATGTTAACACTGCGTCAGGTTCGCTACTTTGTCGCCACGGCTGAACTGGGCCAGGTCTCCCAGGCGGCGATTCAGCTGAATATTTCGCAATCGGCGGTCACCAGCGCCATCCAGGAACTGGAGCATATGCTCGGCAAGCCGCTTTTTCTGCGTTCGGTGCACGGTATGACGCTAACCGAAAGCGGCGGTTATTTTCTCAATCACGCCTACTCTATTCTGCGCAGCGTGGATGACGCGGTGAACCTGCCGCTGACCGATAACCGTATCCAGGGCTCGCTGCGGGTGGCGGCCAGCTATACGGTCATGGGCTATTTTCTGCCGTTCCATCTGCAGCGGCTGTCGCTCGGCTTTCCGCGCATCGATATCAATCTATATGAGCGCGAACGCGAGGATATCGAAAAGGGGCTGCTCGAACATGCGCTGGATATGGCGCTGGTGCTGACCGGCAACCTGACTCATCCTTCGATCACCGCCGAAACGCTGTTTAATTCGGAGCGACGGCTGTGGCTGCCAAGCCGGCATCCGCTGTGCGACAAGCCGCAGGTCAGTCTGACGGATGTGGCGAATGAGCCGTTTATTATGCTGACGGTGGATGAGGCCGAGCAGAGCGCCATGCGCTACTGGGAAGAGTGCGGACGCCGGCCGCGGGTGATGCTGTGCACCAGTTCGGTGGAGGCGGTGCGCAGCATGGTGGCGAACGGGCTTGGGGTCGCCATCCTGTCCGATCTGGTTTACCGTCCCTGGTCGCTGGAGGGGCGGCGTATCGAAACCCGTTCGCTGACCGATAATGTGCACCCGATGAGCGTGGGGCTGGCCTGGCGCCGCGATATCGAATTTACCCCGCCGATGCAGGCGCTGCGCCAGTATTTCCGCAGCGCGTTTCTGACGCCGCAGTTGAATACCTCGCGCGCCCGCTAGCCGGCGCGGCGCATAAAGCGATGGACGGCGCGAGGGCGGGGAACCGGCCGGCGGCCGAACGGCTTTCGCTTCTCTGTGCGGCGCGCGCCTTTCCCGTTCATCGTCCGCCCGCGTTTGCACCAAATAGCGGCAGATTATTCCATCATGTGGCACATCCCGCGCCGATGACGGCGAAAATTGAACTTCCATGCAACTTTTTACGCCTGTCATAAGGCGAATTTTTTGCGAATTTATTGAGCGTCCGCGCTTTTCCCTTATTCCTTAAAGGCGTTTTTCATCCGGACTCATGTCTTTATTTTATTTAATTTCAATATGATGTTTCTATTTTTCTTTGGCGGGAACGGTGCGTGATCTGAGCGGGAATGCACAAAAAATTGTCGAAGACGAAAAGTGGCATGGGAGATGCAGGTAACCATAAAAGTTACCTAATATGCAACAAGAGGGTGCGGGATGCCTCATTCAGTTCATGGCGACCAGTCAGAGAGTAGCAGGAAAAGCGACGTTGCCGAAGATTTTAACGTGGGGATACGTTTGCGCGCGCTGCGTAAGGCCAAAGGGATGCGCATTGAAGAAGTCGCGCAGCAGGTCGGCGTCAGTAAATCGTTTATCAGCCGGCTGGAGCGCAATGTGACGCAGGCGTCGATCGCCACGCTGCTGCGCGTATGCGAGGTCGTGGGCATTACGCCGTCAAAACTGTTTGATCCGCCGTCGACCAACTTTGTCCGCGCCGGCCAGGGCACGCCGATCAGCCTCGGCGGCGAGAACATGCGCGAGTACCTGATTAGCGGCGCCGGCAACGAAGAGATGATGGTGCTGTTTTCGGAGATCGATCCCGCAGGGGGCTCCGGCACGGAGCCTTATACCCTGAAGGCCGCTCAGGACATGGTGCATGTTCTGAGCGGCAGCCTCGAAGTGGTGATTGAAGAGCAGCGTTATGTGTTGAGCAAGGGCGACACGCTGACCTTTAAACCGTCGTTGCCCCATACGTGGCGCAATACTTCGGCTACGGAGGTGTGCACCGCCATTTGGGTCATTGTGCCGCCGCCGATGGGCGCCTGATCGCGCGCGGCGCCAGACGACATATCAGTGATAAGCGAACGGGCCGCGGCCCGTTGCGAGATGACGTATTAAACGAACCAACCAGAGGATGTAATGATGAAAAAGATGTCAAAAGTGCTGCTGGCTGTCGCTGCTATGAGTCTGGCAGGCTCGGTGCTGGCCAACGGGCCGATCACCATCGCCACCGACGCCACCTTCCCGCCGTTTGAGTCGGTGGACGACGCCGGCAAGCTGGTCGGCTATGACATTGAGCTGGCGGAGGCGGTCTGCAAAGCGGCCGCGCTTGACTGCAACATTATCAATGCCGCGTGGGACGGCATGATCCCCGGCCTGATCGCCGGCAAGTACGACGCGCTGATCTCGCAGTTGACGGTGACCGACGCGCGCCGCAAAGTCATGGCGTTCAGCGATATCTACGAACGTCCGGTGTTCCGTTTCGTGGCGCGTAAAGGCGCGATTAGCGATACCTCGCCGCAAGGCATGAAGGGCAAAGTCATTGCGGTGCAAACCGGCACGCCGATGGACGCCTGGGTGTCGAAAAATTACCGTCAGAGCACCATCAAACGCTACGACGGCGGCAGCGCGCCCTATCTTGACCTCGCCGCCGGCCGCGCCGATGTACATATGAGCTATGAGGCGCAGATTATTCACAGCTTCCTGAAAAAAGAGAGCGGCAAGGACTACGAGCTGGTCGGGCCGCGTCTGACCGGAAAAGACGCGCCGGAATTCGGCGAAGGCGTGGCGATCGCCATCAATAAAAAGAATAGCGCCCTGCTGGAGAAAATTAATCAGGGACTGGCCAGCGTGCGCGCCGACGGTCAACTGGACGCGCTGAATAAGAAATACTTCTCCGCCGAGTGACAGCCATGTCTGGTAACTATTTTTTCATGGTGATCGGCGCGGGTTGGGTGACGCTGCAGCTGGCGCTGGCCGCCCTGCTGCTGGCGGTGCTGATCGGTCTGCTGTGCGCGCTGGGCAAACAGTCCGGCGTGCGCTGGCTGAACTACATGATCTCGCCTTATACCCTGCTGGCGCGCGGTATTCCGGATCTGGTGCTGATGCTGCTGGTTTTTTACAGCCTGCCGGCGCTGCTCAATAACGGGATAGCGCTATACGGCGGGGAGTACCGCGTGGAATTCAGTCCGTTTACCGCGGGCTTTGTTACCCTGGGCGGTATTTTCGGCGCCTACATGACCGAAACCTTCCGCAACGCGCTGATCAATATTCCGCGCGGAGAAATCGAAGCCGCGCAGGCGTTCGGTTTCAGCGCCGGCAAGACCTTTCGCCGCATTGTGCTGCCGCAAATGATCCGTCTGGCGCTGCCCGGCTTCACCAACAACTGGCTGGTGCTGGTGAAGGCCACCGCGCTGGTTTCCCTGCTGGGGCTGGAGGACATCATGTTTCGCGCCCGCAGCGCGGCGGAATCGACCGGCCAGCCGTTCACCTTTTATCTGCTGGCCGGCGGCTTTTATCTGACCATCACGCTGCTGTCGGTGCTGGCGCTGCGCCGGCTGAGTCAACGCTATTCGCTGGGCGTGCGCGAGGTGGAGCTATGAGCTGGGATATCATCGGCGAGAATCTCTGGATGTACGCCGACGGCACAGGGCTGACGCTGCTGCTGACGCTGGTTTCGCTCGGCATCAGTTTCTTTCTGTCGCTGGGCCTGGCGCTGGCGCTCAACAACGCGCCGCGCGCGGTCCGCGCGCTGATCGAACTGTATACCCTGATTTTTCGCGGTACGCCGCTGCTGATTCAACTGTTCCTGATCTACTACGGTCTGGCGCAGTTCGAGCTGCTGCGCAGCAGCCTGCTGTGGCCGTGGTTATCCAGTCCGCTGGTCTGCGTGCTGCTGGCGTTCGTGCTCAACACCACCGCCTATACCACGGTGATCTTCGCCGGCGGACTGCGCCATTTGCCGGCCGGCGAAATCGAGGCGGCCCGCGCCTACGGCATGTCGTTTCCGGTACGCGTGCGGCGAATTCTGTTGCCCGCCATGCTGACGCGTTCGCTCTCGCTGTACGGCAATGAAACCATCATGATGCTGCACGCCACCTCGCTGGCCAGCACCGTCACGCTGATGGAAATCACCGGCGTGGCGCGCAATATCAGCCTGAATTATTACATTCAGTTCGAACCTTACGTGACGGCCGGTCTGATCTATCTGGCGCTGACGCTGTTGCTGGTGGCGCTGTTTCGCTATGCCGCACGGCGCTGGGGCGGCTATCTGCAGTCGTCGCGCGGCTAATATTCTTCTGTATTGAGGCAGGTATGAACAACAAAAGACAGTTTGATTTATGGGGCGTTCCTTTCGATGGCGAATCTTCCCTCGGCTGGCCGGGGTCGCGCTATGCGCCGGCGCGGGTGCGCGAGTGCGCGCGCTGGATCAACATGCGCATCCAGCAGGGCAAAGTCTATTGCCTGGAAACCGACACTCAGATGGAGGTGGGCGAACAACTGCTGGTCGATCGCGGCGATGTGAAAGTCATCCCGAACGATACGCTGAAGACTTTCGATGCCGCTTCGCAGGCGGTGCGGACTTCGATTGAAAACGGGCGGGTTCCCGTGGTGATCGGCGGCGACGATAGCCTGCTGTTTCCGGTGGCGCGCGGCGTGCATGATGCGCTGCCCGGCCGCATCGGGATTATTCACTTCGACGCTCATCTGGACCTGATGGACGAGAGCGAACTGCAGGGGCGCCACAGCCAGTCGAGCGGCATGCGGCGTTCGCTGGAGCTGGCGCGCATCGCCCCCGCCGACTGTATCCAGGTGTGCGAGCGTCACTTCAACTTTCCGGCCTCCGGTCAGTTCAAACACGAGCACGATTTAGTGCACCTGTCTGCGCGCGAAGTGTTGCGTCTGGGGGCGGAGGAGACGGTCGCGCGTATTCTGCAGCGGGTCGCGCAGGCGGATCACCTGTTCCTGTCGTTCGATATCGACTCGGTCGATCCGGCCTTCGCGCCGGGCGCCGGCGCGCATGAGCCCGGCGGCATCAGTTCCGATCAGGCGCTGCATATGGTGGAACTGCTGGCGCCGCACTGCGCGGCGATGGCGATTACCGAAGTCAATCCGACCAAAGACGTCGGCGACATGACCTCGACGCTGGCCGCCTATCTGGCCTTTACCTTCGCGGTGTACGGCAGCCAGGTCAAATAGAGGTTGCCGGCAGCGTCGGCGCTAAGGCCGGGATAGCCGGGCTTAGCGCGCCGTGCGGAGCACATCCCCGGGTTCCGCACGGCGGGCGGCGCGACGGCTCCAGGCCGGAGCCCGGAAAATTTGTCGGCGGCTCAATCCGCTACGCCCCTCGCGGCGCTTTGCCTGATAACGAACGCGTGATGGATATCCCCTTGATACGTCAGGCTGTAGGGGCGTCGGTTTTGTGACTCGCTGTTGCAGGGCCGCGGCCAGCGGCGTTCAACGCGCCTCCCGGCCGCGTTGTCGCTCACCCCGGTCGCATATTGCGATAAGCTGCCGGAGATGAATGAGAGGTATTCTGTTTCTCACCGAAGGTCAGCCGTTGGCTGGACACATTCGTTGCCGGCGAGTGCGGCGCCGGGTCACCGCCCTGCTGCCGCTCTGATGATTTTGGCTATAGCCCTGGGTTTTCTTCCCGTGACGCTTTTCGCCGGCGTAAATCAGACTTTGCGCGTGGACAGCAGAATGCTGGTTTCGCTATTGGCTACGCCGGGTATACGCCGGATTCTTCCCAGCAGACTGTCAAATTTACCCAGCGTATCGCAATGAATTTCCACCAGAATATCCCAACGCCCGTTGGTGGTGTGCAGCGTGGCGATCGCAGGTTCGCCTCTTAAATCCTGAATAATGGCGGCGGCTTTGTTGCCTTCCACCGCAATGCTCATCCAGGCGCGGATACGATCATCCTGCTGCGGTTTTAGCCGCACGGTGTAACCCGCGATTTCGCCGCTGCTCTCCAGCAGCCTGATTCTTTTTTGCAGGGTGACGCGCGATACGCCGGTTTTTTTCGCCAGTTCGCTGATCGGCAGGCGAGCGTTGTCGCGCAGCAGAGCGATGATTTTACGGTCGATGTCGTTCATTGGATAATTTGTCAATGAGGTATTATCAAATTGATTAATTATTTTTCATATTGATCAGAGTGTCAACTTATCGCTTTACATCTTTATTCGTATTCTGGTGGTGCGGCGCAGGCTGGCCAGCGCGGGGATTCATCCGTTATTCAGGGGCGATATGCAGACAACAGATACGGTATTTATGGTGCGTCCGGCCTTGTTCGCGCGCAACGCGGAAACGGCGCGCAGCAACGCTTTTCAGCAGGCCGATGTTCGGCTGGATCGTCGGCGGATCCAGACGCAGGCGCAGGAAGGGTTCGATCGTTATGCGGCGGCGCTGACGGCGGCCGGCGTGCGGGTGTGGGTGTTCGACGATCGGGTGGAAAACGAAACTCCCGATTCGCTGTTTCCAAATAACTGGATCACGCTGCACGCCGACGGGCGCGTTATTCTGTATCCGATGGAGGCGCTCAACCGGCGGCGTGAGCGTAATCCCGCGCTAATCGCGCAGCTGGCGCGCCATTTTGCGCTGAAAGAGATTATCGATCTGTCGCATCATGAGCTGGCCGGTCACTATCTTGAAGGCACCGGCTCGCTGGTGTTCGACCACGTGAACCGTATCGCTTATGTTTGTCGCTCTTCGCGCAGCACGCCGACGGCGATGCGCGATCTGCAGTCGCGCCTGCCTTACCGCGTGATCTGGTTCGACGCTTACGATCGCCAGGGCAACCGAATCTATCACACCAACGTCATGATGAGCGTGGGCATCAAATACGCCGTGGTCTGCCTGGCGGCGATCGCCGACGGCCGGCAAAGGCTGGCGCTGGAAGCCGCGCTGCGGGACAGCGGAAAAATCATTATGCCGATTTCGCTGCAGCAGGTTGCGTCGTTTTGCGGCAATATCCTCGAACTGAGAGGGCAGGACAATCGTCCGGTGATCGCCCTGTCGGAACAGGCCTGGAGCGCCTTCGATGAACAGCAGCGCGCCATGTTGTCCGATTACGCCGCCATTGTCCGCGCGCCGATCGAGATTATCGAACGGCTGGGCGGCGGCGGCGCGCGCTGCATGATTGCGGAAATTTTTTGTCCGCCGCGCTGACGGAGCGGTATCGTTCTGCCTTATGGTGGTGCGTCATTGATCAATTTTGGGGCGGCGCACCAAAGAGGGGATCGATAACGTACTGATGTTAATAAGATAATAATCTGGCATGGATCTTTCATAGCTATTTGCAACAAGCGGGGCGCGGCCCGTAAGTCTTGATACAGATTGCGTTGTCCAGGTAACGAAGCCTGAATGCCCTTAGGGGCGTTCAGGCTTTTTTTATTGATAAAGGATTGGTCTGATGCGTTCGAATATTGATGTCGGCATCTTATTTTCCACCGACGGCACCTACCGCTACATGGCGGAGAGCGCGCTGGCGGGGACTCAGCACGCGCTGGCGGAAATTAACGCCGATCCGCGCTACGACTTCAGCCTGCGCGCCAGCCACATTAACCCCGGCGGCAGTCTGAGCAGCTACGGCGAAGGCATGGAACAGCTGACTGGCGCCGGCGTGCGCCATATTTTCGGCACCATTACCTCCGCCAGCCGTAAAGAGATCATTCCCGATCTGGAACAGCATGACGCGCTGCTGTGGTACGCCAGTCCTTATGAAGGTTTTGAGAGCAGCGAACAGGTGATCTATCTCGGCGGCTGCCCCAATCAGACCCTGCTGCCGCTGTTGCGCCTGGCGCTGTCCAGCTTCGGCCGCCGCGCTTATCTGGTGGGATCGAATTATGTCTGGGGCTGGGAGAGCAACCGTATCGCCCGCGAGGCGATCGGCATCGCCGGCGGCGAGGTGCTCGGGGAAAAATACCTGCATCTGGGCCATACTGTAGTGGAAGATCTGGTTAATAACGTTATCGCCAGCGCACCGGAGTTTGTGCTCAACAACCTGGTAGGGGAATCTTCCTACGCGTTTCTGCGGCGGCTGGATGCCCGCTGCGCGGCGAGCGGTATTGATTTACCGGTGCTGAGCTGCAACCTCACCGAAGCGGAACTGAGCCAGATTGGCCAGCCGCAGGCGCTGCGCCTGCTGTCCTGCGGACCGTTTTTTGCCGGCGTCGAGCCGCTGTTTTGCGCTCGTCAGCGGCGTAAATACGGCTGGCGGCATTATTCTCATTATTACACCGGCGCCTGGCTGGCGATGATGCTGTTTGCCGATGCCGTCCGGCAGGCCGGCAGCGCCGATCCGCAGCGCGTGCGAGAGGCGCTGCACGCCGGCGCGCGGCAAACGCCGCTCGGGCCGTTGCGTATCTCGGCGCAAAATAACCATAGCTGGCTGCCCTGTCATATCGCGGAACTGCGCGACGGCGCTTTTCTGTTGCTGCACAGCGAGTCGCAGCCGGTCGCGCCCGATCCCTATTTAACGGCGACGGATCTACGCGCCGTTTTCGCCCCGGCGGTTAACCCGACGAGGCCAGTATTGAGGATAGTCAAATGAAAAAACTGTCTCCCCCCGATTTTGAAACGCAGCCGTTGCTGCTCGTGGACTGCGAAGCGCGCACCCTTGCGGCGCTGGAAAAAAGCCTGCCGCGCATGGGGGGACGCTGGTTGACGCTCGGCAATGACGCCGCATTGCCGACGGAGACGCCGTGCGCGGCGCTGGTGGAGCTGGAATATTTCGCCAGCCCGCAGGCGCTGACGCAGCTGAATGAACGCGGCGTGCCGGTGATTGCGTTGACCTCGCACGAGGCGCTGTCGCAGATCCAGCGCGCGCTCGATCTGGGCGCCACCGCGCTGCTGCCCAAACCGATCAATCAACGCGCGATTTACACCACCCTGATGATGGCGGTCGGCCTGCGTCAGCAGCTCAGCGAGCAGAGCGACGCGCTGGTTCAGCTGCGCGAGCGCGTGGCGCAGATTCCGCTGGTCAGCCAGGCGGTAGCGATGCTGATGGTGGAACATCAGCTGAACGAGCAGGACGCCTGGGTGCTGCTGCGCAGTGAAGCAATGCGCAACAACCTGCGTATTGAACAGGCGGCGGAGAAATGGCTGGCGCGCCGGCAGCGTCAACAGCAGGGAGGACGCCCGTGAGTTTGCCGTTAACGTTGTTGCGTCGTCCGATGCTCTGTCTGTCGGTGCTGTTTATTGTGCTGGTGGTGATCGCCGCGCTGTTCGCCCCGTGGTGTGCGCCGTTCGATCCCGCCGAGCAGTTTGCGGAAGGACTGAGCCTGGAAGGCGCGCCGCTGCCGCCCGGCGGTACGTTCTGGCTCGGCACCGATCTGCTGGGCCGGGATCTGCTGTCGCGGCTGATTTTCGGCGCGCGCACCTCGCTGCTGGTCGGCGTGCTGGCCAACGGCATGGCGGTGGCGATCGGCGTACTGGTCGGTCTGATCGCCGGCTATCTGCAGGGGCCGCTCGGCAGCCTGCTGATGCGCTTTACCGATCTGATGATGGCGTTTCCGGCGCTGCTGCTGGCGATCGCGCTGGCGGCGATTTTCCAGCCGAGCGTGTGGATCGTCGCGCTGGTGATCGCCATGGTGAACTGGGTACAGATCGCCCGGGTGATCTATGCCGAAACCTCGGCGCTCAGCGCGCGCGATTTCGTGGCGGTGGAGCGCACCCTGGGCGCCGGGTCGTGGCGTATTCTGACGGTCCACCTGATCCCGCACCTGGTGCCGACCATTCTGGTCTGGGCGACGCTGGGCATCTCCACCACGGTGCTGCTCGAAGCCACGCTGTCGTTTCTCGGCGTCGGGGTGCAACCGCCGATGGCCAGTTGGGGCAATATTATTTTCGAAAGTCAGACCTGGTTCACCTCCGCGCCCTGGCTGGTGTTCTTCCCCGGCGCGGCCATTGTACTGCTGTCGCTGGCGTTCAACATTGTCGGCGATACGCTGCGCGATGCCCTCGACCCGACGCTGAAGCGAGGTGAATGATGTTATTTATCAGTCGACGTTTACTCCATGCCGTTCTGATTCTGCTCGGCGTTACGCTGATCAGCTATCTGCTGCTGTTTATGCTGCCGGCCGATCCGGTGCGGCAGATCGCCGGGCGCAGCGCGTCGCCGGAGGTGGTGGCCAATATTCGCCATCAGCTGGGGCTGGATCTGCCGTTCTGGCAGCAGTACGCCAACTACCTGACGCGCCTGCTGCACGGCGATCTGGGCCGCTCCTTTATTCAGCGCAGCGAAGTCAGCGATCTGATCGCCGCGCGTATCCTGCCATCGCTGCAATTAATGGCGGCCGGCATTCTGTGCGAATTGATCCTCGGTATCGTGCTCGGCACTCTGGCCGCGCTCAACCGCGGCGGATTCGCCGATAAATTGCTGATGGCGCTGTCGTTTATCGGCGTCTCGGCGCCGCAATTCATCGCCGCCATGCTGTTTCTGTATCTGTTCGCCGTGCTGCTCGACTGGTTCCCAATGGGCGGCTACGGCGGCTTCAGCCATCTGGCGCTGCCGGCGCTGACGCTCGGCATTCTGGGCAGCGGCTGGTATTCGCGCATGCTGCGCTCGTCGATGATCGACGTGCTGCAGCAGGATTTCGTGCGCACCGCGCGCGCCAAAGGGCTGAGCCGGATGCGGATCCTGTTTCGCCACGTGCTGCCCAACGCCGTTTTGCCGCTGATCCCGATGATCGGCATCGATATCGGCGTGTTCCTGGGCGGACTGGTGGTGGTGGAGTCGGTGTTCGGCTGGCCGGGCATCGGTCAGCTGGCCTGGCAGGCGATACAGCAGGTGGATATTCCGGTGATCGTTGGCGTTACCACGGTTTCGGCGGTGGCGATTGTCGGCGGCAACCTCATAGCGGATTTGGTCTTGCCTTGGGTTGATCCGCGTATTGATGTCAAAAAACAGTAACAGGGGAAGAAGATGAAAAAGCGTTTACTGATGCTGGCAGTGGCGGCCGCCTGCTGTACCGCGGCGGTGCAGGCCGATGAAGCTAAACCGGGCGGCAACGCCGTGGTGACTTACCAGAACGATATCGCCACGCTGGATCCGGCCATTGGCTACGACTGGCAAAACTGGTCGATGATCAAGAGCCTGTTCGACGGTCTGATGGACTACCGCCCCGGCACCACCGAGCTGGTCACCGATCTGGCCGACGGCTATACGGTGTCCGACGACGGACGGGTCTACACCTTTACGCTGCGCAAAGGGGTTAAATTCCATAACGGCCGCGAGATGATCGCCGCCGACGTCAAATACTCGCTGGAGCGCGCGGTTAACCCGAAAACCCAGAGTCCGGGCGCCGGCTTCTTTAGTTCGATCGTCGGCTATGACGAGATGACGAGCGGCGCTGCGCAGCAGCTAAGCGGGGTCGAGGCGCCGAACGACAGTACGGTGAAGATTACCCTCAAAGAGCCTAACGCCACCTTCCTGCACGTGCTGGCGCTGAACTTCGCTTCCGTAGTGCCGCGCGAAGCGGTGGAAAAATGGGGCGCCGATTTCGGCAAGCATCCGGTCGGCACCGGCGCCTTCGAGATGAGCGAATGGAAATTGGGCCAGCAGCTGGTGTTCAAAAAGAACCCGGCCTACTTTAAATCCGGCGTTCCTCTGCTGGACAGCATCACCTTCGAGGTTGGCCAGGATCCGTCGGTCGCTCTGATGCGTCTGGAGCGGGGCGAAGTGGATATCGCCGGCGACGGCGTGCCGCCGGCGCGCTTCCTGCAGTTCAGACAGGATCCGAAATACAAAGGGCTGTTGGTGACCGGCGATCAACTGCAGACCGGCTACCTGACCATGAAGACCACGCTGCCGCCGTTCGATAACCTGAAGGTGCGCCAGGCGGTCAATATGGCGATCAATAAAGATCGCATCGTGCGCATCATCAACGGCCGCGCCGCGCCGGCCAATCAGCCGTTGCCGCCGGCGATGCCCGGCTACGATAAGAGCTACAAAGGCTACGGCTATGATGTAGAGCAGGCGAAGTCGCTGCTGAGCGAGGCGGGCTTTAGCCGCGGCTTCGACACTGAACTGTACGTGATGAATACCGATCCGCAGCCGCGCATCGCTCAGTCGATCCAGCAGGATCTGGCGAAGGTCGGGATTCGCGCCACCATCAAATCGCTGGCGCAGGCCAACGTGATTGCGGCCGGCGGATCGGCGGATCGCGCGCCGCTGGTGTGGTCCGGCGGCATGGCGTGGATCGCCGATTTCCCGGATCCCTCTAACTTCTACGGCCCGATCCTCGGCTGTTCCGGCGCGGTCGAAGGCGGCTGGAACTGGGCGCGTTACTGCAATAAGGCATTGGACGCGGCGGCGGCGAAGGCCGACAGCATGGCGAAGCCCGAACAGCAGCAGGCGCGCATTAACGCCTGGAGCAAAATCTTTACCGATGTGATGGCGGATGCGCCGTGGGTGCCGGTATTTAACGAGAAACGCTACACCGTGCACTCCGCCAGCATGGGCGGCGCGGACGCGCTCTACGTCGATCCGGTGCATGTTCCGGTCAACTACGACTATATCTGGAAAAAATAACGTCAGCGGCGGCCGCGAAGGCGAGCGCAGCCCGCGCGCCGGCGGCCGACAGAGTGACGGGATATTTATTGAGGAGAGAGGCATGTGTCAGAACTGCCTGGTAAAAACGATCCACCATGCCCAGCACCATTTCGGCTGGGATAATTCACTGACGCCGGTCGCGCACGTCGCCTCCGGCACGACGCTGGAATTTCATTGCCTGGACTCCGCCAACGGCTACTTTACGCCGGATTCCAGCGTGGCGGACGTCGGCGTGATGCCGTTCGATACGATTAACCCGGTCAACGGTCCGGTGTTTGTCGAAGGCGCGCAGCCCGGCGACGCGCTGAAAATCACCCTCGACGAGTTCCGTCCGTCGGGCTTTGGCTGGACGGCCAATATTCCCGGCTTCGGCCTGCTGGCCGATCAGTTCACCACGCCGGCGCTCACGCTGTGGAACTATGAAAAAGATACGCTGGCGCCCTGCGCGTTCGGGCGCTATGGCCGGGTGCCGCTGAAACCCTTCGCCGGCACCATCGGCGTGGCGCCGGCCGCGCCGGGCGTGCACTCGGTGATCCCGCCGCGCCGCGTGGGCGGCAATCTGGATATTCGCGACCTGAGCGCGGGCTGTACGCTGTACCTGCCGGTCGAGGTGGAAGGCGCGCTGTTTTCCATCGGCGATACCCACGCCGCGCAGGGCGACGGCGAAGTGTGCGGCACGGCGATCGAAAGCGCGATGGACGTGGTGGTGCGGCTGGAAGTGGTGAAAAACATGCCGCTGCCCGGCCCGCGTTTCTCCACGCCCGGTCCGGTGACCAGCCATCTCGATCGGGCCGGCTACGAGGTGTTTAGCGGTATCGGCCCCGATCTGATGACCGCCGCGCGCGACGCGCTGCGCTACTGCATCGACGCGCTGTGCCGCGAACAGGGGATGAGCGCCGAAGAGGCCTATATGCTCTGCTCCGTGTGCGGCGATCTGCGCATCAGCGAGATCGTCGACCAGCCGAACTGGGTGGTGTCGTTTTATTTCCCGAAATCTGTGTTGCAGTGAGGATGTGCTTATGCCGCTGACCGCTAACCGACCCGTGCTTTCCGTCGAGCGTCTGAGTATCGAATTCGGCGCCCGGCGCGTGGTGGACGACGTGAGTTTTCGTCTGCAGGCCGGCAAAACGCTGTGTATCGCCGGCGAATCGGGCAGCGGAAAGTCGTTGACTTCGCTGGCGATCATGGGGCTGCTGCCGGACGCCGCGCGCATTCCCGGCGGCGCCATCCTGTTTGGCGATACCGATCTGCTGAGCCTGAACGAGCGGCAGATGCAGCCGCTGCGCGGCCGGCAGATCGGCATGATTTTTCAGGAACCGATGACCTCGCTCAATCCGCTGATGACCATCGGCCGACAGCTGGAGGAGACGCTGCAGCGCCATGAAACGCTGGGCCGGCGTGAGCGCCGCGCGCGGGTGAAGACCATGCTGGACGCGGTCAGGCTGGCCCAGGTGGAAAAACGCCTCGGCCAGTATCCGCACGAGCTGTCCGGCGGCATGCGGCAGCGGGTGATGATCGCCATGGCGATGCTGTGCCAGCCGAAGGTGCTGATCGCCGATGAACCGACCACCGCGCTGGACGTGACCATTCAGGCGCAGATTCTCGAGCTGATGCGCGAACTGCAGCGGGATTTCGCCACCAGCATCCTGATGATTACCCACGATATGGGCGTGGTGGCGGAAATGGCCGATGAGGTGGTGGTGATGAATCAGGGCCGTATCGAAGAACAGGCGCCGGTCGGGCCGCTGTTCAGCGCGCCGCAGGCCGACTACACCAAAAGATTGCTGGCGGCGGTGCCGGTGCTCGGCGCCGCGCCGGCGATTGAGCCGGTGGCGGTCGCGCAGCCGCTGCTGTCGGTGCGCGATTTGAGCGTGCGTTTTCCGCTGCGGCGCGAGATTTTTCGTCCGCGGCGCGAAGTGTTCGCGGTGGACGGCGTCAGCTTCGATCTGTTTCCGGGCGAGACGCTCGGCATCGTGGGCGAAAGCGGCTGCGGCAAATCCACCACCGGCAAGGCGCTGATGAATATGGTGCCGTTCAGCGGCAGCGCGCTGCTGGCGGGCCAGCAACTAAACGGGTTGCGCGGCGAGGCGTTACAGGCGGTGCGGCGCGATATTCAGATGGTGTTTCAGGACCCGTACGCCGCGCTCAACCCGCGTCGTTCGATTTTTGAACTGGTGGGGGAACCGCTGCTGATCCATCAGCAGCAGTCGCTGGCGCAACGCCGCGAGCGCGTGGCCACACTGCTGGAGCAGGTGGGGTTACCGGCGGCGGCTATGCGGCGCTACCCGCATCAGTTCTCCGGCGGTCAGCGGCAGCGCATATGCATCGCTCGCGCGCTGGCGCTCAATCCGAAGCTGATTATCGCCGATGAGTCGGTATCGGCGCTGGACGTCTCGGTACAGGCGCAGGTGCTTGAGCTGCTGGAGACGCTGCGTCATGACTACGATCTTAGCTATCTGTTTATTTCTCATGATATGGCGGTGGTGGAGCGTATCTGCCATCGCGTGGCGGTGATGTTCGGCGGACGCATTGTGGAGATCGGCCCGCGCGATCGGGTGCTGCATCATGCGCGCCATCCTTACACGCAGCGCCTGCTGAGCGCGGTGCCGATGCCGGATGTAACGCGTAAGCGCGATTTTGGTAATCTGCTTAATGAAATGGAGCGGCCCGATCCCATCAAGCCGTTCGGCTGGCAGAGCCCGCCGCAACGTTTTACCGACTATGGCGGCGGGCACTTCGCCGCCGCCTGATGCCGGTCGACGGGCCGTTCAGGGGGGCGCGCCGCTACTCGTGGTATTAAACAGGCGGCGCAGATTTTCGCTCATCGGGAAATGCAGCGTGATCTGGCTGCCGGGCAACGGCTGAGTGAACCAGCGGGCGTAAATCTGGTGGATTTCATTGCTGTGATAAATTTGCCGCAGCGCATCATTGACCGCGTTGCGGAACGCCTCATCGTCACGCCGCATCATGAAGCCGTATTCAGTCTCTGTATCGAGGGTTTCGTCGGAAATCACGTAGTCCTGCGGATGCGTCGCGCGAGCCCGCAGGGCGTGCAGCAGGATGTCATCCATGGCGAAAGCCGATACCTGTTCCTGCGTCACCATATCGAAGGCCTGCTGCAGGGTATCGGTGGCGACTACGGAGAGATTCAGCTTCTTTTCCCGATTCACCTGGTTGATCTGCGCCACGTTGTTGGTGCCCAGCACAATGCTGACGCTGCGGCCGCGCAGATCCTCGAGCGTACGCAACTGGTTTTTTCGCAGCGAAATATAGCGAGTGTTGACCAGAAAGTAGCCGATGGAGAAGGACACGTTGCGGCGCCGTTCTTCGGTATTGGTGCTGGCCACGCATTCGATATCGATCTCGCCGTTGTCGAGCAGCTGCACTCTGTTGGCCGCGGTGCGAAATACATAATCAATATTGATCTTTTCCAGCCCCATACGCCGCCGGATCGACTCGGCGACGCGCTGGCACAGTTCGATCGAATAGCCGGTCACCGCGTCGGGACCGCGCCAGGAGAAGGGCGGCGTATTGCCGTAGCCGACGCGCAGCGTCCCCGTCTGGCGGATACGCTCCAGCGTGGGAACGGCGGCGGCCAGCCGCGCGTCATTTCCCGCAACGACGATAAACAGAATAACGAGAAGCTGGCGCCAGCGTTTACCGTAGTGACCGTTACCCATCGCGCGTCTCTCCCTCAATCAAGATAGTCTTTCGGCTGCGCCAGCATCGCCTGCAGGTTTGGCGGCATAGCGAAGCGTAGATTGATTCCCTCTGGCGGAATCGGTGAAAGAAACCATTTGGCGTAGATGGCGTTGATGTCGCCGTTGGTGAACAGCGTGTTCAGGCGCGCATTCACCACCTGCCTGAACGTCAGCTGGCCCGGCGGCATCATGATGCCATAGGGTTCCGGGCGGCTGAGGCGATCGTCGGAAATGATGAAATCGTCCGGGCGGGGCGCGGAGGCGATCAGCCCGGCCAATAGAATATCGTCCATGACAAAGGCCGACACTTTGCCGTTGGCCACCAGATCGAACGCATCCTGATTCAGTTTCTTCAGCACGACGGAAATATTGAGCTTCAGGCGCGCGTTGGCGGCGTTCAACTGCTCGAGATTGATGGTGCCGCTGCTGGCCGACACGCTCCGTCCCGCCAGATCCTCGAGGCGCCGAATGCCGCTGTTTTTCAGTGCGACAAAACGCGTCGCAGTCACGAAGTGCGGCCAGGAGAACTCGGCCAGCTTGCGCCTTTCGCGATTATTGGTGGTGGCGGCGCACTCGAGGTCGATCCCGTGGTTGCGGATCTGCGGGAAGCGTGTCGCGGTGCTGACCGGCACATACACCACCTGAATATCATCCATCTGCAGGTAGGTTTTTATGCCGTCCACCACCTGCAGGCAGATGTCGATCGAGTAGCCGAGCGGCTGGCCGTTGACCACGTAGGAAAAAGGCGGCTCGTCCAGGCGATGGCCGATGCGTACCGTCTTATTCTGCGCAATGCGCGTCAGCGCATTGTCCATCGGGATAGCCGCCGCCGGCGATGGCGCCAGCGGCAACAGCAGTATGAGTATGAGCCGCTTCCACCCGACGACGGCGCGTCGCTGACGATTGAGGGGTGCGAAAAAAAGTGAGGTTTTCTCATTTGCCATATTGCTCCGCCTGCTGCCCTGATGCTGGTGACTACTCAATAACCGCCGTCTTACGGGCGGCGATGTCCGTTGCCGACAGCGCTTCTCCGGAGCGGCCGCCCTGTACATAGCGGCAGCCGGCCTGGCGCAGCAGCGTTATTTGCTGGTCCGTTTCCACGCCTTCCGCGCTGGTTTCCATATCCAGTAAATGCGCCAGACTGATGATATTGCCGATAATCATGCGCCGGGTGTCGCTGCTGGTCAGGCCGGCGATCAGCGTTTTATCCAGCTTGATGCGGCTGAACGGAAAATCGGCCAGGCAGTCGAGCGAGCTACAGCTGGCGCCCAGATCGTCCAGCGCAATGGCGATCCCCCGCGCCTGAATGCGCTGCAGCACCGCCAGCGCCGCCTGGCGATCGAGCAACGCCGCCTCGGTGATTTCGAGTTCGAGGCGTTCGGCGCTCAAACCGCTGTGCGTCAGCGCCTGGTTGAGGATCGTCAGCAGGCCGGGATGATGGAGTTGAACCCCGGAAATATTGATGGAAACCCACTGGTGGGGCGCGAAGTGCGCCATGGCGTCGCTGCAGGCCTGGTGAATGATCCATTCGCCCAGCCGGACGATCAGACCGGTTTTTTCCGCCGGCATGATAAAGGCATCCGGCGACAGCCACTCGCCGGCGGCGCGGCGCCAGCGCACCAGCGCTTCATAGCCGACAACGCTATTGTCGGCGAGGCGCACCAGGGGTTGATAGTGGAGTTCAAATTCGCCGCGCATCAGCGCGCCTTCGATATCCAGATCCGCGGGCGAGCGAATGGCGTCCGGCATGACCATTCCGTACTCAAAATAGCGATAATTATTGCGTCCGCTGTTCTTGGCGGCGTACAGCGCCAGGTCGGCGTGGGTCATCAGCGCGTGCGAGGTCTCGCCGTGCAGCGGCGCGCTGGCGATGCCGATGCTGAGGCCGACGGAGAATTCATGCCCGTGGGCGTAAAACGGCGTGGCGATGGCCTCTATCAACCGCTCCGCCAGACGGGTCGCCTCCTGGATTGGTTTTTCCTGTACCCGCTGGAGCAGGGCGAACTCGTCGCCGCCCAGCCGGGCCACGATGTCCCCGCCGCCGAGCAGGGTGGAAATGCGTTCGCCGACGCCGACCAGCAGCGCGTCTCCGGCCAGATGGCCGAAGGTATCGTTCACCTGTTTGAAATAGTCGAGATCCAGCAGCATCAGGTTAAAGCGCGCGTTGCCCGACGGCAGTCCGGCAATGGCGTCCTCCAGCGCCCCGCTGAAAAAGGTGCGGTTCGGCAGACCGGTCAACGCGTCGTGATGCGCCATGTGTTCCATTTTGCGCGCGGTTTCCTTCACCTGCTGCAGATGTTCTCGTTCCACCATAGCCTGGCGCAATTTTTCGATAGCCAGCGCCAGCCCGCCGATCTCATCATCCCGTTCAAGGAACGGCGTGGCGCTGGCGGTGTCCCCCCGGGCGATGCGCGTCAGCGACTGAATCAGCGCCGGCAGGGAATGGAAAAATTGCCGCATCAGCAGCGAAACGATCAGCCCGGTCAGCAGCAACACCGCCAGCAATCCCAGCAGAGAGTTGCGCAGCAAAGAATTGTGGATGCGATACAGATCTTGTTTTTCACCGATACTGCTCACCAGCGCGCCCAGCATTTCCCCGGAGGGCGACAGCAGCGGCAGCACGCTGGCGAAGTAGGTTTTATCGTCAATGAGCACAAAACCGGTGAAAATCGTGTTCAGCCTCTCCGGCGGCAGCGGTTTGCCCGCTTCGAGCGTCAACTGCTGACCGGTGTCGGCGCCGCTGGCGTCGGTCACGCTGACAAACCCTTTCTGCCGGCCATAGTGAAATAGCCAGACAGGGTTGTTGGTCTGCATGGCGGCCAGCGATAGCACATCGACGGGATTAAAGCCGGTCTGCAGAATGTAGGCGTCGTCGCCGAGAAAGCTGTCGGTTACGATGCCGGTCGTTTGGCCGTGCGCATTCATGCGCGCCATTACCGACGTATAAATGCTGCGCACGATATAGCTAA
The DNA here is from genome assembly GCF_008710095.1 of Affinibrenneria salicis. The sequence goes on from NZ_VYKJ01000006.1 coordinate 212,445, forward strand.
TAATATGGGCGTTGGTATTGGCCTGGCGTCGCCATTGTTCCTGCGAGCTTTTGTCCACCAGCAGCCAGCCCGCCGACGCGCCGACGCCGTAGGAAAAAATAATCCCCACAATAAGGAATAAAGTGACTTTACCCAGAATCGAATGGTGCCAGCGTTGCCGCCGATGCCGGGTAAAATTATCCTTATTCCGCGTTACTTCCTGTAATTCCCTGGTGACTTTGATTCGGAATATCATCAGCTACAACTCGTTATCCTTTCTATACCCGTCATACTGCAGGTTGCAGATGCGCTGGCTGCGCCCGGATATGCGACTCATGTCCGGGCTTCAGCCCTGCGGAGCCGCTTTCCTGCAACTCAGGATATAACCCTTATCTTTCAGGCCGCCGGCGATGTTAACCACGTTGTTCGACCCGGTCCGTCTTCCTGTATTGTCCTTCGCCTGTCTGATCGTTTGTCTCTTTGCCGTACATTGAACGTTTTCAGATAATGTGCGCCGGCGTAGAAGGCAGTGAAAAATCTTGTATTAAAAAAAATTGAAAGAACAAACTCAGACAACAAAAACACATGCAATATTTTTGCCTGCTATAAAGGTTTTTTGAGATGTTTATTTTCGTTGTTAATGAATAAACGAACGTTAAATAATGAAATATCCTTTTTCCTTCCTTGTTTATACCATCAAAAATAGTGGCTACAACATATTATTTAACAGAAGAAAAAGTGATGACTGAAAGGGAAAAATAACGTTAAAAGAAAGCGTTAGGGCGGCGCGGATTTATTACCCGACCAACGTTTCTGGCCGGCTGAAGGAGATCTGATGATAATCAATCCGTTACCGAATGGACGCCGCGCCGTGGCCGCCGGCGCTCAGGCGCGGATCGCTTCGTTTTCGGCCGCCCGCGCGTTGTTATCCTTTTTCAGGCGTGATAAACAGCCAGCGGCGGCTATCCGCTGCGAACGGGGATCGCGCAGGCCGCCGGCGGGCGACGGCCTGCCTGTTGATATCCGGTTTTTGTGCTATCTCCGTTCGCCTGCCGGCCGCATCGCGCAGAAAAATCCGCGCCCGTTAACAGAAAAAGATCGTCTCCAGTGATGTTTATCACACAACCGAAACGTTCCCGATGAAGCCGGGAACGTTTCGGTTTATGTTGAGTCGACCGAAGGAAGGACTGACCAACAACTGTGAGCGGGGTTTTATGGATTCGACCATTCATCGCCTGTCGGGGGAAGATACCGATCTGATCGTCCGGGTTTCGCCTTTTGGCGAAATTTTATATTGGGGAAAACCGCTGGCCGGTTTTACGGCGGAGCAGTGCGTCGGGCTGCAGCGCGCGGTTCCCAATGCGCGTTTGGATAGCGATGCGCCGTTGACGTTGATGGCCGAGTCGGGCCGGGGGTTGTTCGGCAGCCCCGGACTGGAGGGCAACCGGGACGGGGAAGACTGGTCGCCGGTGTTCGCCACTCGCTCGGTCGAGTCGGCTCCCGCGCGTCTGTCGATCGTCGCACAGGACGATGTGGCCGGGCTGCGTCTCACCAGCGAACTGCTGCTGCATGGCGATGTGGTTCAGCTGCGCCATACGCTGACCAACCTGAAAGCGGCGCCCTGGCGGGTTGACCGGCTGGCGGTCACGCTGCCGCTGCCGGATTCCGCATGCGAACTGATGGCCTTTCACGGTCGTTGGATCCGGGAGTTTCAGCCGCATCGCATCGATCTGCGGCACGGCGGCTATCAGCAGGAAAACCGTCGCGGCCGCACCTCGCACGAATATTTCCCGGCTTTTATCGCCGGTCGGCCGGGCTTTAGCGAACAACAGGGCGAGGTGTACGGCGTCCATCTCGCCTGGAGCGGCAACCACCGTCTGCGGGCCGACGTAAAATCGGACGGCCGCCGATATCTGCAGGCTGAGGCGTTGTACCATTCGGGCGAAATCGTGCTGCAGAAAGACGCCAGTCTGAGCACCCCCTGGGTGTACGCCAGCTTTTCCGATCGCGGCCTGAACGGCATGAGCCGGCATTTCCATCGTTTCCTGCGGCGCGAGGTGCTGGCGTTTAACGCCAGCCGGCCGCGTCCGGTGCATCTCAATACCTGGGAAGGCATTTTCTTCGAGCATCAACCCGAGGCGATTATGCGTATGGCCAGCGCGGCGGCCGACATTGGCGTTGAGCGTTTTATTATCGACGACGGCTGGTTTCAAAACCGCAACGACGACAGCGCCGCGCTGGGCGACTGGACGGTGGATAGCGCCAAATATCCCGACGGTCTGCAGCCGGTGATTCAGCATGTGAAGTCGCTGGGCATGGAGTTCGGCCTCTGGCTGGAGCCGGAGATGGTCAATATCGATTCGCAGCTCTATCGCCGGCATCCCGAGTGGCTGCTGGCGCTGCCGGGTTATCAACAGCCGGCCGGCCGTAATGAATATACGCTCGACCTGTGTAACCGCGCCGTGTGGGACTATCTGTACCAGACTATCGATCGCCTGCTGTCCGACTATGCCATTGATTACATCAAATGGGATATGAATCGCGAGATCGTGCAGCCCGCACATCAGGGGCGGGCGGCCATCACGGCGCAGACTCACGCGTTCTACCGTCTGCTCGACGCCCTGCGCGCCGCCCATCCGCAGGTGGAGATTGAATCCTGCGCCTCCGGCGGCGGCCGCATTGACTATGAAGTGCTGAAACGCACCCACCGCTTCTGGACCTCGGACAGTAACGATGCGCTCGATCGCCATCAGATCCAACGCGGCTTCAGCTACTTCTTCCCGCCGGAGGTGATGGGGGCGCACATCGGCGTGCCGCACTGTCACAACACCTCGCGCTATCACACCGCTGCGTTTCGCAGTCTGACCGCGCTCTTCGGCCATATGGGGCTGGAACTTGATCCGCTGCAGGAAAGCGCGCCAACGCTGGCGGCTTATCGACGCTACATCGATCTGCATAAACAGCTGCGCGCGCTGTTGCACAGCGGCGACCTGTACCGCATAGACGCGGATGACGAAAGCGCCCGGATGATTACCGGCGTGGTGAGTCAGGACAGGAACGACGCGGTTTACCTGATCGCTCAATTGACGCTGCCGACCTACGCGCTGCCGGGCCAGCTGCGTTTCGACGGTTTGCTGCCCGACGGGCGTTATCGGGTCGAGGTGCTGGATATTCCCGACAATGTTTTGCCGCACAACAGCATGCACAGCATGAAGGCGTTGCCGGCGTGGATGGACGGGCAGCCGCAGGTATTCAGCGGAGACTGGCTGGCGAATGTCGGGCTGGCGGCGCCCGTCCTCGACCCGCAGTCCGCTATGTTGATTCGTTTCACCCGGCTGTCGGCGGGCGCGGCGTAACCGGGGGGGCGGACGAAGTCAATTCACGAGGAGGGAAGGCGCCGGGCGTTTGCCGGCCAGGCAGCAAGGGACATATCTATACCGACTGGATTTCGGATTGCAGGGCGAAACGTCGCTGTTTTGTTCTGCGGTCTGAAGGCGGACGGGACAGGCGGATATGCATAACAACGACAGACAGGACGGGTAAACATCATGAAAGGTGACGCTCAAACGCATAAAATCAATGCCAATCTGTGGATATTCGGTTTCTTCCTCTTTTTCTACATGTTCATTATGGGGGCCTACATCCCCTTCTTTCCGCTATGGCTGCATGAGGTCAACGGATTAAGCAAAACGGAAACCGGCATTGTCTTCTCCAGCATCGCGTTTTTCGCGCTGGTGTTTCAGCCGATATTCGGCGTACTGTCGGATAAGCTGGGGCTGAAAAAACACCTGCTGTGGATTATTACTATTCTGCTGGTGTTCTTCGCGCCCTTCTTTCTGTATGTGTTCAGCCCGCTGTTGAAAACCAACATTATTCTCGGCGCGCTGGTCGGCGGCATCTATCTGGGGTTCGTCAACTCCGGCGGTTCGCCGGCTATTGAAGCCTATGTGGAAAAGGTTAGCCGGCGCAGCGGCTTCGAATACGGCCATGCGCGCCTGTTCGGCTGTATCGGCTGGGCGCTGTGCGCCTCGGTGGTGGGCTATATGTTCAGTCAGAACAACCAGTTCGTGTTCTGGCTGGGTTCCGGTTTCGCGCTAATTCTGGCGCTGCTGCTGCTGTTCGCCAAACCCGACGCCAGCGCCAGCGCGCAGGTGGTGGAAGAGCTGGGCGCCAATAGCTCGCCGGTTAATCTGCGCACCATGATGAGCGTGTTCCGCATGAAGAAGCTCTGGTTTTTCGTGCTGTATATCATCGGCGTGGCCTGTGTGTATGATGTCTTCGACCAGCAATTCGCCACCTTCTTTACCACCTTCTTCGCCTCGAAAGAGCAGGGCACCGAGATCTTCGGCTATGTCACCACCCTCGGCGAGCTATTGAATGCGTCGATCATGTTCTTCGCACCGGCGATTATTAACCGTATCGGCAGTAAAAACGCGCTGCTGGTGGCCGGGGCGATTATGTCGATCAGGATCGTCGGATCCGCCTTCGCCACGCTACCGTATGAAGTGATTATCCTGAAAACCCTGCATATGTTTGAAGTGCCGTTCCTGCTGGTCGGCACCTTTAAATATATTACCTCGCAGTTCGATATCCGTTTCTCCGCCAGCATTTATCTGATTGGGTTCTGCTTTTTCAAACAGCTGTGCGCGATCTTTATGTCCGCTTTCGCCGGCCGCATGTACGACCTGATTGGTTTTCAGGGCGCCTATCTGATTCTGGGGGCGATCGTCGTCGGCTTTACTCTGCTGTCCGCTTTCCTGCTTTCCGGCAACCGGGAGGCGCTGATCGGCGCACCGCCGGCGCCTGACCTGGAGAGCAGTCGCTGAGTTAAATGCGGGGATGCGCGGTGTCCCCATCGCCCAGGCGAGCCGGCCAGCAGGTTTGCACGCTGGCCGGCGCGGCGCCATCCACCAGCCGCGCGATCATCCCGGCAATATGGCCGGCTGCTTTGTCCGGCGCCGGCTGCACGATCGCGGTGACTTTGCCGTTGATCAGACAGCCCTCTTTCAGCTCATCGACCACGATTAATGCGGTGCGGCCGTTGAACAGCCGCTCTTCGCGCTGCAGCAGCGTCGCCACGCCTTCGCCCAGCACATTGCTGCCGACGATGATGGCGTCCGGCGTCTGCGCTTGCGCCAGCAGACGCTGAACGGCAAGAAAGCCCGCGCCGCGGCCGATAGAACACAGCTGGATGCCGGCCGGCTCGAGCTGATGGCGGCGCATCGCTGCAAGAAAGCCGTCCAGCCGCTGCTGATGATAAGGGATGGCGCCATCGCCGCCGATAAAAGCGATGCGGCGATAGCCGCCTGCGGTCAACCGTTCCACCGCATCGCGCAGGGCGGGCGCGATATCGATATTAAACCAGGCGGCATCGTCGACCTGCAGGCCAAAAAACAGCACTGGCAACTGGCCGGCGAGCAAAATCGCCATGTCTTGATTGTCGGGCTGACAGTGCGCGACGATCAGCGCGTCCACTTTCTGGCTATGCAGCAGGTTTCGCAGCGCGCTGCCGCCGTGGTGAAACTCATCGGTAATCAGCAGCAGGTCCCGGTCCTGCCCGGCTAACGCCTGACTTAATCCGGATAACGTATTGATAAAGTTAGCGTCATGCAGCACATGTTTGTGGAACGGCAGCACCAGGCCGACGGTGTTGCTGCGGCCGGTTTTGAGTTTTCTCGCTTGCGCATTGGGGCGGTAGCCGCGCTGCAGCGCGCAGGCCAGAATCTGCTCCCGGGTATGCTCGGCGACATCGTCATAGCCGCCGAGGGCGCGGCTGACCGTGGTGACGGAGATGCCCAATTCCGCGGCGATGGCTTTTAGCGACACGTTAGGCCTCCGTCTCCGATATCCGCCGGCGGGAATGGGGTTGAAAGCCGACCCAGGGCGGGCTGCCACAGAACCTGGAGCTGTTCCGGCGGCGTACCGGCCAGCAGACTGAGCGTCATGCGGCCGATCTGTTCACCAACCTTGTCGCCGGTCGACTGTTCTATCGGGATCACCTCAAAGGTGGTGGTGGTGTCTTCCGGCAGTCCATCGTAAACGTACAGCGCGATATCCTGCGGGCGGTAGCCCAGTTCCTGCAGCGCAATCGCCACCCCTTCGCCAGTGAAACGATCATCGGTAACGATCGCGGTGGGGGCAACATCGGCGGAAAACATCGCCCGGGTGGCCTGATAGCCGGCGTAGCTGGTCAGCGGAATGTCGAACAGCCAGTCGGGGTTGATCGTCTGGCCGGCCTGGCGCATGGCGCGCTGGAAGCCGTGCAGACGCTGGCGAATAAAGTTCAGCTGGCAGGCGCCGCCCAGATAGGCGATGCGCCGGTGCCCTGCGGCCAGCGCCGCCTGGGTGGCTATCATCGTGCCGGCTTCATTATCAAAATCGAACCAGGCGTAGCGGCCCGGCAGCTGGCTGCGGCCCAGCGCCAGGAATGGAAAACCGATCTCCTGCAGATAGATCAGGCGCGGATCGTACGTCTGGGTATGGGCGACAATCAGGGCGTCCACGCTGCGGCTTTCTATCAGGCGCACAAAGGAGAGCCGCTGGTCAAAAAAAGCATCCGAAATCAGGAAAACATCGATATTCTCCTGCGCCAGCACTGCGCTGATACTGGCCGTATTCTGAATAAAGCCGACGTTTTCGATCAGGTTGTGCTGGAAAGGATAAACCAGCCCGACGATGTCGCTTTTGCCGCGTTTCAGGCGGCGAGCGTTTTGATTGGGGGTATAGCCGGACGCCTTCGCTGCCGACAGAACCCGCTGACGCGTATCGGACGATACATCGGGATCGCCGTTAAGCGCCCGACTCACCGTCGAGGTGGACAGACCCAGATGTTGAGCAATGCTTTTAAGCGACATAGACGGATAAATTCATACCACGGTCAATCGGATGTCATGATGCGGCAGTGTAGCATTTTTAACGGCTAAAAATCGCCCGTCGTCGCGTTTGTCGGCAAAGGACGGACCAACGCGTGACGGGACGAAGAGGAAAACGGCGCGGGAAAGCGCTCGCCCGTAACGGGCGGAGCGCGCAGGCCGCCGGCGGGCGACGGCCTGTATGCCTGTCGTCAGGCGGCGAGGCGATCGAAGCGGCCCAGTACCTCGTCGAGGATAGCGAGGCCCTGAGCGACTTCTTCCGCGCTGATGGTGCAGGGCGGCACCACGTGGATACGGTTTTCCACCACGAAGCACAGCAGGCCGGCTTCGGTCAGCGCCGCTTTTAGCGCCGCCATGTCGGCCGCCGGCACCGGCGTCTTTTTCTCGCGATCGGTAACCAGTTCCAGCGCCTGGAACATACCGATGCCGCGCACTTCGCCAATCAGCGGGTGTTTCTCCATCAGACTTTCCAGACCGGATCTCAGTACGCCGTCGCCGATTTTCGCGGCGTTCTCCACCACGCCTTCTTCTTCCATCGCGTCGATGGTGGCGACAATGGCCGCCATCGCCAGCGGATGGCCGGAATAGGTCAGGCCGCCGGCGAAGAAGTGGTCGTCGAAGTAGCGGGAAATCGATTCGGAAATCAGTACGCCGCCGGCCGGCACATAACCGGAGTTAACGCCTTTGGCGAAGGTGATCAGGTCCGGCGTGATATCGAAGTGCTCGAAGGCGAACCAGCGCCCGGTGCGGCCGAAGCCGGCCATTACTTCGTCGAGGATCAGCACGATACCGAATTCATCGGCCAGCGCGCGCACGCCCTGCATATAGCCGGCGGGCGGCAGCAGGATGCCCGCGGTGCCCGGGATGCTTTCCAACAGAATCGCGGCGATAGACGTCGGCCCTTCGCATTCAATCACCCGGCGCAGATGGTTCAGCGCGCGCTGGCTCTCTTCCTGCTCGCTGGCGGAGCCGAATTCGGAACGATAGAGGTAGGGATTGAAGAAGTGTACGTGTCCACGCGCAAATTCGTTCGGCACGCGGCGCCAGTCGCCGGTGGCGACGATCGCGCTGCCGGTGTTGCCGTGATAGGAACGGTAGGCGGACAGCACTTTATCCCGTCCGGTGTACATACGCGCCATGCGGATGGCGTTCTCGTTGGCGTCCGCCCCGGCGTTGGTGAAAAAGACCTTCTTAAAGCTATCTGGCGCGTGCGCAACGATACGCCTGGCCGCTTCGCCGCGCGTGGCGTTGGCGGTGGCCGGCGCGATGGTCACCAGCGACTCCAGCTGCTCTTTCATCGCCGCCAGCACTTTAGGATGCTGATAGCCGATGTTGACGTTTACCAGCTGGCTGCTGAAATCCAGCCAGGTTTTACCTGAGTAGTCCCAAAGCTGGCAGCCCTTCGCGCCCGCAATCACCATCGGATTCAGTTGGCCCTGAGTGGACCATGAGTGGAAGACGTAGCTGCGGTCAAGGTCGCGCACGCTATCATTGGTCAGTTCATCCGCCATATTCATTGCCAGTTTCATATTGCCATCCTCAATTAAGACTGTCTGTACCGCAGATATACCCATCATCATGCAAACTGCGAGTGCTCCGGTTTTACGCCCCGACCGCTCACCTGAGTCAACGCCAGGGGGCGCGCTGCACCCTGAGGGCTACTGGGTACCATAAAGATCTGCAGTCGACAAAGCGCATTGTTCCCGCTCATCATGCGCACCGCAAGGTTTCCCCCGCCAGAGCCAGATGCGTTTAATGGATGTGACAACGGTGTCACGCGCCAGATGACCAACTGGCTCTGTGGCTACCGGGGCGGAGTTTTTATAGTGCGCGCACAAACGATGGAAGAGGTAGCACCATGGTTGCGCTATGTATGATTGCGGCCTGCGCCGGGTTGGTCCGGGGATATTGCGGGTTTGGCTTCGCGTTGATCGCCGTTCTGGGTTTTTCCATACTGATGCCGCCGCATCAGGCGCTGAGCTGCGCGCTGCTGTTGGATCTGCTGTCCGCGCTGCCGCTGTTGCGCAGCGGCTGGCGTACGGCTTCGCGTCCGTTGTTAAGGCGTCTGCTGTACGGGATGTGCGCCGCGTTGCTGCCCGGTCTGTGGTTGGTGTACTGGCTGCCGTCCGATATGTTGCGTTTGTTGATCGCCCTGATGACGCTGTGCGGCGGCGTGCTGATTGTGGCTAACATCCGCCTGCGCGCGCTGTCGCTGCGTCACGCCCCGTTGGCCGGGGTCGTTTCCGGGCTGGCGATGACTACGGCCTCGGCCGGCGGGCCGCCGTTGATGCTGTATCTGCTCAACCTGCCGCTGCGCAGCGCGCCGCGGCGCGCAACCGCCATCGTGTTTTTTATCGTCAGCAGCCTGTTGGCCTGCGCCGGACTGCTGTTTGCCGGCGCGCTGACGACGCCGGCGATAGTGTCCGCATTGATGCTGCTCCTGCCGTCGCTGGCGGGCAATCTGGCCGGACATCTGTTGTGCCTGCGGCATCCCGGCCTGCCGGCGCGCTGGAGCGTGGCGCCGCTGTTGATTGTGATGGCGCTGGGCGCGATTGCGCAGTCGCCGCTGTGGCTGACGGTGTCTCACCGGCTGTAGAAACGACGAAGCGCCGCGCGGCCGCGCAAAGCCCGACCGGCGACGGAAAGGAAAGCCGCGGCCGTTTGACCGCGAGCGGCATTAAGGTTAGCGAACGGTCTGCAGGAACTGGCGCACCCGCTCGGAGTCCGAGTGGTTGAAGAACTTGTCCGGCGGCGCCTGCTCGATGATCAGCCCTTTCTCCAGAAACACCACCTGATCCGAAACCTGGCGGGCAAACTCCATTTCATGCGTCACCACCACCATGGTGTAGCCTTCGCCCGACAGCGTACGCATTACGCCCAGCACTTCCCCCACCAGTTCCGGGTCGAGCGCCGAGGTCGGCTCATCGAACAGGATCACTTCCGGGCTCATCGCCAGCGAACGCGCAATGGCGACCCGCTGCTTTTGACCGCCGGATAAGGTGAGCGGGAAGCTATCGCTCTTGTGCGCCATCCCGACCTTCTCCAGCTGGATGCGGGCGATTTCATTGGCTTCATCGCGCTTCATGCCTTTAACGTGCAGCAGGGCTTCGGTCACGTTCTGCCGTACGGTCAGATGAGGCCACAGGTTAAAGCTCTGGAATACCATGCCGACGCGTTCGCGGATTTTCGCCAGTTCGCGGTGCGACATGGCTTTGCCGGTGCTGTCATTGACGCCGATGCGGCTGCCGGAAATATGGATTTCGCCGCGATCGGGCTGCTCCAGCCAGTTCATGCAGCGCAGCAGAGTGGATTTACCTGAGCCGGAAGAACCCAGAATACTGACAACCTCGCCCTTTTTGACGGTGAGGTTGATGTCCCTCAGCACTTCGACATTATCAAACTGCTTGGAGACGTTTTTAACGCTAACGGCAGGAGTCTCACACATGGGTCATTCCTCTTTTTGCTCCATAGCGGCCCAACCATTTGGTGGCCAGTTCAATAATTACGCTGATTAGCCAGTACAGCACGATGGCAATAATAAAGGCTTTAAACGGAATAAAATACGTCGCCTGAACGCTATTGGCGGCCGCGGTAATTTCCTGCACGGTAATAATACTGAGGAACGCCGTATCCTTAAGGCAAATAATCAGCTGATTGGCCATCAACGGCAGCGCGCCGGAAATAATATTAGGCAGAATAATGCGGCGGAAGGTTTTATATTTGGAAAACCCCTGCGCTTGCGCCGCTTCAATATAGCCGGCGGAAAATACCTGACGCTGGCTGCGAAATATTTCGAAAAAATAGGCGCCATGGTAAAGCGATAGCGCAATCAGGCCGGCGGTAAATGCGCTCATGCTAATGCCGAGTTGCGGTAAACCGTAATACAGCAGATAGGCGAAAATAAGGAATGGCAGCGTACGCATCAGGCTGACGAAGGCGACAATCGTCCGGTTGAGCGCGCGCAGGTTATGCTCGGTAAAATAGAGTAAATACAATCCCATGATCATGCTGATGACCGAGGCAAGAATAAACAGCTCCAGCGTCATCAGGAATCCATCCAGAAATGCCGCACGCTGGGACCAGATAATCGACCACTCACCCATAGTGCCTCCCGAAAAATAAAGTGAACATCAGCGCGCCAGACGGCGGGCATGTTTTTCCGCTACGCCCTGCAGTTTGACCAGTACGCCGATGATAATGATATAGAGCAGCGCGGCGGCCAGGATGGGATACAGCGGTTCGTAAGTCACGGAGGAAATACGGTTGGTGACCCGGGTCAGATCGACAATGCCGATCACCGCGATCGCCGGACTGCCTTTGATCAGAAACGACATTTCGTTGACCAGCGCCGGCAGGCTGACGATCAGCATCTGCGGCAGCATAATGCGGCGGAAGAATGTAAAGCGGCGCATCCCCACCGATTCCGCCGCTTCTCGCTGTTCGCGCGGAAAGTTGATAAAGGCGTTACGCCAGATTTCGGCGTTAAAGGCGGCGGTGTTCAGCGTTAGCGACAGAATGGCCGCCGCGTGCTTATCCATATTAATATTAAACGTGGGCAGGGACAGGAACAGGAACAGCACCAGCGTAACCAGCGGGGTCGCGCGCGCCCAGCTGATGTACAGCACCAGCAGTTGATCGACGACAGGAATTTTCATCATTCGGATCAGGGCGATAATCAGACCGAAGCTGACGCCGAACGCAATGGCGATGGCTGAAATCCACGTTGTGGTCCATGCGCCTTCCAGCAGTAGCCACCATGAATCTACGTCCATGATCTTCTCCTGTAGTGTAAAGCCGTTGCGAAGTGCGACGCCGGGGCGAGCCCGGCGTGGACGAGAGCGTTACTTATTGGCCGGCGAGTTCGTGGAACTGCGCCGCGCTGGTGATGGCGACAGGAGGCAGGTCTTCATAGCTTTCGCCAAACCATTTTTTCTGCAGTTCCTGCAAACGGCCGGTCTGACGCAGGTGGTTGATAAAGTCCGTCATATACGCCAGCAGCTCCGGCGAATTTTTCGGAATCGGCCAGCCGATATAGCCCGGGCCGGATACCGCCTGACCTTTGGCGAACACTTTCGGTTTGGCCTTCACCAGATCGTTGACCGAGATAACAACGTTGATCACGTAATCCAGACGGCCGTTGGCCAGATCGGCGTAAGCTTCCGGGTAGGACTGATACTCCACGACCGGTCCCAGTTTACCGCCGGATTTTTCCAGCATCGTTTTCAGCTCGGGCAGACGGCTTAACAGCGCGCTGCCCGCCTGCAGGCCGACTTTTTTGCCGCTCAGATCGGCGATGGAATTAATGGAGTCATCTTTGGCGCGTTTAACATAGTAATGCTGCGCCGAAGCCAGCGGCGGAGTGTAATTAAATACGTTCAGGCGTTCATCGGTCACGACCGCGCCGGTTAGCGCCATATCGTACTGGCCGGTGGAGACGGACGCGAGCAGGCCGGTCCACGGAAGAATACTTTGCTCTACCTTGAATTTGGCATATTTACGTAATTCTTCCAGCATGTCTTTATTAAAACCATCGGCCTTTCCATTAGTAATAAAATTAAAAGGTGCGTAATCATCTTCGGTGGCAACTTTTAATGTTCCGCTTTTTTCAATTTGCGGTAAATCAGCCGACCAGGCGCTGAGTGAAAATGTCATCGCCATACCGGCGATCAGTGCATAAATTCCGCTGCGTGAAATCAACTTCTTTTTCATAGCACCACCTTTTTCTGTTTAATAATATGATGTATCGACATCCCGGTACGTAACCTGGTGAACGTTGCAAAATGCGTGCCGTAATAATTTATCCGCAGTTGATTTAAAGGATAAAATGGACTGCTAACGCGCTAACGTCTTGCATTTTTACTTTAAGAGGCGCTTTCCCTGGCTGAATAGAGCCAGATGCGTTAGTTTTATGTGTCAGTAAAAGTAAAAGTGGTACAGCTTTTGCGAGTCTTGTAGCGAGTGGTGGTCTGGAGGAACGGTTAATGAATACACATCGCCTGCATGTTGAGTTTGATAAACATCGTGGTCTGCAGGAGCAGCTACGTGAAACGCTGGTGAATGCGATTCTGACCGGAATTTTTCCTGTGGATGAGGCGCTGCCGTCCTGCCGCCAGCTGGCGGCGCAGCTGGGCGTATCGCGTAATACCACCGCTCTGGTGTTTGAAAGCCTGGTCAGCGACGGCTATCTGGTCAGTCGTCCGCGCAGCGGATTTTACCTGCATCCGGACTATCACCCCGGCTGTTTGCCGGTTTCGGGCAACGCGCCAGAATGCAGCGCGGATGCACCAAAATGGGGCAATCGGCTGCGCAAGTCGCCGAGCCAGTTTGAGTCGATTATGAAACCGGCGCACTGGATGCACTACCGCTACCCGTTTATTTACGGCCAGCCGGATACCCGGTCGTTTCCCATGACCCAGTGGCGTTCGACCTCGCGCTGGCTGAACGGCGGAATGCGCGATCATCAGTGGCTGGTCGATCAGGTGGACCAGGACGTGCCGATGCTGCTGGAGCAGATCCGCACGCGTATCCTGCCGAAGCGCGGCATCGTGGCCGGCAACGATGAGATCCTGGTAACGCTGGGATCGCAAAACGCGCTTTTTCTGCTGGCGCAGCTGTTGATGCGGCGGGGCGTCAAAGTCGGCGTGGAAAGCCCCGGTTTTCGCGAAGGCATCAATACGTTTTTGCTGCACGACGCCGATATCGTGGTGCATGACGTGGACGAGCAGGGCATCGTGCTGGGCGACCGGCCGGCCTGCGATTATTACTACGTTACGCCGGGGCATCAGGTGCCGACCGGCGTGACGATGAGCGTCGCTCGCCGTCATCAACTGATGGAGCAGGCGCGGCTGGCGGACACGGTAATTATCGAAGACGATTACGATTCGGAGAGCAACTTCGCCGATAATCCGCTGCCGGCGCTGAAGGCCAGCGATCGCAGCGGCCGGGTGATATACGTCAGCAGCCTGTCGAAAGCGCTATCGCCGGGGCTGCGTCTGGGTTTTATGGTGGCCGACCCCGAGCTGATCGACGAACTCAGGGCGCTGCGCCGCCTGATGTACCGCCATCCGCCGGCCAACATCCAGTACCAGATGGCGCATTTTCTGGCGCAGGGCTATTACGAAACCCATCTGCGCCGCTACCGGGAAGAGTCCTCTCGCCGCTGGGATCGGCTGCACCAGACGCTGAACAAGCTGATGCCCGAATGCCGGCGCATCCCCGGCAGCGAGCAGGCTAACGCGTTCTGGCTCAGCGCGCCGGAGGGGATTAATACCGAGATGCTGACCTGGCGGGCGGCGCACGCCGGGGTGCTGATTGAACCGGGGCACCGCCACTTCCTGTGCGATGCGCCGCCGAACAACTATTTTCGCATGGGATTTCACGCCATCGCCACCGAAGACATTATGCCGGGCGTGGAAACGCTGCGTCACCAGCTGCTGCGCGGCTGAGTGTTTCGCCTGCCGGACGGCGCCTGATTGAGCGCCTTGCCGTACCGGCCGCGTCGCTTTTTCCTTTCCCCGCCGGCGTCGCGCCGGCTCCCCTTTCATTACTGAGATCGCAGGTCGGCTAACGAAGCCCGCAGGCGGGTGGATGTATTGTGCGGAATTATGCGCCACGTCAAAATTTATAAACGATAATGAGTATCATTTGTTTGATAGGCGGTTAAAATAGCGCGATTTTTTCTCTCTCCGCGCTACGGCGCTTTCAGTAAATGGATTATTACTATGTCTTCATACCTCAACGTATTGCGTTTTCGTTCGTCCTCCGGGTTAACAGCACGCCGTCATCGCGGCCTGATCGCGGGCCGGCGCCTGGCCGCCGCGCTGTTATTCTGCCTCGCCCCGTTTTCCGCGCCGCCGGCGCTTGCGCAGGAGACGGCCTCGCTGACCTTCGCCAATTTTCGCGATATTCGCGATCTCAATCCGCACATCTATTCCGGTGAAATCTGGGCGCAGAACATGCTGTATGAGTCGCTGGTGAAGGTCACCGATCGCGGCATTGAGCCGTGGCTGGCGGAAAAGTGGGATACCTCGGCGGACGGTAAGATTTATACCTTTACCTTGCGCAGCGGCGTAACGTTCAGCGACGGTACTCCGTTTAACGCGTCGGTGGCCAAACAGAATGTCGATGCGGTGCTGGCGAACCGTGAACGGCACGGCTGGCTGGAAATGGTGCGCGTCATCGATAAGGTCGACGCGCTGGACGACCGACGGCTGCGCTTTACCCTTAAAGAGCCCTACTATCCGTTGCTCACCGAACTGGCGGTGACCCGGCCGATGCGCTTTATCTCGCCCGCCGCGATGATCGACGGCGGCACGAAAAAGGGCGTGCGGGCGTTCATCGGCACCGGGCCTTATGTGCTGAGCGAGCATAAGACGGATGAGTACGCCGTCTTTACCCGCAATCCGCATTACTGGGGCGCGCCGCCGCGGCTGGAAAAGGTGGTGATGAAGGTGATACCGGATAACCAGACCCGGCTGCTGGCGCTGCAGAAAGGCGAGATCGACATGATCTACGGGAAAAATATGATCGACGCCGACGCCTTCGCCCGTTTGAGCGCCGATAAACAGTTCACTACGCTGCTGTCCGGGCCGGTTTCCACCCGGATGCTGCTGATTAATACCCGTTCGGCAAACCTGAGCGATGTTCGGGTGCGTCAGGCTCTGCAGCACGCGGTCAATAAAACCGACATCGCCGAAGGGATCTTCAACGGCAGCGAAGCGCCGGCGGATACGCTGCTGGCGAAGAATGTGCCGTACAGCAATCTGGATCTGCGGCCTTACGCCTGGGATGTCGAGCGGGCGGAAAAACTGCTGGATGAGGCGGGCTGGCGCCGGACGGCGGGGCAATCCTGGCGCCAAAAAGACGGCCAGCCGTTATCCATCGCGCTGTACTACGACAGCAATACCGCCTCGCAGAAGGCGATCGCCGAGTACCTGCAGAGCGAACTGGCCGGACTGGGTATTGAACTCCGGCTATATGGCGAGGAAGAGCAGGCGTATCGCGACCGCCAGAAGGCCGGTCGTTTCGATATTGTGTTTAATATTTCCTGGGGCACGCCTTACGATCCGCAGTCATTCCTGTCCGGCATGAAACTGCCGGTGTACGGCGACTATGCCGCTCAGCAGGGGCTTAGTCAGAAAAAACAGATCGATGACAGCATCAGTCATGCGCTGATCACCACCGATGAAACGCAGCGTCAGGCGCTGTATCGCTATGTGCTGACCACGCTGCATGATGAGGCGGTCTATATTCCGCTTACCTATGAACGCAACCGGGCGGTGTATGTGAACAGTCTGCGCGGCGTAGGTTTTAATCCGTCACAGTTCGAGATCCCATTCGATCGCATGTATCGAGAGTAAGGCGGCGGCGCGCGATCCGGACGGATCGCGCCGGCCATCTGTCTGTACGCCGGCCGGTGAATGACCGGCCGGCTGGTTGTCCGATCTATGAATGACAGGGAATGACGTGAAAAAGTATATTTGCCGTCGTCTGCTGCTGACGCTGCCCATTCTGCTGGGCATTTCGTTTTTGTCCTTCGCGCTGCTGAATCTGGTGCCCGCCGATCCGGCCGAAGTCGCTCTGCGGGTGAATGAAATTATTCCGACGCCGCAAGCTGTCGCTCAGATGCGTCAGCAACTCGGGCTGGATCGTCCCTTTCTGCTCCGCTATCTGTACTGGCTGGCCGATGCCGTGCGGCTGGATTTCGGCTATTCCTACATTAACCATCGTCTGGTGCTGGATGAGATCGCCCGCTGTCTGCCCGCCACGTTGATGCTGGCGGCGCTGGCGATGGCGATCGTCCTGTGCGTCAGCGTACCGCTTGGCGTACTGAGCGCGGTCTATAAAGACAGCCTGTTCGATCGATTGATTCGCATGCTGGTGTTTCTGATCACCGCCATGCCCAGCTACTGGCTGGGTTTGCTGCTTATCTGGTGGCTGGCGCTGGCCTGGGATCTATTGCCCACCAGCGGCAGCGGCAGCGCGGCGCATATCGTCCTGCCGGCGATCACGCTGTCGATGGTTTATGTGGCGATCTATATACGCCTGATCCGAAATAATATGCTGGAAAATATGCAGCAATATTATGTTTATTATGCGCGTGCGCGCGGTCTGAGCGAGCGGCGCATTATCCTGCGCCACGTGCTGCGCAACTCGCTGCACAGCAGCATTACCGCGCTGGGCATGAGTATTCCGCAGCTGTTGGCGGGAACGGTGATCATCGAAAATATCTTCGCCTGGCCGGGCATCGGCCGTCTGTGTATCTCGGCGATTTTCAGCCGCGATTATCCGGTGATTCAGGCGTATATCCTGATGATGGCGCTGCTGTTTGTGATCTGCAATCTGCTGGTCGATGTTCTGCAGCGCTGGATGGACCCATCTTTACGGCACGAGGGATGACATGCATTTTTTACGTAAACTGCTGCGCGACAGGATCGCGCTGCTCTGCCTGCTGGTGATTATTACGGTGGTGGCGATCGGCATTTTCGCGCCCTGGCTGGCGCCTGAGGATCCCAATAAAATCCATATCGCGCGCAAGTACGCGCAGATTGGCGCTCGCTTTCCGCTCGGCTCCGACCATCTGGGGCGCTGCATACTGTCGCGACTGATGTTTGGCGTGCGCACCACGCTGTTCCTCGCGCTGTTTACCATGGCGGTCACCATCGTCATCGGCAGCCTGTTCGGTTTCCTGTCCGGCTATTTCCGCGGCCGGCTGGATGAGATGATGATGCGCGCCTGCGATATCATGCTGTCCTTCCCCAGCCAGGTGATGATCCTGGCGATTGTCGGGGTGCTGGGGGTCGGCATCGGCAACGTCATCCTGGCCAATATTCTGGTGAAATGGGCGTGGTATACCCGCATGATCCGTTCCATCGTGATCAGGCATAGTCAGCAGAACTACATTCTGTTTTCGCGCGCCAGCGGCACGCCGCTGTGGTTTATTCTGCGCCGTCACCTGTTGCCCAATACGCTGTCCGAGATTCTGGTGCTGGCCACGCTCGATACCGGCTGGGTGATCCTGAATATTTCCGCTCTGTCGTTTCTCGGTCTGGGCGTGCAGGCGCCGACGGCCGAATGGGGCACGATGCTAAGCGAAGCGCAGAAGGTCATGCTCAGCCATCCGACGCAGATGTTGGCGCCGGGGCTGGCGATTCTGCTGGTGGTGGTGGCATTTAATTTGCTGGGCGACTGCCTGCGCGATGCGCTGGATCCGCGGGAGGCGCACGGATGAGCGATCTATTGCGGGTAGAAAATTTACAGGTTGATCTGGCGGCCGGCGGCAATCGCCTGCTGCACGATATTTCTTTTTCGCTGCCGCGCCATGCCTGCCTGGGGATCGTCGGCGAAAGCGGCAGCGGTAAAAGCCTTACCTGTCGCGCGCTTGTCGGGTTACTGGGCGGGCAGTTCATTCGGTCGGGCCAGGCCTGGCTGCATGATACGAATTTACTGGCGCAGCAACCGGATGCGATGCGTCGTCTGCGGGGTAAAACGATCGGTATGATCCTGCAACATCCGATGAGCGCCTTCGATCCCTTGCAGACGATCGGCAGTCAGATGGCGGAAACCTTTAGCGTGCATCTGGCGTTGACTCAGCGCGATGCTCGCGGGCTGGCGCTGGAGATGATGCAACGGGTCCGGCTGCGCGATGTCGCGAGCTTATTTGATAAATATCCCAGTCAAATCAGCGGCGGTATGCTGCAGCGGGCGATGATCGCCATTGCGCTGGCGCTGGAGCCCCAGTTGCTGATCGCCGATGAGCCGACCACCGCGCTCGATTCGGTGACGCAATTCGACATCATGCGCGAATTCCGCGCGATTCGTGAGCGCCTGGGCACCACCATGATTTTTATTTCGCACGATTTCGGCGTCGTGAGCCGGATCGCCGATCGGGTTTTGGTCATGCAGCAAGGGCAGGTGGTAGAGCAGGGGACGGTGGAACAGGCGCTGCGTCAGCCCCGGCACCAGCACACCCGCTATCTGGTGGCGTCCCGTCAGGCGCTGCAGCGGCGCTATCGGACGCTGGTCCGGCCGTCGTCGAACCGACTTTCGCAGGAGGGAGCAGATGAGTACGTTGATTGATGTGCGCGGTGTGCATCACCGCTACCGGCGCCAGGACGGCGTATCCGGCTGGCTGCCGGTGCTGAACGACGTGTCGTTCAGCGTGCGGAGCGGCGAATGCCTGGGCATCGTCGGCGAGAGCGGCAGCGGCAAAAGCACGCTGGGGCGTATTCTGCTCGGGCTGGAAGCGCCGTGGCAGGGGTCGGTGACGCTGGGCGGTCAGCCGCTGTACGCCGCGCGCCGCTTCTGGCGGCGGACGCCGCCGCAGACGCGCGTCAGCGCGGTATTCCAGGACTACACCTCATCGGCCAATCCGTTGATGAACGTGCTGAATATTATCGCCGAACCGCTGCTGACGCAGGGCGTCAGGCAGCGTGACGAAGTTCGACGCCGGGTGAGCGAACTGCTGCGCCAGGTGGGGCTGACGGAGTCGTTCGGCGAACGTTTTCCGCATCAGCTTAGCGGCGGCCAGATGCAGCGGGTGTGCATTGCGCGGGCCATCGCCAGCCAGCCGCGGTTTATCGTGCTGGACGAGGCGGTCAGCGCGCTGGACGTTACGGTGCAGGTGCAGATTATGGATCTGCTGCTGGAGTTAGGTCAGCGGCTCGGGCTGACCTGGCTGTTTATCAGTCATGATCTGATGGCGGTGACGTATCTCTGCCAGCGGGTTATTTTTTTACAACAGGGGCGCGTTATTGAGCAGGTTGACGACATGGCCGAGCTTGGTCAGGTACAGCATCCCTGGGCTCAAAATCTACTGCGCGCCGTGATGGAGTTTTAAATAAACATGTCGCAAGCCTCGTCTTCTTCCGCGCCGGCGCGCCTGAGCTACGGCAGCTATCTTGCCCTGGTGGTGCCTTTTGTGATCTCAACCATGACCACGCCCCTGCTGGGCGCGGTCGATACCGCGCTGGTCGGTCATCTGCCCGATCCGGCCTGTATCGCCGGCGTGGCGGTGGGCGCGGTTATTTTCAGCACGATTTACTGGCTGTTTGGCTTTTTGCGCGTCAGCACTACGGGCTATACGGCGCAGGCGCTGGACGACGACGCCCTGCTGACCAGCGCGCTGCTGCGTCCGCTGGCCATCGCGCTGTTTATCGGCCTGACGTTTGTGGCGCTGCAAAAACCGCTGTTTAGCATGGCGATGCGCTTGTTGCAGCCGGAGGCGTCGGTGCAGGGCTACGCCGGCGAATACTTCTTTATTCTGATCTGGGGCGCGCCCTTTACCCTGATCAACTATGTCTGCCTCGGCTGGCTGATGGGGCGGCTCAGGACGCGCGCGGTGCTGTTTAACCAGATCGCCATCAACGTCATCAACATTGTGCTGGCGCTGATCTTTGTGCGCGTGCTGGGGTGGGGCGTGCCGGGCATCGCCAGCGCCACCCTGCTGGCGCAGATAGTGGGCACGCTGCTGGGGTATGTATTGATTCATCGCCAGCTGGTGCCGGATCGGCGCGCGATGGCGCCGGGTTCGCTGCTGTCCCTGCGCGAGCTGAAAAGCATTATGCTGGTGAACGGCGATCTGATGCTGCGCACCGTCTGCCTGTTGATCGTGACCAACCATTTTATCGCCACCGGCGCGTCGCTGGGCACGGAAACGCTGGCGGCCAACGCGGTGTTGTTCCAGATCCATTACCTGATCGCCTACCTGTTTGACGGTTTCGCCAATGCCGCCAGCGTGTTCAGCGGTAAAGCGCGCGGCGCCAAAGATGACGGGCTGTACCGGCAGACGCTGCGTCACGCGGCCTTGTCTTCGCTGTGGCTGGCGCTGGCGCTGGCGCTCCTCTGGTGGTGGAGCGGGCCGACGTTGATCGGCCTGTTTACCCATCAGCCTGCGCTGATTGCGCTATGCCTGCAGTACAGCGCCTGGCTGATGCTGTATCCGCTGTGCGGCGCGGCCGGGATTATTTTTTACGGCGTATTCACCGGCATTACCTATACCGCGCCGGTGCGCGACTCGATGATACTGGCGCTGCTGGCCTGGCTGGCCGCCTGGTATTTTCTGGTGCCGCACTATGGCAATCACGGGTTGTGGATGGCCTACCTGGCCTTTAGCCTCGGCCGTTCGGCGTTCCTGCTGCTGTGGCTGCCGGCGGCGCGCGCCCGGGTTACGGTCTGAACGGCAAGGGAGAATGACCGTCTCCGTTCCTCCGCTAACTCCCGGCCGCCGCTGTGCGCTCCTGACGTCGCCCGTTCCGCCATAGCGGCAGCCGGAGGATCCGCCAGGCCGGCGAGCACGGGGGTTGACGGAATTGATTTCTCAGATTTATGAGTGTTTGAGTAATGAGATCTGTCTCTAATTTAGTGAATTACTCTGGTTGTACGTTAAGAAATAGAATTATCATTTGATGTATATATGAAAATAGGTCAAGTTTTGATTGAGAGTAATTTTATGTGCTTTTTCGCTCTGAAAGCGGATGGTTTAGCGGTAGGATTATAAGCCCACATGCATTAAAGGTTTTAACATGAAAATGACACCACGTAGTATCTCTTCTCCTGGAAAATTTCTTATCGCCAGCGGTTTACTCGATCAGCTTGATGAGCACCTGAAGGTTTTTGGCAACAATGTTCTGGTTGTCTGCGACGTATTTTTCCTGGACCGTGTTTCTTCCAGCCTGGCTAAGGGCGCGAAAGAGAGCGGCCTGAATGTTAACGTTGAAAAATTCGGCGGCGAATGTAGCGCTGTTGAAGTCGATCGTTTACGTCAGATTTGTACTGCCAACAACATCGAAGTCGTGGTCGGGATCGGCGGCGGTAAGACGCTGGACTGCGCCAAAGCGGTCAGCTTCTATGAAAATAAACCGGTTGTCATCGTTCCGACGCTGGCCTCGACCGATGCGCCTTGTACCGCACTGAGCGTGCTGTATAAAGAAAACGGCGAATTTGATAAATACTTGTTCCTGCCGAAAAACCCGGATGCCGTACTGGTGGATACCCAGGTTATCGCCAATGCGCCGGTTCGCTTCTTTGCCGCCGGCGTGGGTGATGCGCTGGCCACTTATTTTGAAGCGCGCGCCTGCTTCCAGGCAGATGGGATTAACCTGGTGCTGAAACGCCCGTCCCGCACTGGTTTAGGCATTGCCCGCCTGTGCTACGACATTCTGCAGGAAAACATTGAAACCGCGATGGATGCCGTCAGCAGTAAAGTGGTGACCTCCGCGCTGGAACAGACTATCGAAGCCACTATTTATCTGAGCGGCGTGGGTGCGGAATCCGGCGGCCTGGCGGCGGCGCATGCGGTTTCCAACGGGATGAGCATCGTGCCTGAACTGCACCGCGTACAGCACGGCGAAAAAGTGACCTTTGGTCTGTTGACTCAACTGGTGCTGGAAAACGCGCCGGCGGAAGAAATCGACTCCGTCATCCGTATTATCAAGACCGCAGGTCTGCCGCTGACGCTGGCCGACATGGGGCTGACCACTATTGATGAGAAAGTATGGCGTGAAGTCGCCAAAGTGGCCTGTGCCGAAGGCGACACCATGTCCAACATGCCCGCCAACCTGTCGGAAAATGACGTGTATGCCGCCATGATGGCCGCGAACGCCATGGGCGCACGTTATAAGGCGTAATTGCCATCGCCGACGCGCGCCGCTGGCGGCGTCGGCCTGAGCCGGCAGGGATCGCCGGCCCGGATGCGACGTTTTTTGCGGCCAATAGCCGACAATGTTTTTTGGTCTGATGACGTCTGCGACCGAGCCTGTCCGGCAGTTTCGCCGGTTTTTCCCGCCGCGTCGCCAGATTTATCGTGCTGAAGAACGCGATGGTTCGGTGCGCTAACCTTTCCCCTCTTTGAAACGCTCTCGCCGCCGCGGTCCTTGGCCGAAGCGCCGCATTTCTCCTCTCTGTGATATCGCCGCGCCTTTGGTCTGATGCTTTCGCTATCTTTAATCGCGTACGCGCAGTCCGCGCCGGTCCTGCTTATTGGCCCGCGTCTCGGTCCGCCGGCTAACCTGCTGACAAAGCGGTTGTCAGGCGGCCGGCGTTACGCCACCATTGCGGTGACCGGCAGGTCAGGGGCCGGGTCGGCGGGCGCCGGCGCGCCGCAGAATAAACGCGCGCGGCCGCCGCGTCCGATCGGCCCGCCATCGGATGCCGCGACAGGGGAAAGGCCCCGTCGATTTATCAACAAGGGGGAGGGTTTGTCCCGTTCGCAACGTTTGCTTGAGCTGCTGCAGCTTCTGCGCCAGCATCGTTTTCCCGTTACCGGAGCCTGGCTGGCGCAGACGCTGAACATCAGCCTGCGCACGCTATACCGCGATATTCGCACGCTGCAGGAGCAGGGGGCGACCATTGAGGGCGCCGCCGGTCTGGGCTATGTGCTGCGTCCTGGCTTCCTGCTGCCGCCGATGATGTTTTCCGAAGAGGAAATCGAGGCGCTGGCGCTGGGTTCGCGCTGGGTCGCCGCGCGCGGCGATCGTTATCTGTCGGCCGCCGCGCAGACCGCGCTGACGAAAATTTCCGCCGTCCTGCCGGAGGAACTGCAGCGCCGGCTGGACAGCTCCGGTCTGTTGATCGGGCCGGGCGAAGCCAGCGCCACGTCCGATGAATTGCTGTATCAGTTGCGCCTGACCATCCGTTCCGAGGCTAAAATACACATCGCTTACTGCGATCTGCAGGGGCGTGCGTCATCGCGCACGATCTGGCCGCTGGCGCTGGGCTATTTCGATCAGGTGATGATCCTGGTGGCATGGTGCGAACTGCGCCGGGATTTTCGCCACTTCCGTACCGATCGCATTGATGCGGTGACGCTGGAGCATCAGCGTTATCCCCAGCGGCGTCAGATATTGCTGCATGAGTGGAAAAAACGTCATCGACAGAGTCCGGCCCGGTCGGAAGAGACGCAGAGTCAGGGGTAAGGATTGATGCAGCGTAAGCGCGGCGGCGTGAGCGCTGCTGACAGGAATTGTCACCGCGCGCGGATAGGATCCCGCAGGTCGAACCGCCGCTGTTTCCATCAGTGAGTTTCAGGCGACGGCGGTTCTTTCGCCCCTTACCCGATGTGGAGATCGTCCGATGTTTAAACCCAATAGCCTGATCCTGTATGTTCAGGATGTCGCCGTCAGCGCCCGCTTTTACGCCGATATTCTGGCCCGCGAGCCGGCTGAATCTTTCCCGGATTTTACCCTGTTTAGCCTCGACCACGACTTTTCGCTCGGCCTGCAGACTCGCGATGAGATCTTTCCGCCGGCACAGCCGCAGGTGGGCGGCACGGAACTCTGTTTCAGCAAGGCGACGGATGAAGATGTCGATCGGCTTTATCAGACATGGCGCGACAAGGCGGTGACCATGGTGACGCCGCCGGTTCGGCTGGAGTTTGGCTATACCTTTGTGGCGCAGGATCCGGATGGTCACCGGCTGCGGGTATGCGCAACCGATGTGTCGTCGTTTGTCTGAACCGGCGTATCGGCCAGGCCGCGCGATGAACGGCAGGCTACGCGCGGCGGCAAAGCGTGGATGGCGCCGTTAGTCGCCATCAAATAACCCGATGTATTTTAATCCGTTGTAACTATTTCCGCCGGAGCGGGCTAAAATAAGGTCCGCATCCGCATACCAGAAAATCGCGTTCGCCTGATTGATGTTATGGCTGCGGCAGGCGGCTTTAGCGCGATCTTTTTCGGCGTCGTCAATCGCCGCTGCGGCCAAAATCTCATCTAAACCCACTTCATGTTCGAAGCGCGGAATAATTCCTATTTGATCTTCATCGTACCACTGTAAACCGATATCCTTGCAAAAGGCGCATAGCTGATAATTTGGATCGTCAAAGTCGCCTTCAACCGAGTAGTCCAGCGCGAAGTACTGCATATACTCTTCTTCCCGGCTAAAATTGCTGCCGATCCACAGATGCACCTTGCCGTATTTATTTGCCATGGCGGATATCCTGCGCGTTTTATCCGGCTATATAGCGGAGCCGATTTTATTTTTTTCATCCTTCAGTCGGCGGGCCGCGCTCAATTATTCGGCCCCGGCCGGCCGGGGCGGTTACTGCTATTGGCTCAGCCAGTCAGGCAGATCGTTTAAGCCCATCGCCTGGCGCACCAGCGCCGGTTTTACGCCGGGCAGGTTATCGGCCAACTGCAGGCCGATGTCGCGCAACAGTTTCTTCGCCGGGTGATCGCCGTCGAACAGCGTGCGGAATCCCTGCATACCGGCCAGCATCACGGCCGCGCTGTGTTTACGTCGCCGTTCGTAGCGCCGCAGGAACAGATGCTGGCCGATATCTTTGCCTTCGCGCTGCAGACGTTTGATTTCGGCAATCAGTTCGGCTACGTCCATAAAGCCGAGGTTCACCCCCTGGCCGGCCAGCGGGTGCACGGTGTGGGCGGCGTCGCCTAGCAGCACCAGCCGGTGGGCGGCGAAACTGCGCGCGTAGCGACCGGTAAGCGGAAAGGTCTGACGTTCGCTGACCAGCTGGCAGGGGCCGAGCCGGGTATCGAAGGTGACCGCCAGTTGCCGGCAGAAGGCCTCGGCCGGTTCCTCCGCTCGTTCAGCGGCCACCTCCGGCGCCAGCGACCAGACGATGGAGCTCAGGTGCGGGTCGCTCAGCGGTAAAAATGCGAGGATTCCGCTGCCGTGAAACACCTGGCGGGCGACGGACTGGTGCGGCTGCTGCGTGCGGATGGTCGCCACCAGCGCGTGCTGGCCGTAATCCCAAAAGGTCAGCGGAATGTCGGCGTGCTGCCGCAGCCAGGAGTGCGCGCCGTCGGCGCCGGCCATCAGGCGCGCGGTCAGCATGGTGCCGTCCCGCAAGGTAATGAAGGCTTCGTTCTCGCCCCACGCCACCTGCTGCAGGGCGACCGAGGGCAGCAGCGTGATGTCCGGCAACTGGCTGGCTCGTCGCCACAGCGCCTGGCGGATGATCGGGTTCTCAATGATGTGGCCCAGCCGGGCGTAACCAAAATCCGCGCCGCTGAAGTGAATTTTGCCGAAGCTGTCGCTGTCCCAGACCTGCATCTGGTTATAAGGACTGGCGCGGCGCGCTACGATATCGTGCCAGACGCCGAGATGGCGCAGCAGACTTTCGCTGGCGGCATTGATGGCCGAAACGCGCAGCGCGGGTTCGTCGTCAGGCTTATCGGCCGGCGCGGGCTGTTGTTCCAGCACCGCGATACGCAACCCGCCGCCGGCTAAACCGCACGCCAGCGCCAGACCGACCATGCCGCCCCCGGCGATAACGATGTCAAATGATTGCATAAATTCCTTTCTCTGTTTGATTGGGCGACGGCGGCCGTTCAGCGCTCGACCCAGCCCAGCGTGCGCCGGGCCAGGCCGTCGCGCAGGAGCGGCAGGCTTTCCATGGCCATCAGGCCGAGGTTGCGGCCCGCCACCAGCGGCGCATAGCGGTTTGCGAACAGACGAACCAGACCGTCGGTGACCGCGACGGTCGCCTGCTGATCCGGCCGGCGCCGCTGCTGATAACGGTTAAGCGCCGCGCCGCCGCCCGGGTCCTCGCCCTGCCCGGCGGCGGCGACCAGGGTTTCGGCCAGCGTCATCACGTCGCGCAGGCCCAGATTAAAGCCCTGGCCGGCTATCGGGTGCAACGTCTGGGCCGCGTTGCCCACCACCGCCAGCCGATGGCTGACGTGGCGCCGGGCGGTGAGCAGGCGCAGCGGATAGCTTTTGCGTTCGCCGGCCTGCAGGATGGCGCCCAGCCGCCAGCCGAACGCCTGCTGCAAATGCGCGCGGAACGTTCGCTCGTCCCAGCCGTCGACGTCCGCCTGCTGCGACTGCGCGTGGCACCAGACCAACGCGCTGCGTCCGGCCGACATCGGCAGCAGCGCCAGCGGCCCCTGCGGCGTGAAGCGTTCGAAGGCGCGCCCCTGGTGCGGCAGGGCGGTGGTCACGTTGGCGATCACCGCCACTTGCTGGTAGTCCTCCTGTCGCCAACTGATGCCGCCCTGTTGCGCCAGCGCCGAGTTCGAGCCGTCGGCGGCCACCAGCAGCCGGCCGTCCAGCGTGTCGCCGTTATCCAGCCGCAGCCGCACGCCCTGCCGCTCGCGGCTGAACGACGTCACCTGCGCCGGACAGTGCAGGCGAACGCCCGGCGCCTCGCGCAGCAGCCCGAACAGACGCTGGCCGGCGTCGTGCAGTTCGACCACCTGGCCTAATGCCGGGACGCGATAATCGCCGGCCTGCAGGTTGACGGAGCCGGCGTGGCCGCGATCGCTGACGTGCACCGAAGTAATCGCCGTAGCGCAGTCGGCCAGCGCGGGCCAGACGCCGATCGCCGACAGCTGCAGGCAGGTGCCCTGCGCCAGCGCGATGGCGCGGCCGTCGAAGCCCGGATGCCGGCGCGTTTGCGGATGACGCGCCTCGATTAATTCTACGGCGAGCCGGCCGCGCGACAGCGACGAAATCGCCAGCGCCAGCGTCGCGCCGGCCATACCGCCGCCGACAATAATCACGCTCATCGTTGACTGCATCCCGCGGCCATTAACGCTTCGATATCGTCGGCCTCTTTCACCACGCTGTCGGTCAGGTTCTCATTGCCGTCCGCCGTGATCAGAATGTCATCTTCAATGCGGATGCCGATACCGCGGTATTCAGCCGGCACGTCCGCATCCGGCGCGATATACAGCCCCGGTTCGACCGTCAGCACCATGCCCGGCTGCAGAACGCGTCCGCGGTCGCTGCTGCCGTAGTGACCGACATCGTGCACGTCCAGCCCCAGCCAGTGACCGAGGCCGTGCATATAGAACTGGCGGTGCGCCTGTTCCGCGATCAGTTTTTCCGTCTCGCCGTGCAGAATGCCCAGCCGCACCAGACCGTTGACCATAATGCGCACCACGTCTTCGTTGACGTCATGAATGCTGCGTCCCGGACCATACAGCTCCAGCGCTTTATTCAGCGACGCCAGCACGATGTCGTATACCGCGCGCTGCGCCGGACTGAATTTGCCGTTGACCGGGAAGGTGCGCGTGATATCGCCCGCGTAGCCCTGATATTCGCAGCCGGCGTCAATCAGCACCAAATCGCCGTCCTGCAGCGGCGATTCATTTTCGGTGTAATGCAGAATGCAGCCGTTCGCCCCGCCGCCGACGATGGTGTTATAGGAAGGATAGCGGGCGCCGTGGAGATTGAATTCATGCAGAATTTCTCCTTCGAGCTGGTATTCGTACATGCCGGGTCGGCATGCCTGCATGGCGCGGGTATGGGCCAGCGCGCTGATCTGCCCGGCGCGGCGCAGGATCTCCATTTCACGCGGCGATTTGAACAGGCGCATTTCGTGCACCCACGGCCGCCAGTCGGTCATTGTAGCCGGCGCGCGCAGATTTTGACGCGCGCCGCGCCGCAGCTTATCCAGCGCGGAGAACAGCAGATTATCGGCGTAGTCGTAAAGCCCCTGGGCGTGATAAACCACCGCCAGTCCGTTCAGCAGCAGGTGCAGTTGGGCATCGATTTCGTCGAACGGCAGGGCGCGGTCTACGCCGAGTTTTTCCGGCGCGGCCTGCTGGCCGAGACGCCGTCCAAACCAGATCTCCGCGGTCAGATCGCGCACGCGGTTAAACAGCACGCTGTGGTGGTGCGTCTCGTCGCTTTTGATCAACAGCAGCGCGGCTTCCGGCTCGTTAAAACCGGTGAAATACCAGAAATCGCTGTTCTGACGGTAGGGATACTCGCTGTCGGCGCTGCGCGTTGATTCCGGGGCGGCGAAAATAATCGCCGCGCTGCCCGGCGCCATCTTTTTCAGCAGCGCCGCGCGGCGGCGGAGATACTCTTGTTGGTTCATCGGCTGCTCCTGCAAAGGCATCCCGACGCGGGGGGCGTCAGGATTAATGCAATGTCGGTTTTTTCTGTTCCGGCGCGTAGAGTTTAGGGCGACCGAATTCGCTATGGCACAGAATGGCGGCCATGCGCACATACTCGATCACTTCTTCCAGCGACTGCTCCAGCTCTTCCTGGTCTTCTTCTTCATCGTAGCCCAGCTGAGCGATGTTGCGCAGGTCGTCGATGGCTTCTTTCATTTCGCCATCCAGTCTTTCCAGCCGCGCCTTCGCCATACCCAGTCCGAGCAGAAAGTGATTAACCCAGCCCGCCAGACCGTCGGCCCGGTCGAATACGCTGACGTCGTCGTCATTATCGTCCGGCAGCAGCAGCTGGAACATGAAACCGTCATCCTCCAGCGTTTCGCGCGTGACCTGGTACAGTTGCTGCAGCGGCTGCGATAGCGTCAGCGGGAACGCCAGACCGTCGTTGGTCAGCTCGTGAATCAGCGTCTGCCAGCTGTCGTCCCGGTGGCCGCCGCACAGCAACCCGCTGATCAGCCCGTGCATTTCGGCCGCGGTCAGGGCCACCTGCTGCTGATATAAAATATGATTGATGGCTTTATAGCCCGGAAATGTATTCTCTATAGACATGCGTTTTCGTCATCGTTGGCAGGGTTCGTTCGTGTTATGCTACCACCAGGCACCGTCGCTATACCAGAAAGGGGTTGTATCTTCTATTTTGGCTATATTATAGTGACGCCCGCCGTTAACCAGACCGTTGTCATGTAGCGCGGAGCAGCGCTGGCGCGGGCGCGGAAACGAATCAAAGCAGGAAGGTGGCATGTCTGCACAACCGGTAGATATTCAGATTTTTGGTCGTTCGTTAAGGGTGAATTGCCCGCCGGAGCAACAGGAAGCGTTGAATCAGGCGGCAGACGACCTTAACCAGCGCCTGCAGGACTTAAAAGAACGTACCAGAGTGACCAACACGGAGCAGCTGGTGTTTATTGCGGCGCTTAACGTATGTCACGAACTGGCTCAGGAACGGTTGAAAACCCGTGATTACGCGGCCAATATGGAACAGCGCATCCGGATGCTGCAACAGACCATCGAACAGGCGCTGCTGGAGCAGGGCCGCATTGGCGAACGCCCGGGCGTACAGTTCGAATAACGTCCATTCAGGCGGAAAGTGTGGTATTTGGGTTAACATGAAGCTGTCTGGCGTGTTAAGGTTAGTTCCAGACAACGAATAAAATTTCTCTGAGGTGTTTGCTGACGGGCTAGTCCCCTGAGCCGATATTTCAAACCAACAGAATGTAATGCTCTGCGGCTGGTGAGCATGCCCGGTTTATCCGGGAAGCCTTAAAGCTGCGACGTTATGTTCACCTTGAACCAAGGGTTCAAGGGTTACGGCCTGTGGCGGCATCTCGGAGATCCCCTTTCTTTTTTGTTTCGGCTTTGACGGACTCCCGTATGCAGCCATCTTCTTCAGGTCCGCCTTGCGCGGCGCAAACCCGACAGCTTATCCGTCAGACCGTGCGTCAGCGTCGTCGTCAGCTCAGCGCGCAGCAGCAGGCGGAATTCGCCGCTCAATTGGTCGCCCGGCTCGACAACCATCCCCGTATTCGCCAGGCGCAGCGCGTCGCGCTCTTTCTGTCGTTCGACGGCGAACTGGACACCGCGCCGCTTATCCGCCGCTTCTGGCAACTGCAAAAACAGGTTTACCTGCCGGTATTGCATCCGTTCAGCCCCGGTCATCTGCTGTTTCTGCGTTACGAGGCGCACACGCCGCTGGTGATTAACCGGCTGAAGATCGCCGAGCCGCGGCTGGATGTGCGGCATGTCCTGCCGGTCGAACGGCTGGACGTGCTGTTTACCCCGCTGGTGGCGTTCGACGAACAGGGGCAGCGTCTGGGAATGGGCGGCGGCTTCTACGATCGCACGCTGCAGCACTGGCGTCGGCGCGGACCGTACCCGATCGGCCTGGCCCATGATTGCCAGCAGGTGTCGCCGTTGCCGGCGGCCGGCTGGGATGTGCCGCTGCCTGAAATCGTCACGCCGTCGCGCCAGTGGCGTTTTGTTGCCTGAGCGCCGCGCGGCCGGGGTTCAGGGCAGCTCGCCCGTCGAACGGTCGTGGCCGAGCATCTCCTGCACCAGCTCCACGCAGCGCAGAAAACGGCTGTCGTAATCCGACGCTTTCACATCCACATAGTTGATGTTATTGGCTTTCAGCATCGTTCTGAGCAAGGATTGAAACTCCGCCCGGTCAACCGAACTGCCGAGACTGCGCAGGCCGTCGGCGACCCAGGGGGTGTTGTTTTCCAGCAGAATCACCAAATCAAAACGGTATTCGTCGATTAGCGCCTGAACAAAGGGGTGCTCCCGCCCTTCATACTTTTTGCAGAAGGCCTGAGTGGTGAGAAAGTCGGTGTCGATAAACGCCACCTTGTTGGCATATTTCACCGCGAAATCGATGTACTGCGCCTGGCCGAGCGCGATCTTGTCGTAGTCCGAATACTGCAGCGCCATTTCATCGCCGCCGAGGTGCGAGAAGACGTAATCGCGGCCGTATTCCCAGGCGCTGGTGGTGTTGAAAATATTCGCCAGCTTATTGACCAGCGTCGATTTACCGCTGGATTCGCCGCCGAGGATGGCGACGGTGCGCACAAAGAACGGTTTGACCTCGGTCGGAATATATTCCCAGTAGCGAAACGGATCGTGGCGGATCTGCGAGCCGCTAATATTCATAAAAGAGCGCTGCGGATCGACCAGTACGGTATCGATGCCCAGATGTTCGCGGTACTGCGGCGCATCCTGCTCTTCGCTGGTGTAGACATAGTTGGGCGCGATGCCTTTCTCCGCCATAAAGGATTTGATGCCGCGGCTCCAGACGTCCCAGCCGTGCGGATAGGGTTCCATGTCCTGCTCGTTAAAGGCGTGGATGCGAATGTTCTTTTGGTATTTGAAGGTTTGCAGCAGCCAGCGCAACCGGTCGCTGACCGTCGGCTGCTGCGACATGGAGCTGTTTTCAAACAGCTCGCGATCGCGAGATTCATCGAAACCGAGAATGACGTGCAGTTCATCCACCTGGCTGCCGGCGCGCTGGATCAGATAGATATGGCCGGTGTGCAGCGGATAAAATTTACCAAACACTACGCCGACGCTTTTTTCATGGCGTGGGAATTCCAGACCGAGGAAACGATGCAGCGCTTCCAGTTTTTGTGCGCCGGGGCTTTTGATTTTTGCGTTAAGTAGCTGGCTTAAATAGCCTTTGGTCATGTCGGTAGCTTCGGCCACCTGTTGCAACGTACAGCCTTTCTGCCGGATGGCGGATTTCAGATAATCAAACGATGACATAATCCAGGCTCTCCCTGTTTAGTTTACTAAACAAGATAGCACAGAAGGCGGTCGGATAGTTGCGATTTTACCAGTCGGCGAGAATATCCAGCGCATCGGTCAGTTTCTTCACGCCCGATACCTGCATGCCGACCGGCGGTTTTTTCGGTACGTTGGCCCAGGGGACGATGGCGCGCTTAAAGCCGTGTTTGGCCGCTTCCGCGATCCGCTCCTGGCCGCTGGGCACCGGGCGAATTTCACCCGCCAGACCCACTTCGCCAAACACCACCAGATCCTGCGGCAAGGGACGATCGCGCAGGCTGGAGACCAGCGACAGCAGCAGCGCCAGATCGGCGCTGGTTTCCGTCACCTTGACGCCGCCGACCACGTTGACGAACACGTCCTGGTCGGACATCTGCAGGCCGCCGTGGCGATGCAGTACCGCCAGCAGGATCGCCAGCCGGTTTTGTTCCAGCCCGACGGCGACCCGGCGCGGGTTGGCCATCATCGACTGATCGACCAGCGCCTGAATCTCGACCAGCAGCGGACGAGTGCCTTCCCACACCACCATCACCGAACTGCCGGAGGTGATTTCATCGCCGCGGCTGAGGAAAATCGCCGACGGGTTGCTGACCTCGCGCAGGCCCTGTTCCGTCATGGCGAATACGCCCAGTTCGTTAACCGCGCCGAAACGGTTTTTATGGCTGCGCAGGGTGCGAAAGCGCGAATCGCCGTCGCCGTCCAGCAGCACCGAACAGTCGATGCAGTGCTCCAGCACCTTCGGACCGGCCAGCGAACCGTCTTTGGTGACGTGGCCGACCATGATGATGGCCACGCCCTGGGTTTTGGCGAAGCGGGTCAGGTAGGCGGCGGTTTCGCGCACCTGGGCGACGCTGCCGGGCGACGACTGAATATCGGCGAGGTGCATTACCTGGATCGAATCGATCACCATCAGCCGCGGCTGTTCCTGCGAGGCGATCAGGCAGATCTGTTCGATGCTGGTTTCCGACAGCATGTTCAGATTCTGCGTCGGCAGACCCAACCGGTGGGCGCGCATAGCCACCTGTTGCAGCGACTCCTCGCCGGTGACGTACAGCGTCTTCATCTGCTCCGCCAGTTTGCACAGCGTTTGCAGCAGCAGGGTGCTTTTGCCGGCGCCGGGGTTGCCGCCGATTAGAATGGCGCTGCCGGGCACCACGCCGCCGCCCAGCACCCGATCGAACTCTTTAAAGCCGGTGGAAAAACGCGGCAGCGCTTCCAGACTGATATCCGACAGTTTCTGTACCCGGCTGACCGCGCCGCTCTCTCCGGCGTAGCCGGTGAAGCGATCCGTGCGCGACGACGCGGGCGCGGCGGCGAGCCGCACCTCGGTAATGCTATTCCACGCCTGGCAGGCGCTGCATTGCCCCTGCCAGCGCGGATAGTCCGCGCCGCATTCGTTGCATACAAAGGCGCGTTTGGCCGCTTTCGCCACGGAATACCTCAGCTATATTGACGTTGTTCGTGTTTCAGGCTGCCGCTCAGAATGCACAGTACGCCGAGCAGGTCGGCATGGCGGATGGTGACATTCGTCTGTTCATTGACCTTCGGTTTGGCGCGGTAGGCGATGCCCAGTCCGGCCGTTTTGATCATCGGCAGATCGTTGGCGCCGTCGCCGATGGCGACAGTTTGTTCCAGCGGAATGTCCAGTTTCTTCGCCAGCTTACGCAGGGTGTCGGCCTTATATTTGGCGTCGATGATCGGCCCGACCACCTCGCCGGTCAGTTTGTTGTTCCTGACGCCCATTTCATTGGCGACCGCCGCTACCAGCTGTAAGCGGTCGCGCAGATGATCGGCGAAATAGGTGAACCCGCCGGAGGCGATGGCGACGTGCCAGCCGCGCGCCTGCAGTTTATGCACCATGACGGTCAGGCCCGGCATCAGCGGCAGGCCGTCGCGCACCTGGCGCAGGATGGCGGCGTCGGCGCCTTTCAGCGTCGCCACGCGCTGACGCAGGCTGGCCGCGAAATCCAGCTCGCCGCGCATGGCGCGTTCGGTCACTTCGGCCACCTGATCGCCGGTGCCGGCGAGGCGGGCGATCTCATCGATACACTCAATCTGAATCGCGGTGGAATCCATGTCCATCACCAGCAGGCCTGGCTCGCGCAGCGTCGGGGCCTTGCTCATGGCGACGGCGTCCAGCCCCATGTCGTGCGCCAGTCGGGTGGCGCGCGCGGTGAGCGAACCCGCCAGCCGCACCACCAGATAGCGCTCGACCTGCCAGGCGCTGACGACCACCATCGCCGCGCCGAGCTGGCGCTGATAGCTGGCCAGAATATGCTTATCGAGAGGGGTGCCGTACAAGAGCCAGCCGGTGTTGCCCGCGCGATAATCCAGCGGCATGACTTCATCGCCGCTCAGCGACAGCGGCAGACCCGGCCAGCAGTTAATCTCGTCCGGAAGATCGCAGTAGGTCAGACTATGCGGCATCAATAGCTCCTAAAAGAAGTTACGGTCAGAAAACAGCGCAACAAGCTATCCTATCGCTGGCGCTTCTGGCAACATAAAGTATCCAAATTATGCAAGGATTACCATGGTTCGGACCCGGTTGAAATTTCGTCTGCATCGCACCGCGATCGTGCTGATTTGCCTGGCCTTGCTGGTAATCCTGATGCAGGGCGCGTCCTATTTTAGCCAGGCGCACCAGATGGCGCGTTCTGAGCAGGTGGAAGATATCGCCCGCACGCTGACGCGCCAGGTGGCGTTCAGCCTGGCGCCGCTGATGGAAAACAGCGACGATAACCGCCAGAAAATCAATGCCGCGCTGCAGCTGCTCACCGATCAGAGCCGCATCCTCGACGCCAGCGTTTATCTACAGGATGGTACGCCGATCGCCCGCATGGGTGAAGCGGTGTCGATGCGCGATCGGCTGGCGCTGGACGGCCGCAGGGTCGGCAGCCACTATAATCACCAACTGGTGCAGTCGATTGAAGGTAAAGACGGACCGATTGGTTTTTTGCGCGCCACGCTGGATACGCACGTGCTGGCGACCGACGCCAGGCAGGTGGATAATACCACCAATATGTTACGCCTGATGTTGTTGCTGGCGCTGGCGATCGGCATTATTTTAGCCCGCACGCTGTTGCAGAACCGGCGCAGCCACTGGCAGCAGTCGCCCTATCTGCTTACCGCCAACCGGCCGGTGCGCGATGACGACGCCGGGGAGCGGCCGGAGACTAACGGCGCCGGGCGACCATAAACAGGCGAGGAAACGCCAGCAGGCAGCGGCCGTCGCGGCGCGCCGGATATGCCTGCTGCAGATGTCGGTGGTAGCGGCGCAGAAATTCCTGCCGCTCCTGCTCATCCAGCGGGGCGAGAAACGGGCGCAGACCGGTGGCGTGCAGCCAGTCGACGATGGCCTGGGCATCATCCAGCACGTGATAGTAGGTTGTGCGCCAGATATCCACCTCGCAGCCCTGCCCGGTCAACAGATCGTAATAATCCCCGGCGCTCAGCAGCGCGGGCCGCACGCTGTCCGTCGCGCCGATCTTCTCCCGCCACGGCCCTTCGTCCGCGGTCTGGCGCATCAACCGGTGCGTCGGCTGGTCGAGGTTGTCCGGCATCTGCACCGCCAGTACGCCGCGCGCGGCCAATTTACCGACCAGATGGGGCAGCAGGCGGTCGTGATCCGTCAGCCATTGCAGCGAAGCGTTGGCGTAGATCAGATCCTGCGGTTTGTCCGGCCGCCAGCCGGCGATATCCTGCTGGTGGAAGCGACAGGCCGGCAAGCGCTGGCGCGCCTGGCGCAACATGGCGGCGGAGGTATCGACGCCGGTGATGTCGGCCTGCGGCCACGCCTGATAAAGCAGTTCGGTGCTGTTGCCCGGGCCGCAGCCCAGATCGCTGAGTGCGGCGATAGCGGGATGTCGCACGCGGGATAGCAGTTCGATGGCGGGGCGCGTGCGCTCGTCGGCGAAGCGCAGATAGAGTTCGGGGTTCCAGTCGGACATTGAGCGTCTCCTCGCGGGGGGCGGTATCGCGCTTCAGCATAGAAGAAACGCGCTGCCCGGCGCCAGCGAAAGCGGATGATCATCGCACGATATGTCGCGGCGCGGCGTTCGCTCCGCCGTCCGTTATTGCATGCGGCCGGCGCCGGCCTCGACAGGAACAGATGCGGCGTGTTTTGTCCCGTGTAGAGAATCGCCGGGCAAAAATAACTCAATTGATTGTATCGTGCCGCTAAATCAGAGAAAATGGCCGGCTTATATTTTGATTCCGCTTTGCCTGACGTGGCGACATCGACGCGATGCCGACGCCGGGCGACTAACATGAAGAAGCCTGAACAACATGTCTCCAAGTGAATACGCCCGCGAAGTAGCGAAGAGAAGAACCTTCGCGATTATCTCTCACCCGGATGCCGGTAAAACCACGATTACTGAAAAGGTCCTGCTGTTCGGACAGGCCATTCAGACCGCGGGTACGGTGAAAGGCCGGGGTTCCAGCCAGCATGCCAAATCCGACTGGATGGAAATGGAGAAGCAGCGCGGTATCTCGATCACCACCTCGGTGATGCAGTTTCCCTACCATGACTGCCTGGTGAATTTGCTGGACACTCCCGGGCATGAAGATTTCTCGGAAGATACCTACCGTACGCTGACCGCGGTGGACTGCTGTCTGATGGTGATCGACGCGGCCAAAGGGGTGGAAGATCGCACCCGTAAACTGATGGACGTCACCCGGCTGCGGGATACCCCGATCCTGACCTTTATGAACAAGCTGGATCGCGACATTCGCGATCCGATGGAATTGCTGGACGAGGTGGAAAGCGAGCTGAAAATCGCCTGCGCGCCGATCACCTGGCCGATTGGCTGCGGTAAGCTGTTTAAGGGCGTTTATCACCTGTACAAAGACGAAACGTATCTCTATCAGAGCGGTAAGGGCCATACCATTCAGGAACTGCGCGTGGTGAAAGGGCTGGATAATCCCGATCTGGATGCGGCGGTCGGCGAGGATCTGGCGGCGCAGTTGCGCGACGAACTGGAGCTGGTGCAGGGCGCTTCCAACGAGTTTGAGCTGGACGCGTTCCTGTCCGGCGATCTGACGCCGGTATTCTTCGGCACCGCGCTGGGCAACTTCGGCGTCGATCATATGCTGGACGGTCTGGTGGCCTGGGCGCCAGCGCCGATGCCGCGTCAGACCGATGCGCGCGTGGTGACGGCGCAGGAAGAGAAATTCTCCGGCTTCGTGTTTAAGATTCAGGCCAATATGGATCCGAAACACCGTGACCGGGTGGCGTTTATGCGCGTGGTATCGGGCAAATATGAGAAGGGCATGAAGCTGCATCAGGTGCGCACCGGCAAGGATGTGGTGATTGCCGATGCGTTGACCTTTATGGCCGGCGATCGTTCTCACGTGGAAGAGTCGTGGGCCGGCGATATTCTTGGTCTGCACAATCACGGCACCATCCAGATCGGCGATACCTTCACTCAGGGGGAAAACCTCAAATTCACCGGTATTCCGAACTTTGCGCCGGAGCTGTTCCGCCGTATCCGGCTGCGCGATCCGCTGAAGCAGAAACAGCTGCTGAAAGGGCTGGTGCAACTGTCGGAAGAGGGCGCGGTGCAGGTTTTCCGTCCGCTGATTAATAACGATCTGATCGTCGGCGCGGTGGGCGTGCTGCAGTTCGACGTGGTGGTGGCCCGCCTGAAAAGCGAATATAACGTGGAGGCCATCTACGAGTCGGTGAACGTATCGACCGCCCGCTGGGTGGAGTGCGCCGACGCGAAGAAGCTGGACGAATTCACCCGTAAAACCGAGCTGAATCTGGCGCTGGACGGCGGCGATAATCTGACCTATATCGCGCCGACTATGGTTAACCTGAACCTGACGCAGGAACGCTATCCTGAGATCCAGTTCCATAAAACGCGCGAACATTAATAACGCATACGGCGGGGCGGGGCGGACGATTGCGCGCCCCCGCCGCCCGCTCACGCGCAGGGCCGACCGACGAGCGGCGTCGCGCACCGGGCGCTAAAATTGATTCCGGCAAGTTACGTCTGTTCGTCGCGCTTTCGCGCGCGACGTCCTCCCGCGAAGGCGCGCGTCTTAAACTCTTCTGGTCTGGCAAATGCGAACGTTTTCCCGCAGAGAAATATTTTTATTATTATTTATCAATTAATTAATCTTTTATCGTCTGCCGTTTTCTCCCGTCTTCACGCCACAGACAATTCTGAATTGCCCCGTTATCCGGTTGTTTTTTTGTGATCAACCTGTGATTTTGTTGCTCGTGGTCTATAGTTAACAACGTAACGCGAAAAATCAGTTTGTTTAACTAAGAACCTTTTAATGTGTAGTGGGTTATGTTGCTTTGTTAATGATTTCAGAAATGATCTATTTCTCTGAAGGCGTTAACGGGTTCTGAAGACTGATAGCCGGCCGCGGATTAACGCGTCGCCGGCGACGCGTTACAGATGCAACCATAATAAAGGGAAGAAAATCGATGAAAAAGACCAAGATGACACAATCTCTGATCGCTATTGTCCTGGGTTCCGTGCTGGCTGGCGGTAGCGCCATGGCTGAAGAAACCCTGACGCAAAAAGCGGAGGGTATTGCGAGCAAGGCGGGAGACAAAGTCGATAGTTCCGTACAACATGCGAAAAACTATGTTAACGACAGCACAACGACAGCAAAAGTGAAAAGCGCGCTGACGGAAGACAAAACCATTAAGAGCAGCGATATCTCGGTCAGTACCGACGACGGTGTGGTGACGCTCAGCGGCTTTGTTTCCAGCCAGCAACAGGCGACCCAGGCCGTCGCGCTCGCCTCGAAGGCGGAAGGCGTGAAATCCGTTAGCGACAAGCTGCAGGTCAAGGACAATGAATCACAATCCGTCGGCGCTTATGCCGGCGATGCGGTGACCACCAGTAAGATCAAGGCTAAACTGCTGGCGGACGATATCGTACCGTCGCGCAACGTGAGGGTGGAAACCAACGAAGGCGTGGTGCAACTGAGCGGCAGCGTGGAAAACGCCGCGCAGTCGGCGCGGGCGGAAAGCCTCGCCAAAGCGATTGACGGCGTGAAAAGCGTCAAGAACGATCTGACCATCAAACCTTAATTCTGACCCGTGCCCGGGTTGACGCGCGATAAAGCGCGCCACCCCGGTCCTATCCCGTGTCGTTCATGCCGCGCCTGATTTGGGGGCGGCGTGAATTTATCCGTCAACTGTCGGCGGCAGGCGAATTTGTGTGCGGCGCTAGCATTGTCCGGGAC
Source organism: Affinibrenneria salicis (assembly GCF_008710095.1). The sequence goes on from NZ_VYKJ01000006.1 coordinate 251,641, forward strand.
AGCCCGGGTCGCTGCCGCCGCAACAATGTAGCACCAATCGCCACATCCACAGTATTCATTAGCCTGAATTAAGGAGTGCATATGTTTCGTTGGGGGATTATATTTTTAGTCATCGCGTTGATTGCGGCTGCGCTGGGATTTGGCGGACTGGCCGGTACGGCCGCAGGCGCGGCGAAAATTGTTTTTGTCGTTGGTATTATTTTGTTCCTTATCAGCCTGTTCACCGGTCGTAAAAGACCCTGACGGCCGCCGGCGGGCGGCCGAACCAGACCGGCGGCCTGAGGGGCGAACCGACATATGACTGTCATGGTCGGCTGTCATACTCCATTTGCTGAGTTTCGATGTTTCAGGAGGTCTGGTGATGATGAATAGCGATATTGTTGCAGGCAAATGGAAACAGTGGAAAGGACACTTCTGGTCGATCTGGGCGGAGTGGTTCGATAGCGACTGCGCCTGGTTTGAGGCTCACAACGATTATTTATCCGGGATTGTGCAGGAAGACTATGGCCGCGAGCAGGAACGCTCGGCCAGCGGCGGTAAACGCACGCTGCACTGACCCCCGCGAGGGGCCGCATCCCGCGCGATAAAAAACGCAGGCCGCGTCGCGGCCTGCGTAGTGAATGGCCGTCGCCCGTTATGGCTTTCGGTTCCGCATTCCAGACGGCCGGCGCCGGTTACGGCGCCGGCTTTCGTTGATTACCGCTTCGCCCGCCGATTCAGAGCGTGGCGCCATTGCTGGCGATCACCTGCTTGTACCAGTTAAAGCTCAGTTTGCGTGAGCGGGCCATGCTGCCCGTGCCGTCGTCGTGTTTATCCACGTAGATAAAACCATAACGTTTGGCGTACTCGCCGGTGGTGAACGACACGCAGTCGATACAGCCCCAGGGGGTATAGCCCATCAGGTCTACGCCGTCTTCCAGCACGGCTTTCTTCATCTGCGCAATGTGCGCTTTTAGATAGGCGATGCGGTAATCGTCGTGCACCATGCCGTCGTCGGCGACCTTATCCAGCGCGCCAAAGCCGTTTTCTACAATAAACAGCGGTTTCTGATAGCGTTCGTACAGTATGTTCAACGCGTAGCGCAGGCCGATCGGATCGATCTGCCAGCCCCAGTCGGAAGCCTTCACGTGCGGGTTGGTCACAAAACCGTCGAAGCCGTACAGCGAGTCATCGCCGGTCGGTTGGCCGGCGGACACCGCGTTGCTCATGTAATAGCTCAGGCCGATATAATCCACGCGGCCGGCGCGCAGCGTCGCCAGATCGTCCTCTTCCATCCGAATGTCGAAACCGTTGCTCTGCCACGTTTGCCGCACCCAGGCCGGGTATTCGCCGCGTACGTGCACGTCGCTGAACAGGAAGTGCTCGCGCATGGCCTCGACCGAAGCCATCATGTCTTCCGGGCGGCAGGAGTAAGGATAGACCGGCACCATGGCGATCATACAGCCGATGCGGAAATCGGGGTTGATGGTGTGGCCGAGCCTGACCACCTTTGCGCTGGCGACGAACTGGTGGTGCAGCACCTGATACAGCGTTTGCTGCGGGTTGTCCTGCCGGGTATAAATCACGCCGGAGCAGCAGTAGCCGAACAGCGGATACTTCCAGTTGCGTTGGTTGTTGATCTCGTTGAACGTCATCCAGTACTTCACTTTATGCCGGTAGCGCGTCATCACTACCTGGCTGAACTTCACGAAGAAATCGACCAGCCGGCGATTTTTCCAGCCGCCGTAGTGTTTCACCAGATGCCACGGCATCTCGAAGTGCGACAGCGTGATCACCGGCTCGATGCCGTATTTCAGCAGTTCATCGAATAGGTCGTCATAGAATTGCAGGCCGGCTTCATTCGGCTGTTCTTCATCGCCCAGCGGGAAAATGCGCGTCCAGGCGATCGATGTGCGGAAACATTTGAAGCCCATTTCGGCCAGCAGGGCGATATCCTCTTTGTAGCGCGAATAGAAATCGACCGCGTCATGATTGGGGTAGCGATAGCCCGGCAGTACGCCGTCGGTCATGACGCGATCGACGCCATGAGCGCCGGCGGACAGCACATCGGCGATGCTCATCCCCTTGCCGCCCTGATCCCAGCCGCCTTCAACCTGATGCGCGGCCACGGCGCCGCCCCATAAGAAGTCTTTCGGTAATTGATGCTGACTCATCGTTTTCCCCTTTATATACCCATCGTACTTCGCGTTGCGGGCGCCTTCGCTGCGTTCAGAGAGCCGACTGGCGCATTCGCCAAATTACGCCCAGGCGTCCGCGTCGTCTGCGTAAGCTGAAGCGGGTCAGCGGCAGGCGGCGTTTTTATTGGCTTTCACACTATGGGCCGGAGTCTGGCACAGGGGAAAAATAAAGTCACGGTATAACAAAATGGGCCGTTTGTTATATGTCACACGAATAAAACACCCTGTTTTATTCGCCGATTTTATTAATAAACGCAGGCAGCCGTTTGCCGATGGTTTCGATGATATATAACACCGGAATCTGCGTGGTAATATTATACTGGCCTTCCAGCACCAGCGGCGGCATGTGGTAAGAGGTATTCAGATCGGCCATTTTGGCCAGCGTCGAGGTTTCGCTGTTGGTCAGGCTGATGATCCGGCACTGATGGCGGCTGAACTGGCTGGCGAGGCGGATGATGTCCTCCGTGCCGCCGGATACCGAGAGAATAATGGCGATGGCGTCCTGATAGCTATCGCCATGAATCGGATAATAAGGATCATCGATCCAGCTGCTGAATTTTCCTATATTGGAAAAGAAACGCGCGCTATATTTTGCCAGCGCGCCCGAGGTGCCGATACCAACAAAAATAATGCGGCGCGCGGCGGCAATTTGCGCCACCGCCTCATTCAGCATCTCATCGAATTCATTATTATTGATACTTTTAAAATAGCTGATGATTTCGTTAATACCGAAACCGGTTTGCGGCTGCTCTTCGTGCTGCACATATAATTTAAAACGCACGCGAAATTCGGAATACCCCGCACAGTGCATTTTTTTGCAGAAGCGCAACACCGTGGTGGTGGAAACGCCCGCGCTGTCCGCCAGCTCCCTGATGGTCATATACATCACTTTTTCGCTATTTTTGATGACGTAGTTATAAACCAGCAGTTCCAGCTCGTTGAGCGTCGCGATTGCTTGATAAGTGAACATTCCGATACCTGCGTTTTCCGGTGAGACGCCCGTGGTCGGCCGCTGGAGCCTGTCGTCAGGGCGGTCGCGGGGATAGCCCGCCTCGCCATCCTATACTATACCTTTCATCTTTCAAGTGCGGTTGCGGGCCGGCCGCCGGCAATATGGGTTTGGTCGTCGCCTTGTTGTATCCTGCGGCATAGGGCCCCTGGCGACAGCAAAAGGATAACCGTATTGAACGAGGATATTTTAACCGGCAACGCGTCCCCGGCGTCTTTGACATTTATTGATACGCACTGCCACTTCGACTTTCCGCCGTTCAGCGGCCATGAAGCGCAGAGCCTGGCGCAGGCGGCGGCGGCCGGCGTCGGGCGCATTATTGTCCCGACCGTCACGGCGGACTATTTCCCCCGCGTGCTGGCGCTGGCGGCGCAGTATGCGCCGCTGTATGCCGCGATTGGGCTGCATCCGTTATATATCGCACAGCATGACGACGCGGCGCTGGCGCGGCTGGAGCGGACCCTGGAACAGCGGCCGCCGAAGCTGGCGGCCGTTGGCGAGATCGGTCTGGACCGGTATATGGACGAGCCGCAGTTTGATCGCCAGCGGGCGCTGCTGGAGAGTCAGCTTCGGCTGGCGAAGCGCTACGATCTGCCGGTGATCCTGCATTCGCGCCGCACGCACGATCACCTGGCGCAGATGCTGCGCCGCATCAGTCTGCCGCGCAATGGGGTGGTGCATGGCTTCGCCGGCAGCGCCGAGCAGGCGCTGGCGTTTGTCCGGCTGGGATATCTGATCGGCGTAGGCGGCACCATTAGCTATGAGCGCGCCAGCAAAACCCGCCGGGCGATCGCGCGCCTGCCGCTGACGTCGCTGCTGCTGGAAACGGATGCGCCGGATATGCCGGTCGCCGGTTATCAGGGGCAGCCGAACCGGCCGGAACGCATCCGCGATATTTTTCATGCGCTATGCCAGTTGCGCAGCGAACCGCCTGGGGCGATCGCGGCGGCGCTGCGTCAGAATACGCTGCGCTTGTTCAACCTGAAGTAGCCGCGCGCGGCGAGTACAGATTGGCGCGCATTCGTCAAAAACAATAGCGTGCAGGTTTTATTATGTGTGATGCAAGTCACATTTTTATTTTTTTTGTTGCTTCAGGTTGTATTAATTTGTGACTTTAATCTGAAACCGAGCCCGCTCTGCCTCTATAATCAGCGCGTCGGGCGCCGGCGAGCGTCACCGAACACCTCTCTTTTTATCACGTGCTACAGGATATGTTACATGCAACTCATGATGAGTCTGGTCGGCATGGCTGTGCTGGTACTGGTCGCCATACTGGTATCGAGCAATCGTAAAGCCATCAAACTTCGCACCGTGCTGAGTGCTTTTCTGCTGCAGGTCGGCATCGGCGCCCTGGTGCTGTATGTGCCCTGGGGCCGCAAAGTGCTGGGCAGCCTGTCCGAAGGAGTGACGAACGTTATTTCTTACGGCAACCAGGGCGTGTCGTTTATTTTTGGCGGGCTTGCGTCCGACAAAATGTTTGAACTGTTTGGCGGCGGCGGCTTCGTGTTTGCTCTGCGCGTGCTGCCGATTATCGTGTTTTTCTCTTCGCTGATCGCGGTGCTGTACTACCTCGGCATTATGCAGTGGGTCATCCGCCTGCTGGGCGGCGGGCTGCAGAAACTGCTCGGCACGTCGCGCACTGAATCGCTGTCGGCCACGGCCAATATCTTCGTCGGGCAGACCGAAGCGCCGCTGGTGGTGCGTCCTTATATCGCCACCATGACCCAGTCGGAACTGTTCGCCGTTATGTGCGGCGGGCTGGCCTCGATCGCCGGCGCGGTGATGGCCGGCTACGCCCAGATGGGCGTGCCGCTGGAGTACTTGATCGCGGCATCCTTTATGGCGGCGCCGGGCGGCCTGCTGTTCGCCAAACTGATGGTGCCGGAAACAGAACAGAGCCGCGATCACGACCAGATCGACACCTTTACCAGCGAAGATGAACAGCCGCCGGCCAACGTTATCGATGCGGCGGCCACCGGCGCGGCGTCCGGTTTGCAGCTGGCGCTGAACGTAGGGGCGATGCTGCTGGCCTTTATCGCGCTGATTGCGTTGGTTAACGGTATTCTCGGCGGCGTGGGCGGTTGGTTCAACTTCCCGCAGTTGTCGCTGGAGCTGATTCTGGGCTGGCTGTTCTCGCCGGTCGCTTTCCTGATCGGCATCCCCTGGGATGAGGCGATGGTCGCCGGGTCATTCATCGGCCAGAAGCTGATCGTAAACGAATTCGTGGCCTATATGGATTTCAGTCAGTATCTGAGGCCTGACGAAGTGGTCAACGCGGCCGGTCTGCAGGTGCTGTCGACCCATACCAAAGCGGTCATCTCCTTCGCCTTGTGCGGCTTCGCCAATCTGTCTTCTATTGCAATACTGATCGGCGGGCTGGGCTGCATGGCGCCGAACCGCCGTCCCGATATCGCGCGTTTCGGTCTGAAGGCGGTGGCGGCCGGCACCTTATCCAACCTGATGAGCGCCTCGATCGCCGGCTTCTTCCTCGCCCTGTAATCGTTCATACCTGCACCCTCGCAGCCAGCGGCTTTCGCCGCTGGCTTTTTTTATGCCCTTCTCGCATCCCTTTTAATGCATTTCCGTAACATCGCGCCCTGTTTTGGTGCGCTGCGGCGTTTCCGGGTTCGGCTAAACACCGTCCGTTACGGCTTTCGATAAACATGGCACGGCCTGTGCTTAATCATATATACCATCTTGTACACAAGATGCCGGCCGTCACAGGCGACAGACCTGACGGGGCGCATCGTGGGCTATCCGGCGCGCGGACATTGGCTACTTACACCGTTTAATGGGGAAAAGAATGAAAAATAATAAATCTGATGAATGCGTCGATCGTCAGCGGCGGCAATTAATGAAATGGTCGGCGCTCAGCGCCGGCGCGATAGCGTTAAGCAGTCTGATCCCCGGCATGGCGCTGGCGGCGGGCGAGGAGGAGATCCGCATCGGTTACTGGCCGATCGTCGGCGGTCTGCCGCTTTACGTTGGGGTAGAGCGCGGTTTCTTTAAAGAGGCGGGGTTAAACGTGCGGGCCGTGAAATTCGCCAGCCCGCAGCAGATCGTCGAAGGGATGATCACCGGCCGTATCCACGGCTGCGCCAACGGAACGGCTACCGGCGCGCTGGGATTGGGCGCCATCACGTCGCCCGGCCTGTTTAAGATCATCTGTTCGAATCCTTCCAACCACAACATGGTGCTGGATGAATTTTTGGTGCCGCTCAACAGCCAGGTGAAGTCGATCGCCGAACTGAAGGGCAAACGCATCGCCTGCGGCCCCGGCATTCAGAACGTGGTGATGACCAAAATCATTCTGGAAAAAAATGGCTTCAGCGCGGATGAACTGCGCGTTACCGAACTGCCGGTCGGCCAACATGTCGCCGCGCTGGCCGCCGGCCAGATCGACGGCGTTTACACACTGGAGCCCACCGGTACGGTCGGCCGGCTGAAAGGGCTGGCGCGCACGCTGGAAATCGGGGTGATTTCGCGCTATGTGCTCGGCAATGCCGATGCGCCGTGGTTTGGCGGCGCCGCCGCGTTAAACAGCCAGTTTATCGCCAGTCGGGCGCAGGAGGCGCGGACCTTTACCCAGGCCTACGCGCGCGCGGTGCAGTTTATTCAGCAGCAGCCGGATGCCGCGCGCGAGCACATCACGGGCTATACCAGCATCGAAGCCTCGCTGAGCAAGGAGGTTCCGCTGCCGGGATTCGTGATGTATGACGAGCTGAAAGGCGACAATCTGGTCTGGTTCCAGAAATTCTATGATGTGTTCACCGAAAGAAAAATCTTTCGGCAGCCGGTTGATGTCGGCAGCCTGATTTACCAGGCCTGATTGAGGAGCCCTGATTATGCGTCAACACTGGACTACCAAATTTCTCCCCGTCGTCGGCCCGGTATTGCTGTTTCTGTTCTGGCAACTGGCGGTCAGCGCCAAATGGCTGAACCCGATATTGCTGCCTTCTCCCATCGAAACGCTGGGCTATATGTTCCAGTCCTTCGCCGATGCGGGCATGCGTACGGATATCGGCGCCACGCTGTACCGCACGCTGACGGCGTTTATATTCGCGGCGCTGATCGGCGTACCGCTCGGCGTTATCCTCGGCAGTAATGAAAAGATTTACCGCAGCCTGGAATTTCTGATCGATTTCTTTCGTTCCACGCCGTCTTCCGCGCTGATCCCGCTGTTTTTGTTGATCTTCGGCATTACCGACGCCAATAAGATCGCCATTTCGGCCTTCGCGGCGGTGCTGGTGATCCTGTTCAACAGCGCTTATGGCGTGATGAATGCGAAGAAGACCCGGCTGATGGCGGCCAAAGTCATGGGCATTTCCCGCTGGCATATTTTTAAAGACATCATGCTGCTGGAAAGCCTGGCGCAGACCTTCGTCGGGTTGCGCACCGGCGTTTCGATGGCGCTGGTGATTGTCATTGTGGCCGAAATGTTTATCGGCTCCGAAACCGGGCTGGGACACCGTATCATCGACGCCCAGCAGGTGTTTAATATTCGCGATATGTACGCGTCGATCTTAATTACCGGCGCGCTGGGATATTTGCTTAACGTACTGTTTTTAATCGTCGAAAAAAGAATTGTTCACTGGAGTGGCAAAGCATGACTGAACTTCGCACACGACAAACGCGTGATGCCGGCTCGACCTCGCCGCAGTACCCGGCGCCGAATACGCACGTGACCATCCGAGGGCTGAACAAATCTTTTGCCGGTCAGCCGCTGTATACCGACTTAAATCTGGATCTGCCGCGCGGCAAGATCGTCTCGATCTTCGGCCCGAACGGCTGCGGCAAATCGACGCTGATGAATATGATCGCCGGCCTGATCCCGCTGGACAGCGGCGAAATTCTGTTCGACGGCAAGACGCTGGCGGATACCACCATCGGCTATGTGTTTCAGAACTACCGCGACGCGCTGTTTCCGTGGATGAGCGCGTGGAAAAATATCGCCTATCCGCTGGTGCGCAGCGGTATGAGCCAGGCGGCGGTAAAACAGCGGATGGATGAGCTGATCGCGATGTTCGATATCCGATTCGATCTGCTGCGTTATCCCTATGAACTGTCGGGCGGCCAGCAGCAGACCGTGTGTATCATGCGCGCGCTGGCGACCGGTCCGGAGGTGATGTTCCTCGACGAACCGTTCTCCGCGCTGGATTTTGAAATGACGCTGTTTATCCGCGATAAGCTGCAGGAAGTGCAATTGGCGACCGGCGTCACTATGGTGATTGTTTCGCACGATCTGGAAGATGCGGTGTTTCTGGCGGATGAGATCCTGCTGCTGACCCGGCGGCCGACCCAGGTGGCGGAAATCGTGCCCTTCGATTTGCCGCGTCCGCGCGGCGCCGAGGCGATGAGCGACCCGGAATTTATCCGGGTCAAGGCCCATACGCTGGCGGTCTTTAAACGGGAGATGGCGGCCTGACCGTCTGGCGCCCGGCGTGGATGCGCCGGCCGCGCCGGCGGGTTCGCGTTTAGCGCGCGGCGGATCAGTTCAGTACCCTGAGCGTCAGTGCGGCGGCGGAGGTACGGTTGTCCACGTCCAGTTTTCGGAAGATCTGTTCCAGATGTTTATTCACGGTGCGCGGGCTGAGGGCCAGAATCTGGCCGATTTCCCGATTGGTTTTGCCGCGCGAGATCCACAGCATCACTTCCGACTCGCGCAGCGTCAGCGCGAAATTTTTGCGCAGAATCGCGGTTTCATCATCCGGTTGCTCCATCTCCTCCAGCCTTAACAGGTATTCGCCCTTTTCGGTGCGTCGGGAGAGGTAAATGCGCAGCGCGGGCGAAAGGTGCGCCAGCGCCAGCGGCTGCGCGCCGTTGGGCGCGCTGCTCAGCCAGGCGAGTAAGCGGATGACGAAGTCTTTGTCCGGCGTGAAGGCGCGATCGCAGCACTGCTCCAGCAGGCGCCATGAATGCGGCGTGGCCCACAGCAGCTGGCCGCGCGCGCTGAAGGCGCAGGTCAGTTGGCCGACCGAGTCCAGCGCGTTGTAGGCGCTGGACGTCAGCTGCGAGTTATGCAGGTGGGTGCGCATTCTGGCCAGCAGCTCTTCGATGCGAATCGGCTTCACCACATAATCGACCACGCCGACATCGAACGCATTGACGACGTCTTTGGTGTCGCACAGTCCGGTCATAAAGATGATCGGCGTATGGCGCAGCGTTGGATTCTGGTGCATTTTCCTGCTGGTTTCGAATCCGTCCAGATGCGGCATAACGGCGTCCATCAGGATAATATTGGGGATAATCTGCTGCGTAATCGCCAGCGCCTGAGCGCCTTCCAGCGCCACCAGCACGGTGAAACCGGCGTCGTCCAGATTATCGTTCAGCATACTGACGGTATTGATATCGTCATCAACAATCAATACGGTGGGTTTGTCATTGCGGGACATGTTTTTTCTCCAGAACGTCCAGCTCCGCCACAATGTTCTCGAAGCGAAAGCGGCTGGCCAGCATATCAAGCGTTTCCGCATCCCGGCTGGCCAGTTTTTCTTCCCTTACCATTTGCGTCAGGACCTCGCGAAAGCCTTTGGCATAGCCCAGTCTGGCGGCGCCGCGCAGCGCTGCCAGATCTTCCTGCGATAGCGAACGGCGGGCGCTGAGCGCGGGCGTCGCCGGCCGGTGATCCGCCGCGCGCACCCATTCGATGTTGAGCATTTCGCCCAGATTATCGAGCAGGACGGGCATGCGGATCGGTTTCACCTGATAGCGAATCTCGCCCGGATTCTTGATGTGCCGCCATTTGCCTTCATCCGCTTCGGCGGAGATCATCAATACCGGCTGGTTCTGCCCGCGCGTCCTGAGTTCGCTTAACAGCGTCCAGCCGTCCATGTCCGGCATCGCCACGTCGAGCAGCAACATGTCGAACACCCGTTGTCCGACCATCGCCAGGCAGGCGCGCGCGTCGCCGGCCTGCGCGAGGCTGAAGCCCAGCGGAGTCAGGGCGTCCTGCATAAGCTGGCGGTGCGACTGGTCATCATCGACGATCAGCAGTGTTTTGCCGGGGCCGTGATAGTGGGTGATGCGGCTGGGTTCGTTTTTTTTGTAACTGGCGCCGCTGTGGCTGGGCAGCATAATGCTGAGCCGGAAGCGGGTGCCGGCGCCGCGGATACTCTCTACCTGCAGATCGCCGCCGAGGATATAGGTCAACAGGCGGGTGATGGTCAGCCCCAGTCCGGTGCCGTTGCGGCCCGCGTCGTGGCTGATGCGCTCAAACGGCCTGAAAATGCGCTCCAGATCGGCTTTATCGATGCCTACGCCGGTATCGTCGACCGAGAAGAACGCTACCTCGCTGCGGTACTGGAAGTCGAGCGTGACGCCGCCGCGGTCGGTGAATTTAATGGCGTTTGACAGCAGGTTGATTAATATCTGCCGCAGCCGACTCTCATCCGTCATCACCACGTCCGGCAGATAATGCGGGGCGTTATAGACAAACGTCAGTCCTTTGTCCTGCGCCTGCTGGCTGAACATTTCCACCAGTTGCTGCATCATTTCGCCGATGCGCACCTCCTCGCGATGGATCTCCATTTTGCCGGCTTCGATCTTGGAGATATCCAGCAGCCCTTCAATCAGGCTGGCCAGATGTTCGCCGCTGCGCCGGATGACGCTGATGCCGCGGCGGCGCGGACGGGGAATATCTTCCGCGTTTTCCAGCAGTTGCGCGTAGCCCAGCATGGCGTTGAGCGGCGTGCGCAACTCATGCGTGATGCCGGTCAGGTAGCGACTTTTAGCCTGGTTGGCCTCGTCGGCCGCTTCCATCGCCTGCTGCAGCTGTTTATCGGTGGCCTCGTGCGCGAGAATTTCTTTTAACAATCGTTCGCTCTGGAGCCGCAACTCATCCTGAGCCACCTGACGGCTTTTGTTGGTCAGAATGAACAGCCAGGTGGTGATACCGGTCACGATGAGCAGAATAAAAAAGACTTTCCATAGCGCCGCCGCCAGCAGCGATTCCTGATCGACGAATTCGTCCTTCATCTGCACGAAAATCAACAGCAGCAGGATGCCGATCACGCTGCTGAACAGACACAGGATGCTTAAAAAACTCCAGATTTTCGGGTCGATCTTTTTTAACCGGCGGTAAATTTTATTGCCGGGAAAGAGGCCGGCGATTTGCTCGGCGTAGTGCGCCTGAGGTTTACAGGCGTCGTTGCACTGTACGTCCAGCGAGCAGCAGAGCGAGCAAATGGCGCCCTGATAAAGCGGGCAGTAGCTCATTTCCGGTTTTTCAAAATGGTGGTTGCAAACGCAGCATTCGCTGGTTTCCACCGGCGTCGGCGGGCGGGCGAGATAAAATTTTCCGCGCGTATACCAGGCCAGCAGCGGGGCGAAGATAAAGGTCAGGCACAGAGAAAGCAGCGAGGCGAACACCTGCAGCGTATGGCCGAACCAACCCAGGCAGGCGCAGAGTCCGATGCCCAGCGAGAGCAGCATTGAGCCCATGCCGACCGGGTTGATGTCATACAGATAGGCGCGCCGGAATTCGATGCCGGCGGGGCGCAGGCCCAGCATTTTGTTGAGGGTCAGGTCGGCGACGACGGTGCCCAGCCAGGCGGTGGCCGCCACGGCGTAGATGCCGAGAATATCCTCGAAGACCCGATAGACGCCGAGCTCCATCAGCAGCAGGGCGATGCCGACGTTGAAGAACAGCCAGACGACGCGGCCCGGATGGCGATGCGTCAGGCGCAGAAAAAAATTGGACCAGGCGATCGAACCGGCGTAGGCGTTGGTGACGTTGATTTTTAGCTGCGACAGCACCACGAATATCCCGGTCAGCGCCAGCAGCCAGCCGGAGGAGTGCGTGACGTAGCTGAAGGCGACCAGATACATGTGGGTCGGCTCGCTGGCCAATTCGACGCCGAGCCCGTACCTGAAGGCCAGCACGGCCAGAAACGATCCCATCATAATCTTCAGCGCGCCGACCACAATCCAGCCAGGTCCGGCGGCGATCGCGCTTAGCCACCATTTCCACGGCTGACGCCGCGTTTTCGCCGGCAGAAAACGCACCTGATCGACCTGTTCGCCGATCTGCGATACCAGCGAGAGCAGCACCGAGCAGACCGCGCCCAACTGCAGGAAGTCGAAGTGGTCGACAGCGGGGGAAAGCAGTCCCTGGAACGACGTCCAGCTGGAGAACGTGGCGATATCGGTGAGTAAGATCAGCACAAACGGCGTGAGCTGCAGAACCAGCCAGCATAGCTGGGTCCACTGCTGAAAGCGCGAGATAAAGGTAAAGCCGTAGGTGACCAGCGGGGTCACGATCAGCGAGCTGATCAGGTAGCCGACGTGCAGCGGCAGGCCGAACAGCAAATCCAGCGCCATCGCCATGATCGCCGCTTCGAGCGCGAAAAAGATAAAGGTGAACGACGCGTAAATCAATGAGGTGACGGTGGAGCCGATGTAACCAAAACCGGCGCCGCGGGTCAGCAAATCGATATCCAGCCCATAGCGCGCCGCGTTAAGACTGATCGGCAGCGACAGCAGGAATATGATCGCGCTGACCAGCAGCACGGCGAGCGCGACATAGTGAAAACCGTAGGACAGGGTCAGCGCGCCGCCGATCGCTTCGAGGGCGAGAAAGGTGATGGCGCTGAGCGCGGTGATCACCACCCGGCCGGCGCTCCAGCGTCGCGCCGCCTTCGGCGTATAGCGCAGGGCGTAATCTTCCAGCGTCTGGTTGGTGACCCATTGGTTGTACTGGCGTCGCGCCTGAAATGCTTTCTGTTGTGCCGTCATGCCCACTCTCTGCTGAACCTGCCGTTCGCTGTTGACAGCCTGATGCGGGCGAAAGCAAGCAAATCTGGTGCCAGAAGACGTGTGCTCGCGCGCGCAAGGGTCAGCATGCCTGCGCGCCGGGCGTTCGCCTATACGTCAAATGACGTATTTTCTGCGTCAGTTGGCGCATTGCCGGCCTGAGCTGGCGCAGCCCATGATGGAGGCGATTTCTCATTCGCGTCGTCTTTCAACACAGGGGTATGCATATGTTCAGTCAGTTTCAGCGCGGGATCGATACCGCGGCGTCCGGCTCCGCAGGACCGCGGTTTGCACCACATTTGCGCAGCGGCCTGCTGGCCGCCGCGCTATTCTCGGCGGCCGCGCAATTCGCCGTCGCCGCGCCGGCCGCTCAGGCGGTGAACAGCCAGGGGCTGGCGGTGACCGATACCAGCGTGAAGGTGGGCATCCTGCACTCGTCCACCGGGACGATGTCCATCAGCGAGACGGGCTCTATTCAGGCGGAAAAACTGGCCATCGACCAGATCAATCAGGCCGGCGGCGTGCTGGGGCGAAAGATTGAATATGTGCAGGAAGACGGCGCCAGCGACTGGCCTACCTTCGCCGAGAAGGCCCGCAAGCTGCTGGTCAGCGATAAGGTCGCCGCGATTTTCGGCGGCTGGACCTCGGCGTCGCGCAAGGCCATGCTGCCGGTGCTGGAGCAGTATAACGGCATGCTGTACTACCCCACCTTTTACGAAGGGCTGGAGCAGTCGCCGAATGTGATTTACACCGGTCAGGAAGCCACTCAGCAGATCATTTCCGGCATCGACTGGGTCGTGAAAAACAAGCAGGCGAAGACTTTCTATCTGCTCGGTTCGGACTACATTTGGCCGCGCACCGCCAATAAAATCGCTCGCCACCATATCGAGAAGCTGGGGCTGAAAGTGATTGGCGAGGAGTATTACCCGCTCGGCAATACGCAATTCAATTCGGTGATTAACAAGATCAAGCTGAAAAAGCCCGACGTCATCTATGCGATTGTCGTCGGCGGCTCGAACGTCGCCTTCTATAAACAGCTGAAGGCGGCCGGCATCGACATGAGCAAAGAGAAACCGCTGCTGCTGACGATCTCGGTAACGGAGGATGAGATTCGCGGTATCGGCGGCGAGAATATCGCCGGCGCCTATGCGTCGATGAAGTACTTCCAGAGCCTGGACAACCCGGCCAATAAAGCCTTTGTCGCGGCGTTTAAGCAGCGCTATGGCGACGACATGGTGATCGGCGACGTAACCCAGGCCGCCTGGCTCGGGCCGTGGCTGTGGAAGGCGGCGGTGGAGAAGGCCGGCTCCTTCGACATCGATAAAGTGCGAGCGGCGTCGCCGGGCATTGAAATCAAAGAGGCGCCCCAGGGCTACGCCCGCATCCACGAAAACCACCATCTGTGGTCTAAAACCGTCATTGGCCGCGCGCGGACGGACGGTCAGTACGATGTGATCTACCAGACGCCGGAACTGATCGAACCTAATCCTTTCCCGAAAGATTAATCCGTGCGGCTCTCCGCCATCGGCGGAGAGCGTTAATCCGCGCCAGGGGAGTTGCCATGTTCAGTGAGTATAGTTTTGCCGATTTAGCCTCGATCTTCGTGATGCAGGGGTTTTCGGGGCTGAGTTTGTTCGCCGTTTTTGTCCTGATGTCGCTTGGCCTGGCGATCATTTTCGGCCAGATGGGCGTGATTAATATGGCGCACGGGGAGTTTATGATCCTCGGCGCCTATGTGACCTGGCTGACGCAGCATCTGTTTTTACGTTTTATGCCGTCGCTGTTCGCCGGTTACTTTTTTGTCGCCATTGCGCTGGCCTTTCTTTGCGCCGCGCTGCTGGGCGCGTTGATCGAGCGGGTTCTGATTCGCCATCTTTACCACCGTCCGCTGGATACCCTGCTGGCGACCTGGGGGCTGAGCCTGATTTTACAGCAGACTTATCGTTCGCTGTTTGGCCCACGCGAAGTGGGGGTGGAACTGCCTGACTGGCTTATGGGGTCGTATTCGTTCGGCGACAACATCGAAATCCCGATCAACGGCGTGTTCGTGATGTGCCTGACGGCGGCGATCACCGCCATGGTCGGCTGGCTGATGTATCGCTCCTCCTGGGGTATCCGGGTACGCGCGGTGGTGCTCAACCGGGCGATGGCCGCTGCGGTCGGCATTAATACGGCGCAGGTCGATAACCGCACCTTTGCGCTGGGCTGCGGCATCGCCGGCATCGCCGGCAGCGCCTTCACCATGATCGGCTCCACCGGGCCGACGGCCGGCCAGCAGTACATTGTGGATACTTTCCTCGTGGTGGTGTTCGGCGGCGCGCAAAGTTTGCTGGGCACCATCGCCTCCGCTTTCGCCATTTCTCAGTCGCAGTCGACGCTGGAATTCTTCCTGAGCGGATCGATGGCGAAAGTCATCGCCTTACTTATCGTGGTCGCGATCCTGATGTTGCGTCCTCAGGGGCTGTTCGCCCGCCGCGTGCGTTAACCAGGAGCCGTAAGATGAGCGCATTAAAACGTTATCCATGGTTGAGCCTGACCTTCCTTTTGCTGGTCATCGGCGTGGTCATGCCGCTGATGCTGGATATTTTCCGCCTGAATCTGGTGGGCAAATACCTGACCTATGCCTTTGTGGCGATCGGCCTGGTGCTGTGCTGGGGCTACGGCGGTATTCTGAGCCTCGGCCAGGGGATCTTTTTTGGCCTCGGCGGCTATTGCATGGCGATGTTTCTCAAGCTGGAAGCCTCGACGCCGGCCGACACCCGCATTCAGACCACTCCCGGCATTCCGGACTTTATGGACTGGAACCAACTGACGCAGCTCCCCTTATTCTGGCAGCCGTTTCATTCTTTCAGCCTGACGCTGCTGGCCGTACTGGTGCTGCCCACGCTGTTCGCCTGGCTATTGGGCAGCGCGATGTTCAAACGCCGCGTCGGCGGCGTCTATTTCGCCATCATCACGCAGGCTGTTTCCGCCATTCTGACCATCCTGATTATCGGGCAGCAGGGCTACACCGGCGGTATTAACGGCATCACCGATTTACGTACGCTGCTGGGCTGGGATATTCGCACCGACCAGGCCAAATATATTCTTTATTACGTCAATATGCTGTGTCTGCTGGCCGTGATCGTGTTCTGCTGGTTTATTTTGCACAGTAAGCTGGGGCGTCTACTGGTCGCGATTCGTGATAAAGAAGATCGCGTACGTTTCTCCGGCTACGATGTCGCCAGTATTAAAACGGTGGTGTTCTGCATCAGCGCCGTATTCTCCGCCGTCGGCGGCGCACTCTTTACCCTGCAGGTCGGCTTTATGTCGCCGGGTTTTATCGGCACCGTCGCTTCTATTGAAATGGTTATTTTCTGCGCCGTGGGCGGCCGGCTGTCGGTAATCGGCGCGGTTTATGGCGCGTTATTAGTTAATGGCGCCAAAAGCGCGATTTCCGAGTCATTCCCGGAGCTGTGGACATTCGCCATGGGGGCGTTGTTTATCGCCGTGGTGCTGGTATTTCCTCAGGGACTGGCGGGACTGTATAGCGGATATATTTCCGCGTGGCTGAGCTGGCCGAAAAAACAGCTGCGCAAAATCAGCGTAAAAATCGCCACGCCGGTCGGGAAGGGATAAATCATGAAGCCAATTAAAGAAATCATTCTTGCGGTGGAAGGGCTGACCGTTTCGTTTAACGGCTTTAAAGCGGTTGATGATTTTTCCATGTATGTCGACGAAGGCCAGATTTATGTGATTATCGGCCCGAACGGCGCGGGGAAAACGACGGTGCTGGATCTTATCTGCGGCAAAACGAAATTAACCAGCGGCAGTATTAAATTCAAAAATAAAGAAATCAGTCGGCTAAAGGAAAATAAAATCGTGCATGCCGGCGTCGGACGGAAATTTCAGAATCCGTCCATCTATGAAAATCTGACGGTATTTGAAAATCTCGAACTGTCTTATCCAAAAGCCCGGTCGGCTCTGGGCGCGCTTTTTTTTCGCCGCGATGAAGCGCTGACCCGGGCGATTCATGACGTGGCGCAGCAGATTTTTCTGGCCGATGCGCTGGACGTGCAGGCCGATTATCTCAGCCACGGCCAGAAGCAGTGGCTGGAAATCGGCATGTTGTTGATTCAGGACCCCAGCCTGCTGATGCTGGACGAGCCGGTGGCCGGCATGTCGGTGGCGGAACGCCGGCAGACCGCCCAACTGCTGCGGCGAATCGCCAAAGGGCGTTCGGTGCTGGTTATCGAGCACGATATGCAGTTTGTCGAAGACATTGCCGATCACGTGACGGTTATGCATCAGGGCAAGGTGTTATCCGAAGGCAGCATCGATAAAGTGAAAAACGACCGGCGCGTCATCGACGTTTATCTTGGACATTAAGGAGCCTGACGATGTTAACGCTCAGTCATTATGACGTCGCCTACGGCCAGAGCCGAATTATCAGCGATCTCAGCCTTGAGGTGCGCAGCAATGAAATTGTCGCGTTGGTGGGCAGAAACGGCATGGGAAAAACCACGCTGATGAAATCGTTAATCGGCATGATCCCCAGCCAGGCCGGCAGCGTGGCGTTTAACCACGAGGATATTTCAACGCTGAAAAGTTATCAGCGGGTAAGAAAAGGCATCGGTTTTGTGCCGCAGGGGCGCATGGTTTTTTCCACCATGACCGTTGAAGAGAATATTAAAACCGGCCTGCCGGCATCCGCGAATAAAAACGGCGTTCCGCACGATTTGTATGACATTTTCCCGGTGCTGCGGGATATGCGCCATCGACTGGCGGGCAATTTATCCGGCGGTCAGCAACAGCAATTAGTCATGGCGCGCGCGCTGGCCGGCCGGCCAAAACTATTATTGCTGGATGAACCGACGGAGGGTATCCAGCCATCGATCATTAAAGAGATGGCGAAAATATTGAGGGCAATTCGCGATGAGCGCGGATTAACGATTGTTGTTTCCGAACAGGTATTAAGTTTTGTCATGGACGTCGCCGATCGAATTCTGGTGATGGAAAAGGGCGCGATTGTACATCAGGAAGATCGTCAACGCGCGGATGAAAATAAGATCGCGGCATATTTATCGGTGTAAATATGCCTGTGTAACCCGTGTTAACCACACTAAAAAGTGAGAGGTCTATTATGGGCAGTACCGGAAGCGTAAGTGCATGGGATGAAGCGTTATTAATTGCCGCCATTCAATATCCCGTTCCCGTGATTAAAGGACCGGCGGATATTCAGCTGCAGGTGGAGAAAATATGTAAAGCGGTCGACTCGACGAAAGCCGGCTATCCCGATCTGGATGTGATCGTCTTTCCTGAGTATTCAACCCAGGGGCTGAATACTAAAATCTGGACCTACGATGAAATGTTGCTGTCGCTGGATAGCCCGGAAATCGATTGTTTCCGCGCGGCCTGTCGGCGCAACGATCTCTGGGGGGTCTTTTCCCTGATGGAGCGGAATGAGGACCCGGCGCTGCCGCCGTATAACACGGCGATTATCATCGATAACCAGGGAGAAATCGCGCTGCATTACCGTAAGCTGCAGCCGTGGGTGCCGATTGAACCCTGGATGCCGGGCAACATGGGTATGCCGGTGTGCGACGGGCCGAAGGGATCGAAGCTGGCGGTGTGTATCTGTCATGACGGTATGTTCCCGGAATTGGCGCGCGAGGCGGCCTACAAGGGCTGCAACGTTTATATTCGGATCTCCGGCTACTCGACTCAGGTCAACGATCAGTGGATCTGGACCAACCGGACTAACGCCTGGCAGAACCTGATGTATACCGTGTCGGTTAACCTGGCCGGCTATGACGAAGTGTTCTACTACTTCGGCGAAGGCACCGTCTGCAACTATGACGGCAATGTGATCCAGCAAGGGCATCGCAACCCGTGGGAAATCGTTACCGCCGAACTATTCCCGCGGCTGGTGGATAAAGCGCGGGAAAACTGGGCGCTGGAGAACAATATCTTTAACCTGGGCTGCCGCGGCTATGTCGGTAAGCCGGGAGGCGAACGGGCCAACTACCTGACATGGGTACGCGATCTGGCTAACGGCGAATACCGCCTGCCGTGGGATGAAACCATCAAAGTGCGCGACGGCTGGAAGTACTATCCCGACGGCGTGAAGCTGGGACCGCTGCCGAAAAGCGACGAGTAAATGCCGGGCGAGCGCGGGCCGCGCAGGGCGCCGGTTGAGCGTCTGACGCAGACCGCGCGTCGCCATCCCGCCAGGCGGCGGCCCAACGCCGCCGGCCCCTGTCCGGCCCGGATAGCTCAGGCCGCAAGCCGCGCTTAACTCTGCGCCCGACAGACTCGTCATCCTTCAGATTGCCGGCGCGTCGGCTACGACCCATGGTCCGGCCGTCCCCGGCCTCACCCCTGCGGGGCCAATGCGCTGTGCAAAACAATCACGTTTTCCCGGCAGCCCGAATTATTTGGCGTCTGGATTGGCTCCCCGGCCGCTTAATGAGCTGAACTGCCGGCGGACCGTTCGCCTGCCGCCTGTCTCGATTTAAATATCTTTGCATCATCGCGCTACACTTCTCTTCCTCTGACTGAGTATGATGCCGAAAATTAACTTTATCCGATTGTTTTTAATCATTTTTATCTCATTTTATCGGCAGCCGCGCGTTATGTCCGGATCGAGAGTGAAGCATCAATGCGCGAAGCTATTTAGATTATGCAGACTGTAGCTTACTTGCAGAGAGCCGGCGGCCAGAATATGTGGCTGTATACTCTGCATCAAGGACTGTTCAGTGAGCGGTCGGCCGGCGGCGCGGCTAATATTCAGGGCGAACACGCTGAATTTATAGCGATGTGGTTTTTCATCGTTCCAGGGCGGACAGGGGCCTTTGTAGCCGCCGTACGGGCCGTTGCGCATAAATGCGGCGAAGCCGTTGGGCTGCCGTACGCCATAGCGGGTTTTAACTAAAGGCAGTCCCTGCGGCGCGCGCGCCGATCCCTCCACGCCGGCGGGAATGGCGTGCACTTCCGGCGGAATGTCGGTCAGCAGCCAGTGGGTAAAGGCGCGTCGCGCGGCGTTGGCCGGGATGATTCGCGCCGCTTGATTGATGTCGCTTAATTCCTGCGGTACGTCCAGATCCTGCATGATCAACAGCCACGATTTCGTGCCCTGCGGTCCGGCGCTCCAGCGCAGCGCGGGATTTTCTCCCGCTGCCGGCGAAATCTGCCGCGGGGCGGAGAGGCGGCAGGCGGCATAGCGCGCCGGCAGCTCCAGCGCCGGGTCGATATCGTCAGCCCATACCGTTAATGGTTGCGTCGCTGCGGCAGTAATGGAGAAAAAAAACGCCATGGCCGCGCTTATTTGTGCTGTCGTTAATCTGATCATCGTCGTCACCCTGTAAAGAACAGCGCTGATCTTATCAGCGGACGCGCTGCTGCCGACGCACAGAAAAGATCGGTTTAGCGTACAACAACGCTCATTTTAACGGCGAGCTGTCGAGGTAGCGCTGCAGTTGCTGTCTGAATCGCCTGACGGATCGATAGCCGGCGGCGAGCGCGACGTCATGCATCGCCATGCCTTCGTCCTTTAGCATGATCATGGCCTGCGACATGCGCTCTTCCGTCAGCAGGACGCGTATGCCGGCGCCTTCGCGCATCAGTTTGCGCCGCAGGGTGGCGTTGCTCATGCCGAGTTCCGCCGCGAGAGCATCCAGCGTCCAGTTTTGCTCCGGATGCCAGCGAAAAAGCAGACGCACCGTTTCGGTTATGCTGGCGCTGCGGTTGACGGGGCGCAACGGCAGCGCTTTTTTCATGTCCAGAATGAGCAGCACTTCCATCACGCGATGTTCGATTAAGGTTGCGGGCAGCGCCGGATCGGTGATTCCCTCTGCGGCATGATGGACGGCCTGAATCAGCGGGGTATCGAGAGGCACGGACAGTCGGTGGGTATAGGGCGTTGCCTGCCACTCTGGGTGTGCGCGAAAAGTATGGGTAATCAGCCGCTGCGGGAACCGAATGAAAATCGCCCGATAGACGCCGCTGCGGGCATCCGGCGCGTTAACGACATCGCCGCGCCAGCCGGCGGGCAAAGCCAACGCGGTATGCGCCGGGAAGGTCATATTGCGCCCCATCGTCACCAGCTGCTTGGCGCCTTCCAGAATCACGACCAGGGAGGGCTGGCGCAGAACCACATCGGCGATGCGTTCTTTGCTGTGGGTCACGAAGGAGAACAGCGCCGCGCCTTCCTCCGCGATGTGGCGCGCGCCGTCCGGCCGGTTATCCTGGCGGACGAAGTCCGTTAAACGCGTTATGGCGTCGGTTTGGTTGTGCAAAATGGCCTCACAGAGTATTTTAAGCGCCGGCACTCTATCATAAACGCGTTGCGCGTATATCGCGCCCTCCCGGCGTGAGGGATATACGCGTCGCGGTGAAGACAAGGAACGGTGGCAATGGCAGCCTGGGAAGAAGTTGCAGCACATAAAGAAACAAAAGGTTTTTTCTCGATGTTCGCGTTGATGGTGTTATTGAGTTTCGTTCCTTTATTTTTACCGAATCAGCAACGGTTGTATCAACTGGGTTTAATGTTCCCGCTTTTATTTATCATCGAATTTAGCGTGATTATGCCGCTGTATTTTTATTTCTTTAGAAAAAAAGAGGGGCTCGGTAAAGGTCGTTTTAATGCGCGGCTGTTTTGTCTGTTGCTGGTTACGATTCTTGCTATACAGTTTATTCTGCCGACGCTATTGGGCATAACGAAAAGCGAAGGCTGGATGAGAGATCAGGTTTCGCTGCACGGCTGGATATTCATTCTTTCACAGTTTCTGCTGATTGTTATTGTCCCTGTCTATGAAGAGGTGGTCTTCAGGGGATTCCTGTACGGGGCGTTAAAAGCATGGTTCGCCAATAATGTCTGGTGGGCCGCGATTGTCTCTTCCATCATGTTTACTCTGCTACATACGCAATATACCGATTTTCGAACGTTAGCGATTTTGTTCCTGGTTGCGCTGTGTTTCACTGTCGCGCGGGTTAAATCAAACGGTTTGTTGATGCCCATTGCGCTGCATATCACTATGAACGGTCTGGTGTTCGGCATGATGATCGCGATAACGCACTATCGCGCATAGCGGCGCTGCATCCGGGAAGCCATCCCGGCAGCGCCTGCGCGCGCGTGACATATTCCTGACACAGTGGGGCGCTATCTTTAGCCCGTTACTACGGGGGCGATAGTGTTTCCTGACCGATCAGGAGGACGTATGGGCTGTGTCAGTAATATCGTTATCGTGCATGGACTTTCATCAACGCCGCGTCATCACTGGTTTCCGTGGTTACGACAACAGTGCGAAAACCTCGATACCCGCGTGATTATCCCTAAAATGCCGATGCCGCGCGCGCCCTGTGCGGATAAATGGCTGGCGCAATTGAACGAGACGATTGAAGCGCCGAATGAAAATACGTGGTTTATCGGGCATAGCCTCGGCTGTATTACCATTCTGCGCTATTTATCCTCTTTGCATGAACGGCAAAAAGTCGGCGGTGTCATTCTGGTTTCCGGTTTTTTCCAGCGGGTCGAACAATATCCCGAGGTTAACGCGTTTACCGAAGCGAAAATTAACTTTGCCCTGTTGCGCAAAATAATCAGACACCGTATTACCATCTTGTCGTCCAACGATACGGTGGTGGCGCCTCACCACACGGTTAACTTACGCGAACAGCTGGATGCGGAGCTTTATCAGTTCGCCGGCTGCGGCCATTTTCTCGACTGCGACGGTTTTCATCAGTTTCCGGCGTTACATAACATACTGCGGGATTATCTGAACTGATGCCGCCGTTCAGCGGCGCCGTCCGGCCGGCGTCATGCGTCCGCCGCCGCTGACCACCGCGATAAAGATACCGCCGAGAATCAGCGCCGCGCCCAGCAGTTTACTGGCGTTGAGCGGGTCGCCCATGATCGCCGCGCCCATCAGAAGCGCCAGCGCCGGGCTGAGCAGCGAATAGGGCATGATGAGGTTGACCGGGTACTTCTTCAGCAGCCAATACCACAGCGAGTAGGCCATCAGGGAAGAACCGAGCGCGCTGTACAGTACCCCGAGCCAGCCGCGCCAGCCCGCCGTCAGCAGCAGCGAGATCTGATTATGCTCAAACAGCAGGGAGCTGACGGCGACAAACGGGATGGAAAACAGCGATACCCAGCCGCTCAGCGTCAGCGGCGCAATGGGCGGCGCGCGTTTGATCAGGATATTGCTGCAGGCCCAGCCGGCGGCGCTGGTCAGCAAAAACAGCAGGCCGCGCCAGGAAAACAGCGTCGGGCTGCCGGCCATCACCGCCACCCCGGCGAACGCCAGCGCGATGCCGGCGACCTGGCGCGTCGACAGCGGTTCTTTCAGCCATAGCGCGGCCAGCAGCATCGCCATTGGCGTGCCCATCTGCACCAGCAACGCGGCGCTGCCGGCGTCGGTGTAGCGCATGCCCAGCGCCAGCAGCGCAAAGTGAATAAAGCCGAAGGTAAACGCCAGCAGCCACACCAGCCCGCACTGACGGCGCTGGAGCCGGGTAAACGGCACCAGCACGGCCGCAACGATAATAAAGCGCAGCATCATCATCAGCAGCGGCGGCAGTTCCATCAGGCCGAACTTCATCGCCACCACATTAAACGCCCAGCCCGACACCACCAGCAGCAACAGCAGAAAATGGCGGCCGGCCACTTACGCCTGTTCCCGCGCCAGGGGGGGCAGGCGCCGGTGGTAATCGCTGTCCTGCTGAAAATGGATCGCCAGATCCAGCAGCCGATGCTCCGCGCCGTCGGCGCCGATCAGCTGCATGCCGATCGGCAGGCCGTCGGCGTCGAAACCGGCGGGCAGGCTGAGCGCCGGCAGCCCCGCCAGACTGGCCAGGCAGGTGAAGTGCATGTTGCCGGTCAGCACGCTCTCTTCCTGCTCGCCGATGCGGATCCGCGCCTGTCCTTTACGCGGCGCGGTAAACGGCAGGGTCGGAGTGAGGATGACGTCTACCTGGTCGAAACTGCTCAGCAACTGTTGCCGCAGCACGCTGCGGTAGCGCTGAGCCTGCAGGTATTCAAGCGCGCTCAGTCCGTTGCCGGCCTGCAGCAGGAGGCGTACGTCCTCGCCGTATTCCTCGCTGCGCGCCGCTATCCACGGCGCGTGGATAGCGCTGGGCTCGGCGACATTGATCACGACCTGCGCGTTGACCGCCTGTTCCAGCCCGCTCAACGGCAGGTTGCAACAGCGTGCGCCGGCGGCGGCGAACCACGCCAGCAGCGCCTCGTACGCCCTGGCCACCGCCGGCTGCACCGCGCCGCAGTAATCCTCCAGCAGCCCGATGCGTAGCCCGGCCAGCGGCGATAGCGCCGGCGGATGCGGCTCGCCGGCCAGCGTCGCGTATACCTGCGCGCAGTCCTCGGCGTAGGCCGCCAGCGGACCGGCGGTATCCATACTCCAGGCCAACGGGAAAATACCGTCGGTATCGATGCGGCCGATGCCGGGGCGCAGGCCGGTGACGCCGTTCATCGACGCCGGCAGCCGCACCGATCCTCCGGTGTCGGTGCCCAGCGTGGCCAGCGCGCTGCGCACCGCCGCCGCCGCGCCTGAACCGCCGCTGGAGCCGGCCGGGATCCGTTCGCTGTCCCAGGCGTTGCCGGTGGCGCCGTAGTGCGGATTATCGGTGGTGCCGCCCCAGGCGAACTCATGCATATTGGTGGTGCCGATAATCAGCGCGCCGGCGCGTTTCAGCCGCCGCACCACCGCAGAATCGGCCGTTGCCTGCTGACCGGCCAACAGGCGGCTGCCGGCGTGCATTTCTTCGCCGGCGAGAGCGATATTCGCCTTGATCGCCAGCGGCATGCCGTGCAGCGGACCCAGATCGTAGCCGTTTTCCAGCAGGCTCTGGCAGGCGATGGCCAGTCGCCGGGCGCGCTCGGCGAACAGCTGGTTGAAGGCGTTGAGTGCGCGGGTCTGCGCTTCACGCTGCAGGCAGGCCTCCAGCAGTTCGGGAAAACTGAGCCGGCCGGCGCGTATGCGCCGTCCGGCCTCGCACATCGACAGACGCAGAATTTCGTTCATCGCCGCGTCTCCGGCGCGCTTCCGGCCACCGGGCGCAGCGGCGTCAGGCGCACCGTCACCGGCGGGACGTCCGCGCCAAAGGTGGCGGCGGCGAACGCGCACAGCGACTCGGCCCGCGCGGCGCAGTCCGCCAGCACCGGCAGCAGCGCCTGCTGCTGCGCGGGCGTCAGCGCCCCGGCCAGACTCAACCGGTGGGAGAGTGATTTATTCATTGCAGGTCTCCTGTCTGGCCGGGGTTCACTGCGCCGCGTCGATCGCTTCTTTCGCGCGCGTCGCCAGATCGACATTGACGTTGTTTTCATACGACGTCGCCGGCGACGGGTAGGCTTTGATATTTTTCGCGTACAGCGCAATGTTCATATTGTTGTCCCAGGCGGCTTTAGACACCAGCGCGTGATCCGGGTAGCCCTTCGCGTCGATGCCGCGCTGCACCGCCTGGCGCACCAGATCCGGCGGCAGGTTGGGGAAATATTTGCAGGCGATCTCCACCGCGCGATCGACGTTGGCGTAAATGAAGCGCGATGCCTGCTCGAACGCGGTGACCACGCCCTGCGCCGCCTGCGGATGGCTATCGATATACGCCTGCGTGGTGGTCAGGCTGGAAAAAGCGAACGGATACCAGTCTCTGTTGGCCGAGAACGAGTAAACCGCGTGCAGGCCGTTTTGCCGTTCGGCCATGGTCACTTGCGGTTCCGCCGCCAGCGCGTAATCCGCCCGGCCGGCCGCCACCGCCGGGATCTCGTTGCCGATGGCCACATGCACCAGCCGGACGTCGCTCAGCTTCTGCTGTTTGATCAGGTAGCTCATAAAGGCCCAGGTGGTATCCGGCTGGGGGCTGGTGACCACCCGTTTGCCGGACAGCAGCCCCAGGTTATCCTGCAGCGAGGCGGGATCCTTGCCGAAGATAAAGATGGTGGGCGCATTCTGCACGCTGGCCACCACCACGCCGCCGCCGCCGTTTTCGCGCGATTTGGGCACGAAGACCGGGTCCTGGATGGAAAAGTCGGCCGAGCCGCCGAACACCGCGGCCCATGACTGCGCGCCGCCGCCGCCGGTGCTGATTTTGACTGCAACGCCCTGTTGCTTAAAGAACCCTTGTTCTTGCGCCACATATAGCGGCAGGTAGAGCAGCGACTGGAAAGCCTGATTGATGCGCACCGGCGTTTCCGCCGCCAGACTGATGCCGGATACCAGAGAACTAAACAGCGCCGCCAGCAGCGCGGCGCGCTTTACGGTTAACGTTTTCATGTCATTTCCTGTCCCACGAGAGAATTAAGCGTTCTGACAACGCCACCAGACTGTTGAAAATCAACATCATCACCATCACCAGCACGATGCCCGCCAGGACAATATTCATGCCGAAATTGGAACTGCCCAGCAGGATCATGTGGCCGACGCCGCTGTCTGAAGAGATGTATTCGCCGACGATCGCGCCCACCAGGGCAAAACCGACGTTCAGCCGCAGACCGGACAGCACCCACAGCATGGCGGACGGCACCACCAGCTTGCAAAAAATGGTGCCGCGCCCGGCGTCAAACGATCGCAGCAGGTTAATCAGATCCGGGTCGGTGCGCATCGCGCCCTTGTAGGAGGTGGTCAGCGAGACGACCACGCAGGAAAAGGCGACAATCACCACCTTCGACAGCATGTCGGTGCCGAACCAGATGATGGTAATCGGCGCGATGGCCAGCACCGGAATGGCGCCGATGGCGGCGATAAAGGGCGCCGCCAGATCGGAGATAAAGCGCGAGTACCACAGCAGTAGCCCCAGCGCCGAACCGCCCAGCGCGCCGACCGCGAAGCCGATGACCGTTTCCAGCGTGGTGACCCGAATATCGACCCATAACTCGCCGGAATGAAAACGAGTCACCAGCACATCCCAGACCATCGACGGGCTGGCGAACAGGAACTGACTGATGCGGCCGTAGCGTACGCCGAGCTCCCAACTGGCCAGCAGGCCGGCGACGATGACGAACTGCAGGAACAGCAGCGTATAGCGGCGCGTCGCCGGCGAGCGAAAAAAGGCTTCGCGCGGACCGCGCGAGCGCGGCGCGGTGACTGTTTCACGTGGTAAAACCCTGTTCATGAGCGGCCTCGTCGGGAAATCAGGTCAGCAGCGCAGGTTCGCTGCCGATACTGCGCCAGATTTGTTCATAGTAGTCATTAAAGCGCGGCGACAGGCGTCGCTCCGGGATCGACAGGCTTTCGGTTTGCAGATCGATCGCAATCTCATGCACGATCTCGCCTGGCCGCGCCTTCATCACGTACACCCGATCGGAGAGCGTCACGGCCTCTTCGATATCGTGAGTAATGAAGATCACCGTTTTCTTTTGCTGTTTCACCACGCTGAGCAGTTCGCTTTCCAGCGCGATTTTGAGCGGATAGTCGAGCGCCTTGTAGGCTTCATCCATCAGGATGATTTCCGGGTTGGTCACCATGGTGCGCATCAGAGCCGCGCGTTGGCGCATACCGCCCGACAGCTGGGAAGGGTACTTATTTTCATAGCCCTGCATGTGGTAACGCTCAAACAGCTCGCCCGCCCGCCGGCGCGCCTCGCGTTTCGGCGTACCGCGCACCTCAAGACCGAGAATGACGTTCTCCATCACCGTGCGCCAGGGAAACAGCAGATCCTTCTGCAGCACATAACCCAATTCGGCTGAGGGGCTGCCGGTGGTTTCTCGCTCTTTGATCAGGATGTCGCCGTTATCCGGCGCCAGCAGGCCGGTAATGATATTAAACAGCGTCGATTTGCCGCAGCCGCTCGGGCCGACAAACGAAACGAACTCATTGGCGTGGGCGTGAAAATGCAAGTTATGCAGCGCGGTAAAGGTCGCGCCGCCGGCCGGGTAGCTTTTCCCGATGCCGATAGCCTGCAGTACTTTTTTTTTCATCGCGCGTCTCCCTGCGGATCGCTGTGTCGGCTCTGTACGGTCAGCACCGACGGTTCGGCGCTGACTGGCACATAGTCTTTCAGAAAGTGATAGCCGATATAACCCACGCTGCGCGCCCGTACGATCTCCGCCTGAATATCGACCGTCGCCAGCGCCAGGCCGGCCGCCGGCCCGGTATCCGCGACGATGCGGCCAAGCGGGTCGATAATCCGGCTATGGCCGTGATAGTGCAGATTGCCGTGCTGGCCGAACAGGTTGGATTCCACCATCCAGCACTGGTTTTCCAGCGCCCGCGTCCGGCCAAACAGGGTGTAGGCGTCCACCATCGCGTCCTCTTCTCCGTCGTTGCCGTCGCCGGCATAGCCCCAGGCGGTCGGCATAATCATGATGTCGGCGCCCTGCAGCGCCAGCTGGCGGGTGCTCTCCGGAAAGACCTTGTCGTAGCAGATCAACATGCCGATGCGCCCCAGCGGGGTATCGAACACCGGGAAGCGCCGGCCGGGATAGTAGACGTGTTTCTCATCGCCCGGCTGATGTACCTTGCGGTAACGGCCCAGCAGGCCCTGCGGACCGAGCAGCACGGCGGTGTTGAACAGTACCTCGGCCCGCACGGGGTGGCGCTCGGTCATGCCGATCACCGCGTATAGCCCGAGCTGACGCAGCAACGCGCCGATCCGCCGCAGGCTGGCGCTGTTGTCCACCACCTCGGCCTGAGCGAATTGCCAACTGACGTTATCGGCATTCCAGCTCAGGGTATCGGTGAGGTAACCTTGCAGAATCTGTTCAGGAAACACCACCAGCTGCGCGCCGTCGCGGGCGGCCTGGCTCAGGTAGTCGAGAATGTTGTCCAGATTGCGTTTTTTGTCGTAAAACGCCGGCATGGCGACCGTGGCGAGGATCAATGAACTCATAGTTACCTCTGCGAGGTGGGCATTAACGTTAAATTGAGGTTAAATTCTCTTTTAGGCAAATATATTTTTCTTATAATAAAAATATCGATAATATATGAAAATCCCGCAGGGACAGTGCGCCTCACTCAGACGATGAAGGGAAAGCATGAAGACGACGAAACAGCATGAAACCACCGGCCTCGGGTCGGCGTTGACCAACGAAAAGGATTTCGGCGCGCGCATTAAAGCGATCCGCATGGCGCGTAATTACACGCTGGATCAGTTGGCGGAGATGAGCACGGTCTCGATTTCCACGCTATCGAAGATAGAGAACGGCCAGGTGTCGGCGTCTTTCGATACCATTGCCAAAATTGCCGGCGCCTTTGACTATTCCCTCGCCGAGCTGTTTTCCGCGCGGCTGCCGGCGGCCGCGCCGGCGTCGCCCGGCGTGACCGGAAGGCGGACGTTTACCCGGGCCGGTAAGGGGCTGGTGTTCAGCAGCGCCTGGTATCGTTACGATGTGCACGCCACCGAGCTGCTGGCGAAGGGCATGATCCCGGTACTGATGGATATCAGGGCGCGCGAGGTGCCGCCGCGCGCCGACTGGTCGATGCACGAGGGGGAAGAGTTTATCTATGTGCTGGAGGGCTGCGTAATGCTGCATACTGCGTATTATGCGCCGCTGACGCTCAACCGGGGCGACAGCGCCTATATCGACAGCACCATGTCGCACGCGTTCGTCTCGCTGAGCGAGGGCGAGGCGCGACTGCTGTCCATCTGCCTGACGGAAGAGATCGATTTTTCCGATATGACCGTCGGCCGCGCGGCGGCGATGACGCGCGACGGCGCTTAGCGCTCGCCGCGGAACCAGGCCTCGCCCAGCGCATTGGGCAGTCTGGCGTGGCGGCCGAACAGCAGCAGCGCCAGCATCACGGCGGCGAAAGGCAACATCTGGATCACGTCGGTGGGAATATCGACGCCGGCGACCTGCAGCGCGGTGGTCAGCGACAGGCAGCAGCCGAACAGCGTCGCGCCGCCCAGCACCCACAGCGGGCGGCCGCGCGCCAGCATCGCCAGCACAATGCCGATAAAGCCGCTGCCGTTGGTCATAAACGGCACGAACAGGCCGGCGCCGACATTGGCCATATAGGCGCCGCCCAGTCCGGCCAGCAGGCCGGTGATCAGCACCGCCACGCTGCGGGTGCGCAGTACGTCGACGCCGGCCGAATCCAGCGCCGCCGGCTTATCGCCCGCCGCCTGCAGCCAGAGACCGAAATTGCTGTTGCGGTAAATCAGCGCCAGCAGCGCGACGGCGCCCAGCGACAGATAGACGATCGGCGGCTGGTTAAATAGCGCGCGGCCGACGACCGGGATATCCGCCAGCCCGGGAATCGGCAATGGTTCGATGCTGTTGAGGCGCGGGTAGGTGCGGCTGAACTGGAAGTGGTGCAGCAGCGCGGTCGCCCCCTCTGCGCCCAGCGTAAGCGCGATGCCAATCACAATCTGATTCAGACCCAGCCAGACGCAGCAGATCATCATCAGCGCCGCCACCAGCAGGCCGCCGCCGGCGCCGCCGATAAAGCCCAGCGCCGGCGAGTCGCTCTGCCACGCCACGTAAAAGCCGAGCCAGGCGCCGGTCAGCATCATTCCCTCCAGACCGATGTTCAGGACGCCGGCCTTTTCGGAAATCTGCTCGCCCAGACCGGCCAGCAGCAGAGGAATGCCCGACGCCACCACGCCGACCAACAGAGAGGTAAGAAACGCCTGGGTAAAGAGATCCATCGTCAGTTCCTTTTCGCCGCGCGGCGGCGCTCAATCAGTTCGAACAGGGCGAGAACCATCAACAGGATGGCGACGGTCACCAGGGTGAAGAAGTTAGGCACGCCCAGCATGCGCGCGGCGCTCTCGCCGCCAATCGACAGAATGGAAAAGGCGAATACGAACAGCAGCGTGGCGTAGCCGTTGAAGCGGGCCAGGAAGACCAGCGGCACGACGGTCAGACTGTAGGCCGGGTTCCAGTCGGCGCGCACGTTGCCCTGAATGCCCAGCACTTCAACCGCGCCGGCCAGGCCGGCCAGCGCGGCGGAGAGCGCGAACACGGCGAGGGTCAGGCGGGTAACCGGCAAGCCGGCGTGCAGCGCCGCGCGCGGGCTGGCGCCCACCACGCGCAGCTGCAGGCCGAATGCGGTGCGCGTCATCATCAGGTGCACCGCCACGATCGTCGCGATGCCGATCAGCAGCCCGCTGGAAATATGGCTGCCGGGCAGCGGCGGCAGGCGGCTGGCGATATCGAGCGTGCGGGTCTGCGGCACGGTGGTCGTCGGATCGAGAAACACCAGTTTCACCAGTACGTTGGCGAACGAGATGCCCAGCAGGGACATCATCATGGTAGTGATGATCTCATTGATCTGGTGGCGGGCCTTAAGGATACCCGGCAGCAGCGCCCAGATCGCGCCGATCAGCATGCCGACCGTCATGCAGGCCAGCAGCGTCAGCCAGGCCGGCAGCCAGCTAATCAGCCAGGGCGCGCAGGCCGCGGCCAGCACCGCGCCGAGCACAAACTGGCCGTCGCCGCCCAGATTCCAGATACCGGCGCGGAAGGCGACGATCAGGCTGGCGGCGATCAGCAGCAGCGGCCCCATGCGGGTCAGGGTGGCCTGGATGCCGGAGGGGGTCAGCAGGCCTTTATGCACCACGTAACCGTAATAAGTCAGCGGATTGACGCCCATCAACAACAGGATGGCGCCGGTGATCATCAGCGCGATCGCGATCGGCCCGATCGAAAACGCCATCCCGCTTAGCCAGCGGGCGGCGGGCGGCCGCCGCGGCTGTATGAGATCCGCTTCGGGGGTATTGCTCTGACTGCTTGTCATGTTATTCCACTCATCAGTTTACCGACCTGCCGTCTGGCGTCGTCGCCATTGGCGACATGGCCGACGATCCGCCCCTGCGACATCACCGCGATGTTGTCGGCCAGTTCGATGATCTCTTCCAGATCGGTTGAAATCAGCAGCACGGCGATGCCGCTGTCCGCCGCCTCGCGAATGCGGCGGCGGGCGGCGATACTGTTGTGCAGATCCAGCCCCCAGGTGGGTTTGGCGAAGATGACCGCGCGGGCGCGCCCGGACAGCTCGCGCGCCAGCATCACTTTTTGGATATTGCCGCCGGATAGCGTGCCGCAGGCGGTTTCTATGCCGGGCGTGCGCACATCGAACCGCCGCACCAGTCGTCGGGCGTAAGCTGCGATGCTGGCCGATTGCTCAATGCCGCGCCGCCAGAACGGCGCTTCGCCGATCTGCTTTAGCACCATGTTCAGCGCCACGGAAAAACGGCCGACGGTGCCTTCGCCGAGCCGATCGTCGGTCACGTAGCGCAGCCCGAGCCGGCGCCGTTCGCCGGGGCTCATCGCTTCGATGGCGATGCCCTGCAGGTAAATACGCCCTGCGTTCAGCGGCCGCTGCCCGGCAAGGCATTCGGCCAGCTGTTTCTGTCCGTTGCCGTCGATGCCGGCGATGCCGAGTATTTCGCCCGGCCGGATTTTCAGCGCGACCTGAGAGACGGCGATGTCGCCTTCCGTCACGCTCAGCGACAGTATTTCCAGCAGCGGCTTGTCGCGTGAAAAATCGCGCCGGGCGGGGCGGGCGGAGGCGGCGAGGGGCGGCGGGTTCGTCGCGCCGTCGCCGTTTGCGTCAGCGGGCGCATCCAGATCGAACATTAACCCGACCACCTGACGCGTGGCGCTGGCGGTATCCAGCGTCTTCAGACGCGCCGGCGGGAGCTCGCCCACCTTGCGCCCCATCCTCAGCACGGAGATGCGGTCGCCGTAGGCCAGCGCTTCGTTCAGTTTGTGCGTAATGAATACCACCGCCAGCCCCTGCGCCACCAGACGTCGCATCAGCGCGCCCAGCTCCTGTGCGTTGTCGGGGGTCAGCATTGCGGTGGCCTCATCGAGAATCAATAAACGGCTGCCGCGCAGCAGGGCGCGCACGATTTCCGCCTGCTGCAGCTCGCCGAGCGACAGGCTGCCGGCCAGACTCATGGGATTGACGCTGACGCCGATCTGCGCCGAGACGCGGCGAATCTCATTGGCCCAGCGTTTGCGATCCGGCCGTTTCCACCAGACGGCGCCGAGCGCCAGGTTTTCCGCCACCGTCAGGCTGGGCACCATCATCGAATGCTGGAATACGGTGCCGATGCCCAGCTGTAGCGCCCGCCGGGGAGACATAATGGTTTGACGCCGGCCGTTAATCAGGATCTCGCCCTCGTCCGGCCGCAGCAGTCCGGATAGCATGCCGACCAGCGTGGACTTGCCGGCGCCGTTTTCGCCCAGCAGGACGTGCACCTCGCCGGGCCACAGATCAAGACTCACGCGCTCATTGGCCAGGATGCCCGGAAAGCGTTTTGACAGGTTGCGGATCGCCACCAGCGGTTCGGCGGCGTGATGAACATCGGTCATAAAATCCCCGGTTGATGCGTTCCGGCGCGCGCCTGTTCAACTGCCGCGCTCATTTTTATAGCCACTTGATATCAATACTCTATTCGTCACGTTCAGCGCGCGCCGCCGCTATTACCCGCCGGCGCCGGCATCGCTTGTCGTCCACGCGACGGACGGGAGGCCTTCTCAGGACGCCGTTTGTCAGCCGCCCAATAGATTATGCAGGAAGCGCGCGTCATAGTGCGGCGTCACGGTGAGTTTACCGCTGCTAATTTCATCGCTCACTGCGTTTACCTGTTGCCAGATATCCGCCGGAATATGTTTAGTCTGCAATAAACTCACGGAGCCGTCTTTTAATGACGTCGTGTAATTGCGGCTGCCGAATTTATCGGCTTTTAAATCCTGGATCATGGCGGTAAATACCGGCGTAAGATTCCAGATTACCGAACTGAGTAAATTCCCTTTATCAATACTCGATTTATCGCCGATGACGTCAATAAAGTAGACTTTGCCGCCGTCGATGGCTTTGCTGGTTTCCACCGCCTGCAGCATGCCGAAGCTGGAACCATTGCCCTGGCCGAAAACAATGTCCGCGCCCGCGGCGATCACCGAACTGGTGACGCGTTTGCCGCCGGCGGCGTCGCTGTAGGCGGCCGGGCCGATCACCGCATAGCGGATCTTAATATCGGCTTTGGTCGCCCGCGCGCCCTGGATAAAGGCGCTGGACTGGGCGTTCCATGACGGCGGCTCGCCGGAAACGACAATCCCCAGGGTGCCGGTGCGCGTCATTTTGGCCGCCAGCACGCCCGCCAGATAAGCGCCTTCGTGGCCGCTGGAGGTATAGTCGGCGACCGCTCCCTCTTTGCGCGCGTCCGGCCGGTCGGTGATGGCGACGGGGATTTGCGTCTGGGCGCCGATCTCCGGCGCGGCCATGTTGTAGCCGCTGGCGTGGGCGATCAGCAGCTGCGCGCCGTCGTCGGTCAGATCGCGCAGCGTCGGGCGCGCATCGCCATAGCCGAGATTTTCCGCCACCATTACGTCGACATTTTCCGCTTTGCCCGCCGCTCGCGCGGCGTCAATGCCCTGTTGATTCCAGCCGAAATCCGTTCCCTGCTCCGGGGTTAAAATCGCAATGGATTTCACTTCGGCGGCCTGCGCCGAACTGCATAATGCCGCCAAAAGTGTTATCGTTCCCGCATATTTCAGTGCGCGCTTTATCACCATGTTCACCCTGTATCGATTCATCATTAACTTTGATTCGGAAAAATTTTTGCTGTGGCGTCGCCAGCCTGCGCGTGGCTGTTTGCGGAGTGATTTATGAAAGCCTTACCATCATTTTTATTCCTTATGTTAATTAACTGTACGGCGGCTATCGCAACAGAAAATAGTGAAACCGGACGGGGAACATGGGGATTGAGCATTATTCCGGTCACGCTGACGAACAGCGGGAATAGCCCGTTGACTTGTTCTGCTTCTACTGCACATTGGTATTCTGTGGCACTGGGCGATATTCAGCAAGGAAAAACCCTGCGCTTTAATCTGTGGAAAAACAGCGCGACGGGCGAAGTCTTTGTGCTGAATGCGCACCAGGATCGGATGCCGGTGCAGAGCCTGTGGTGCGGGGAAAGCCGCGACGCCTATAACTCCCGCCGGCAACTGGCGCTGCCGGATCGGCGGGGCCGCGCGCCGCGACCGATCACGCTGCGCTGCGCGGCCGGCGCGCAGCGCGTTAACTGCCGGCCCGCCTCTGATCCGGCGGGCTGAACCTCATTTCCGGCGTTGGGCTTCCGTCGCCGCGTTTTTTTTCCGGGCGCGCGGCGTCAGAACCACTGGCCGAAGCGGCGAATATAGGCGAGTTTCACCAACTGGGCGACCGTGCAATAGCCGATTAGCGTGGCGGCCAGCCACGGGAAGTAGGCCCAGGGCAAAGACTGTAGTCCGATCAGGGGGCCCAGCGGCGAAAACGGCAGATAAATCCCCAGCGCCATCACCAGTCCGGTCGTCAGCATCACCGGCAGCGCGGCCGTGCTCTGGATGAACGGGATCTTGCGGGTGCGCAGCATGTGCACCACCAGCGTCTGCGACAGCAATCCTTCCACAAACCAGCCGGACTGGAACAGCGCCTGGTGTTCCACGCTGTTGGCGGCGAATACAAACCACATCAGCGCGTAGGTGGTGATATCAAAAATAGAGGAGGTCGGGCCGATCCAAATCATAAAACGACCGATGTTTTTGGCGTCCCATTTGCGCGGCTTACGTAAAAACGCCTTGTCCATTTTGTCCCACGGCAGCGATAGCTGCGAGATGTCGTACATCAGGTTCTGAATCAGCAGATGGATCGCCAACATCGGCAGAAAGGGAATAAAGGCGCTGGCGACCAGCACCGAGAACACGTTGCCGAAGTTGGAGCTGGCGGTCATATTCAGATATTTAATGATGTTGCCGAAGGTTTCGCGTCCTTTTATCACCCCCTGTTCCAGCACCAACAGGTTCTTTTCCAGCAGGATGATATCCGCCGATTCTTTGGCGATATCGGTGCCGGTATCGACGGAAATACCGATATCGGCGTCGCGCAGCGCCGGGGCGTCGTTGAGGCCGTCGCCCAGGAAGCCAACGGTATGATCCCCGGCCTGCAGCGCTTTGAGTACGCGTGATTTTTGCAACGGCGTCAGGCGGCAGAATACCGTACGTTGTTCGACCAGCCCGGCGAGTCGTTCGTCGCTCAGCGTGTCGAGCTGCGCGCCGCACAATGGTTCGCCGGGCTCCAGGCCGACATCGCGGCAGATTTTGCTGGTGATGACCGGATTGTCGCCGGTCAGGACTTTCACCGTCACGCCGTTTTCATGCAGCGCGCGGATCGCCGCCGCGGCGCTCTCTTTCGGCGGATCGAGGAAGGTCAACAGGCCGTGGATCACCAGATTGCGTTCGTCGCTGACGCGTAATGGCCGCGCGATCTCGGCCGGCTGCCGTTCGCGCGCGCCGATCATCAGGACGCGAAAGCCTTGCTGGTTGTAGCGTTGCGCCAGCGTATGCAGCGCAGTCCGGCGCGCCGGGTCCAGCGGCGCCGGCCGGCCGTTTTCGCAGATGTGCGTGGCGATCGCCAGCATCTCTTCCACGGCGCCTTTACAGATTAGCCGCTGGCGATTGTCTTCGTCCGCCAGCACGATGGACAGACGTCGGCGGATAAAATCAAACGGCAGCTCGTCGATTTTGCGATAGCGTTTCAGCGCGGCGATGGCCGGCTTATTCCGGCCGAAGCGCATGATCGCCTTATCCATCAGGTTTTTCATACCGCTCTGGTACGCGCTGTTTAGCCAGGCCAGCTGCAGTACGCTCTCGTCGTTGCGACCGTGAATATCAAGATGGTGTTCAAGGATGATGCGGTCCTGCGTCAGGGTGCCGGTTTTATCGGTGCAGAGGATGTCCATGGCGCCAAAATTCTGGATGGCGTTCAGCCGTTTCACCACCACTTTGCGGCGCGACATGGCGATCGCGCCTTTCGCCAGGTTGGAAGAGACGATCATCGGCAGCATTTCCGGCGTTAAGCCGACGGCCACCGCCAGCGCGAACAGGCTGGCCTCCATCCAGTCTCCTTTGGTAAAGCCGTTGATCAGCAACACGATCGGCACCATCACCGCCATAAAGCGGATCAGCAGCCAGCTAACGCTGCTGACTCCGCGATCGAACGCGGTCTGCGCGCGGGCGCCGACGATGGATTTCGCCAGCGAGCCGAACCAGGTATGGCTGCCGGTAGCCACCACGACGGCGGTGGCCGTGCCGCTGGATACGCTGGTGCCCATCAGGCACACTCCCGACAGCGCCAGCAGATCCTGTTCGCCGATCTGATGCGTTTGCGCGTCTTTGGCGCGGATGTCGCCGAGCAGGTCATATTTTTCCACCGGCAGCGATTCGCCGGTCAGCGCCGCCTGGCTGACGAACAGATCCCGCGAGGCGATCAGCCGCACGTCGGCCGGTACGATATCGCCGGCGGAGAGGTACAGAATGTCGCCGGGCACCAACTGCTGCAGCGGGACCTCCTGCTGTGCGGGCGCGGCGTTATCGGCGGCGCGGCGCAGCACGGTGGCGGTGGTGCGCACCATCGACTTCAGCGCTTCGGCGGCTTTGTTGGTGCGGTATTCCTGCCAGAAACGCAGCAGACCGCTCAGGCCGACCATCACCACCATGATTGTGATGCCGGCCAGCGAGGTTTGTTCGTTTTGCAGCCGCGGCAGCCAGTAATCGGTCATAAAGCTGATGGCCGCCAGCACGATCAGCACATAAATGAACGGATTGTTAAAGGCGGCGAGCAGTTGCAGCAGCGCGTGCGGCGCTTGTTCATGCGCCACCCGGTTTTCGCCATAGGTTTGCAGGCGTTCGGCGACGTCGTCCCCGGTTAAACCATACCGATGGGTATTCAGATTTGCCAGCGTCTGATCCAGGCTGTTTTGCGCCTCGCGGGCGATGGCGAAAGCGGGCGCCGTTTTCGGTTGCCCGGCGCGGCGCGGCACGTTCTGATTAGTCATGTTGGTCATGTTCATATTCTCTTTTGCTCTGTCCGCCGCGCAGGGGCGCGCATCCCGGTTTTCCCGGGGCGTAAGCGGGCTGCGCCCAACCGCTTCCAGGGCGTGGAAAGACGCAGGCGGCCGAGTTTTCAGCGCCGGGCTGATTCCGTGAGCGGGGCGGCAACGTCGATCCGTAAATGCGGATCACCGGGTGCGGCCGACACTCCCGCCATCTGAAAGATGAAGGGGATAAAAATGATTAAGCGTTACGGGCGGGAGAAGAGGAACGGAAGGTGTGTACTCGTTATACTTCAAGCTACGGGCGCGTTGGCTCCCCTGTCGCTCGAATGATCTGGAGTAAACGGCGTGGATCTTGTTCCCTTATGCCGCCCGGCGCGGTTTACCGGATATTCGGGGGTTATCGTCCATGTGGTCTCCTTGTCAGATGCACTGCGGGCGTAAACGCCGCGCGACGCGATTATCAGTAAGGGGATGCAACAGTCCGTAAAGGTGGAGTGATGCTGCCCGCCAGAACCGGCAAGCAACAGATCGGAAATGATGAGTCAGCTTGCCCGTGATCGAATGCAAAAATCGACCTGAGTATAAAAACCGGGATTGTCCAAAAGGGTCTCCGCTAAGTTGACGAGCCTGAACTATAAAGACGCCATGTCGGCCTGTAAACCCGGTTTCTAAACCCTGGCTAAACGCCCGGACTGAAAAATTTTCGCCGGCCGCGCAGGGGCCGGCCGTATGTTTTTGCCGCCGCCTATCCTGCGCGGCACTCTCGCGCGGGATTTCCCGGCATGAGCCGAATCGTTACGCGCAGGCAACGCAACTGTAAGCAGAAATCTATTATCCGACGTGCGGAATTGAGTGACATCAACGTTTCGGTAACCGGAACAGGGCAGGATATAGCGCCTGACGCAGTCGCTATAAATTGTCCGGCGAGATAATTATTGCCGATTTTTTATCCGTTAGAACAACAAAAATTAAATAAACAGGGAAAACGGCGCGGCAAATCATCCAGAATATTATATAAATATAAGTAAAATTTTTATTATCTAATAAAATTAATTTTGGATAGTGTGGCGGTATTTTATTATCCTGGCCCATTTTGTCTATCGCTCATTTTGATGGCGCGGCGCTACTGATTACATTAATTAAATACTAACGTAGCGTAACGATTGATAATCATTTATTGGCTGCGCGAATGTTCCTGGTTTGCTGACATCAACGTTGTTAATACATAATCAAAAACGATTATCAGTCTGTTTTATGAATTTTTTGTTTACCGTATGAAGTTTTCTTTTCTTATTGAATGTGTAGACAAACAACAATTGAAATAACTCATTATTTTTTAGGGAAAAATAGCTGTTTATTTGTGATTTATCCTATTTGCATTATCAGTTTTTTATAGAAAATGCGCTAAAACTCTTGAGTTAATTAGTCGGTATGCCTTAAGATTATTCTCATTTCTTGTGGTTCCTGGATAAGAAAAACTTTTCATTCACTGAGTTATTTTTCTGACAAGTTGATGACGTCTGGCTTGCTTATGTTTGCCGGGGGTGATCGGTCGTGCGTGGGTGTTTATTTAATATTAAATTTTAAGGAATGAAAAATGATGCGTAAATTATTTAAGTCATTGCAGAAGGATGAACGCGGCGTCTCCGCCCTGGAATACGCCATTCTGGCCGGTGTAATTGTCGTGGTTGTGGTAACCGGGGTTACTGGATTCAAGGACCAAATCAGTTCGCTGTTTACGAATGCCGGTTCATCGATTAGCAAAGCGGTAGAAGCTTCAAAGTAAAATAATTAATGCCCTTTTTTACGCCCATTATTATTGCGCTGTTAATCGTCCTGTTCGGACTATTAATCCGTGCCGATTTGACCCGGCGTTGTTTACCTAATCGCTGGGTGGGCTATTACGCTCTGCTGTTTCCCGCTTACGCCTCGAGTCAGGGGATGAGCGGGGGAGAGTTCGCCGCCCACTGCCTGGTGGGGGCGCTGGCCTTTCTGTTCCTGCTGCTGCCGTTTTTGCGCGGCGGCGCCGGCGGCGGCGATGTCAAATTGGGCACGGTAGTGATGATGTGGGCGGGGCCGCATGCCGCGGCCTCCGTACTGGTGGCGATTGGTCTGGTCGGCGCGCTGATCGGAATAGCTGGCTGGCTGGCGGACCGTTTGACGACTAAGCGGCCGCCGGCCGCGTCAGCGGCGCGCGCGGAGCAGCCGGGCTTGTCGCCCGGTTACCTTCTGTCGGCCCGGCGCGGGGTGCCCTATGGCGTCGCGCTGGTAGCCGGCGGAATAACGGCGCTGCTCAGCCAGGGGCTGTTGTCTTAGCCCTGCCATCCGCAAGAAATTTTTCAACGACAGGTCGCTTTTTTCAGCCATCTGATCATCGAGCCGGGAGTCGCCTGTTGATGTCTTCAGTCTTGAAATTTGCCTTAATTCTGCTGGCCGCGGCGCTGCTGGCCGTCGTTGCGCGTCTGTGGTTCGTCAGCAGTCAGAGCATCGCGCCGCCGCCGGCCCAGGTTGTGCAGGTGCGGGTCGCGGCGGCGGCGCTGCCGGCCGGATTGCTGCTGCGCGAAGGGGATATGAACTGGCAAGCCTGGCCTGACGGCAAAGAGCCGCAGGGCGCGCTGCGCGAGGGGCGCGACGAGGCCAAATTAAGCGGCGCGCTGTTGCGCAAGCCGATAGCCGCGGGAGAGCCGATTTTGGCCGGCGACATTATTCGCTCCGACGCGCCCGGTTTTCTGGCCGCGGTATTAAAGCCGGGCATGCGGGCCGTTTCGGTGCCGGTGGATGACGTGTCCGGCAACGCGGGGCTGATTCAGCCGGGGGATTTCGTCGATATCATTCTGACCCAGCGGATGCGCCAGGAAGAGAATAATCATAACCGCGATACGCGCCTGGTGGTGAGTGAAACGGTGGTGGAACGGGCGCGGATTATCGCCGTCGGCTCCAGCATCCAGCGCCAGACGGAAGAGAGCGGCAAGGCGAATCGCGCCAGAACGGTCACCATTGAGGTGGCGCCGCGCGCCGCCGAAGCGGTGACGGTGGCGGCGCAGCTGGGCAACCTGTCCATGGCGCTGCGCAGTTTCGCGCGGGAAGACCGGGAGGAGGGCAATCATGACGCGGCGTCCGGCGCGACCGCCTCGGTCGTCGCGTGGGACAGCGCCCGCGGGGAGGCGTCGCGCCCGGTATGGGGCAATGATGTTTCGCGCGCGCTGGAGGGCGAGAAACGTGCGGACGCCGCCGCGGAAGGAACCATCGGCCCGCAAAGATCACGTCGGGTGATCATTCTGCGGGGCAGTCAACGTCAGGAACAGGAATTTAACACCTATGCTCGCTAAGATTTCATGGCCAGGATTGGCGCTAGCGCTGGCCGCTTTATGTATGACGGCCGGCGCGGCGGGCGCGGCGCAGACGATGGCGCTGGCGGTCGGTCAGGGCGAACTGCTGCGCGTATCGGGCCAGATGGAGTCGGTGTTCGTGGCCGACCCGGAGATCGCCGATGTTCAGTCGCCGGCGCCGGGCGCGGTGCTGGTGCTGGGTAAGCGGGTGGGCACCACCTCGCTATACGCGCTGGATGGCGCCGGCAAACAGCTGTTGCAGCGCACGGTGGTGGTGCGCCATAACCTGGCCGAGATTCAGACGACGCTGCGCCAGCGTTTTCCGGCGCTGCGTCTGTCGCTGACCTCGTCGCCAGGCACCATTATGGTGGCCGGTTCGGTGCCCAACGCCGAAACGGCGGAGGCCATCAGCCAGACCGTTCGCCCCTGGCTGAACGACAAGGAACAGTTGCTCAACCAAATGTCGATAGCCAGTCCGGTGCAGGTGCATCTGCGGGTGCGGGTCACCGAAGTGTCGCGCGCGGTCACTCAGCAGTTCGGCGTCAACTGGGAAGCCATTACCAGCAAACCGGGTAATTTCTTGCTCGGGCTGGGCGGTACGCGCAACTTCGCCACCACCGCCTCGGGCGTGACCAATTACACCACGCAGTCCGGCTCTTACGGCATCATCGGCGGATTCAAATCGGGCAGCACTTCGATCGACACCATGATCGACGCGCTGGATAAAGAAGGGTTGATTAGCATCCTGGCCGAACCGAACCTGACCGCGGTGTCCGGCCAAACCGCCAGCTTCCTGGCGGGCGGCGAGTTTCCGGTGCCGGTGCGTCAGGAGTCGGAAACCACCACCATCGAGTTCAAACCTTTCGGCGTCGCGCTCGATTTCACTCCCACCGTGCTGTCCGACGATCGCATCAGCCTCAAAGTGCGGCCGGAGATTAGCGAGATCGACGCCAACAGCAGCATCACGATCGACGGGCTGACCATCCCCGGCATCTCCGTGCGGCGGGTGGAAACCACGGTTGAATTGGGCAGCGGGCAGAGTTTCGCCATCGGCGGCCTGCTGCAAAACAACGTCAGAGACGTGTTGTCGAAAGTGCCCGGCCTGGGGTCTATTCCGGTGCTGGGCAAGTTGTTTTCCTCTTCGGATTATCAAAACAGTAAAAGCGAGCTGGTGGTGATCGTCACGCCGTATCTGGTTCGCCCGGCCGCCGCCGGCCAGATGGCGACGCCGCTGGACAGCATGCGCGCCAGTTCCGATATCGAATACATGCTGCATAAAAAGATCGGCTTTGATCCGCTGCAGAGCAAGGTTCCACGCCTGACGGGCGCAGCCGGCTTTGTTTATTGACGACCCGCGATCCGAATAACTACGGGAGAGTGATGATGAGAGTAACCGGGCTGGGACGATGCCTCGTTTGGCTGGCGGCCGGCGGCGCGCTGACGCTGCTGACCGGCTGTGGACGCGGGTGGCAACGGGATGTCGACGGTATGCCGGATGTTTCGTCCATCCGCTTACAGCAGCAGGGGACTCAGTGGGTCGCGCAGCCGCCGGATTGCGCGTCTCTGCTGCAGCCGCAGCGCGACTGGCGCGATAACGATCGCTGGCGTATTGCGTTCGGCTGCGCCACCTATACCAACCTGGCGGTGAGTCTGGCGCGCCCGCAGGATTTGGCCGCGCCGCAGCCGTACCGCGCTATGCAGGCGGATGCGGCGGGGTTGGCGGTAAAGCGCTATCGCGACAACCAGGTTGAACCGCTGCGGGAAACCCATTCCACGAAAAAAGTGAGTGAGTGACCATGAGTGTTCTGGGCGATAAAGATCGCAGTGAATTACGCGCGGTGACCTTCGCGGCCTTTGTGCAGGACGCCGACAGCAAGGAGTCTCTGACGCGCTTTCTGAAGGCCAGCACCGTCAACGACTGCCGGGTTGAGCGCGGCAATATCGACGACGCCATCGCCTGGCTGAAAAAGGTCGGCCGTTCGCCTCAGCGCCTGCTGGTCGATATCGCCGGCTCCAGCGGGCCGCTGGATGAGCTGGATCGGCTGGCCAACGCCTGCGAACCTTCGGTGCAGGTTTATGTCGTCGGCGATCGCAACGATATCGGGCTGTATCGCAACCTGCTGCAGCGCGGCGTGCAGGACTATCTGGTGAAGCCGCTGGGCACCGAGTTGCTGCGTCGCGTGCTGGATGAGGACGATCACAATCCGGTGCGGCAGCGCCGGCTGGGCAAGGCGATCGCGGTGGTCGGCACGCGCGGCGGCGTCGGCACCACCAGCGTGGCGGTGCATTTGGCCCGCGCGCTGTCCGCCGGCGGCGCCCACCGGCGCGTCGCCTATATCGACCTCGATTTCTATGGCGGCAGCGGCACCAGCATGCTCGGCCT
Organism: Affinibrenneria salicis; assembly: GCF_008710095.1. Next base: position 295,048 of record NZ_VYKJ01000006.1, read on the forward strand.
GTCGGGCGGCAACTCGCTGGTGGAGATTATGGGCAACGTCAGCCGGCTGGACCCGCAGTACCTGGAACGCACCCTGACCACGGCGGATAACCGGCTGTATGCTCTCGGCGCCGAGCTGGACTATATGGATCCGTTCGAGGCCAGCGAAGGCGTACTGGGCGAACTGCTGACCACGTTGAGCCAGCATTTTCACTATGTGGTGCTGGATGTGCCGCAGCGCGGCGGCGCCCTGGCGTCCGAGGCGTTTCTGCACGCCAGCCTGGCCTGCGTGGTGACGGAGCCGTCGGTATATTCGGCGCGTACGCTGGTCAGACTGGCGCGCCATATCGAAGCCCACCCCAATCCGGCCACCGTGTACAGCATTGTGAATCAGACGCAGCCGCTCAACCGCAACAAAGTGAATATTAACGACTTTATGAAAACGGTGGATCTGCCGGTGGCGGTGCACATCGGCTATGACGCGCAGGCGCTGTCGCTGGCGGAAAATCTGGCTCAGGCGCTGCCCGAACGCGGCGAGTTCGCGCGCGGCATCAAACAGCTGGCCGGCATCCTGACCGGCGAGGCGCAAAGTAAACCGAAAACGGCGTGGTGGCCAGCGCTGCGCAGAGGGAAAACGGCATGAGTTTCGGTCGCAAACCCGTCAGATCGGCCACGCCGTTCAGCCTCGCGCCATCGCCTGAAACGCCGGCGACGGAGCCGCGCGAGCGACCAAATAGCGCGCCGGCGGCCGCTCCGTCGCCAGCTCCGGTAGCGGCAACGGATATGACGCCGGAAAATGCGTCGGCGTCGTATCGACTGCCCGGCGTGGAAGATTCGGTGGTGCGTTCCGACCACTATGCCCGTATCCGACAAACCGTGTTCGCCACGATAGACGTCTCCAGCGCGCTACAGCGTTCGCGGGACGAGGTGCGGCTCGACGTGGAGGCGATCATTGAGGAAACGGTGGTCGCCGAAGGCATGCCGGTGACGCAGACCGAACAGCGGCTGATGGGGCAGGAGATCCTCAATGACATGTTCGGGATCGGGCCGATCGAACCGCTGCTGCAGGACGATACGGTTTCCGACATCATGGTGAACGGTCCGGATCAGATCTACGTCGAACGTTTCGGCAAGCTGGAGCTGACGCCGCTTAAGTTCCGCGATAACGCGCATGTGATCAGCGTCGCCCAACGCATCGCTTCCTCGGTGGGGCGGCGGGTGGATGAAAGCAGCCCGATGGTGGATGCCCGCCTGACCGACGGCAGCCGCGTGAACGTCATTTTACCGCCGCTGGCGATCGACGGCGCGTCGATCTCGATCCGTAAATTCTCGCGCAAGAACCTGACGCTGCAGCGCATGGCCGCGAGGGGCAGTCTGTCGCCCGCGATGGCCCGGGTGCTGGAAATCGCAGCGGCCAGCCGGCTGAACATTCTTATTTCCGGCGGTACCGGATCGGGCAAGACCACGCTGCTCAACGCGCTGTCGCGTTTTATCTCCACTTCCGAACGTATCATTACCGTTGAGGATGCGGCGGAGCTGCAGCTACAGCAGCCGCACGTCCTGAGACTGGAAACGCGGCCGGCGAACCTGGAGGGCACCGGCAAGATCACCCAGGGCGATCTGGTGCGCAACGCGCTGCGTATGCGGCCGGACAGGATCATTCTGGGGGAAACCCGCGGGCTGGAAGCGCTGGATGTGCTGCAGGCGATGAATACCGGCCACGACGGTTCGATGACCACCCTGCACGCCAATAATCCGCGCGATGCGCTGATCCGGCTGGAAAGCATGGTGCTGATGGCCAACGGCAATTTGCCGCTCTATTCCATCCGCCGGCAGATCGCCAGCGCGGTACATATGATCGTGCAGGTGGAGCGTATGCGCGACGGCACCCGGCGCATCACCAGCATCGCCGAACTGGCCGGCATGGAGGGCGACGTAATCGTGATGCAGGAGCTGTTTCGCTTTAATTATGACGCCAGCGCTTACGACGACGAGGTGAAGGGCACCTACGACAGCAGCAATATGCGGCCGATTTTCGCCGAGCGCGCGCGCTATTTCGGCATGGAAACGGCGCTGCTGGAGGCGGTGCATCCATGAATCAGGCCGATATCATCATGATCGCGAGCTTCGTCGCCGTGGTATTGGCCGGGCTGGCGCTGATGGTATTGCATGATGTGCTGCGCCATCGCGCGGCGGCGCGTATCCGGCTGCGGCTGAAAAGCGTCACCGGCGCGTCGCATAACGCGTCGCGGCAGAAAATCCTGCAGGAGCTGGAGCGCGCTCAGGCGGAAGCGCGTCAGCGTCGGCGGCGCGAAGCGATGGGCACCCTGGGCTACTATTTCAACCGGCTGGATACCGTCGCCGGGCGTCAGGGCAACCGTCTTCTGAGCGGCAGCGTGCTGGGGACTCTGGCGCTGGCCGTCGCGCTGCTGTTTCTCGGTTTTCTGCCCATAACCTGGTGGAGCATTCCCGCGGCGCTGTTGCTGGCGCCGCTGGCGGTTGCGGTCTTGCTTTATCGTAAACAGGTGGATCGTTTTCAGGTCAGCTTCCTCAACCAGCTGTCGGACGCGATGGATATGATTACCCGCGCCAGTCAGGCCGGGATTCCGATCACGCAATCCATCCGCAATGTCGGCGAACACTTCAGCGCGCCGCTCGGCCCGGAGTTTCGCCGCATGGGCGACAGTCTGCTGCTGGGCAACGATATTCAGGATGTAATGGATGACGCGGTACTGCGCGTGGAACTGCCCGATTTCGCTTTTTTCGCCGTATGTCTGGCGCTGCAGCGCGATACCGGCGGCTCGCTGGTGGAGGCGCTGGATAATCTGGCCGCCATTATTCGCGCCCGGCGCGATCTGCGCCTGAAAACCAAAGCGATGACGGCGGAAGGACGTTTGTCCGGCCTGATCCTGGCGGCCTTGCCGTTTTTTATCACCGGCGCGCTGTTTGCGCTCAGTCCGGACTATATCGGCGTGCTGTTTGAAACGCCCACCGGGCAAAAGATGCTGTGGGCGGCGGGCATTATGCTGCTGCTCGGCGTGTTGTTGATCCGCAAAATAGCCAGCATGGAGGTTTGAGATGGCGCTATTGAACCTGATGGCGGCGCTGTGCGCGATAGCGGGAGCCGCGCTGTTTCTGTACGCGCGCACCAGCCGCCGCGCGCGGCTCAATGAGCGTCTGCGCGCCGAGGTGCTGCGTCGGGGCAGCCAGCAGTCACTACAGCGGCCATCCTGGCGCCGCCATCCGTTTATCCGCCGTCTGATCGGGCTGCTGCAGCCCGTTGGCCAGCTGGCGCCGCTGTTCAGCGCCGCTCAGCGTACGGAAATCGCCGGCAAACTGGTGTCCGCCGGGTTTCGCGGCTCACAGGCGCTGATGATCGTCGCCGCGCTGGCCCTGCTGTCGGTGCTGGTTTTGCTGGCGCTGGTGGCGGCGTTTATCTGGCCGCTGCTGGGCGGCAATCAGCTCTGGGGCATTTTGCTGTGTCTGCTGGCGGTCTATCTGGGCACGCTGTTGCCGCGTATTGTCCTCGACCGTTTAGTGGTGCGGCGTCAGCACCTGATCCAGCAGGGGCTGCCGGATGCTCTCGACCTGCTGGTGATCTGTACCAACGCCGGTCTGGGGCTGAACAGCGCCATTCAGCGGGTGGCGGAGGAGATGGACATCGTCTGCCCGGCGCTGGCGGATGAGCTGCGCCTGACCTCGGGCGAGCTACAGATCAGCAACGATACGGACGTTGTGCTGAAGCGACTGGCGCAGCGTACCGGGCTGGAGTCGGTCAATACGCTGGTCAATACCTTACTGCAGTCCCGCCAGTACGGCACCGCCATTACTCAGGCGCTGCGTATTCTGGCGCGCTCGGAGCGCACCGCCCGCATGATGCGGCTGGAAGAAGCGGCCGCAAAGCTGGCGGTCAAAATCACCCTGCCGATGATGCTGTTTATTCTGCCCACGGTATTGATTGTGGCGGCCGGACCGGCGGTGCTGGGATTAATCGCTTTTTTCGCCTCACAGCAACAATGACGACACAACGGAAAGGTAACGATGATGAACGGTAATTTCCGCGCGCTCATGGCGCTGGTTGCAGCGCTGTCGCTCACGGCATGTTCGGCGCTGCATACCCCGGCGCCGTCGACGGGCAGGTCGGCGCCGGGTTTGTCGGCGACGGAGTCCGGCGATGTGCGCATCGCCGCCAGCGCGCTGCAGAGCGGCGATGTGAACGCCGCTCTTTCGATATACAGCCGCCTGGCGCAGACCCATCCCGACATGGCGGATGCCTGGCTGGGTCTGGCCGATAGCCATTTTCTGCAGGCGGAGTTTGATGCCGCGAACAAGGCTTATGTCAGCGCGCAGCGACTGGCGCCGGACAATATCAACGCCTGGCTGGGTCCGGCGCGCATTTTGGTGCGCCAGCGCAATCTGCCGGCGGCGATTGAGCGCTTCCGTTCGATCCTGACGCGCTTCCCGGACAATCCGCAGGCCTTGTCCGGACTGGGCGTCAGTTACGATCTGTCCGGCGACTATCGCCAGGCGCAGAGCACCTACCGGCGCGGGTTACAGCTGTATCCGGATGATACGGCGCTGCGCAACAATCTGGGGCTATCGCTGGCGCTGAATGGTCAGCCGCGCGAAGCGGTCAATGTGCTGCTCGGCACCAGCGGCGTGTCCGGCCGCCTGCCGCAGGAGCGGGATAATCTGGCGCTGGCCTACGGCATGCTGGGCCGCGACGATGCGGCGGAAGATATCCTGATGATCTCGCAGTCCCAGGACATGGTGCAGGATAACCTGGCGTTTTACCGCTACCTGCGTCAGAGCGCGGGGGCGGATACGCATGAATAGCCTGCGGCGGCGCGCGATCAGGCTGCGCCGCAATCAGCGGGGGGTAACGGCGCTGGAATATGCGCTGGTGGCGCCGCTGCTGTTCGCGGTGCTGTTTATCGCCATCGAAATGGCCTTCATCATGCTGGCGGACGCCCATCTGGATGTGGCGGCCAACCGGGTGGCGCGCATGGGGCGCATCGGTATTACCGGCGACTGCCGACAGGCGGTGAGCAAGGTGATGAACAAGACGCTAGCGGCCTGGATTAGCGCGGACAGCGTGGTGTACGCCGAAGCGAAGGTGTATGCCCCGGGCGGCGACAACGCGTTCGGCGATCTTAACGATCCGAACTATCAGCCGGCGTGCGACGTTGGGGATGTGGGAAATATGGTGATTTACCGGCTGGGCTTCGACCGTCCCGGGCTGACCGGCTTCATCTCCTGGCTGGGGCTGAGTCGGGTTCGCTTCGAGCGAGTGATCCTGATCCAGAATGAGCCATGAGAATAACGCCGATGACGATTTTTTTCCGCTACTGGTCGCATTTAACGCGGCGTATGGGGCGCGACAGCCGGGGAATGGTGGCGATTGAAGCCGCGCTGGTTATTCCGCTCGCGGTGTTTTTTATCATCGCTTCGTGGGAACTGTACCAGTATTTCAGAACGGCCTCGGTGGTGGATCGCACGGCGTTTATGGTAGCCAACAGCCTGGCTATGCAGCGCGACCTAAAGGATGGCGATAGCCAATGCACGCTGGCGAACGCGGTCTGCACCTATAACGCCATCGCCGCCGATCTGATGACGCCGCTCGATTATAAAAGCCGGGGCGGGATGGTGATCAGCCTGTATGAGGTTGAAACCGATGAGGATGGCAACAACCCGGTCTGGAAAAGCAGCCCGCAGTGGCAAAAGATTTATCGGGGCGGCGACAACTCGCGCGACCTGTCGTCGCGCCTGACGCCGCCGGAGGGGTTCCCGGATCCGGCCACTAACGATACCGTGATCGCGGTGGAAGTCGTTTATCACTATAGCCCGTTTGTGATGGGCGCGGCCTTCTGGCAGGCGCTGGGCGGCGAGAAGCAAGTGAGCAGCCGGGTGTTTTACCGTCCGCGTTTCAGCGCGCTGAGGACGCTGAGCGAATGACGCCGCAGGGGGGATGGGCATGTCCGCGCTAACGCTATTGTTGTTTAACCTGCGGCGCGAGCAGCGCGGCGCGGTCACGCTGACCTGGCTGCTCTGCTTCCCGCTGTTATTAGTGGCTCTGCTGGGATCGATCGATTTTATCCGCTACAGCGTGGTGCAGAGTAAGCTGCAAAACGCGCTGGATACCGCAGTGATTTCGGCCGGCCGCAATCTGGAAAAATTTACGCCTTCCGACGGCGCTCGCGAGGAGGCGCTGTGGCGCGCCGATGCCATCAGCTATTTCTTCAGCAATATGCCGCCGGGGTTTCTGGGCAGCAGCGTTTCGCGCGATAATTTGACCATTACCTATAGCGAAGAAACCGATGGGCAGGGCGCCACCAGCGGGCAACTGGTGCATATGCGGGCCACCGGCACGCTGCCGCTGCTGATTGCCGGGATGACCAACCGAACCGGCTTCACGCTGGCGGCGGAAAATGAGGCGGTGCGCCGCACGCGCAGCGATCTGGAAATGGTGCTGGCGTTGGACAATACCGGGTCGATGGAGAACGAAAATCGGATCGGCGCGTTGAAGGCCGCCTCGCGGGAGTTGGTATCGACCGTGCTGGGAGCCTCGCACAGCGGCGGCAACAGCAAATCCTATATTGGCATTGTCCCCTTCGCCGATACCGTTTACATCGGCGCGGACAGAGCGCGCTGGCTGTCGCCCGCCGCCCGCGCGTTGCCCTATATCGAGGCCGGCAAGTATTGGGGCGGCTGCGTGGTGGAGCCTTACGACGGCCGGTTTAACGCCAGACCGGGACTCCCGGGCAGTTTTGAGCCGTTGATGACGGTCGGGACGCTGAGTTCCGCCAATGGGTTGCAGACCGCCGCCGCGCTGAAAACTCGGGATGCGCCTGACGCCGTGGATTATCGCATTGTGCCGGGATCAACGCCTGAGATTAGCGGCGATCGCAGTATCAGCGCCGGGCTGGATGCGCACAGCGGCAATATCATCCCTAAGTTCGCCTTCAATGCGAATTACCGGCAGTGGCAGTATGGCGATACCGGCGATGTGAACAACTGCCCGAAAAGCCGGCAGATGTTGTTTTTAACCAGTAACGAAAACGCGCTTAACGACAGGATCGACACTATGGCGGTGGATGGCCGCACCATCATCCCGCTCGGGCTATTGTGGTCGTGGCGCATGCTGGACGCCGGCTGGCGGGGCGAACGGGGCTGGGGCGACAGCGAGAAACCGCGCAATGCCGCCATCGGCCTGAACAAAGCCATCGTACTGCTGACCGACGGCAATAACGGCCTCGATCCTATTGTGGATAAAACCAGTACGAAGAGAGGGGTGGCGATTGATGGTGAACGCGATATCTCGCTGGATTACCACATTAGCTATCAATATCAGGTCAGACAATCGAAGAACGGCGACTGGTCGGCGGCGCACTCCGCCAGCCACGGCTTTCATCTCGATAAACTGAATGACGATAACCACTATCTCTCTTTTTATAAATACGCCAACAGCGCCGACTTTCATTCTCTGCGGATCGGCAGCGACGAAGAGTTAGACAGCAGCAGCACGGAGATCGCTCCTTATGGCCGTTTGTATCAGGGGTTGCGCAACGGCAACGCCGACTGGCAGGTCGGCAACGACACGTTGAATACGCTGACCGCCGAACTCTGCAGCAATATTAAAGACAGCGGGATTAAACTCTACACGGTGGTGTTGGGCAACGGCACCAACAGCAGTACGAAGGCGATGATGCAGAGCTGCTCCAGCGGCACAGCCAGCTATTATTTCGACGCCACCAACGTGGACGATCTGTCGGCGGCGTTCGCTTCGATAGCCGCTTCGCTCACCGAACTGCGGCTCAATAAGTAAGGGGGGAGGTTATGAATCAAACCGAATTAAGCGCGTTGCTGCAGCAGTCCGGCTTTCCGCATGATAGCTATTCGATAGGTAAAGATAAGGATGAATCGCTTTGCCTGATCAACGACGGCCTCGGCTGGGTGATGTTTTATAGTGAAAGAGGAAGGCGCAGCCATCCCGAGTATTTTCAAACGGAAGAGGCCGCCTGCGCGGCGTTTCTGGCCAGCCTGAAGCATATGCTGGGCTACTGAGCATCGCGGCGTCTCCGCCCGCGGCAAGTCGCGTCTCCCCTTCAGGCAGCGGTGCGCCGCATCCGGTTCAGGCGGGTATTTATACCGACGTTCTGTTTTCCTGCAGCCAGTGTGTAACCCGCGCAATGGACTGGCCTACAAGTACGGCAAAGCGTCTGTCGCCGGCCAGACTGGCGAATAGTCTTTCGTCGGCCGTGAAAAGCGAACAGGGATCGGCCGCGTTAAACATCCGGCGCACCGTTTCGGCATTGAGCTCGCGGTCCTGACAGGCGTAAGGAATCTCCCTCTGATGCCAGCGTTAAAAACGCCGGCAGCAGATCGGGCGCCTGCGAGTCAGTGGTTTTATTTCTAAGGGCGGCAGGTCGGCAGAAAGAATAAGAAATCGCCTTACCCGGCGGCAGTAAAAAGCGCAAGGGTTTGTGAGTGCGTTCACTGTTTAATTGCGGGCAATGTTGTCTCATTTTTAGTTGAAAGCTAGACAATGGCTTGTCTTCTTTGATTCCAATGAATCAGGCCATGTATCCAATTGTTTAAATTGTTTTTTATTTCCGGATCAGTCGTTGGTTAATCTGTTTTTCGCCGAAAAGGGGTATACAGATGGTCTATAAATCCATCGCGGATAAATTATGCATTCGCCTCAATTCATCAGCTTATAATATTGGCGCGCCTTTACCGGCGGAGATGAAACTTGCAGAAGAATTCGGCGTTTCACGCATGACGATTCGCCGCGCCATTAATCTGCTGGTGGCGTCGGGAATGGTGGTTCGGCGGCACGGCAGCGGCACTTATGTCGCGCGAAAAGATGTATACCATGAAACGTCAAGCCTTACCGGCATGGTTGAGGGGGTGCAGCGGCAGGGCAAAAACGTGGTCAGTAAGGTGCTGGATTTTGAAGTTATTCCCGCCCCTCCGTCGATTGCCTGTCAGTTAAGACTCCGGGCTGACGAACGTCTCTATTTTTCGCGCCGCGTGAGATATGTCGATGGCAAGCCGCTGCTGGTTGAAGACAGTTACATGCCCGTTAAGCTGTTCCGTAATCTGTCGATTGCGCATCTGGAAGGCTCGAAACTAAATTACATTGAGAAAGAGTGCAATATTATTATCGGCGGCAATAACGAAGGCCTGATACCTGTTTTGGCGGATAAACAGATAGCCGCGTTAATGGAGGTGCCTGAAAAAACGCCGCTGTTACGTATCACGTCGCTTTTCTATAGCGTTGACGGGGAATACCTGAACTATTCGGTTATGTATCGTAATGCCAACGTATACCAGGTTGAATATTGTCTAAAACGTATTTACGCCTGAATACGGCCGAAAACATGAGAACGGGGCACGATAGCCCTGCACTGCTAAATAGCTTCGCGCATTGATGCTTCACTTTTGACCATGCCACAGCGCGTAACTGATGATAAACGTATTAAAATAATTATTAAAAACAGTCTATTATGGTTTTATCATAATATCGTTGTCACTTAACCTGCAGGGCAAGTGTAGCGCTATTATGCGAAACTATTTAGTCATCGAAAAAACGTATCGGGCCAGATTCTGTCGCGGAGATGCTTAGCGCGGGGCCGTCTGAATCAGGCTGTGTCCCGCAATTCATTTTCGCTGACTGACGGTGAGAAAAACACATTATTTGGGGCATTTTGAACTGATTTCGTGAGTTTTACGGCTGCCTGCCGTCAGGGGGCGGTTTTTCATCGGCACGACAATTGCGGAACACCGCCTGGTTTATCTGCCGTTTTGAACCCGGGCCGGATTCGGCATTCTCACGAATTGCGCGCGCGGGCTACTCGCTGCGCTTGTCTTGCGGGGCAGCCTGACGTCCGTTAAATATGCGCGGCATTTTGTCTGCGTGCCGCCGTGTTCAAACCGGCGGCGCCTCGCCAGTTACGCCTGCCGGGCGTGACTACGAATCGTCACGCTCAGGCAGGCCGAAAAGCGGCGCGGCTTTTGCGCGCCGGGGTTAAAAGGTTTCCCAGTTATCCCCTTTGTTCTTTCCCTGTTGCGGTCTGGCCGGCGCCATGGTCAGCGCCGGCGCGTCCGCCGGTTTTGCCGGCAGGGTCGGCCGCAGGAGCGGCTGCGTTTTGCTGTCCGGCAGTTTGAACGCGGCCACGGCATTGGTCAGATGATGGACCTGTTCCTCCAGCGACGCGGCGGCGGCGGCGGATTCCTGAACCAGCGCCGCATTCTGTTGCGTAACCCCGTCCATTTCGGTGACCGCCTGCTCAACCTGACTGATGCCGCGGCTTTGCTCGTCGGACGCGGTGGCAATTTCCCCCATCAGATCGTTGATGCGGGTAATGGAAGTGATGATGGCCGACATCGCCTCGCCCGTCTGGGTGACCTGCTTCGAGCCGGTGTTGACGCCCGCGACCGACTCGCTGATGAGTCCTTCAATCTCTTTGGCCGCCTGAGCGCTGCGCTGCGCCAGATTGCGCACCTCGCCGGCTACCACCGCGAACCCGCGCCCCTGCTCGCCGGCTCTGGCGGCCTCAACGGCGGCATTGAGCGCCAGAATATTGGTCTGAAACGCAATGCTGTTGATTACGCTGGTTATATCCTCGATCTTCTTCGAACTGGCGGTAATACCGTGCATCGTCGTCACCACTTCCTGCGCGACTTTTTCGCCGGCCTGCGCCGCGCTCACCGCCTGCTGAGTCAGGCTGCTGGCCTGATAAACATTTTCCGTATTCTGTTTTACCGTCGCGCCCAGTTGTTCCATGCTGGCCGCGGTTTGCGCCAGCGCGGAGGCCTGCTGTTCCGTTCGGGAGGACAAATCGATATTGCCGGCGGCGATCTCCTGTGATGCGTGGGATACGGTATAGCCGGAATCGCGCACCTGACCGATAATCTCGACCAGCGACAGGCGCATCCGCTCCATTGAACGCATTACATCGCCGATTTCACCTTTTACCGAGGCGTCCACCGGCGTATTCAGCAGACCGCTGGCGATCTGGCTGCAGTGATCTTTGGCGATATCGAGCTGGTTCAGCACGTAGCGTTTCATCAAGACCATCATCACGACGATAACCGCAATAAACAGCGCGGCAAAAACGCCCACCAGCGCCAGCGCAGAATTAAAGCTCGCCTGCGCGTCCTGGTTTAAATCTCTGGCGTACTGTTCACGGAACGCCAGCAGCTTATCCAGCGCTATTTCATACTGGTGATCCAGCTGCGATACGGTGGCAATCTGTTGACTGAAACGTAACCGATCGTTATTGCGGGCGGCGTCCAGCAGCGGCTGCACCCCTTGTTGACGATAGGCAAGATAGCTGGCGCGATAGGCCTCGGCCAGCGCCGCTTCCCCTGGCTGTTTAGGCGAATCAAGGTACGCCTGGAAGGCTGTATCCGCTTTGCCGGATATCGCCTCCATCTCATCGAAAATCTGTTTCGCGCGCGGCGCATTATTGCCATCCATCTCCTGCATGTATTCCATCAGGCGAACGCGCAGAGTACGACTGTGGTTAATCGGGTCGATAACCGATAACACGACGCGAATTTCTTTGTTCACGCTGTCGAGAGAATTATTGCTGCGGATTAATAGCCAGACGTTGGATATTGTGCTGGCGATAAAAATAAAGAGTAATGTACTGAGAACCAGAATAGAAAATCGTTTAATTGACATGGCCATTCCTGTGCAGATGGTAATCCTGAAATTAATTATCCCCGCGGTGTTTCGATATGCAGAAAACGAACGCGCCTGCATGTGCAAGATGAAGGGAAGCGCACTTACTATCGGCAGGGGGGGGCATAAGCTATAGCTTTACTTTTGTAACATAGTGTTTGTAATTATTTTTATCGTGCGGCGGGATCATTTGCGGGCGGGAGAAGAATCGCTGCCGAATGTATTCGATTGTCGGGGCGACTTTCCCCGGCATAACTAAAATAATTTGAGTTGCAGCAAGGCGGCGACACAACGGCAAATTCGTCGGCAACCAATTTGTCCAGCCAACGGGCCGACCTGCGGTGAGAGGCAGGCCGGCGCGCATTAATCCCCGGCAGATTACATCAGTAAGTGGCCGGGGGAAGCGATAAATCTGCCGGCAGCAGAGTTGAACGCCGATGGCGGCGGTCCGGCAAGGGCGAGCCCATGGATGGGGCGAGTAACCAGGCCAACGTATCTGCAACTTGCAGTATGCAGTGGTATACAACCGACGGGCTCCCACAGCGTTCCCCCCGGAGCCCGTTGGCGCGAACAGGATTATGACTCAGGCAGGTAAATTTCCGCCTTCATAAAAATAACCGCCTCCCCGATGATCCGCACGCGATCGCCGGCCAGTTCGCATCGCAAATAACCGCCGCGGGCCGAGGCCTGAAAGGCGGATAATGTCTTTTTGCCGAGCTTTTCGGCCCACCAGGGAACCAGCGTCGCGTGGGTGGAGCCGGTTACCGGATCTTCCGGTATACCCACGCCCGGTGCGAAACTGCGCGAAACGAAATCGTGAGCTTCCCCGCGAGCGGTAATAACCAGCCCGGTGGCGCCGAGTCGAGCTATCTGCTGCATATCCGGAATAAACGCGCGCACCGCCGCCTCATTCGCCAGTTCGACAAAGATGTTGGCGTCGTGGCGGAAGATATTTTGCGACCGGTGTTGGAAAATGTCGGCAATGGGCGGCGGCAGTTCCTTCAGCGGTTGAGCGGGCATTGCAGGAATATCAAGGCAATAGCCCGCGTCTTCGGCTGAAACGCGCAGCGCGCCGATGCGGGTAAAAAACGTGATATCGCCCTGCACCTTATAGCAGGAGATCAGAATGTGCGCCGTAGCGAGGGTGGCATGGCCGCAAAAATCGACTTCGGTGGTTGGCGTAAACCAGCGCAACTGCCAGCCGTTATCTCTGGCGCAGGCGAATGCGGTTTCGGCAAGGTTATTTTCCGCCGCAATCGCCTGCATAACCTCATCATCTAACCATTGCTGCAGGACGATGACCGCGGCCGGATTACCGGCAAAGACGCGCGTGGAAAAAGCATCGACCTGATACATTGTCATTGTTTTTGGCATGTGGTGTCCCATCAAAGATTTATTCATGTCGTATCTGAGTCGCCTGCGTTGACAATGGTGTAAAGCTATTTCCGTTTCACCGGCGCCTGATAATCATAACGGGATAATGATATGGCGTTATACCTAAAATAATTCGAGTTGCAGCAAGGCGGCGACACAGCGACAAATTCGTCGGCAACCAATTTGTCCAGCCAACGGGCCGACCTGCGGTGAGAGGCAGGATGGCGCTCATTAATCCCCGGCAGATTACATCAGTAAGTGGCCGGGGGAAGCGATAAATCTGCCGGCAGCAGAGCTGAACGCCGATGGCGGCGGCCCGGCAAGGGCGAGCCCATGGATGGATCGAGTAACCAGACCAACGTATCTGCAACGTGAATTATGAAGGGTATATACTTGTCATAATTCAGGCCGCAGACGTGTCGCTTCCGTTATTCGCGGCCCGGGGACTCGCTCTTGCGCGATGGCGGAAAGCCTCGTTATTGACAAAATATCATTACCCTCAAAGGAAGGAAAATTATGAAAACACCAATCGCAGCCGCTCTTCTGTTATTTGCGGCCGGCGCCGTACAGGCCGGCGACGCTCATGTATGTCGTTCCGACGCTCAGTCTATCGATAAGGTAAAAAGTCTTACCGACAACACGGTATTTACCTGTGGCGAGCAGCTAAAAGGCACGCTGCCTCAACTGGCGAAACTGGGATGGCAGATTGTACAAATCGTACAACAAACGGAAGATCCGGCCGTATAGGCTAAAATTTATCACGAATTAATTATTCAGAAACCCTGACGCCGGACGCGCCTGAAAAATAGCGCCGCTTCGGCCATGCTGATTATCGCGTCGCGTTAACAATGCAGGACGCAAATGTCCGGGGGGGCTGCTTGCCGCGCGGCCGGTATGTATTACGCCGACGGTTTCACCGTATGTGCGCAGGGGGATATTGGTTTACCACACAGCATCGGCAATGCGTGAATACGTCTGACGGCGCCGGGATGGCCGGCTCCGGCGAAGAGGCGCCGACGGCGATTATAGTTATCCTGTTTCGGCTCCGTCCGCGCTTCATCGCTAAAGCCTGCTTGCCGCGCGGCTTCTTCGGCGTCGTATTCGGCCATCAAACCTCATGGCGCAATAATTTTTCCACCGTGCGCTGCGCGATTAGCGCCTGTTCGCCCGATGTTTCCGGCGCGGTTTGATTTTGTACGCAGTCGATAAAGTGTTGAACACAGCCGACAAAGCCCCGCTGTTCCAGCGTGCTTTGCCAGTCTGGCGCATGGCGGAAAACGGTTCCTTTTCCGCTGTCCTCGCACCATTCCCGCATACCCGTTACGCGCAGTAAAGCGCCGCTGGACACGGCCTGGACATACTCCTGCTGACCGCCGGCATGGCGATGCATACTGGTGGTAATCTGCAGATCCTGACACGTGAAATGATGTTCCGCATAAATCATCTCGCCTTTTTCGTTCGCGGCAATATTACCGCTCTGCAGGTTGACCGGCCCTCCCGCCAGCCATAGCGCCGTATCGACAACGTGTAGATAGTCATCCAGCAGGGTAAAACGCACATCGTTCGGCCCGATACTATTGCCGCGATGCTTATCCATGCGCAGCGAGGACATGCTGGCCGAAAATGTTTTTAACTGACGATACATCGGGGCAAACCGGCGGTTGAAGCCGACCATCAGCGTCAGCTTTTTGTCACTGGCCAGCTCCACCAGTCGTTCCGCTTCAGCCAGATTTTCCGCTAACGGTTTATCTACGCAGACATGGACGCCCAGACGCAACAATTCGCTGACCACGGCATAATGACTGCCGGTGGCGCTGTGGACGAACACGGCGTCGCACCGTTGCGCCAGTTCGCCAAGAGAGCTAATGTACGGCAGGCGATACGCATTACAAATGGGCAGCGCCTTCTCCCGCGTCGGTGAAAACGCGCCTTCCAGTACCCAGTCGTTTGCGGCGGACAGTACCGGCAGCCAGGCCTTTTGTGCAATGCCCCCCAAACCCACCACGCCAATGCGTAATTTAGTCATATTTAAGCTCCAGCTATCCCGTGATTTAGCATCATCGGCCATTTTCTGCAGGTTCGCTACACCATGGCATCACCAATGCGTTTATCTGACGGTTGGTCATAACTCCGGCCCGTGGTAATGGTGTTTCCAATCAGCCATCGATCGCTTTTTCATGGCGCTCCGCCGGGCGGGAGAAGCAAATCGTGATCTTGCCCGGCCGCGGTGGATACCGCTTTACGCGAGATTGCTTTCCTCAAACTGTAGCGGTCTTAGACCGCCGTTGTCGCGGGAGGCGACGATGCCGGTGTAATCGACGTCCATACATATATTCAAATATTGCCGGTTTAATCACTTCCTGCGCGTTGAATCTTTTTCCATGAACGCGCTTTACGTTACGGACTGTAAAAAATGCTCCGCACAGGCATTGTTGTCGCAGCAGACCTTTGCTCTTATGCTACATACCCGTTCGTTATTATTTGTAATATCCCCTTCATGCAGCAAGCTGCAGTCGCGTTGGTTTCGTCACTTGCCCTGCCATGGGCTGGCTCGTCCTTGCAGGGCCAGCCGTCAGCGACGTTCAATTTTGCTGCCGGCAGATTTATCGCTCACCCCGGCCGCTTACTGCGCTACGCTGACGGGGATTAATGGGAGAGTCCGTCTCTCACCGAAGGTCAGACATTCGTTGCCGACCAATTTATCGCTGTAGCGCCGCCGTGCTGCAACTCGAATTATTTGGGAGATATATTAATAATAAATGGAAAAGCGATTTTTCTGTCGGCGTTCGCTATCGCGCCGCCCGCTCATTACACAGTTGACGGGACACCTGCTTTGCCGGCGTCGCGTTGAAATGCATAGCCGCCGGATTCACCGGCGGTTTTAACCACGCCGATACGCTCAGCCGGGGGCGGCGCCCGCTGACGAAACTTTGGCGTATATTGATGACGGAAACGGTCTCTTAAGGGCTTTCGCTGGCGCCATGGCGCATTTGTTAACGATTTCACTCAATTAACCGGCGGCCGCTATTCGCGGGGAGGGGGCATTATTATAAACAAGTCTGGCGCAGGCCAGTCTTGTTTATAATTGTATGCCGCGAACAATCTCAGCTAAAAAGGCGCTGGCGATTTTGGGTGAGCGCGTGCGCGACATCGGGCAACATTGGGAAAGAGCTTTGACCGCCATATTTCTGAATCGAGCATGAACTAATTTCCGCCGCGAAGGGGATCGCTTCCTGCAGTGAGATATCGTTCACCAGACAGTAGGCGATGCCGCCGATAAAAGAGTCTCCGGCTCCTGTGGTATCCACTACATCCGGGCAGAATACCGCCGGATAGTGTTGCGCGCCCTCATCACTGGACAGTACCGCGCCTTTCTCGCCCAAAGTAATAATCACCTGACCCCTGACCCGTTTGTGTAATTCAGCGGCACTGGTGAGCGCGTCATTAACGGATGCAACGGACATTTTGCTCATGAAGCTGGCTTCTGTCTCATTCACGACCAGAAAATCGACCAGGCTCAGCGACTGCCTGGAAACTTCTCTTGCTGGCGCGTTATTCAGCAAAATCTTACAGTGATGATGGCTGGCTAATTTGATCGCACGCTCAACCACATGGTCAGGAATTTCCGACTGCAGTATCACCAGTGGCTGTTCTTTAAATAAAGACTCACTGATATCAGATTCCTCGATCAGATAGTTCGCGCCTTTAATAATCGTGCTGCAGTAATCGCCGGATTCAAGAATCTGTACAATACCGATGCCGGAGGTTTTGCCTCGCTGGGTAATGTGCGCTACCGATACATTGCTCCCATCTAACGACTTGATCAGCGCGCTGCCGTAAATATCGTTTCCAACACAGCCGATCATATTCACATTCAGTCCAAGCTTTGCGCATTGAACGGCCTGATTAGCCCCTTTCCCGCCTGGCATCAGCAGTAATTCATTACCGGTAAATGTTTCGCCTATTTCCGGCAGCCGGTCTTGCTGGACAAGAATGTCGTAGTTAAGACTGCCAATAACAACAATATCATATTTCATTATTTTGGCCCTTAATTGGTGGTTCGCTTTGAAACAACCGCATTTCTGGTGTTGTGTAAACTTGTTTGACTCTTTTTACTGGTTTTACTGGCAATAATGGTAAATATGGCATCCAGGATATTGAGATGCACAATTCGAGTTGTCGCATTTTCTCCGGTAATCGGGTTGTTTTTTACCGATGAAATTACCGAATGCTTTGCTATCAAACTTAAGGGGCTGTTGGGGTAATTAGTCAGACAAATCGTTTCTGCGCCATTCTCATTTGCGGCCTTTACCATTTGAATAATGTCAGTGGTCTGGCCGGAGTGTGATATAGCAAGCAGTATATCTCCAGGCCGCATTAGAGATGCCGTCATCAGTTGTTTATGGCTGTCACTAAAAACCGATGAAAAAATTCCAATCTTGAGTAGCTTATGATTGAAATCATCGCAGATGGACCCTGAACCTCCGCAACCCGCAATGAATATTCGCGTGTTTTCCTGTTTATTAATAAACAGATAGGCAACAGCCTCGATTACCGCGCTATTCACCACGCTTAACGATTCCTGCAGAGCCAGCACTGAATTCAAAAATGTACTCTCGAGCACTTTTTCGACGTATTGCTCGGAATCTGGTATGACGGGAATATCTAATACATTTTCCTGACTGTTCACTTGTTTTGCGATGTTTATTTTCAGATCATGGAAACCAGTAAATCCTAATTTTTTTGAAACTTTGGTAATACTGGAAACACTGACATTCAGATAGTTAGCAATATCAGTGATACACATCTTTGCTAAGGATTGCGGGTTATCATCAATAAACCGGGCAATGGATCTTTCTTTCTTTCCAAGTTCGGGGGCCAGTGTGCGAGCCAGCAAAAATATTTCATTACCTTCAAGTCTGTTATGCATTTTAAGGACTCACTTGAAATTTTATCGGTAAGCTAGCATGATCAATATTCGAAAAGTGTTAACCCGATCACATGCTGTAAAATGTTTTACTTTCTAATTTTACTTAAAGTAAAATAAATAAAGGTTAATACCTGATTTTATTTTACTTTAGATAAAATTGAGGTGTAATATTTTGATTTTAATATATTTTACTAAGGGTAAAATCTTAACCTTTAAAATGCAGTATTGAATTTTATTTTTAGTAGTATTTTCTATTGACCATTTACCTATAAAAGAAATCTCATTATAAATGACAGGAAATTCAATTGAAGGTGATAAAAAATGAAATTCTCCTCTCGTATTAATTCATTTCGTTCACGCGCTGAACTGTTTGAAGCTAAGAATAAAATGGATACTTGTGATCTCATTACCCGAATGGGTAGTGTCGATGGTTTGACACATATTGAGCTTAATTATCCTGAGCACTTTATTGGGCAGAGCAAAGAGCTAATTAAACAGACTATTGCTGATAATAATCTGAAGGTCGGTGGTATCGCCCTGCGTTATAACAAGGATTTTATTGACGGTGAATTCACCAACCCAGATGCAACGCTTCGCAACAAAGCGATTGAAACCACGCTCGAAGCTGCTGAAGTGTGCAAATATCTTGGTGGAAACACCGTAACTTTGTGGTTTGGCTACGATGGCTATGATTACCCCTTCCAGCAGGACTACTTCCGTGCATATGAACTGCTGGTCAGTGCGTTGCGGACAGTGACTCAGGCACATCCGGACATGCAATTCAGTTTTGAATACAAGCCTTATGAGCCGCGTACCTTTTCCTATATCGGTGATGTCTCATCTACGCTTATGCTGATTGATGATGTCGGTTCGGATAACCTGGGCATTACCCTCGACTTCTGCCACATGATCATGAAGAAAGAGAATCCCGCATTCTCGCTATTCCAGTCTGCACGAAAAAATCGCCTGGTCGGTTTTCACCTGAATGATGGCTATGGCCACTTCGATGATGGTCTGATGCTGGGATCTGTACACCTGATGCAGACCCTGGAATACATCTATTACGCGAAGCGTGTTAATTTCAGCGGCCTGATTTATTTCGATACCTTCCCAAGTCGCGAAGATCCCGTAGCGGAATGCGCCCAGAATATTCGCATGTATAAAGCCCTCTCTGACTTTATCGATCGCCTTAGCATTACGGAAATCGATCAGATAATCAAAAGCCAGGATGCACTCAAAGTACAGGCCATGCTGATGAAAATGATCGTTGAATAAAAAAAACCATAATCTTGCCTCGTATTTACTACCAGTCAGTGTCTGACACTGGGGGAAACTATGTTTGATAAAATAGGTTTGCCTAAGAATTTGCTGTGGGGCTATATCGGCCTGACTATTTTCATGATCGGTGATGGGGTTGAACAAGCGTGGATTTCAATCTGGTTGGTTGAAAAGGGTTTATCCGTTGCCGAAGCCTCCTACCTGATTACCGCTTATGGCGTGACCGTTACGCTGGCGGCATGGGTTACCGGCGTGCTGGTGCAAACGCTGGGGCCGCGCAAAGTCATGGTTTATGGCCTGATTACCTTCGTCATTGGCAGCGTAGGTTTTATCGGTATTGGTCTGAAAAGCATGCATATGGCATGGATGCTGCCGTTCTATGCAATTCGAGGCATCGGCTACCCGCTATTTGCCTACTCATTCCTGATCTGGATTAACTACAGCACACCGGTAGCGCGTCGATCTACTGCCGTTGGCTGGTTTTGGTTTACTTTCTCTCTGGGTCTGAGCGTTATCGGTCCGTTCTTCTCATCAATGGCATTACCGATATTGGGTGAAATTCATGTGCTGTGGCTCGGCATGCTGTTTGTCGTCGTTGGGTCTGTTCTGGGTATCTGGGTGAATCGTGATGTGGTGCCGGCCTCAGAAATCCATCCATTCAGCGCCGGCGAGTTGATAAAGGGAATCACCATCCTGCAGAGACCGGTAATAGCCATGGGACTGGTTGTGAAATCGGTCAACGGGATTGCCCAGTATGGATTAGCAACCTTCCTGCCCCTGTATTTGATTAGTTATGGCTACAGTAAAACCGAATGGCTGCATATGTGGTCTGCCGTTTTCCTGGTGGCAATTTTCGCCAATCTTTTCTTTGGTTTCTTTGGCGATAAATTCGGCTGGCGCCCAACTATCATGTGGGTGGGTGGCTTTGGTTATGCCGCTGTGCTGATTCTGGTTTGGGCGGTGCCTCAGGTACTGGGCCACAACTTTTATGTTATGGCCTTCGTGCTTTGCCTGTGCGGGATTACCATGGCGGGCTATGTCCCCCTGTCAGCACTATTCCCGATGCTTGCGCCAGACAGTAAAGGGGCTGCAATGTCGGTTCTTAACCTTGGCGCTGGCCTGGGCGCATTTATCGCCCCCGCGATTACCGCGTTATTCTACTCATCGCTCGGCGCTGGGGGCGTATTGGGCATTTATGCCGGACTCTATGTCCTGAGTGGTGTACTCACACCTTTCCTTAAAACGCCAGAAGAACTCGATTCGCCTGTTGCAATGAAAGATAAGGCCGCGTGACAGGCTGAAAAATTCTGCATATTAAAACCCCTGTCTGAGGGCCGGGGTTTTACGCTGACCGACAGCATCTCTCAGAAAATTTGTTGCTGTAATACCATCGTGAATGGCGGGTAGATCTCTCCGGCCATTCACCAGATCAATTATCCATTGAGCGTTGAACAGTCAGACTGAGCGCAATAACATGAGCAGCGTAATAATCCAGACTACTGCGAAGTGATACGACGCGGTTATTCCGTTTCCTAAATAGCTTCGCGCATTGACGCTTCGCTTTTGACCATGCTACAGCGCGTAACTGATGATAAGAGTATAAAATAATAATTAAAAACAATTGATTATGATTTAATCATAATATCGTTGTCACTCAACCCGCAGGGAAAGTGTAGCGCGATTATGCGAAGCTATTTAGCGCACGGGCTTTATCGCCCTGATATCAGCGAACGGCCTTTACTGCCCTGTTATTGATACGGCTTCGCTATACCTTCATGGGGGGCATGAATTTCGGCGTGAGGCAATACATCTTCAGGTTGTTGGGATTCAGCTTCGGACAATTCAATTTCATCCGCGCCAGGGCTTTCGTTATAACGCTTTTCACTGCGTATGGACGAAATGATCATAATAAAATCGTTTTATACTGTATTCTCGCCAGTGATACCTGGGCCACAGGGGCTTAACCCAGCCAGGGAATAGTTGGATACGCGGCTAAGCGATGAAAACTATTTACAGATGAATCATAACGCCAGAAAACCCGTAAAGAAAACATCCCTTCTTCACCAATATAATCCAACGTTTCTTCAGCTGACGCCGGCGCTGGCCGTATCGAGTAAAAAAATGATGGATCGTTTGATAGAGTAGCGTAGAACGCCGTGTTTGACACGTTGTGACAGGTGACAGGTGACAGGTGACAGGTGACAGCGGACTGAAATATACCAGTGATGAAGCGATAAAATAGAATAAAACAACATTGAGCTAAATGGATATAAAGCCAGAAAAACACAGGGAAACACCTTTATTGCGCGTTACAACCGTACTGCGCGTTATGACTTACTGAGGTGGACTCTATTTATCACTGAATGAGTTACAATCCTTAGCAAAAAATGGCAGTGGTTTTATAGTGAGTAAGGGTCAAATATGGAATGGATACCACAAAAACGGTATGTGTTACATGCTGTATAACTCGACCTATATCCACCATTAAATAGGGTGGGGCGCGGGTTAACTAAAACTCAATAAGTTACAAAAAGTCATGGACTGACATATCCATGGAAAACTGCCGTCATTCAATTTATTCAACAAGATCCAGGTGATATAAACTATTTGACATGCAAAGAATAGGGATGTAATTTTAATTTTAATCGCTAAATGGAACGTAGCATTTTTTAAAAAAAGGGATGTTAAGAATTATGATTAATGAAGAAAATACCCTGACTGATGTCAGTTATGTTAACGATTTTATTTTACAATTTATACTACCTAATCGTTTTAATTCCTCAGAAAAAGCAATTGAAAGCGTTGAAATTCAAATAGATGAAAAGGTTAATAAAAAGTTATTAAAAATAACAAAAGATAACCCGGTTCTCATAAATGGACTGTTCTGCGCAATGTTCACTGCTTTAGCTCATCGGGTTGCTAATAGCAGAATGTTGAGTTTCATAACTATAATAAACGAAACATATAGCAAAAAAATTATAAGCGAAGTAAATGATTCTGATATAAAACTAAAAGAATACATAACGTATTTAACATCGCACATATATGATAATGATGTGAAATATGATTTAAAAGAAGAACCTGCCAACCTGATTATAAACTATCAAACACATACCAAAAGAAACATTGATGCTTCAAAAAATGTTGTAATAAATATTACTAAAAATAATGGTTTATTTAGTGCGAGTATAAATTTCAATACGGAAATATTTGATCCTTATTTAATTTTTGAATATGGGAAAAAATGTGAACAACTTCTGTCTGATTTTACTTGCGATACGAATATTTCTTTGCAGGATATACGACACTTAACTTTAAAAGAAAAAGATTTTCTTTTAAATGGTTTTAACGCAACAGATAAAGAAATAAAATTAAAAAGCATTGTTCAGCAATTTAAAAAACAAGTAAAAATAAATCGAACAAAAATAGCTTTGATCGATATTAACCATAATTTGTCATATGAGGAATTAGATCTGCAGTCAGACAAGATTTTTCACATGTTGCAAGATAAGGGATTGAAGAATGATATTGTTATAGTGATGATGCCGCATAGTATCGATTTAATCGTTACGATTTTGGGTATTATTAAAAGTGGAAATACTTATCTACCATTAGATCCTGAAACACCGGATGAAAGGCTAAGGTACATTATTGAAGATAGTAAAGCAAGTTGCCTTATCTCCAATAAAGGACTCCATGAAGTTAATTTATCTAATACGAACGATCCCCTTTCTGTGGTTAGTCATTCTGTTGAAAAAAATAAAAATATATACATAATCTACACATCAGGTTCTACCGGAAAACCTAAAGGCGTTGTTATCGCTGAAAATGAGCTGTTAAATTATACCGATTGGTGTATAGATAAATACATAAACTCAGATGACGATACTTTTGCTCTGTTTACTTCAATCGGTTTTGATTTGACAGTAACATCAATATTTCCTGCGTTATTATCCGGTTGCAAGATAAAAATATTCGATAGCGCAGAACCTGGAAGATCAATAGCAAATATACTTTTGGATAAAGATGTGACCATTTTAAAATTGACTCCAGCGCATCTGGAGTTGATTACTAAAATGGATATTTCTCAGTCTAAAATTCATACGTTTATTGTAGGGGGAGAGGCTCTTGTGAGTCGTTTAGCAAGAGATATAACCGATAAGTTTAATCATAAAGTAAATATTATAAATGAATATGGTCCTACCGAAACCACTGTCGGATGTATGAATTACAGTTATCGATACGATGAAAATAATTACAGCACGATTCCGATAGGAAAACCAATACAAAACTGCAAAATATATTTATTAGATGAACAGCTTGTGCCCGTCTCTATTGGCGCTCCTGGAGAAATCTATATCGGCGGTAAATGTTTGGGAAGAGGGTATTTATATAAAAAAGATTTAACCGATAAGAGTTATATTAAATCTCCTTTTGAAGATGATCAACTAATATATAAAACCGGAGATTTGGCCAGGTTCACAAACCGCCGGGAGTTAATATTCCTGGACAGAAAAGATGATCAAGTGATGATCAGGGGTTATCGTGTCGAGTTGGGAGAAATAAAGAATCAAATTCTAAAGATTAATGGCGTTAAGTCAGTTGCTGTAATAAAAGTGGAGAATAAACATAACGTATATATATATTCCTATATTGTAAAAGAAAACGATATTTCCATAGACACCATTTCTATAAAGAAAGCATTGGCATCTAACTTGCCCGGTTACATGATTCCAGAAGAAATTTTCTTTGTACAGGAAATACCGTTAACCATTAATGGTAAAATTGATAAACGTAAGCTTCCGATAAGTAAAGATAAAGAGATAATTACCCCTTCAGGAAAAAAAGTCAACTCAATAATAGAAAAAGAAATCATTCTTCTTTGGCAGAAAATTTTGAATATTTCGGAAAACATTGACGTTAATACCAGCTTTTTCGATGCCGGTGGTCATTCTTTAAAGGTTTATGAGCTTTTTTACAATCTGGATAAAAAGTATAAAATAAAAATTGAAGTTTCAGGCTTTTATCAAAACCCTACAATATCTTTCATTTGTAATCAGTTGGAAAAACGAGATGTTTATTCTAGGTTCTCTGATTTCGTGTATTTAAAACCAATACAGTTTAATAATAGTAATAAAAATGTATTCATTTTCCATGCTTCCGATGGGGATGTGGGGATTTATGCAAAACTGGCTGGTAAGTTATCAAAAGAATATAATTATATTGGCGTCAATTATAAATATGATGATAATGACAAATCTATAAATTATCTGGCCAGTAAATATGTTTCAGAAATAAACAAGTTTCAAAGAGAGGGCGAATATAATTTATTCGGCTGGAGTTTTGGTGGGCTTATTGCTTTAGAGGTGGCTAAAATTCTTGAAGAGGAAAATAAAAAAATAAATTCTCTGACATTAATTGACTCTTCATTTAGTCATAAAGAAGATAAATACCATGCATTAATATCATTGTATGAAAATCACAATTTCGATGAATGTATTAAGTTGTTACCACCTGATTATGTCAGGTTTATAGATGGTGACGATGACAATCATTATCTTGATAAAATAAAAGAACTTATATTTTTGTTAAAACTAAGGCAAAACTATAAGTTTAATCACACCTTGAAATGTGATCTAATGTACATTTATCAAGAAAGTAATTTTTTCATGGTTTCTGCATTAAGAAAAATAACAACTGGAACATGTTGTTGTTACGAGATTAAGGAATCACACTACCAACAATTAAAAAATGATTCATCCATACATTTCATATCGGATAAGTTCAATGTCAATAATGGTAAAAAGGGAGTTTAATATGTATTGTAAATCATGTGTAATTACGGAAAATTTTCCAGGTGCTGACTTTAACGATAATGGTGAATGTGCGATCTGTCGTAAATACAAAATTGATTTAAAAAATAAAATTGATACTGACGAAAGTAAGCTATTAGAAAACGAAAATGAACTTAGAGATAAATTAGAGTTATTTAAAAGAAATGGTTCACAATATGACGTTTTGGTTTGTTTAAGTGGTGGCGTAGATAGTAGCAATACTTTGATTGAAATTGTCAGGAAGTACAACCTGAAACCTCTCTGTTTCCATAATGATCATGGTTTTGAGGAAGAGGTCGCTACAGAAAACGTAAGAAAACTATGTGCCAGCCTGGGCGTGGATTTAATTATATGGCAAAATGACCATAATTTCATGAAAAAGTTATGGAAAACTTTTGCAGAATCCAGCTGTAATGATCTTAGCGGTTGCTATGTGTGTGGGAATATCATTTATTTAAATGCAATTCAGATAGCGGATAATTTCCATATTCCATTGGTTATCAATGGTTATTCAAAAGGGCAGGCGGAAATGATAAACAATAAAGAACGGGGCGCTTTATTGCTTTCAAAAATGGTTAATGTAATACACGAAAGTAAAGATGATGTTTTCATCGATCATTTCATGAAGAAATTTGATGTAATGAAAAAACATATGATAATAAAAAATAAGAAAGATTTTGATAATCTGGATTTGGCAAATAAAATATATTTATTGCCATTCTACTCTTTTAAATTCAATAAAACCGACAAAGAAATTCTTCGTAAAATTTGTATCAAACAATTTGACTGGAAGCCATTAAATACCAGTTTCCCAAATCGGACAACAAACTGTAAAATGGTATGGTTAAATACTTTTATAGATTTACAGAAAAATGGCTACACAATGTATAATGAGGAATATTCGACGTTAATTCGTAAAGGTGAAATAACGCGTAGTAAGGCAGTCTCAGATTTAGATTTCCAACCGCCAGCAGGAATTATTGAGAGTCTGGCCGGTGAAATCGGCCTTGATCTTGAAGGTAAACCCTGGGAAAAGGAAAAAACTACCAGTAAAACCCCAGTAAATAAACTTACTCAAAGTGATGAGAAGTTTGATTTTGATTTCTAATTAGGGAGGGGGTTATGAATATTCTTAACAATAAAAAATTATGCGCACATTTATCTTTGTATCTGGCGACGTCTATATGGGGTTCTTCATTCATTTTCACTAAGGTTATTTTACTGGCAGATGTTCCTCCCATCACTACTGCTGGATTAAGATTCTTTTTTTCGTTTATTTTATTGTATATTTATATTGCGATAACTAAAAAAACCTCTTTACGTGTGAGTTTTAGGGAGTTATTGAATTATGCCATTCTGGGGTTTCTGGGCGTAACGATCTTTTACTGGAGTGAAAATGTTTCTCTTTTATATATTTCTACGGCCAGTTCATCCCTAATTAGAGCATTAGTGCCCGCATTAACACTTATCATGTCATTCTTTGTCTTTGGTGAAAAAGTAACCTTTACTAAACTTGCTGGGCTCATTATTGCTTTTATTGGTTCAATGGTAATTATACTGGATAGTGCTAATTTTAACTCATTGATTAACATTAATGTTGGGTATTTATATTCATTTCTGGCTACGGTTACCTTTGCTTTGTATAGTATATTGACTAAGGTCTTAACTAATAATAAAAACCCACTTAAAGTTATTTTTTATGGTTTTGTCTTCGGAACATTATTCCTGATACCTCTGGGTATCAGTGAATATTCAAAGTTATATAGTATTACCATTACATTAAATCTTATCTTAGGGTTTTTATATTTAATTGTTTTTTGTTCTATCTTATCGTTTTTCTTTTGGTCATGGGGTTTGAAATTCATAGATGCAGGTATCGCCTCTACCTATATGAATAACGTTCCTCTTGTGACGATGGTGTTAGGGACGCTATTTTTAGGTGAATATCTCAGTGGCTATCTGATAATCGGAGGAATATTTATTTTGTCAGGTATTTATTTATCGTCTATAAAAAGCAAGGAATCAGAGCGCGCGCCTTGTTGAGAGCATCGCAGCCTGATCTGTCCTTGATTTAGCGCCCACCTTGTTTTCAAATCAGTCAACGAAAGCGAGGTCACTATGACGAGACAACAATATACCCCAGAGTTCAAGCGCAGGGCTGTAGCGTTACTGCTCGAAAGCGG
>NZ_VYKJ01000007.1 GCF_008710095.1 Affinibrenneria salicis
CGTGCGGCTGCTCTGCTCGCCCGCCAGCCGCATTCCGCTCCACAGGAAGGTGATGACCTCCGCATCGGCGCCGGCCTCGCCGTGACGGTGCAGGATTTTGTGCGTGCGCCGGCCCAGCGCGTCGTAGCGGTACTCCGCCCGGCGGTATTCGGGGTGGCCTTCCAGCGTCACGTCGCTGACGCGCTGTTCGTCGTCGTAGCGGAAGTGCTGCACCGTGCCGTCGCGCCCGCAGCGCCGGCTGAGCCGGCCGAAGGCGTCATATGACAGCCGGAGGCCGTTCAGGCGCTGCAGCAGGCCGCACCACACCGTTTCGCCCGGCGAGTCCGTGCGGTTGCCCGCTGCGTCGTGGTAAAAATGCTCCGCCTGACGGCCGGTGATACCCTGCGTCAGACAGCCGTCCGCGTCGTAGCCCCACATGCGCCGCCGGTATTTGTCCGCCGGCGCGGCGTCGCCGTCGGTCAGTATCTGCTGCACCAGCCGGTCCGTCTGGTCCCACTGGCAGCGCTGCTCCAGCACCAGCCGGTTGCCGCGGCTGGTGCGGCGCAGCGTCACGCGGCCGGCGCTGTCGTAGCGGGTGTCCCGCGTCAGCGCTCCCTGGGTGCGGCTGATTTCCCGGTGCAGCCGGTCGCGCCGGTAGCCGGCGATGTCGTGCGTGCCGCCGGCGCCGCGCAGGCTCATCTGCAGCAGGTGGCCGCTGCCGTAGTACAGCCGGCTGAGTTCGCGTCCGTCCGGCAGGGTGGTGGCGGTCAGGTTGCCGGCGATGTCGTAGCGGTGCTGCCAGCGCCCGCCGTGATTGTCCTCCGACAGCAGGTTGCCGGCGGCGTCATAGCCGAAGGCCAGCGTCTCGTCCCAGTCCGACTCGCGCCGCTCTGCCCGGGCCTGCCGCCAGGCGCTGAGCGCGGTGCGGCGTATCTGTATCTCCCGCGGCCGCCAGCTGTATTCCGTCCGGTGCTGCGCCGTATCGCGCGCGGTGAGGCGGCCCCGCGCATCATACTCATAGCGGCTGGTCAGCGGCGCGCCGGCGCCCTCCTGCGCCAGCGGCTCGCGGGTGACCGACGCCGGCTGCCCCAGCCGGGTCCAGGTGTAACGGGTGGCGCGCCCGGCGTAGTCAGTCTGCGCCAGCAGCCGGTGGCCGGTGTCGTATTCGAAGCGCCAGCGTTCGCCGTTCGGGTTTTCCAGCGCGGTCAGCCGGCCGAAGCGGTCATAGTGCCGGCGTACCTGACGGCCGGACGGGCCGGTGGCCGCCACCACCTGGCCGCGCACGTTGCGCCGGACCCGGTACGCGGCCAGACCGCCGGTGATTTCCGCCGCCGGCAGGCCGGCCGCGTCGTACTCATAGCGGGTTTCGCGCCCGTCCGGGCGGGTCTCGCTTTGCAGGCGGCCGGCCGGGCTCCAGGCGTAACGGGTGACGTTGCCCTGCGCGTCGGTCTCCGCGGTCAGCCGGCCGGCGGCGTCATAACGGTAATGCGACGGGTAACCGGAGCAGTCCTCCGACCGCACCGGCAGGCCGCGCGCGTCCGGCCGCAGGCGCAGCGTGCTGCCGCCGGCGTCGGTGCGCGTCAGCAGGTCGCCCCGGTCGTTATAGCTGAAGCGGGTGACGCCGCCGTCCGGGGCGGTGAGCGCCGTCAGGTCGCCCTGCGGACTGTATTCATAGCGCCATACCGCGCCGTCCGGCAGCACTTCGGTCAGCGGGAGGGCCCAGACCGGGTGCCAGGTGGTGAGATGCGTACCGCCCGCCGGGTCGTGCACCCCGGTCAGGTTACCGCGTCCGTCATAATCGTAGCGCCAGTGCCGGCCGTCCGGGTCGGTGACCGACAGCAGCCGCTCGCCCTCATCCGCCTGCTCATACTGCCAGCGCGCGCCGTACGGGTCGGTATAGGCGGTGATGCGGCAACGGTCGTCCCAGCGGTGTTCGCTGCTGCCGCCGGACAGGCAGGTGACGGCGGCGCGGCGCCGGGTTTCGTCCGCGTCAATCAGCCACTGCTCCAGACTGTTCCCGTCCTCATCCTGCACCCGGTAACCGCAGACCCGCCAGTGACCGTCCGCCTGCGCCGGCGGCTGCCAGTCGTAGCGCAGCGTCAGTCCGGTGGCGTGGCTGTGCGCCGCCATCATGCCGCTGGCCGCATCCCACTGATAACGGCGCGTGACGATGCCGTCCGCGTCGCGCACTGAGGTGAGCTGCCCGCGTTCATTGTAGCGGTACTCCGCCAGCAGGCGGCTTTCGCCTTCGCATTCCTGATGCACCGCGCTCAGCCGGCCGTGCCGCGCGTCATAGCTCAGCCTGGCGGCCAGCGTGTCGTTATCGTCGCGGATATGCACCAGCCGGCCGGCGTCGTTATAGCGGTAGTGGCGGAGATTCATATGGCGGTCGGCGGTCTGCAGCAGCCGCCATTCGCCGTCGCGCAGCGGGTCCGGCTCATACAGCTGAAATTCGCCGTCGTCCGTCTGCAGCACCGGGACCCCCTGGCGGGTGAAGTACAGCGTCAGGCCGTCTTCCTGAAAGTAAACCACCGTGCCCGGCTGCACGTCGCCCAGCCCGCATTCGCGGCCGGACGGGTCGCGCCAGAAGAACTGCCGCTGCCCGTCCTGCGCGGGCCGGCACAGCAGGCGGGTTTCGAACGGCAGCATCCAGCCGGCGCCGAGCGCCCCGCATACCGGGTTCGCGCTCTGGTAGACGCGCTGCCAGACCAGCGGCATACGGCCGTCCAGCGCGAAGTCGCACTCCGCCTCTCCGGCCAGCAGCTTGATGCCGGTGGCGATATGCACCGGGTGCGGCGTCTGCTGCGCGGCGGGATGCACCCGGCCGGCGACCACCGCCGCCAGGGCGCCGGCGCTTTCGCTGAGCGCCATCCCGGCGAGCAGGCAGGGCAGCCGGACTTTCAGGCGGCGCAGACTGACGCAGGAAAACAGGTTTCTCAGTTCGCCGACACCCAGCGAGCCGATAATGGCGCCGAGCATATACATCATGATGTTGCGGCCGCTGCGGATATCGCGCACCACGATACTGCCGCCGCCGATACGCACGCGCGGGCTCTCCGCCGGCTGGATGGTGGCTTCGCAGGTGCTGCGGTCGCCGCGCCGCGCCGCCGGCTGGCCGTTAATCAGGACCTTTTTCGAGCCTTCGGCGATGAAGTTGCCGGGGCCGGTGATGACGTGGCTTTTCTGGCACAGCACGGTGTCGTGCGACGCGGGAATGGCGTGCGGGCTGGCGCTTTCCGTCACGGGCTGGGTCAGGTCGGCCCAGGTCTCTCTGGCCAGGGCGGAGAGGCTGGCCGGGGTCAGGGCGCTGAGTCCGTCCTTCAGCAGGCTGCCGGCGCCGTCGAGCAGCGCCGCGGCGGCGGCCTGCGGGTTGCGGGCGGCGAAATGCAGGGAAGCGGCGAGGCTGCCGGCCAGCATCATGGCGAAGGCGGCGGGACCGGGGCCGTCTTCATCGCCGTCGGGCGCGTTGAGCACGTCGTGGCTGACGGTGCCGGCGGCGCGCGCGGCGGGTTTGCCCATGATGTGCACGTCGGGAGAGCCGCTGGTGATGGTGGCGTCGGGCGGTCCGCGCAGGCCGAAGAAATCGAGGGCGGCGTCGACGCCGGAGGCGACGAGATTTCCGGCGGCTTCGGGCAGTCCGCTGGTCATGGCGCCGGCCAGCAGCGCAAGGCCGGCGACGGCGCCGAGTCCGGTGCCCGCCATGGCGCCGGCGGCGGCAAACACGGCGGTGTAGATAAGGCCTTCGGTCAGGCCGGCGGCGAAATCAGCGAGCAGGGAGGTATGCACCAGCGGGTCGCCGGCGCGGGCGGCGGTCAGGTCAGCGGCCATGGGTCAGGCCTGCGCCGGGTCGGACGGCGCGCGGGACAACGGCCGGTCATGCAGAGCGTCGGGCCGGGCGGAGCGGATGAAACAGACGCGGGCAGGATACCGCGCGTGACTGACCGGCAGGGATGAGCGTGCGGCGCGGCGCGGGGCCAACAGACCGTCCGTGAGGGTATGGCTGGCAGGCATAAAATGTTAGTCCGTTAACAGTGATACATCTGATTGACGATCAAAGGATAAAAGAGGCGGGCGCGATGAGGCAAGCATATTTTGCCGCGGGCCGTCGCCGTTACCTGCCGCCGGCTTGTACGGCTGGCGGCTCAAAATGTCAGTTGTGTGGTGGAAAGCACTTCCCGCAGCCCGATAAACGAGCGAACCTGACGTACGCCCGGCAGGAATAGCAACTGTTCGGCGTGCAGACGGTTGAAGCTCTGGTTATCCCGCGTGCGGATCTTCAAAATATAGTCGAGCTCATCAGGCGACCGGATCGTCTTTTCGGCGCAAAGACGTCGGCGCATACAGGCAGATCAATGGACTCTGTCATGGCTGAGATAGACCCGCGTACCTGCAATTTGCACTATGACGAGTATAAATAGCCGAACCTGAGGGCAGTGGGTCCGATCACCGATAGCGATCAGTGGCTGACTGCCCGTAGCGGCGCCGACGCTATATCCGTATTAATGGATGGGAATAATATGGGGATAACGGGCACTATTGTTTCCTGGCGGAAACAATGCCGGGTAAATGTCGGTATTGGTTGTTAACCGCCGATGACAGGTTATGATAATCGCCAATGTAGCGAAAAGAAGAACGGGTAATAACCATTAAATAGTGGAATTTTTTATTTCCGTCAGAATTCAGCTTGCAGATGCGCTGGTAACGTTAGGGGGTGTCCCTTAACCTCCCGGCATACCAAAAAGTGATTTGGTAATCATTTCCGGAATGTGATTTTGGGTTGAATGTTGAGCGTTTTCAGGACTATTTTTATCGCTTAACGGTGTTTTTTGCACGGTTATAACAATGCTGATCTGTACAAAAAACAGTTACGGGACACACCCATAGCTTATGCGCATTATTTACCTGAGTTGATCGACGCATATTCGCCGGTTGCGTTACCGTGCGCATCGATGCGTATGCCGGTAAAACGCCAGCGCATCACGCAGTTCAGGACGATAGTGTTTTGAACTGCGGGGCGAATTATTTAGGCTGGAGTGGTTTGAACTATTTTTTATCGCATTTTTTTCTGGCGAATAAATGGCGCGCCTGCGCCGCCGTGCTCACTAATGATTGATTAACTTATTGCTGTTTATTTTTTTAATCAGCGCAACGATGATGGGTGAAGATTAAAATGAAAGAGAAAACGATTAACTGGAACGGCGGCATTCAGCCGGAAGCCGTGGATATTTTATCCGGCAAGGGAGGAATGATCGTCAGCCCGACCAAAGTCGGATACATTATTATGACTTCGGATGCCGAAGGGCTGGAGCGTAAATTCGAAGCTAAACAGCGCAAACGGAATAAACCGGGCGTAGTGCTGTGCGGGTCGCTGGAGCAGGTGAAAGCCCTGGCGCAAATGACGCCGGAAATTGAGCGTTTATATGAACGCCACTGGCGGCAGGATATTTTGCTGGGCTGTATTTTGCCCTGGAAAGAGGAAGGCAAAGCGTTAATCCCGGATGACGGCAGTCAGGCGCTGATGATGGACGGCCGACAAACCAGCTGCTTTGTCATCAGATTTGGCACGCCTGGCGAAAATATCGCCCGTGCGCTATGGCAAAAAGGCCGCTTTTCGTTTGCCAGTTCCGCCAATCCCTCCGGTAAGGGCAACCGCGGGATGGTAGAAGGTATCGGCGACCGTATTGCGCAGCGTGCGGATTTGATTATTGCCGCCAACGATTATGTCAAATCCATCCAGCCTAATGAGTCGGATGAAACGCGTTATGAGCAGGGCGTGATGGTCTCGCTGGTCGACGAAGCAGGGAAACTGGTGCCGGAACAGCATGGTCAGCGTGGCGTCGCGCCTTGTCCGATGCTGATTCGTAAAGGTCTGCAGGTGAATCAGATTATGGCCATCATGAGCGATATTTTCCCCAGTTGGGACCATCGCCACGGCAATTACTACTGAGCTGCGCGCGTGCGCAGCGTATTTTGCAGGCTATCGACAAAAAGACTGATGCGCGGCGAGTTGAACTGCGACTGTTTAAACATCGCCCAGGATTTGTAGACCTCCATTTGCCAGTGCGGCAGCAACCGGATAATACTGCCGTTTTGTACGTGCTCATCGGTAATATAGGCCGGCAGGTAGGCAATGCCGAGATTATCCAGCGCGGCATTTAATAGCGCGGTGCTGTTATTTGCCCGCAACCGGCAGTGTACTTCTACATCTATTCTCTGCTTATCCTTATGAAAGGGTAAAGCAATGGTGTGCGCATTGCCGCGAAACAAAATATAGTCATGGCGCGGTAATTGATCAGGGTGGGTAATATCAGGACAGGTGCGAAGATATTTCTCACTGGCATACAGGCCCCACTCAATATCAATCAGTGGTTTAAAAGAGCCGTTTGGCGGAAATTCACGGTCAATCGCAATAGCTACATCATAATGTTCATCTTCTATATTAATCGGCCGGTCGGTTAAATCGAGATCGACGGTAATGTGAATATTGTTCTTAATAAACTGATTCACAACGGGCATTACGCACTGAGAGCCAAACGTGACCGGCGCGGCAATACGCAAACTACCAACGGGATCCTCATGAACCTGCCTGATGAATTGTTCCGAATTTTTTATTTCCTGCAGGATACGATGGCAGTACTGGTAGTAGGTTAATCCCAGTTCAGTGACCTGAATTTTGCGGGTGGTTCTCTGTAACAGTTTGGCGCCTAACCTTATTTCAAGCTGAGAAATTTCTTTACTCACGGCTGATTTGGAGATATTCAGCTGATTGGCTGCTTCGGTATAGCTCAGGGTTTCGACAACGTTGGCAAACACCATCATTGCGGTGAGATTATCAAGTTTATTCATCCCGGCTCCTTAATTGTTTAACCCCGGCAATAACCGGAAATGCTAACATGATTTCCCTGTATGACGGCCGGAAAAGTTAGCTATGCCGGCTCTCGGCGTCGCGCGATCAGAGGGTCACCCTCTCCATCAAAAAGTCTAAATAGCCTCGCATAATCGCGCTACACTTGCCCTGCAGGTTGAGTGACAACGATATTATGATTAAATCACAATCAACTGTTTTTAATGATTATTTAAATGTTCTTATCATCAGTTACGCGCTGTGGCATGGTCAAAAGTGAAACATCAATGCGCGAAGCTATTTAGCAGGGCGCGCACGCACAGGGAGGGGAGAACCACATTGCCTCACGAACACCGCATAAATTTCTTCGATGCCGCCAGCGTTCCAGCCCCCCAGTATGGGAATCAGTCTCCCCGCCGTAATTTCCTCGCGCACCTGAAGCTCCGCCTGACGAACCAGTCCCTGACCGGTCAGCGCTAAACGCCGCAGCGCTTCGCTGTCGCTGGCCTGGACGTTGCCGACGGGGACTACCAGCACCTCTCGCTCGCCAGGCTGCATCGGCCAGTTTTGTTGCGCACGCGCGTAGTTTTCCGTGATCAGATTGTGCTATTGCCGTTCGTCCGGGCTGAGCGGCGTGCCGTGGCGCGCAAATAGGCTGGGGAACCGACAATCATCGTGCGCATCTGACCAGGCTTGTACGCGATCGGGTTTGAGTACTTGAGCGGACCGATGCGTATCGCCACGTCGGTGCGCTGTTCCGGCAGGTCGATAATTTTATCCGTCAGCACGATATCCAGATTGAAGTCGGGATAACGGCGCAGAAACGCCGGCACCAGCGGCAGCAGAAAATGGTGGCCTGGCGGCACGCTGGCGTTAAGCCGCAGCCATCTGCGCGGCGGCTCCGTTCCAATCCAGATCGGCGAGGATGCGCGCGCCGCGCTCGTCACACGCACAGCTTTCCGGGGTGAGCTGCAACTGGCGGGTCGTACGGTTGCTCAGCCTGATGCTGACGGAAAAGGGAACGTCAGGGTAGCGGATTAAGTAGATGCCGCGCGGTCGTCTGCGCGGTGACCGCATCGTTCTCCAGCGCGCCCAGCAGCGAGTCAAGCAGGCCCGGGAAACGCGCATTGAGATCGTCGCGCCGCAGCGACAGCAGGTTTTCCCGGCCATAGGGTCGCTGCCAGATAACCCCGCTGTCGCGCAGCACGCGCCAGTGATGGGTCATAGTGGACTTAGACTGTCCCTGCAGCAGCGAGCCGCAGGCGCGCTCGCCCTCCACGGCCAGGGCGCGCACGACGGCCAGACGCAGCGGGTTGCCCAGGGCCGTCAGCACATTCTCCAGTCGAATTTGTTCGCGGTCGGGATGGTTTGGAATCATGAATAATCCTGTTATTGCTTGTTTTCCGGCAGTGGCTTGCGCGCGACAAACGCATTGTCTGGCCGCGCGACCCCGTCTCTTTTCTCTTGCACGCGGCGAGCGAATCGACAGAACCCGTCCGCCCCTGCGGCGCCGCGGGCCGACGGTATTGCCGCCGTCAGCCCGGAATTCTGTTCGATCAAGCGATTTGCCTGAGCGCCGTTTTCCTGCGGTGCGAATGCGATGGGCATAGTTTGCCATAACCGACCGGCCGCGCCCAGCCGTGCGCCGCGCTCTTTGGCGGCGTTAGCGCGCGCCGGTTTGGTTTACGCCGCCGCGCCGGGAGGACGATGAGCGCATCAGGCGATGACGACGCGTTGCCGATTGTAGTTATGAATTAATTGTACTATTGTAGTCGTACTATGTGGTTGCATTCAACCCCGTCGCGTCGCGCGCCGTCCAGCGCGGCGGCGGGAAAACCGTACGAAAGAAGGAAATAACCATGTCTCGCTATACTCCCATAGAACGCTATCGCAATATCGGTATCTCGGCCCACATTGACGCCGGTAAAACCACGACCACCGAGCGTATTCTGTTCTACACCGGGGTGAGCCACAAACTCGGCGAGGTGCACGATGGCGCCGCCGTCATGGACTGGATGGCGCAGGAGCAGGAGCGCGGGATTACCATCACATCGGCCGCCACCACCTGCTTCTGGCAGGGCATGGACGGATCTTTTCCCCGCCACCGCATCAATATTATCGACACCCCCGGCCACGTGGATTTCACTATTGAAGTGGAGCGCTCTATGCGCGTGATCGACGGCGCCGTCATGGTGTATGACGCCGTCGGCGGGGTGCAACCGCAGTCAGAAACCGTCTGGCGCCAGGCGAATAAATACCGGGTGCCGCGTCTGGCTTTCGTCAACAAAATGGACCGTATCGGCGCCGATTTCTTTCGCGTGCGTCAGATGATGGTGGAACGACTTAACGCCAACCCGGTGCCCGTCGTCATTCCGATCGGCGCCGAAGATAACTTCAGGGGCGTGGTCGATCTGCGCAAGATGAAAGCGATTATCTGGGACGACGCCACCCAGGGCATGACCTTTAGCTGGCAGGCGATCCCGGACGAACTGGCGGCCTCGGCGCGAGAGTGGCGCGAAAAGATGGTCGAAGCCGCCGCCGAAGCCAGCGCGACGCTTATGGATCAATATCTGGAGAGCGGCGAACTGAGCGAGGCGGCGATCACCGAGGGGCTGCGTCTGCGCACCATCGCGGGCGAGATTCAGCCGATGCTGTGCGGTTCGGCATTCAGAAATAAAGGGGTGCAGCGTATGCTCGACGCGCTTATCGAACTCATGCCTTCGCCGCTGGACGTGCCGCCGGTCGGCGGCGTGGATGAGGACGGCAATCCCGCCGCGCGCCGGCCGGATGACGACGAAAAATTTTCCGCGCTGGCGTTCAAACTGATGACCGACCCCTGGGTCGGCCAGTTGACTTTCGTGCGCGTCTACTCTGGCGTGCTGCGCAAGGGCGACAGCGTTTACAACCCGATCAAGGATCGTAAGGAGCGCATTGGCCGTATCGTCCAGATGCACGCCAACGATCGGCAGGAAATCGATGAGATCCGCGCCGGCGATATCGCCGCCTGCGTTGGACTGAAAGACGTTACCACCGGCGACACGTTGTGCGATCCGAGCGCGCCCGTCACGCTTGAGCGCATTGCGTTTCCCGAGCCGGTGATCCGTCAGGCGGTGGAGCCTAAAACCAGAGCGGACCAGGAAAAAATGGGGATCGCGTTGTCGCGTCTGGCCGCGGAAGATCCGTCGCTGCGCGTCGCCAGCGACGAGGAGTCCGGCCAGACCATTATCGGCGGCATGGGCGAGCTGCATCTGGACATCATTGTCGACCGCCTGAAGCGTGAATTCGGCGTGCAGGTCAATGTCGGCAGGCCGCAGGTCGCTTATCGCGAAACCGTTCGCCAGGCCGTGGCGGACGTCGACGGTAAATTTGTGCGTCAGTCCGGCGGTAAAGGCCAGTACGGTCACGTTGTGTTAACGGTCGAACCCAATGAGCCGGGCCTGGGATTCGCTTTCTTTGACGAAATCAAAGGCGGCGTTGTACCGCGCGAATACATTCCCGCGGTGCGCAAAGGGGTGGAAGAGGCGCTGAATAGCGGCGTGCTGGCCGGTTACCCGATTGTCGATGTGAAGGTGCACCTGACCTTCGGTTCTTACCACGATGTCGATTCGTCCGAGCAGGCGTTCCGAATGGCCGCCATTTTTGGTTTTCGGGAAGCCTGCAAGCAGGCCAGTCCGGTGATTCTTGAACCGATCATGGCGGTAGAGGTTGAAACGCCGGAGGAGTATGCCGGAACGGTAATGGGCGATTTGTCGTCCCGCCGGGGCATGGTGCAGGGAATGGACAGCATGGTCGGCGGCGGCAAAGTCATCAGCGCCGATGTTCCGCTGTCCGACATGTTCGGCTATTCCACCGTATTGCGCTCCATGAGCCAGGGACGCGCCACGTATACGATGACCTTTAAGCATTATGCGCCGGCGCCGAACGAGATAGCGGCTAAGCTGCAGGATGAAAGAAAGCGTCGCTGATCAGCCGGCGCAATCCTGTATTAACCGCCGCTGCTCGCTGCGCATCTTCATTTCCGCTATGCCCGCGCCGGCGGGCATTTGCCGCGATGCGCGCCTGCGGGAAAACGAAGTCGTCCGGCGTCGGTGACAGGCGCCGCCGTCCGCGGCAAAAACGCGCCGTTAGCCATGCTGGCCGTCGGCCGGGCCGAATACCGGGTATTCGGGCAGTTTAACCTGCTGATAAGGTTCCCAGCCGCCGCCCAGCGCTTTATACAATGCCACCAGATCCAGACTGCACTGTATGCGGGCCTGAATAGCCTGCTGTTTCGCCTGCGCCAGCTGGCGTTGTGCGTCCAGCGCGTCAATAAACGACGACAGGCCGTTGCGGTAGCCGTCGCCGGCCAGCTCAAACGTGTTTTGCAGCGCGTCGACGCTACGATCAAGCTCTTCGACCTGCTGCTGATCGGTGCGGTAGCTCACCAGCGCATTCTCCACATCCTGTAGAGCGGTCAACACCGCCTGACGATAGCCGAGCGCCGCGCTGGCCTGCTCCGCGCGCGCCAGCCTGACGCCGGAGACCAGCCTGCCGCCCTGAAAGATCGGGAGCGAAACGGACGGGCCAAAACTATAAAAATGGCTGCTCCAGTTATCCAGATAGCTGAAATCGGTATTGCGGACGCCGAACTGGCCGGTGAGCGACAGGTCGGGGAACAACTGCGCGACGGAGATGCCGATATTGGCGGTGGCGGCGTGAAGCTGCGCTTCCGCCTCGCGCACGTCCGGCCGGCGTCTGGCCAGCGTGGACGGTACGCCGACCGGCACCGTTTTGGGCAACGCCGGCAGGGATTTCTCCGCCGCCAGCTCGCTATCCAGCGCGCCCGGCGGCTGGCCGATCAGCACGGCCAGGCCGTTCATCGCCTGGCGTATCTGGGCCTGATACTGCGGCAACTGCGCGCGCAGAGAACTGAGCTGGGCGCGGGCGTTTTCCACGTTCATCTGCGGCGCCAGACCGTTGCGTTGCTGGCTTTGCGTCAGATCCAGCGTCTGCTGCGCGATCTCAATCTGGCTGGCCAGCGTCTGGCTGGCGGCCTGCGCGCCGCGTAGTTGCAACCATGTTCTGGCGACTTCCGCCTCCAGCGAAACCAGCGCATCGTTACGGTTCTCGATCGACTGT
The DNA here is from genome assembly GCF_008710095.1 of Affinibrenneria salicis. The sequence goes on from NZ_VYKJ01000007.1 coordinate 11,942, forward strand.
TGCTGCTGTGCGTCGGCCATCTCGACCTGACGGCGCACTTTGCCCCACAGATCCAGTTCCCAGGCGGCATCGAAACTGCCCTGATACAGCCCGACCGGCTGGGTCAGGCTATCGAGCGCCGAACTCAGGTTGGGATTAGCCTGATCCACCTTGCTGTAGACATCGTGGGACTCCAGCAGCCCTTTCATGCCCAACTGTCGCCGTTGCGCCGATGCGTTGCCGTTGACCGACGGCAGCCAGACGCCGCGCGCCTGATTGAGCTGCTGACGCGAACCGGCAATACGCAGCACCGCCTGTTGCAGCGTCAGATTGCCGGCGATAGCCCGATCGATCAGGCTATCGAGCTGCGCATCATTAAATGATTTCCACCAGTCGGGATCGGTGACCGTCGCCTGCGGTTTTGACGCGCTGTCCGAGTCAAGGCCGTTGAACTTACCGGGCGTGGCGGGGGCTGGCGCCTGATAATCCGGCCCGACCGAACAGGCCGACAGCGTCAGTAAGGCCGCCAGCCACATGCCGGATCGTGAATAGGAAAATGACGAAGATACCCTCATGTCAGTGTGCTCCCGCACTGCCTTTGCTCTTGATCGGCGCAAGCAGTAAACAAAAAGGAATAAGAAGCAGGGCGATAATGCTAAGACCCCTGAAAACGTCGATGTAGGCCAGCATGCGGGCCTGAACGATCATCTCTTTATACATTTGGCCGGTGGCCAGGGCGATGGGATCGCCCGCCATGGTGGAGAAGTCTTTGATCGCCTGGGCCCAGCGTTCTATCGTCAGATTGAACGGCTCGTTTAGCGTGGACATGTTATGCACCAGATGAGCGCTGTGTACCTGCTGCCGTTCGGTAATCATCGCCGTGGATAGCGAAATGCCGATTGAGCCGGCCACGTTGCGGCACATGGTCAATAGCGCCGACGCGTCCGCATTCAGCCTCTGGGGAATGGTGACGAACGCAATGGTGGTCAGCGGCACAAACAGGAAGCCGAGTCCGATGGTTTGCGCGCTGCGCATCAGCACCAGCGTGGTGAAATTGATATTCGGCGCCAGCATGGACGAATAAACAAAGGAGGCCGCCAGCGTGGTGAAAGCGCCGGCGATCATCCAGCGCGTCTGCACCAGCGGCATCAGCTTTAACGCTATCGGGATGGTCAACACTACCAGTACGGCGCCCGGCGAGAGGATCATCCCCGACCAGGTAGCGGTGTAGCCTAAATCCTGCTGCGCCAACTGCGGGATCACCACCGCGCTGGCGTACAGAATCATCGCCATGCCGGCCATCAGCACGCAAGACGCCGCGAAGTTGCGATCTTTCAGGCAATAAAGATCGACCACCGGTTTTTTGGCGTACAGCAGCCAATAGACCGCCCCGATCAGGCCAATCGTCGTCAGCACGGCAAAGGTAATAATAAAGTTGGAGTGGAACCAGTCGTCATCCTCGCCGCGGTCGAGCATCATCTGCAGACAGCCCAGTCCGAGAGTCAGCAGGCCGATGCCGATATAGTCGATACTGAGCTTATCCTTCGCCACCTTGCGTTCCCACGGCGGGTTTTCCAGCAGTTGATAGATGGCCAGCACGCTGAAAATGCCGACCGGGACATTGATAAAGAAAACCCAGCGCCAGCTGTAGTTATCGGTGATCCAGCCGCCCAGCGTCGGGCCGAACACCGGGGCGACAATGATCGCAATCGCCGACAGGCCGAACGCCTTGCCGCGATCTTCCGGTTTAAAATAATCCAGCAGCACCGATTGCTGCGTCGGCTGTAAGCCACCGCCGAAAAAGCCCTGCAGCACCCTGAAGAGAATGATTTGCCACAGCTCGGTGGCGATACCGCACAGGAAAGAGCAGATGGTAAACATCACAATACAGATCAGGAAGAATTGTTTGCGGCCGAATACCCTGCTCAGGAAGGCCGAAATCGGCAGCACAATGCCGTTGGCCACCAGATATGAGGTTAACACCCAGGTGGATTCGTCATAACTGGCGGAGAGGGAACCGGCCATATGGGGCAGGGCGACGTTAACGATGGTCGTGTCCAGGATCTCCATGAACACGGCGAGCGTCACCGTAATGGCGACCAGCCAGGGGTTACTGGCCGGTCGCCAGCTCTGACTCTGGCTCATTCCACCGTCACCTTCGGCTCAACCGACAGGCCCAACGGCAGCGGTTGATTCGGATCCAGTCCTTTATCAATAACGATTTTTACCGGCACGCGCTGCACAATCTTCACGTAGTTACCGGTGGCGTTTTCGGCCGGGAAGGCGGAAAAACGCGAGCCGGAACCCATCTGGACGCTGTCGACATGACCCTGCAGCTTCAAATCCGGCCAGGCATCCACCGAGATGTCGACTCTATTGCCCGGCCGCATGCGTTGCAGCTGCGACTCTTTAAAGTTGGCGGCGATCCATACATCCGGCGAAACCAATGAGAATAGCGAGCTGCCGGCCTGCACCAGGCTGCCGACCTGTACGTTACGTCGGGTGATAAAGCCGTCATAGGGCGCGCGCACTTCGGTGTAGGCAAGATTAAGATTCGCGGTATTGAGCTGCGCCTGCGCCTGCTCAACCTGCTGCCGACGCGCTTCGACGGCGGTTTCCTGCTGGCGGATCTGCAGTGCGATTTGCGAAGCGATTTCCACCTGCGCTTTGGCGCTTGCCAGTTCCGCGCGCGCGCTTCTTAACTGCGCGCCGGCCGCATCGATATTGCGCTGCGATGTCGCGCGCGGATCCACGCCGCGCTGCCGCTTATCATCTTCCTGCGCGTTAAGTAAATTGGCCTGCGCTTTCTCCATCTGAGCCAGCGCCTGATCTTTTTGCGCCGGATACTGAACCTTCGCCAGATCCAGCGCCGCCTGAGCCTGATGCAGCTGGGCAATCGCCAGCCCCAACTGGGCCTGAGCCTGGTCGCGCTGAGCGGTATTGTCGCGCGGGTCGATCACCACCAGCAGATCGCCCTGTTTTACGCGCTGGTTGTCTTTCACCCGCAGCTGCGTGACGTAGCCGGAGGTTTTCGGCGCGATGGTGACCGCGTTGGATTCGGTAAAGGCGTCGTCGGTGGTTTCGATATTGCGGGTGGTCAGCCAGAACCACAGGGCGACCACCAGCATAATCACCACCACCAGCGCGAGGATAATCAGCGGTTTCTTACCGGGTCTCTGGCGTTCAGGCGAACCGCTGTCCGGGGTGCTCTGCTGCGGGGTGTCATTTTGATGACGCGGGTCATCCTTTGACGATGAAATCGATTGATTAGCCATAGTTCCCATCAATAAACGACGGACTCAACGCGAGTCCCTGAAATTAACGCTGCGATGTTGAGACGGATGCGTCACCAGATACAGCCGATTGAGGATTGGTATAACGCCTGATGCGGTGTGCATAAGCTGCGTCGTGTGCTCTTCCATCACGATCGCGTCGCTCTTCTATCACGATCTGGCGCGCCTGCCGGTTTAATGCCGCCGGCGGCAAGTCTTTGACGATAGGACTATTGCGCCAGTCAATCAAGGCGGGGTCAGGTAAATTCATGGTAAGAAAATGAAACCATAAGCGGCAAAATGTTATTGCCGCTCGCAGCGTGAATACGTTGTCTGCGGGGTGCTTTTCCCGCCGGCGTTCGGCGCCTGAACGCCGGCGAGTCGGCTAAACAAGCCGGGCGAAGCCTGTTTTCGCCTGTGCGCCGGACGCTCGTTGTGCGGGAGCGAAATAGCGACATGATCTGTAACGATATTTATCCTCGCCGAAGACGACGGGGAAACATATCCGCGCCAATTGACGCTCGCGGCGGGTGAGTCTGCGTCTGGCGTGGCACTCGCTTCGCGCGGGCAAGCCGGCGCGTTACTCCCTGTAGGGGCGGGGCCGCGGGCTGGCGCCTGAATCGCGTCACCGGGCATTTAACCGCATACCGAGCATCGCCTGCACGATAGCCTCGGGCGCATCCTCCTGCACCAGATGGCCGGCGTGTTTGATGCGGGTTAACGGCCGCCGGCTGATGAGCCGCGCCAGGCGCTCGCCGATTGCCGGCGGTATCCATTGGTCGTGTTCTCCCCACAGGACATGGACCGGGCAATCGAGCGGGGCGAGAGCGGGTTCGATTTCGTCGGTAAAGCGTTGCTCCATCTGGGAAATTTGCCGATAGAAGGCGGCCTGTCCGGTGTCGCCCTGCCACGGCGACATATAGATGCACAGCGCCTCTTCGGACAACGGACGGTAAACGGCGCCCTGCAGATAAGCCTTCAGCAGCGCATTGTGCGCATATTCCGGCAAACCGCTGAACGCCTGCTGATGTTTTTTCACGTGGGCGACGAAGGGCGAACCCCAGGGCGCCAGCGCGACGGCGTCGAAAATCGTCAGCGAGGCATAGCGCAGTCCCTGCAGGAAATAGCCGCGCAGCGCCGTCGCGCCGCCGAAATCATGGCACAGTACGTCGGGCCGCGTTAATCCCCACGCCTGGAACAACTGCGCCAGCAGCCGATCCTGCACGCCGAGAGAAACCTGCTGGCCGGAGAACTTTTGCGACTGTCCGTAACCGGGCATATCGTAATAATATACCGTCCAGTAAGGCGTCAGCAGCGGTGCGATGCGCCGCCAGACCTGAGAGGAAAAGGGCGTGCCGTGAATCAATACCAACGCGGGACCTTGTCCCATACATCCCCACGCCACGCGTTGTTGTTCAAAAATGAAGTTTTGTTTGAGTTCCAGCATGCTATTCTTATTAAATCCACTTTTAGCTAAATGACTATATGATACAGAGCATGATAAATCGATCAACCCAGATTAGGGCGCTGGCCAGCGAGCAGCGGCTGGAAATACTTCGCTTGCTAAGATATCCCAATCGGCATTTCACTCATCAATGGTCGGCCGATCCGCAGGCGTTCGGCGTATGCGTCACGCTGATCGCCGGCGCGCTGAAGATCGCCCAGCCAACGGCCAGCCGGCATATTGATTTACTGCGCCAGGCCGGCTTCATCACCGTACAGCGTTACCAAAAATGGGCCTACTGCCAGAGAGACGAGCAGGCGCTGAGTGAATACGTTCGCTGGCTGAGCGCGGAAATGGGCATCGAGCCGCACGGCGTTTAACCATACCCTCTGTACGTACCGCCGGGAATTCAGTCTGCGGTTACCCTCTGATTATCTGAGCGGGGGAGAAATCGTTACGGTGAACGTGGCGGACGTGGAGGTCATGCCCCTTATTCTGATACGCAACCGCATATCCGTCGGCTTGCCCGTGTCGGCGGCTGCGCGCCCGCGTTTTATCGCTCGCTAAACAGGTCGCGCAACCAGCGGTGCCCCTCGTCGCCGTCGCTGCGCGCATGCCAGATCAGTCCGTAGTCAAATTCTTCCAGCGGCAGCGGCGGGGCGAAGGCGATCAGCGACGCTGCCGGATTATGCGCCAGCCGCGCCGGCAGCGTTAAAATTAAATCGGTGCCGGCCAGCAGGCGCGTGGCCGCCGTGTAGTGGGGCACCACGGCGGCGATGTGGCGTCGTTTGCCCTGCCGGGCGAGGAGGGCGTCGAGACTGGATTGATCTTCGCCGTCGGCGGAAATCAGCAGATGCGGACGGTTCAGCCAGTCCGTCAGCCGGTCGGCCTTGCCGGCCCGGGCATCGGCCATGCACAGCCAGCGTTCGGTAAACAGGGGCGCCGAGCGCAGGCTCGGGTTGGGGGCCGGGTTAACGCACAGCGCCAGATCGATATCGCCGTTGCTGAGCTGCGAGGGGATTGCGCCATGCGCGGCGGGCAGGCACAACAGGCGGCAGTCCGGCGCCAGACGACGCATTTTTTGCAGGACTCCCGGCAGGATAAGGGACACGCCATAGTCCGAGAGCGCGATGCGAAACAGCCGCGTTTCCGCCGCCGGATTAAACGTCGTGCGCCGGCCGGTCAGCGTCCGCACGCCGTCCAGTACCTCGTACAGCGGGTCTGCCAGCGCCAGCGCCTTGCGGGTCGGCTGTAATCCACCGGCGCTACGTACAAATAATTCATCTTCCAGCTGCTGGCGCAAACGCTTTAGGGCATGACTGACCGCCGGCTGACTCATCGAAAGCCTCTGCGCCGCCCGCGTCAGGTGACGTTCAATCAGTAATGCTTCCAGTACGACCAGCAGATTTAAATCGAACCGGCGTAGATTATTCATTTTGTGCATGATTGTGGTCTATTAAAAGAATTTAAAATAATAAATAAGAATAATTATAGTGGCTGCTATCGACAAGCGGGCAGGAGAGAGAAAATGTCACTGGGACAACTGGGGGCGTGTTTGCTGGCGATCCTCGCGGGCGCCGCGCTGCCTCTGCAGGCGGGCGCGAATGCTGAAATGAGTCGTCTGGTAGGGTATCCGTTAACGGCGGCGCTGGTCTCCGCGCTGGTCAGCATTACTTTGATGGGCATGCTGATGCTATTTTTTCGCGTGCCGTTGCCGGCGCCCCAGACCCTGGCGCAGGCGCCGTGGTGGAGCTGGTGCGGCGGCGCGATGGGCGTCGCTTTTCTGGTGCTGGCCACGCTGGTGGCGCCGTCGCTGGGCGCGGCGACCTTTATCGCGCTGGCGATTGCCGGCCAGATGGGCATTTCGGTTTTTTTTGACCATTTTGCGCTGATGGGATTTCCCGCCCGCCCGGCATCGCTGATGAGAATTATTGGCGCCGGTATGATCGTCGGCGGCGCCGTATTCGTGCAGCGAGGCTGAATAGCCTCATTTTTCCGGCGGCGGCGCGCAGCGCGCTAAAACGATTGGCGACGCCGCTCCGTTATCCCGCGCGCGAATCTTCGCGTCAGCCGTCGCAACGCCGTTGGCTGGTTGGCGATCGGGCGAAAAAAATAAACGGCGCCGGTCCACCGGATATGCGATAAAGGCCGATATCATGTGGGCGGAAGGTGGCTCGCGAACGCCGCCCGGCGGACGCATCCGGAGAATGTATGACGAGTATCGGAAGTATTTTCAGACAGTTACATGAGGGGCAAGGCGCATTCATTATCCCTAATCCGTGGGATGTCGGCACGGCGCGTATTCTGGCGGCGATGGGATTCCAGGCGCTGGCGACAACCAGCGCGGGCATGTCTTTTTCTATGGGCGTTCGCGAGGGGCAGGTTGATCGGCAGACGGTGCTGGCGCATTGTCGGACGCTGGTCGATGCGACGACGCTGCCGGTTTCCGCCGACCTCGAAAATGGATTCGGCGACAGCCCGGAGAGCGTGGCGGAAACGGTCCGCGCCGCCGCCGCGACGGGGCTGGCCGGCGGTTCGCTGGAGGATTATACCGGGCGTGCCGATCGGCCGATTTATGATTTTCAGCTTGCGGTCGAGCGTATTCAGGCCGCAGCCGAGGCGTGCGGCGCATTGGCGCAGGATTTTGTGCTGACCGCGCGCTGCGAGAACTATCTGTGGGGCAAACCGGATCTCGACGATACCATTCGTCGGCTGCAGGCCTTTGAAAAAGCGGGCGCGGATGTGCTGTATGCGCCCGGCCTGCGGGATTTAGACGCTATTCAGACCGTATGCCGTTCGCTTGCTAAGCCGGTTAACGTCATCGCCGGCATTGCTGGCGCCACCTTCAGCATGGCGCAGCTGGCGCAGGCGGGCGTGAAGCGGATCAGCGTCGGTTCGTCGTTATCCCGGCTGGCGCTGGGCGCGTTTATCCGCGCCGCGCAGCAGGTGAAAACCGGCGAATCTTTTAGCGCGCTGGACGACGCCATGGGCTTTAGCGAGATTGAAAGCTACTTCCCGCCGCACGGCTAAGCGCCAGGCCTGCGGCGCGGCGCCGTCGCGGGACGGCGTCAGCCGCAGACGTCCGGACGCTGGCGGCGGTGGATCGGGAAGCCTGATTGTCCGGGCGCGATGTTCGCTTTCAGCGTGAGATCCGGGATCGTATAGTCTCCGCCGTTCTGCGGGCGAAAGGGGATGGGCGGTGTGTCCCACAGGCTATCCAGCCGCTGCCCGAGTTCCGCGCTCAGTTGGGTAAAGCGCGCGTCGTCTGTGCGAGAGGTGTGATAAACCACAAAGGGCGGCAGGACGTCAAAGCCGGGGTAATACAGTATTCCGTGCTGGATCGGAAACAGCAGATCGTCTATCGGGCCGCTGATGCCGCGCGCGCTGTAGTGCGATATCCAGCCGCCGACCGTCACCATCAACATCGCCCGTTTTCCCGTCATCACGCCTTCGCCATAGCGATCGCCCCAGTGGCGTTCGGAGTGCTCGCCAACGCCATAGGCGAATCCATACGCATAGACGCGATCCACCCAGCCCTTGAGGATTGCCGGCATAGAAAACCACCACAGCGGGAACTGCAGGATAACCGCATCCGCCCGGCGCAGTTTTTCCTGCTCTTTGCTGATATCGGGGCGTTGTGTTCCCTGTTCGTAGGCCCGTTGCGAATCGCTCATCGGGTTAAAAGGCTCGCCGTCAGGTCTTTGCGGGTAGTCGCCGGCGTCAAGCGTCGCTTTCCAGCCCATGGCATACAGGTCCGATACCTGTACGTTGTGTCCGGCCGCTTCAAGACGTTGGACGGCGAACGCTTTCAGCGAACCGTTCAGCGAGCGCGGTTCTGGATGAGCATAGACAATCAAAACATTCATAACGATATCTCCATGTAAGTTACAGATGCAGGGTAGGGAGAGAGCATGTATAACTGAAATGAATTACTGAAATATCAGCTATTGTTATTATTAATACCATAGAGCTGCGGGAAGCGCGGACGCTTACTCCGGTTAATGGCGGCGTCGCGCCGATATCCCGCATGATGAAGGAAAAATATGCACAATTTAGCCCGGCTGGATCTCAACCTGTTGCTGACCCTGGACGCGCTGCTGGTCGAGCATAACGTCACCCGTGCGGCGCGGCGTCTGAATCTGTCTCAGCCGTCGGTCAGCGTACAGCTGGCGAAGCTGCGCGAATTTTTTAGCGATCCGCTATTGTTGCCCGGGCCGCGCGGCATGCGGCCGACGGCCAGAGCGGACGAACTGCGCGCGCCGCTGCGCCAGGCGCTGGCGGCGCTCGAACGCGCCGTCTCGCCGGCCAATCCGTTTGAGCCGGGAAAGGCCAGCCAGACGTGGCGCGTCGCCGCGTCCGACTACGGGGAATCGACCATTGTGCTGCCCGCGCTGGCCGGCCTGCGCGCCGCCGCGCCGCATAGCCGGCTGGCGGTTTTTGAAACGGCGCCGTCGCGTCTCGCCAGCCAGGCGGAGCAGGGCAAGATCGATCTGGCATTTCATACCCGCGACTGTTCGCCGCCGGAGCTGCGTCACCGCGTGCTGTTTGCCGAACGTTATGTGCTGGTCGGCCGGACCGGCCATCCGCAACTGAAAAAACCGCCGACGCCGGCGCAATTCAGCTCGCTGCATCACGTGATCGTTTCGCCGGACGGCGGCGGATTTCAGGGCGTTACCGATAGCGCGCTGGCCGGGGTGGGGCTGACGCGTCGCGTGGTGCTCTCGGTGCCGCACTTCCTGTTTGTTATGTCGGTGCTGGCCCGCACCGATTTGGTGGCGATGCTGCCTGAGAGGCTGGCGCGTCATCAGACGGCGCTGCAGGTGGTCGAACCGCCGGTCGAGATACCCGGCTTCGAAATGGCGATGCTCTGGCATGAGCGTTCGCACCGCGATCCGGCCCATCAGTGGCTGCGGGAATTTATCGCCGCGTCGCTGTAAACGGCGTTCTCTGTTCCGGCGTCGCAGGCGCGCTTTATTGCATTTCCCGCATATTGTCCTGCAGCCAGTTTTTCAGGCTGACGATATCCTGGCGCTCGACGTTTTCGGCCAGCGTCACCAAATAATAATTGGCGCCGGGAAGGGCGAGATCAAAGGGCGCGCACAGCACCCCTTGCCGAATGAAATCGTGCGCCAGCAGGCTGCTGACGATGGCGACGCCCTGACCGGCGACCACCGCCTGAATAGCGTGGGTTTCATCGGTAAAATGTAAACCGGCCCCGCAATTCAGCGTCTCCGGCCCGATGCGGCGGCGCCAGTTTTCCCAGTCGGGCGTGCTGGCGGGCACGTGGCGATTATCGACGTGCAGCAGCGTGACCGATGATAGGTCGCTGAGCCTTTTGATGGCTAAACGCGGGCTGGCGATCAGCACAAAACGGTCCTGATACAGTAGCGTCGAGGCCAGCCTGTCCTCCGCCGTCTCGCGATAGCGGATCGCCGCATCCACCGTTTTTTTCGTTAAATCAACCCGTTCCACGCTGGCGTGTAAGCGCAAATCGCTTTCCGGCAGCGCGATCTTCAGCCCGGCCAGACGCGGCACCAGCCAGTGGGTAATAAAGTTCGAGGTGGTGGTGATGGTTAACGCCGACGGCGCGTTATCGGCATGAATCCTTTCCACGGTGTCACGCAACTGGCTGAACACGCGTTCCGTAGTGTGGAAAAGCAGTTCGCCGCTGGCCGTCAACGCCACGCCTCTGGCGCTGCGTTCAAAAACCTTTGTTTCCAGTTGCTCTTCCAGCAGACGTATTTGATGACTGACCGCGGTGGCGGTAACGCCTATCTCATCGGCGGCCCGTTTGAAACTGTGATGACGCGCCACGGCATTGAAAACCCTGAGCGTGCCCAGCGGCGGCAGACGTCTTTTTCTCATGCTGAATTTAACTCATCTGTGGCTGAAATAAATGACTTTGAATCGGCCCTGCTACGGGATTTAAGCTGATTAGACACCGCCTCAATAATGAAATCAATTCATGATTGAGGGTTTGATTTTTACTGAAGGATAGAGGGCTATGGCCGAGGGTATTGCTGAAGGGCGCGGGGGGCGGGCGCGTTTGTCGATCACGCTGCTGGTGCTGTCGCTGGCGCAGTTTGTTATCGCTCTGGACTATTCGATTATCTATGTCGCCCTGCCGGAGATCGCCGGCGCTCTGCAACTGGCCGACGCGCATGCGCAATGGATCGTGTCTGCCTATGGCGTGATATTCGCGGGTTTTTTGCTGGCTGGCGGTCGGCTGTGCGATGCGGTCGGCGCTAAAAATATGTTTATTATTGCCATGGCGTTGTTCAGCCTGGCCTCGCTGCTGGGCGGCGTCACCACCTCCGCCCATGCGCTGATCGTCGCGCGCGGCGTTCAGGGGCTGGGGGCGGCGTTGCTGCAGCCCGCCATCATTGCGTTGATTTCCCACCATTTCCGGCCGGGTCGCGCCAGAGCCCGGGCGTTAACGGTGTGGAGCGCGGTGGGCGCCGCCGGATTAGTGGCCGGCGTGGTGCTGGGCGGTCTGTTCGCCCAGTTTAGCTGGCGGCTGGTGTTTTTAGTCAATGTGCCGCCAGGTCTGGCCTGTATCTGGTCCGCCCGCCGTTATTTTCTGGTCGTTGTCCGCCCGACGACGCGCCAGAGCCTGCCGCTGATGGCCGCCGTACTGGCGACCCTGAGCGTGTTGAGCATCGTATTGGCGATGACGTCGCTGGCCGGCCATGGGCTTAACCATATCGATACCCATCGCTGGTTCGGCGCGAGCGCGGTCTTCATCTTACTGTTCTGGCTGGGCGAAAAATACGGCGGACGACCGCTGGTGGCGCATGGATTAAGGCGGCTGGCCTCGCTGCGGCGCGGCAGTATCGCCAGCGCCCTCTACATGGCGAGCGTGGGAAGCGAACTGTTTCTGCTCACCGTATTGATGCAGAACCATTACGGCTATAGCGCATTGCTCACCGGGCTGGTCTTCATCCCGTTGACGCTGATGATTATCGTCGGCAATGCCATCGCCGGGAGGTTGTTTAGCGCATTTGCGGCCGTACGGGTGCTGCGCTGGGGCTTTCTGGCCGGCGGCGTGGGGTTGCTGCTGATTCTCTATTCGCTTGAGGCGCGGATCGTCTGGCCTGGATTTATCGGCGGGTTGCTGTTGAGCGGCGTGGGGCATGGGATGATCTATACCGCTAAATTCGTCGTCGGTATGCATGAGGTGCCGGATGAGCAGCAGGGCGTAGCCAGCGGGCTGATGATCACCGCGCAATACGCCAGCGGCGCGGTTGCTGTTGCCCTGATCGTGGTGATTCTCAACGCCTGGTCAGGCATGGCCGGCTTTCACTACGCCTTTGCCGCCCTGACCGGGTTTGCTTTACTGGGCGCGCTGTTAACCGAAGATATCAGCGCGACCGTTTAGTTTGCGGCGCGTTAGTCACGGACGCGCCTGCTCGTTATCCCGCCGCGGCGGCAGCCCGTCGGACGCCAGAAACCGGCTGACGGCCGTCAGAAACTGATTTCTGCCGGCTTCGTCGCGGTCAAGATGGACGAAATGAGTGGCCTGCGGAATGGTCAGCAACCGCGCGTCCGGCGCTTCCCGCGCCAGCGCGCCGGCATCTTCCGGCCGGCTCCAGAAGTCCCCCGCCGAGCGAATAATCAGCACCGGCATGCTGAGCCGCGCCGCCTGCCACTGTTTCTTACCGATCGCCAGCTCAAAGCTGTCGGCCATGGCGCCGGAGGGCGCGCGGAAGCCGGGCGGATTTCTGCGGTAAGCGGTATCGTCCGACGCCAGCGCGGCATCGGCATAGGCCTGCGCGACCCGGTCATTGCGCCAGCGCGTCTTGTCGGCCGACGGAATGCTGTCGTCCCAGGCGGGGAACAGACTGGCTCGGCTGTTGATGCGGTAGCCGCCGAAACGGGCGGCGTTAAAGACGCCGGGGTTGCCGGGCGTGTCGAGCGGCGATCCCCGTCCGAGCGTGTCGTGCCGGTCGGCGGCGCCGTAGAGCGTATTGTAGAGCACCAGTCGCCCGACATGGCGCGGGTATTGCGCGGCATAAGCGCCGGCCCAGTGTCCGCCGGTCGCCCAGCCGACGAGGCTGACCTTATCGCTCCGGCTCCACTGCATGATGGCGCGCATCGCCGCGCCGATGTCGGCGACCGCATCTGCGGTGCGCATCAGCGGCGCGCTGCGTTCCGGCGGCGCGTTCATCGCGGCCGGGCGGCTGGAAAAACCGTAGCCGCGCAAATCCATGATATAAACGCGGTGGCCGGCCGCCGCCAGATCGCCGGCGAGCGAACCGCCCGGCACCGGCAGGTCGAAAGAGGCGATGCCCGGCACGCGCGCGCCGTGCAGCAACAGCACCGGCGTAAAGTGGCCGGCCGGCGACGACGCCAGGCTGACCTCTCTGACGAACAGCGATGCGCCCTGCGTTAAAGCAATATATCGATCTTTTCTGACCAGCGCGCGCTCTGCCGGATCGGCCGCCGACGCGATCTTGTTCCCCTCGTCCGCCAACGTCAGCGGGGCGGCGGCCAGCAGCAGGCTGGTCAGCATTCTGGCGCAGCGGTTAGCGTAAGAAAGCGAATCGCTCATCGTCCTGGTTCCTGGGTGAGATGAAATAAGGCTTATCATCGAGACGTCACGGTGATATGTCTAATACTATCCATCTTGCTCTACAATACATTAAAGGTATCAAACTATGCTAAGCCTGCGTCAGCTGCGGCAATTTCTGGCGGTGGCGGAAACCATGAACTACCGTCGCGCAGCCGAACGGTTGAATATGGCTCAGCCGCCGCTGACCGCCGCAATCCGCAATATGGAGGAAACGCTGGGCGTGCGCCTGTTCGAGCGCACCAACCGTATTACCGGTTTAACCGCCGCCGGAACGGTGCTGCAGGAAGAGGCGCGGCGCACGCTGGAGCAGATGGCGCGCGCTGAAGCGCTGACGCGGCGCGCGGGCCAGGGATTGACCGGCTCGCTGCGCATCGGTTTTGTCGCCAGCGCGGTGCGGCATCGGCTGCCCGCCAGAATTGCCCGTTTCAGCAGGGACCATCCGGACGTCGCTCTGGAACTGCACGAAGCGACCACCGCGCGTCAGGTTAACGCCTTGCTGGAGGATCGGCTGGATGTCGCCATCGTCGCCTTGCCGCTGCCGGAATATGCCGGGGCGCGGCTGGCGGTGCAGTCGCTGCTCTCCAGCCGGTTGGTGGCGGCGCTGCCGCAGGATCACCCGTTGGCCGCGCAAAGCGAGCTGACGCTCGGCGCGCTGGCCCAGGAGCCCTGGATCATGTTTCCGGCCAGCGAAGGACCGGGTCTGTATCGCGCCATCCTTTCCGCCTGCGAACGCGCGGGATTTACGCCGCGTGTCGCTCAGCGCGCGCTGCAGATGGAAACCATCATCGGGCTGACGGCGGCGGGATTGGGCGTGTCGCTGGTGCCTGAATTTTTGCGGCGCAGCGGCTGGGATAATGTCGCTTTCCGTCCGCTGGCGGGCGAACCGGTGCTGTATGAGGTCGCCTTCGCGTGGCGTAAACAGGACAACGCGCCGGGACTGGCCGAGTTTGTCGGCTATTGATTCAATCCGTCATAAACCGGGCGTGTCCTGGCGGAGCGCGACGATAACGAGGAGGGGCATTGGCTGGATCATTTCTGCATTCCGGTTACGGATCTTGTCCGCGCCGGCCATTTTATCAACGTACGCTGCAAACGCTGGGTTACCGGCAGATAAAAGCGCTGGCGTCGACCGTCAGCGTTGGCGTTGTCGCGGACTATGGCGCCTCGATCGATCCAGGTGGAGACTTCTGGATTTTTCAGGGCGATGTCGCCGGACTGCCGCGCGCGCATTTCGCCTTCAGCGCCGAATCGCGCGCGCAGGTCGAGGCGTTTTATGCGGCGGCACGGATAACGGGCCGCCGGCCGGCGTATTCACTATCATCCCCACTATTACTACGCCGCGTTTGTTCTCGATCCCGACGGCTATAATATTGAAGCGGCTTTTCATCGTGCCCGGCCGGTCTGACGGTTTCCCGCCGGCGGCGTCTGCACCTGCGGACCGCTCCGCCGCCAGCGCAGGGCGATCCGTCGGATTCACTGGATCCGGTAGTGAAAGGTATTTTTGACCTGCGGTACATCGACAGGCTGGCCGTTGATGATGCGCGGCTGGTAGCGGAAGGTTCTGGCCGCGCTGAGGGACGGGCGCACAAACAGCGGGTTACAGTCGCTTTCCGCCTGCGGATTTTCCACCTCGCCGCGTCGGTTTACCCGGTAAACCACGGTGCAATCGCCCTCAATCTTGCGGCTTAACGCTTTCTCCGGGTAGTCCGGCGTCTGTTTGCTGATCGGTTGGTACTGACGTCCCGTCATTTCCGCCGCCTGACGCGCGTTTTGCGCCGCGCGTTCGGCGGCCTGGTGCTGCAGCGCCGCCTGACGGCGTTGCTCATCGGCCGCTCTCTGCTGCGCCAGATCCTGCTGTTGCTGGCGCTGTTTTTCCTGTTGCCTTCGCCGGGTTTGTTCTTCCTTGCGCTCTCGCGCCTGCTGCTGGCGCGCCAGTTGCGCCTTGTCCGGCCTGGGCGGCGTGACGGCCGGCGGCTCGCTTGTCGTGGGGGGCGGCGTCTGAAGCGGAGCGGGCTCCGGCGCTGCCTCTGGCGCCGGTTCCGCTGTCGGCGCAGGCGCGACTATCGGCTGGGCGGCGGGCAGAGTGATCAGCGTGGTGTTTAGGTGGCGAACGACGGGCGCCGGCGGCGCGTTGATCTGCCAGTGCTGCAGCAGCAGGGTCGCCAGCAGCAGGTGAGCCGCCAGCGCCGTCGCGGCGGCGGCGATGCGTCGGGGCCAGACGCTGGGGACGTTCATGACGTCGCCGGCATAGTCACAGGTGCTCATTGCGGCGCCTCGGTAATCAAGCCGATATTTTCGACGCCGCTTTTTTGCAGCGCGGCCATGCAGGCGACCACGCTGCCGTAGTTGGCGGCCTGGTCGGCGCGGATATAGACCTGGGTGTCGCCTTTGGCGGCGATGATGGCCGCTACCCGCGCGCTCATCTCGTCCAGCGTGACGGCCAGCGTTGAGTCGTCGCGCTGCTCAGTCTGGACGTCGCTGGCTAAATTCCAGTAATAGGTGGCGTCGGCTTTGACCGACAGGGTAAGAATTTGCCGGTTGCCGTCGGCGGGCAGCGCCTCGCTGGCCACTTTGGGCAGTTCCAGTTTTACGCCCTGCAGCAGCATCGGCGCGGTAACCATAAAGATCACCAGCAGCACCAGCATGACGTCGATATAAGGGACGACGTTCATTTCGGCCTTTGGGCTATGGCGTAACGGTTGTCTGCGCATAAACGACTCCTGTCAGGCGGCCTGGGAACGGGAAACGGTCGCGTGAGCCGCGATCTGCAACTGGCGGTGCAAATAGCCCTGCAGCTCAGTGGCGAAACTGTAATAGCGGTTCACCAGCGTTTGCGTCCGGGCGGTAAAACGGTTGTAGAAGATGACCGCCGGGATGGCGGCGAACAGCCCGATAGCGGTGGCGATCAGCGCTTCCGCGATGCCCGGCGCCACCGTGTTCAGCGTCGCCTGCTGAACGTGCGCCAGACCGATAAACGCATTCATAATGCCCCACACGGTGCCGAACAGACCGATATAGGGGCTGACCGAGCCAATGGTGGCCAGCATGGCCAGACCGCGGGTCAGGCGCTCTTCCTGTTCGGCGATGGCGACCTGCAGGCTGTGCTCGACGCCGGACGTCACGGCGTCGGGCGAGACGCCTTTCACCTGGCTCAGTTGTTGATACTCATGCCAGGCGGCGGCAAAAATGTGTCTGGCGCCGGCGTCTCTGGCCATATCGTTCTGGATGGCGCGCTGCAGCGACGGCAAATCGCCGTCCTGACGAAAACGCTGGCGGAAGGCGACGACATCTTTCTCGCTGCCGCGCAGCACGCGACCGTGCGCCACAATCAGATACCACGAGGTCAGCGAACCCAGCAGCAGGATCGCCATCACACACTGCACCAGCAGACTGGCGTTGCCAATCAGGCTGCTGAGCGTCATTGCATTATCAGGAGTCATCATTTTTTCCTTACGCTTGTCCGCCTGCGCTAAGGCGGCGGGCGGACGGGGGTTAATCATTAGTCGGCCAGCTTCAGCGCTGCGGCGATCGCCGACCAGGGGAGATATTTGTAGTTCTGCGTTTGTTCCGGCATGCGGTTGCGGCCGTCCTGCACGACCAGCATGCCCTGACGCCACGGACCGCCCAGATTGGCGGATGTGACATCCAGACCGTCGGTTTCGGAAGCGCCGTCGATACCCGCTTCGGCATTCAGGCCGATGTGGAACGCGCCGCGCAGGGTGTAAGGCGGCAGGGCGTCGAGCACCAGGTAGCGGCTGTTGCCCTGGCTGGAGATCACCAGATAACTGTGCTGGCGTCCCTGATACAGCGCCATGCCTTCGATATCCGCCTGCAGCGCGCCGCCGGTCGCGATCACCTGCTGCAGCCGCGCGGGTTGGTCGGGCCGGGCATCCAGCGCGTGGACGGCGACATCTTCCTCGCCGACGAACAGCCGTTGCTGGCGGTCATCCGCCACGCAGCCTTCCGGCTGGCTCGGCAGGCTGAATTCGCGCACCACCTGGCCGCGCACCGCGCCGCGTTCGCCCTGCAAACGGTACTGCAGGAAACGGCCGCTCTTATCGTTGACGATGGCGTAAATCGCGCCCTGTCGATCCTTAAACATGCAGAGTCCGTAGATCTCAGGCAGCGGCGTGGCGATCTGGCCCAGTTCGGCCACCTCGCCGCTGTGCGGCGCGATGGAGAACAGGTGCAGCGAATTGTTATCCCGGTTGCTGGCGACGGCCAGATCGACGGTTTTACCGTCGATCTGCAGCCCGGCGCGCAGGTCGACGTTGTTCAGACGGCCGACCGGCAGATCCTGCAGTTTGCGGCCCTGCAGATCGTACACCAGCAGGCCGCGTTGTTTGTCGGTGGCCAGAATGCGGCTGGCGGCGCCGTCGACCGGGTTAACCCAAATGGCCGGATCGTCGGCGGCATCGCCCAGGCTGCTCACCGGTTCGGTTTCCAGCTGAGCCGGCAACACCGGCGTCAGCGGCAGCGGCGTGCTGGCCGGCAGCGACCAGTCGATGCCTCCCTGATGCAGACCCCGTTTATCGGCGATGATGATTTCCGCTCCCTGCGTCGTCGCACGCGCCGTCAGCGCCTGCGGTTTTTTCAGGCCCGGCAGCGGCAGCGCGCCATCGGCCTGCCAGCCGTCCGCCGCATAGCGGTAACGATGCAGCCGCAGGGATTTCGGATCGAGCGCCAGCACCGCGTCCGGCAGTACCGCCATGCCCGCCACCTGGCCGTCGATCGAACCAAACGGCTGGCGTATATCGACCGGCCGCCGCCGCAGCGGCGCCTCGGCTTCGGCGTCATAGGCCCACAGGCCGATCGCGTCTTCGTTGACGTACAGCAGAGCCCGACTGTCATCCGTCTGACAGTATTCGCTTTGCGGCGGCATACTCAGGTCGCGTACCTTACGCGGCGTGGCTAACAGCCGGGCGCCCTGCGCCACCAGCCACTGTTGCGCCACGCCCTTGTCGCCGATCAGAAAGAGGAAGCTGTTGTCCGATCGATCGCGGAACAGGCAGCTGCCTTCAACGTTGAACGCGGGCGCGGGCAGGTAGCGCGGGTTTTCCCACTGGCGGCTGGCGCCGTCCAGCCGCACCAGCATCGGTTGCTGGCGCGTCTTATCCAGCGCGCTGACCAGCATCCCGCCGGCGTCGCTGCGCAGATCGAGCGACTGGTAGCGGCCTGGCAGACTGGACAGCGTCGCGCCCTGACTATCCTGCAACAGCAGGCCTTGTTTCCCGCTCAGTATCACTCGATCGGCGCCCGGCCAGAAACGGCTGTCGTTCAGCAACCGCGCCTCGTCGTTATTGGCGCTGCCGGCCAGCGCGCTCAACCGGGGCGCCGGCGCTTCGGCGCCGGCCGCCTGGCAGACGCCGCCGGCGTTCAGTACCATGCCCATCACCAGCAGCGCCAGCGCCGCCGGTCGGTGTGGAAGTCTGCAAAACATGCGCTAATTCCTTTAAAAATTGGTGTAAGTCACGCCCAGCTTGAACGTCGGGCCATATTGTTCGTATTGCGAGTTGAAGCCGCGGCTGCCGGTGTAGGTGTAAAAATGTTCGTTGGTCAGGTTTTGCGCTTCGAACGAGAGCTGCAGTTGTTTGGTCAGGAAGTAGCGCACGCTGAGATCGACAAACACCTGGTCGTCGACGTAGCTGTCGTGCGCCCGATCGTCGACGGCGGCGACTTCGCTCAGATAATCCGATTTATAGTTGGCCGACAGACGCACGCTCACGGCGTCGTTTTCCCAACCGACCATCAGATTGCCCACCGTATCGGACTGATCCGGCAGCGGGATTTTGCGCGACATGCCGTTGCCTTCGATACTGGCGCTGGAGTGGCTCAACGTCAGGTTGGCGCCCGCCAGCAGGCCGTTCCACGGCGACGGCAGCCAGTCGAATTTTTGCGAATAAGCCAATTCCGCGCCGTACAGCCGCGCCTTGCCGCCGTTGGCCCAGGTTTTCGCTTCGCTGAAATCGGCCCATGCGCCGCGGCCCGCCAGATCGGTTTCATAGGCGAAATTGCGAATATCTTTGTAGAACAGATAGCCGGACAGGGTGCCGGCGCGGCCCATGTAGTGTTCAATCCCGAGGTCGAAGTTCTTCGATTTGAGCGGGGCGAGGGCCGGATTGCCGAACTCCGCCTCATCGCCGTCGATCGTGTAACCGGGGGTGAGCTGGCCGAACGCCGGGCGCACCACCGAATTGGTCCATGCCGCGCGGACCTGCGTGTTGTTATCCAGACGGTAGCGGGCGTGCAGGCCCGGCAGCCAGTCATGGTAGCTGGACTGGTGGCTCGAAGCCTGGTATACCCCGTCGCGCAGTCCGGTGCCGTCGGCTTTGAAGCGGGTGCCCTCGTAGCGCAGCCCGGTGATGAAGCGCCAGTTGTCCACGTCCAGCGTGTTCATCAGGTAAGCGGCGTCGATATCTTCGCTCATTCGGTAGTCATTGATCGTCGACTCTTCCTGATCGTAGAAGCCGTCTTTGCCCAGCGCGTTGATCAGGCTATTCACGCTGCCGGTATTGATCGACGGGCCGTCCTGACCAAACGCATAGCCGGCGTTGCCGGAGGATAACTGGCTCAGACTCAACTGCCCGTCGGATAAGCCGTAGTCGCCGAGATCTTTATATTTCCACACGTTCTGGTCATTCTTTTTATCGCGCCGGCTGAGTTTGCCGCCGAATTTGACCTGGTTGTCGGTATCAAGCCAGCTGTAGTCGCGCGCCAGATCGAGACGGATATTTTTCTCGCTGTCGCTGGTTTTCTGCGTCTCCCACTCCATCGAATCGAGCCGATAGTTGCCGGCGCTGGAATAACCGCTGCCGATTTGGCTGGCGGGCTTAACCGTGTCGGAGAAACTGCTGTCCGCGAATGCGTCCAGCCCGGTAAACGTGGCATAGGTGCTGCCCGGCAGCGTTTCGCTGGAGCGGCTATAGGCCATCTGGCCGCTGAGCGTCCACGGACCGAGCAGGCGTTCGCCGCCCAGCACCACGCTCTTGACCTCCTGGGTTTCTTCGCGGCTTTTCAGACCGCGCTCAGCTTCGGCGTCGCCGGTCATGCCCTCGGCCAGCGGCTCGCTGAATTCGACGGCCGACGACTGGCGGTTTTCTTTATCGTTGAACCGGCTGTACAGGGTACGCAGGTAGTAGCTGGAAAGATCGTCCGGCTTATAGTCGAAGTTGAGGCCAAAGCCGGTGCGCTCGCGCTCGATTTCGTAGCGCCGCTGCTCAAAGCCGCTCAGTCGCGCGCCGTCGCTGAAGTCCCAGTCGCCGCCGCTTTCCACGTCGTCGGAAGCGAAGCTGCGCTTCTGCCAGCTCAGCGCCGCCGCCACGCCAAAGTTGTCCTCGCCGCCGCCGATGCTGAAAATATCGCTTACCGCGCCGGAGAATTTCGGGCTGCTCTTGTTGCTGTTGCTGTCGTAGCTGCCTTCCGCGCCCAGGGTATAAAACAGTCCGGCGTGATCGAACGCCGACAGACTGTTGACTTCGACGGTGCCGCCCAGCGAGTTCGCGTCCATGTCCGGCGTCAGCGTCTTGACCACCGACAGCGACTGCACCAGCTCCGACGGCAGCACATCCAGCGCCACCGCCCGGCGATCGCTTTCCGGCGACGGCATGGTGGTGCCGTTGATTTGCACGTTGTTCAGGTCCGGCCCCAGCCCGCGTACGCTGATGTAGCGTCCTTCGCCCTGATCGCGTTCGACGGATACTCCCGGCAGGCGCTGCAATGCTTCCGCCGCGTTGTCATCCGGCAGTTGCGCCACGCCGTCGGCATGGACGACGCTGCGGATAGCGTCGGACGTGCGCTGCTCATTCAGCGCCTGAGTGATGCTGGCCGCCTGGCCGATCACCTCTACGTGTTCGGTGGCCTCTTCTGCCTGCGCCAAAGCCGGTATGGCAAGGCTCCCGATAGCGATCGCCAGGCTGCTGAGCCTGAGTTTCGCTGCTGGCGTTGTGCTGTTTCGCTGTGGTTTCACGCGTTTTCCCCCAGAGTGACGACGGTTTACTGCCGGTTGGCCGGTTTATTGGGGATGGGATGCTAGAAATCGTCGATGTCAGTTAGATGACAGGGTCACGAGAACGGGGCGGATCGGCGCTGAATCGCGACGTCTGGCGGCTATTTTGAGCTTAAATGACTGGTCCGGATCGAGGCCGGCGGACGCAGCGCGGCGTGCGCGAGGCAATAATCTCACCGGCAGGTCGCCGCTGCCGGCGTCAGGCGAAAAAAAATACGCATCGGGCGTGAGCTGAATTGACCCCCTAGGCTGTCATCCTGCCGTCATCTGCGCCTGTATGCTTAGATCACTGGCGTTAATTACCTTAAGAGCTCTGCTGATGTATCACTTCCTCCGACAACACGGCAGCAAACTGCTGCTGCTGGCTTTTCTCGCCAATCTCGGCCTGCTGGCCGAGCTGATTATCGGCGAGGTAAAACCCTGGGCCGCGATCGACTGGATGGACGTGCTGGCGGAGGGCGGTTCGGCGCTGCTGGCCCTGAGCTGGCTGATTATGCTGCTGGTCAGCCGGCCGGCCGGGCGCGTGACCACGCTGCTGGCGCTGGGGCTGGCCTGCATCTTCTTTTCCTGGTGGATGGACTGTCTGGATGAATTTATCCAATTGCCGCACGGCGGCAACGTGGGCAAATGGCTGGAAAATGTCCCGATGCCGATCGGTCTGATGCTGGTCACGCTGGGCATTTACCACTGGCATCAGGAACAACTGGCGATTAGCGCGCAGTTAAATAAGCGCGAGCGGCTGTTTCGCGAGCATCTGCTGTTCGACAAGCTGACGCCGCTGGGCGGCGCCGATTATCTGCGTAAGCAGCTGTCGCTGTCGCTGAAGCAGGCTGCCGCGGAACGGCAGCCTCTGTCGCTGATTGTGGTCGACCTGAATGACTTTGACGCCATTAACCAACGCTTTGGCGCGGCGGAGGGCGACTATGTGCTGCAGGCGCTATGCCAGCTGTTGCTGCTCAATCTGCGCCGGCAGGATCTGCTGTGCCGGCTGGCCGGCGATCGTTTCGTCGCGCTGTTGCCCAACACCGGCGAACATCAGGCGAATATGATGGCGCAGGAGCTGTATGCGGCGATCGCGCATCTGGCGCACCGCACGCAGCGACATGGCGAGCGCGTCAGGCTGCAGGCCAGCGTCGCCGCCGTGATGGCGCTGGACGAGGATCGCGATATGCTGCTGCAGCGCCTGAATCAAACGCTGAGTCAGGTCAAAGCCATGACCTGCTCGCAGAGCGGGGAGGCCGGATGACGGCGAGCGGCGGCTGGTACGAATGCGATGAGCGTTTTATCATCGGCCACCATCAGCCGGGTATTCTGATCGACCTCGCGCTGGCGCGCGATATCGACGGTCACCGCCTGCTGCGCGGCACCGGCGTGTTTCTTGAGGACATCGCTGCGGGCAAAGTGCGTTTTAGCCAGCAGCAATTCGGCCAGCTGATTGACAACAGCATGCGCCAGCTGGACGCCGACGATACCAGTTTTCTGTTCGGCCAGCGCGCCTTGCCCGGTTGCTACGGCGACTTCAGCCATGTACTGCAGCAGGCGGATAATCTGCTGCAGGCGCTGGACGATGTCGTGCGCTTTTGCAGCCTGTTCAGTCCGCTGCTGGCGCCGCGCATGCGGCTGGACGAACGCTATCTTTGCCTTTACTGGCCGCAAAGCGAGGCGGACGCCGGGCGGCAGCGGTTTTTGCTGGAAGCCAGCATGACCTCGATTGTCGCGCTCGGGCGCTGGCTCTGTCCGCAACGACCTTTACCCTGGCGTTTTCTGTTTAACTACCGTCAGCCGCGGCATATCGAGCAGTACTGGGTACACCTGGGCGATGGACTGCACTTCGGGCAGCCGATTAATATGATGCTGCTGCCGGTCGAATATGCCCGTCAGGCGTCGCCCCACGCCAACAGCACGGTGTGCGCCGTCGTCCGGCAGCAGTGCCTGCAACAGCTGGAAACGCAGGGGTTCCGCAGCAGTTTCATCGACTATTTTTACGACTATCTGAGCAGCAACCTGCGCCAGCCGCTTAATCTCGAACGCGTCGCCGCTTCGCTGGGCATGAGCCCCGCCACGCTAAAACGCAAACTGCGCAAACACGATAGCAGCTTCCAGCAACAGTGGGATCGGGTGCGCACGCACACCGCGCTGTTCCTCTATTGGTTTAACGGATTAAGCAATGAAGAGGTCGCGCATTATCTGCATATCAGCGATATCAATAATTTTCGCCGATCTTTCCGCCGCTGGACCGGCATCGCGCCCAGCGTTCTTTCTCCGCTGCCGGCGCACTAAATCGTTTCGCACATTAATGCTTCACTTCTGACCATGCTACAACGCGTGACTGATGAAAAATAAAATAATTAATAAAAACAATAAATGATATTTTATTTCTGACGCTATTGTCACTCAACCGGCAGCGGCAAGTGTCGCGCTATATATGCGAAACTATTTAAGCGATATGCCGCAATGTATTTTCGCCGTCTGGCGCGGAGAAAATACATTAAACCTGTTATTTTTTTGACCTGGCTTCGTGCATTTTTACTGCCGCTTCCCGTCAGGGCGGCGATTTGTCAGCTGTCAGGCGATTACGCGGCACAGCCGAAGGCTGGGGCGACGCGATCGGACGAACGCCCCTGCGTCATGGCGACCGCCGCGCCGCGATGTCGGCTGTTTCATTCTCTGAGCAGAAATTTTTCTTTTATCTCAGGCGAGGGCGTTTCCCCCTGCCGGACATCTTCGACATCCTGAGTTACTTCTTGCCCGTCGCCGCAGCTCGCGCTGAACCATGACGAACCGGCCAGGGTATAAGCATCGGCGCTCAACACGGTGTCGCAGATGTCGCTATCGATGATTTTTTTTACGAAGGCGACTTTTTGCCGATAGTATTCTTCATATTTATCGCCGTAATAGCGTCGGGCGGACGCGTTCTCCGGCTCTCTGGCCAATAGCCCGGTCGCGCTGCGCTGTTGATAGTCGTCTTTGGCGACTTCGCTGAGCGGTTTAACGGTGGAAGGCGGCAGCGTGAACTTAGCGCCCCGGCCGTTAAACGAAACGAAGACATAGGCATTCGGATCGGATTCGGTCAGTGCATAACTGCGGTACACGATACTTTTTTGCCACAGCTGGTCGGCCTGCGCATCGGCGCCGCCTAAATAAATCAGTTTTTCTTCTGGCTTCAGATGAAAGGCGGCGAACGTCAACGCACGTTGATCCATCCTTTTCTGCCGTTGCGCGGCGGTTTCCGACTTTTCTATTAGCGCCGACTCGCACTGCGCGACGAAAAACAGGGCGCCGGCCGCCAGCGCCAGCGGGGTAAAAAGCGCGGTTAGCGAAAAAACGACCGGGACCTTGCGCGACGCGACATGACTTTTTTTACTCTCAATCATTGGATTTCCATTATCAATTCGCAGTGACTGCAGTTAAGCGGCCGGCATGATAGCAGATTCAGGCGCTGATTGACGCCCGGCGCCGGCGGTCGAGTCGGGCGACAGGGCAGGATCGGCTATTCGGATTGTTTATCCCGGGGACGTGCTTTCTCACGGTAATTTCGCTCCGGCGCGCGCTTCGCTTCCCCGTAACGCGGCTATAGAAATTCTTTCATATAACAGTCAAAAAAATAAAACAAAGACTCCTTATATTGGCTGCTTCGTTTTAAGCCGCTATCAGTTTTTAACCTGTTGTATTTAAACTGCCAGGCGTTGAGAGGGGAGCAAATGAGAAACTGGACCGAACCAAAGAAAAATAAAGCGCATATCGAATTGATTCCGATGATTGACGTCATGATGTTTTTACTGGTGTTTTTTGTCCTGATCAGTATGAACGTTATTCCCGCACACGGTCTGAAAACCCAACTGCCCTCGGCCAGTAGCGCCCAGGATCTTAAACCGCAGAAGAAAGCCATCGTTACGCTCAGCGAGCCGGATCAGCTGCAGCTGGACGGGCAGCCCGTGCTTCTGAGCGATCTGGTCAACATGCTCAAACAGCAGCAAACCGATACTCAGGCCACTACGATCATCGTCAATAGCGATAAAGGCGTTTCTGTTGAGCGTTTGGTCGCGGTGATGGACAGCCTGCGTCAGGGCGGATTTTATTCCGTTTCTATCGCCACCCGGAAGCAATGATATGTATCTGTTTTATCGCGCTCGCCATGTCATTAGCTGGTTACCTCTGCCGATTATTGCCGTTTGCCTCGTGTTGCACAGCCAGCAGGCGACTATCAAGGTCAGCCCCCATTACGACGATACGGTTATGACGCTGGCCCTGGCGGAGCCGGAACCTGTCGTCCCGCCGGAACCCGAGCCTGAACCCGAACCCGAACCGGAGCCGGAGCCGGAACCCGAACCTCAGCCAGAACCGGTGCCGGTAGTGCCGGAACCGGCGGCGGTGGTGGCCCCGGCGCCCAAGCCTCGCCCCAAACCGGCGCCGAAGCCGCGCCCCAAACCGACCGTCAGCGCGCCTAAAACCGCCGCGACGCAGGCGCCGAGCGAAACTCGCCGCCCGGAACCGGCCAGACCGCCGGTGGCGGCTCCCCGCGTCAATACCCAGGCGATAGAAAACGGCTATATCCAGGCGCTGAGAGTACAGCTCGACAGGACCAAGCGTTACCCGACCGGGCGTCAGGCTTCGCTGGAGCGGCCGGAGGGCAGCGTGGAGGTGTGGCTGGAGGTCGATCGCTCTGGACGCGTGATCAATTCCGGCGTTAGCGGCAAGGCGCGCAGCATGCTGCTTAACCGCGCCGCCGCCAGCAGTCTGCAAAGTATTACCCAGGTTAAGCCGTTTCCTGTCGATGCGTTCGCCGGGCAAAGCACGAAACGATTTTCAGCCACCTTCAATTACCAGCCGCAGTAATTGACGCGCGCTGAATAGCGGAGAAGCCACAACGGGATCGAGACAGCATTAATCAGGGGGCGTGCCGCGTCGCACCGTCTCTCTGTTAGCGCGCCGGGGGCGTTAAGCGCCGCTGGCGGCGATATTGTTAACTTCCGCGCGACGCTCTGCCTGAACCGCAGGTTCGGCCGGGACGCGATACACAACATGTCATAACGACAATATACGGTATATAACGCCGTCCCGTCGGGGGCGGAAACTGAAGGGGATTTTTTTATGAACGCCAACTTACTGCACGAAATTATTTTTTATGTCATGTACGCTTCGCTGGTGGCGGCACTGGCGATCATCATCGAACGCGGGTTATATTTCGTTTACACGCGGCGTCAGGCCCGGCTGCTGGAGAAAGCGTTGACGGCGGATATTAAACGCGTGCAGGATTTGCCCGACAACCTGGTTCGACGCAATAGTCTGCCGCTGACGGTCATCGCGCCGGTGCTGGAGATGCACCATCAGACGAGCAATCGCGATGCGATCAACGACCAGATCGACGCGCAGTTCCTGCGCAGTAAACCCTATCTGGCGCGCGGTTTGTGGCTGCTGGAAACCATCGTGACCGCCGCGCCGCTGCTGGGGCTGCTGGGCACCATCATGGGGATTATCGAAACCTTTAAGGCGCTGTCCGCCGCCGGCATCTCCGATCCGGCTCAGGTTTCTGCCGGTATGGGCACCGCGTTGTACGCTACCGCTTTGGGTATCGCTATCGCGCTGGTGTGTCTGCTGGGCAATAATTTCCTGCAGAGCCGCATGGAACACATTAACGAAATGCTGAAGGTGTTGTTGATCCGCGCCGGTATGTCCAGCACGCGCGGCCACAAGACGTCTGCGCCGGCGGAAGTCAACATCAAAGCAGCGGTAAACGATTATGCCTGAGCAACGCGGCGGGCGATTCCCGGGGCGCTGGAATAACTGGAAAACAATGGTTGCCGGAGGGTTACTGATTTTTAGCCACACGGTCTGGGCCAGCTTCACGATTCCTGGCTATGAGCTGATTTATAACGCCCCGACGGAGACCGCGCTCAATGCGGATGACTTGCGTCAGCCGGACGAGGTTTGGGTGCAGATGTTCGACGGTGCGCAACATTCGATCGCGCTGGGGCAGTTCTATGTCGCCAACCAGGCGGGGTCGAAGCTTGACCGCGTGCTGCAGCATTTGCGCAAGGCGGGCGAACGCGGAGTGAAGATCCGCATGTTGATGGAAGAGAAGGGCGTGCGCATCTCTACGCCGGAAACCCTGGCGCAGCTGCGGGCCATTCCTAATCTTGAACTGCGTATCCTGCCTTACCATCGGCTGAGCGGCGGTATTCTGCACGCTAAGTATATTCTGGTCGACGGCAAACAGGGCTATATGGGCAGCCAGAATCTGGACTGGCGCGCGCTGGAACATATCCATGAAACCGGGCTGCTGATCGGCGATCCGCGCGTGGTCGGGCAGATGCAGGCGATTTTTGAGCAGGACTGGCGGGCGCAGCAGGCGCTGCAGCGCAATGAGCTCGTCGCGCCGCTGCCGGCCGACGAGACAGTGAACGCCGGACAGCAGCGCCCGGCTAATTATCTGGTCGCCAGCCCGAAGGCGTTTAATCCGGCCGGCATCCCCGACTCGCAGGAGGAATTGACTCATCTGCTGGCCGCGGCGCAGCAGCGGATACGGGTTCAGGTGATGGATTATGTGCCTCTTTCCTACGGGCCGGAGCGCTCGCGGCCTTATTACGCCGTGATCGACACCGCCTTGCGCAGCGCGGCGGCCCGCGGGGTGCAAATTGAGCTGATGGTTTCCGACTGGAGCACCAAACGGCCCAATATTAGTTACCTGAAGAGCCTGGCGATGTTGCCCAACGTACAGATCAAGATTGTCACGATACCTGAAGCCAGCGACGGATTTATTCCGTTTGCCCGCGTGATTCACAGTAAAATCATGACCATCGATGAACAAAAAACGTGGGTGGGCACCAGCAACTGGAGCGGCGGTTATCTGGACAATTCGCGCAATCTGGAGGTGATCATGCAAAATAGCGACATGACGGCCCGGGTGGATAAGCTGTATGAGCAGCTATGGAACAGCCGTTACGCCCAACCGTTGCGTATTGACTACGATTATCCGACGCCCGCGCCGGGCGGCGCCAGCGGCGCGCAGGAGTAACCGTATCGCGCCTTTCCTGCTTATTTGCGCGGAGGGCGCAACTGTTCAGGCCGCCATGCGAAAATGGCGCTCCCCTTTGCATGTTTTCCTGTTCCGCAGCGCCGCTCCCGTTTTATTTCACCCTGCGCGTAGTTAATGCGCTCCGGCAGATTATAAACCGCCCTGTATTTATCTTCTTCTCGTTTATTTTCTCGCTATCAATAACCTGCGTTATTAGTAATAACGTTTAAAAAACGTTGTTAAATCAGTAAAGCAGATTCATATATTGATCAAGTTTTTTTGTTACATGACGATAACCTGGATGTAAGAAATGTATCACCATGGACATTTATCGGACGCAAAGACATACCGACATACCGACGGGCCGATATCAGAAGGGAAACGCTAAACAGCGATCCTGTCTTTTAGGATTAATAATCTTATCTTTCTTATCACCAGGATTTATATAATGAATTTCATTCGCAACATTAAAATCAGAACAATGATGATTCTGATTCTTGTTTTGTTCTCTTTACTGTGGGGCGGGGTTTCGACTTTTGCATTGCATTCCCTGAACCAGCTTACCTCCGAACTGGCGTTAACTAACGTACAGCAAAACAACGGCGATATTATCAACGGTGCCAATGGACAATATTACCGCGCGGTCAGCGCGCTTGAACGCGCAGCGCGGGCTAAACAGAGAGATGACGCCGCTACGGCGGAAATGGAACTGAAGATGGTCGATGATGAGTTAAAAAATTTGGCTGCGGGTCTGGCCGAGTTTAAGACCACCGATCACGCCAATATCGATAACACAACCATCGACAACATCTATAACAGCTCGTATCGTCTGTACAATGACGGGATCCTCCCGCTGTATGAGGCGGTGAAGGCTAACCGCATCGAAGACTTTATTCAGAAGTCGGGCGATACCTACCGTCCTCTGCGTCGGGATTTCACCTCGGCGATCAATGAATATAACGGCGTCATCGATAAGCTGAAAAGCGAGGCCCAGGGTCGAATTGACAGTTGGGTTAACTGGTGTAAGAACATACTGATTATGGCGCTGGTGATCGGTCTGATCATTGTGCTGCTGACCGATCGCTACCTGGCCAGCTTTGTGATCAAGCCGCTTGAATTGATTAAACAGCACCTGCAGGTGCTTGCGGTGGGGAATTTGCATGTGCGTATGGTGGATATCAGCCGCAACTGCGTGGGGCAATTGATTCCGTTTATCCAGAAAATGCAGAATAACTGGGTGACGACGGTTTCGGAAATTCGCAGCAGCGCAGAGGAAATTTATCGCAGTTCCGGCGAGATCTCTTCGGGGAATACCGATCTGTCTTCGCGCACCGAGGAACAGGCTTCGGCGCTGGAGCAAACGGCGGCCAGTATGGAACAGCTGAGCGCGGTGGTGAAACAGAACGCGGACAATGCCAACCAGGCCAGCGTGCTGGCGCAGAATGCGTCTAAAATGGCCAATCAGGGCGGCGATATCGTCAGCGACGTGGTCAAAACCATGGGTAAAATCACCAGCAGCTCGCAGAAAATCGCCGATATTATTAATGTGATTAACAGTATCGCCTTCCAGACCAACATTCTGGCGCTGAACGCGGCGGTGGAAGCCGCGCGCGCCGGTGAACAGGGCCGCGGTTTCGCCGTGGTGGCCAGCGAAGTGCGTAACCTGGCGCAGCGCAGCGCGCAGGCGGCGAAAGAAATCGAAGGGTTAATCGACGAATCGGTTAATAATGTCAAAACCGGCTCTTCTCAGGTGGGGCTGGCGGGGGATGCGATGGAAAACATCGTGAAAGCCGTCACCAACGTAACGGATATTATGGGCGAGATCGCTTCGGCCTCCAACGAGCAGAGCAAAGGCATTACTCAGGTCGGTCAGGCTGTGGTGGAAATGGACAGCGTGACGCAGCAGAACGCCGCGCTGGTGGAAGAATCCACGGCGGCGTCGGCCTCTCTGGAAGAGCAGGCGCGTCGTTTAACCGAGGTTGTTTCCGTGTTCCGTCTGAGTGAAACGACGCAAAAGGCGAAGGGCAACGCGCCGGTCAAAGCATCGCATGCGCTGCCGCCGGCGAAGGCGAAAGCAGCGGAAGCCGACAGCGGCAACACGAACTGGGAAACCTTTTAATCACTGCGCGACGCGGGCGGCAACGCCCGTTTAGCGCAGACGATAAAGGCCGGCACGGCACATTAGCAGAAGGATAGCCAGATTATGCGCAACAGATTGTATAACATGCTGCCTGACGTTATTTACAGCGTGCTGGCCTTTATCATTTTAACTCACGTTCAGCCGATCAACCGGCTTTATACCGGGCTGGCGGATAAATCCCAGCACTGGCTGCTTGCCCATGGCCTGCTGCCGGGGGTGAAATATGAATGGAATATCGACCCGGTCAGTTTCTGGCTGGCGGTTATGTTTATTATCGTTATCGATGTCCTGTTGTTTACTCTTGTCAGACTGACGCGGCGTAAGTTAACAATCTATCCCCAATAGTTTCCGCACGCCGTCCCGTGGACAGGTTGTGCGCTCTGCGTTAGCCTGTACGCGAAGTTTATGTCCGCAATCGTAATGACGCTAATCTCTCCCTTAGGCTGTGTCGCGCAATTCACTTTCGCTAACAGAGAGTGAGAAAAATACATTAATTTTGTTCATTTTCTGAACTGATCTCGTGAGTTTTCACAGCCGCTCCCGTAAGCATTGTGCAATTTTTCACCGGAGTGACAATTGCGGGATATCGCCTGGTCTTGCCTTATTAACCGACAGGTTATTTCCCATTGATGCTCGTCATGCCGCTACGCTAAATAGCTTCGCATAATCGCGCTACACCTGCCCTGCAGGTTGAGTGACAACGATATTATGATTAAATCACAATCAACTGTTTTTAATGATTATTTAAATGTTCTTATCATCAGTTACGCGCTGTGACATGGTCAAAAGTGAAGCATCAATGCGCGAAGCTATTTAGCCGATCGCAATTATTCGGCTGACGGTTGCGTATGAACTATGACGCGGTAGTTTCAGGAGTGTGCGAACGAAACCGGTAGTATGATCCGCCGATAGAGTAGCTTCATTGTTTCAACCCGATAGGGTTAGGTGGGGGGATAAGGCCGCAAGGATATCTACATAACCCTTTAGAGTGGTGTGATCCATTTGGCTTGAGTGGGTGTCCAGGCAACGGGACAATATAAAGAACCAATCCCTGGAGGCGATAACCGGTAATGACTTAAAAGCGTTATTTTGATAACGTATTCACTTTTAAGGATACGTTTTATGACAGTCACTATCGAAGTTGCCTGCCGATATTGTCAGCAAACAGAACCCGTCCGTAAGCATGGTACGGGAAAGGCAGGATTTCCCCGATATTACTGTCAACATTGTCGCCGTACTTTCCAGATTAACTACCGCTATAACGCGCATAAGCCCGGCACTAAAGAAAAAATTGTCGATATGGCGATGAATGGCTCTGGGATCAGAGACACAGGGCGAGTGCTGAAAATCAGTATGAACACCGTCATGAGCACATTAAAAAGCTCGCGCCACGACAAGTAACAAGCAAGCCTGTCGTCTATGACGATCTCACCCTGATTTGTGAACTGGATGAGCAATGGTCATTCGTGGGAAATAAAAAACAGCAGTACTGGCTTTGGTATACATTTGATACGAAAAGAAAACAGGTTGTTGCCCATGTATTTGGTCCCCGCACGGATGAGACGTGCCGGAAACTGCCCGATTTGTTGAAGCCTTTGCATATTGGTTTTTTCACCACGGATGGCTGGGGCAGTTACGCACGAGAAATCGGGTCAGAAAAACAGCTGACAGGTAAGATATTCACGCAGCGAATTGAACGACATAATCTTAATTTACGCATTCACATTAAACGTCTGGCGAGGAAAACAACCTGCTTTTCCCGTTCATTTGAACTACACGAAAAAGTCATAGGTGCCTACATTGAAAAATATCATTACAACTAATTTGAGTCATAACCTGATGTTGTAACAAGTAATGATTTGGCGTTGCTTTATTATGGTGAGCGATTTATTGACGTTATATATAACGTTATGATGTGAAAATAGTCTGGATATAAATATAATAATTGATGCGCTTAATTATTATATCGATAGTGATGATTTTTCAGATATTGAAGAATAAATAAAAGCCGGAAGCGATGACAAGATCAGATCTTTCCGGCCATTTTTACCTGCTGGTTAATACAACAATCAGAGATTAACCTTTGTTTCCATAATCAGCCTGACCCGCTTGATGGTGGTAATAACCGGCATGCCGGTGATAAATTCCAGTCCTTCAACCGGTCCGCGCCCTCGTCAGGAGGGCGCGGATATTCAGGCGTGACGATTAAAACGTGGCTTCCAGCGAAACGCTGTAGGTTCGTTCTTCGCCGACGTTGTAATAGGCGGTTCCTGCGGAAACGCCGCCATAGTTCTGCGCGTTGATTGGAATGGTGCGCGCCGAGCTCAGGTACTCTTTGTCAAACAGGTTGTTGACGCCGAAACGCAGCGTCGCGCTTTTGATGATCTTCTTATCTACCGGCAGACGTACGCCTGCCGCCAGATCGACTACCGTGCGTCCGCCGACCTTCTCGTTGTTGGCCATGTCGCCGTAGAAGGAGCTGACGTACTTGCTGCTGACGTTGCCATAGTAGAGGCCGTCATCGTAACCGAGAGACAGGTTGAGCAGGTTCTTCGGCACGTTGGGCAGTTGCTTGCCGCTGGTCGGCATCGCTACGCCTTTATACTCTACATCCTGCTTCTGCTCCGAAGCGGTATAGGTGTAAGAGGTGTAGTAGTTGAAGTTATGCGGCAGATTGCCGCCCCACTCCAGCTGTAGCCCTTTGCTTTCCACGTCGCCGGCGTTGATCATTTCGTACGAGCCGTCCGGCAGAGAACTGGAGATCTGGCGATCGCTGTAGCGCATATAGAACAGTGAGGCGCTCAGCAGCATATCGTCGTTCTGGAAACGATAGCCCAATTCGTGGTTCCAGCTCATTTCCGGCGCCAGGCTAATGGAGTCGCCTTTGTTGTACAGCACGTAGTTTTGCGGCGTGCGCATGTTGCGCGTCAGGTTATAGAACACCTGATTTTCCGGGTTGATCTTATAGTTGACGCTAAAGTTAGGCAGCCATTCGCTGTAGCTGGATTTGCGCTTCTCCGGCGTTTCGGTCAGGCTGCCGTAGTTGGTGCCGTCGCGCTTCACGTTCTGGTAAGCCAAACCGCCCACCACGGTCCAGTCCGGCGAAACAAACCAGGTATCCTGCAGCCATACTTTCTGCGCCGGCGTAATAGTGAAGTAGTTACGACCCTGCACCGTGTTGCCGTTGGCGTCGGTGAACTGATTGGAGGCGCCCGGCTCCGCCCAGACGGTGCTCGGGTTACCGTCAGACTGGATCGTGGTATACGGCTGGGACTGGCGCTGGCGCGCCCGTTCGTACCAGTAGCCCACATCCAGACTGTGCTGGTCGTTGATGTCCCACTTCAGTTTGCTGGTGATGCCCGGGCGCCAGGTCTGGGTCCAGGAGGGGCGGTAGAAGTAGGTTCTGTCGCTGCTGAGGTTGCTGAGATCGTACTGGCCCGCCGTGCTGCTTGATGAGGTCAGGTACGATGCGGAAGCGCCGCCGCCGCCGCCGTTGCCCCAGTAGTAGTAGGGCTGCAGCGTTAACGCCAGGTTGTCGCGCAACTGCAGTTTCTGGGTAAACGACAGGGTCAGGTTTTCGAACGGGTTGCGGGCCAGCTTGTAGTAGCTGCTGATTTGTCCGTTGGTGTAGCGCGGGGTGCTGCTTGAGTCGTAGCGACGTCCGTAGGTATTGAAATCCCGCTTGCTGATCGTGTTGTAGCTGATGTTGTCCTGGCGGTGGTATTTGAGCACCAGGTTGCTGGAGTTGCCGTTATCGTCCTCATAGTTCGAGTTCAGTTCGAACTTGTCGGCATACTGCCGCCCCTCGCCGCGCCATTTTTTCGCCTCGGTGTGCGAGTAGGAGATCCAGTTGCTGAAACCGTTGTACTCGCCGGTATCCAGTCGCGCGAAGGTTTTGCTCAGGTTGTTGCTGCCTAGCGTTTGCTTGAGGAAGCCGCCGAACTCTTTCGCCCCCCGACGGGTCACCAGACCGATATTGCCGCCGCTGGAGCCGATGTGCGGACCATCCGCCTCGGAGGAGCCCTGGGTGACGAAAACTTCTTCGATATTTTCAGGGTCGCCCAGCAGGTTAGGGTAGACGGCATAGTTGCCGGAGTCGTTGACCGGGATACCGTCCATCGACAGACCCACCTGATCGGCACTCATGCCGCGCATAGTGAAGTCCAGACCGCCCAGACCGGTGGAGTCGTTGCTGTTGACGTTGATGCCCGGCGTATATTTTAGCTTGTCGACGGCGTTGGACGTGCCGGACATTTTGTCCATCGCCTCTTTGGTTACGGTGGAACGCGCTTTCGCGCTCTCTTCCTGCACCATCTGGCCGCCGCCCAGCGACTGCCCCTGGACGGTAATTGTGCCAACGTCAGTGCTGTCCGCCGCCTGCGCCGCGCCCGACAGCAGAGCGGACATCACCGCGAGATAAACCCCTGATCGATTGAAATATTTCATCACTGTTTCCCATGTCATATCGGGGCTTTAATAGCCCGGTAATTGAACGTAGCGGTAACTCGTTGTTATTTTTCCGGCGAACGCCCTGCCCGGAAAAGGCCGTACCTGGGGGCGCTTTGTATACTGCCGATGACAGCGCGATTGCGCTGCCTGCGCCGGCCTCCTGCAGCCATGCCGGAGGCCGGTACGCATCCGATGCGGTTCGCTTTTTCTCTGCGTCTCATTTCCGTTACGTCTGTTTTTCCATGAAGTGAATTGAGACAGCAGAACTATAGAGGTGATTTATTTACTTTTTCTTACACAGAGATG
This sequence comes from Affinibrenneria salicis, assembly GCF_008710095.1. The sequence continues at coordinate 47,124 of NZ_VYKJ01000007.1, forward strand.
ACGTTATTTTCACAGTTAAATTTCATGTAAGATTTCACCAGGAAAAACAGGGAGGGATGTTGTGGGGATTGTTTACAAGATCATCAAGTATATTTTGCTGTTGCTGGCGTCAATGTTCATTCTGGTGATGCTTTTCTGCTACCTGGTCGCTTCGGGCGTTGGCGAAACGGAGGTCTACCAGCAGAGTGATTTCTTCAGTTACCACTTTCTGACGGATGAAGAGATTGGCGGCGCGCCGCGCATTTCCGACAACTACTTTTTTGAGTATCACAATGGGGATGGCTATCCCTCATCGAATACCATTGTCTTCAGGCAGTCAGCGTCGTTAACGCCGCTGCGCGAGTACCTGACAACACTGGGCTATCGGTACGAACCGGCGCGCTCTGGCCGCGATAGCGGCGAGGTATGGTTACGGCCCGATGCGCCGGGCGATATGTTTTCCTTATGGTACAACCGTCAAGAGAACGAGGTGACGCTCTGTAAAACTTTCGGTTAGCGAGAACCAGCAACGGCGGTCCGGGAATGCGGGCAGGGCAAGACTAACGCGGCGCGCACAGGCTGCTGGCCCGAACCGTCATCACCGCGGGAAAGCGATATGACTCCACGCTTTCGCCGGCGATGCGCCGGAGCAGGGTTTCAACGGCCAGATAGCCCTGTTCATACATTGAGGTGCTGATGCTGGTCAGCGGAATCTGTAAATGGGCGGCCAGCGGGGTGTCGTTATAGCCGACTACCGCGATGTCCCGTCCCGGCGTCAGCCCGCGATTGCGCATGGCGCCGAACAGCCCGATGGCCAGAAAGTCATTGACGGCGAAGATGGCGGTAGGGCGCTCGGGTTGCGCCAGCAGCCGCTCTCCGATAGCGAAACCGGCCGCTGCGTCGAACGGACCATGAATAATGCCGGCGGCGGGAATGTCGATGCCCTGCTCGCGGTAGTACTCCACGAAATGACGTACGCGTTCAAGGGCGTTGCCGCTGTGGGCCTGACCGGCGATGATGCCGACTCGTCGGTGTCCCTGTTCAAAGAGATGGCGCGCCGCCATGCGCCCGCCTTCGCCGTCGTTCGAGGTTACGGAGCAGAGTTCGCCTTTCCGGCGGCTGACCAGCACCAGCGGAATACGCCGTTTTTCCAGCTCGCCGATGAAATCCTCGTCGGCGGTGCAATGCGCGTCGCTGATGATCAGGCCTTCGACATTGCGCGCGAGCGCCTTTTCGGCCAGTTGACGCTGACGTTCGGGCCGGTCGAGCGTATTGGCGACAAAGGCAGTGTAGCCGTAATTGCAGGCCGCGGCGTCGATGCCTTCATAAATACTGGCCAGCACGATATCGGACAGTTGCGGCACCAGCACGGCGATCTCGCGGCTATGGCGGGTTTTCAGGCTGATGGCGTGCGGATTGGGCTGATAGCCGAGGTGGTCGGCCAGATCGCGGATACGTTCGATGGTCTCTTTAGACGCCACCGTGGCGACCCGCGCGATATCGCCATTCAGCACGCGCGACACGGTAGAAACATGAACATTCAGCTGTTCGGCGATACTGCGCAATGTGGCGGGACGTTTGCTCATTGGATGACCCTTTCAAAGTGACGTCATGCCCCAACGATAAAGGCACAGTGATATTTTCATCACAAAATTATCGGCAAAGGAACACATTAATGATGGGGGCTGCCGACTGCTCCAGATTGGGGAAGGCTGCCCTATTATATTGCACTGCGGGTTTTTATCGTTTACCCAAACGTTTGGGTATAAATTTAACCGTATTTTTTACAAAAGTAATCTGTTGATAAAGAATAAAATTTCTACTTTGTAGAGGGGACAGCACTATTGCCCACAAAGTTGGTACGTTCATTGCGTTGGTGATAACAAACGACTCCGCCAACCTATAGGGAACTGCCAACATGTTATCTAAAACTAACCGACATTCTCCTCGTTTTGCCCGTCTGGCTTTGGCCTGCGCGCTGGCCGTCGGCGCAGGGGCGCCGTTTTTCGCTTCCGCCGCCGGTACTCTGAGTATCGCGATGACCGCCGCCGATATTCCCCTGACCTTAGGCCAGCCGGATCAGGGCTATGAGGGCAACCGTTTTACCGGCATTACCCTGTATGATTCGCTGGTGCTGTGGGATCTGTCCCAGGGTGAGAAGCCCAGCGAATTGGTTCCCGGGTTGGCGACCGAATGGCACGTGGAACCGCAGGATCATACTAAATGGGTTTTCAAACTGCGCCCCGGAGTGAAGTTTCATGACGGCTCGCCGTTCAACGCCGATGCGGTGGTGTGGAACGTCGACAAGGTGCTGAACAAGCAGGCGCCGCAATATGCGCCGGCGCAGATCGGCAACACGGCGTCCCGTATGCCGACGCTGCGGTCCGCGCGCAAGATTGACGATATGACCGTCGAGCTGACCACCAGCGAGCCGGATTCCATTCTGCCGTTTAATTTGACCAACCTGTTTATCGTCTCCCCCGCGGCCTGGCAGAAAGACTTCGACGCGGTGCCGGCCTCGGTGAAGGATCCGGCGGAGCGCGCGAAACAGGCCTGGTCGGCGTTTGCGTTTCACGCCGTCGGCACGGGGCCGTTCAAAATGAATAAGCTGGTGCCGCGCCAGCAACTGATGCTGGATAAAAACCCCGACTATTGGAACCCGAAACGGGTGCCGAAAGTGGATCACGTCATGCTGATCCCGCTGCCGGAAGCCAATGCGCGCACCGCCGCTTTACTGTCCGGGCAGGTGGACTGGATCGAAGCGCCCGCGCCCGACGCAATGGCGCAGATTCAGAGTCGGGGATTTAAGATTTATGCCAATGCCCAGCCGCATATTTGGCCGTGGCAGTTCTCTTTCGTGCCCGGATCTCCCTGGCTGGACAAACGCGTGCGCCAGGCGGCCAACCTGTGCCTGAACCGCAGCGAACTGAAGTCCTACCTGGGCGGCTATATGCAGGAGGCCACCGGCACGTATGAAAAAGATTCGGTGTGGTATGGCAACCCCGACTTTAAGATCCGCTATGACGAAGAAGCGGCGCGCAAAATGATGAGCGAAGCCGGCTTCAGCGCCGCGAAACCGGTCAAAGTGAAAGTGCTGACTTCCGCATCCGGCTCCGGCCAGATGCAGCCGCTGCCGATGAATGAATATATTCAGCAGAGCCTGAAGAAATGCTACTTCGATGTGAACATCGTGGTAATGGAGTGGAATACTCTGTTCAGCAGCTGGCGTCTGGGCGCGAAAGATCCTTCCGCGCAGGGCGCCGATGCGATTAACGTCAGCGCCGCGGTGATGGATCCCTTCTTCGGCATGATGCGTTTCGCCAGCGAAAAAACCTTTCCGCCGGTCTCCACCAACTGGGGCTATTTCACCACGCCGAAGATTGAGGAATTGATCAGCAAGGCGCGCAACACGTTTGAACCCAAAGCGCTGGATGCCGCCACCGCCGAATTGCATAAGGAAATGGTCGACGAAACGCCGTTCTTGTATGTCGCGCATGATATGGCGCCGCGCGCGATTTCGCCCGCGGTCACCGGCGTTGTTCAGGCGCAGAGCTGGATGATCGATCTCACCTCGGTGGCAAAAGGAAACTGAGCGGCGGCGTCTCTGCGCCACGTTTCTCGCGGCGGGCGGCGCGCGATGTTAGCTGCGTCGCCCGGCCTTTCGACCGGAAAGCCGTCTGAAATCCGTTGGTCATGAATTCATGCCGGCCGGGCCGCCGGCGCGGCGTCTGGAGGCCATGAACCGACGGTAACGCCGGCGCTGGCGCATGCGCCGACCCGAACGGTTTCAGACCGGGCGATAGACCGCGATTTTCTTCTCAGCTGTGCGAGGTTTGTCATGCTTACTTATATTATCCGCCGCCTGCTGCTGGCGACGCCGATTCTGCTCGGGGTCGCGCTGGTTTGTTTCATGCTGGTGCACATGACGCCGGGCGATCCGTTGGTGTCCGTGATGCCGCCGGACGCGTCCGAAGCGTTGCGCCAGCAGTTGATCCAGGCCTATGGCTTCGATAAGCCGTTGCCGGTGCAGTTCGGCCTTTGGCTGTGGCACGCCGTGCAGGGCGACCTGGGCGTGTCCATCGCCAGCGGCCGGCCGGTCAGCAGCGAGGTGATGAATGCCGTGAACTACTCGCTGCGTCTCGCCCTGCTGGCGTCGTTCATCGGTTTTGTGCTGGGCAGCCTGTTTGGTTTTGTCGCGGGCTATTTTCAGGATAGCTGGATTGACCGCATCGCCTCCGCCTTTTCCATCTTTGGCGTCAGCGTGCCGCATTACTGGCTGGGTATGCTGTTGGTGATCATCTTTTCTTCCCAGCTTAACTGGTTGCCCGCCACCGGCGGCGGCCCGATGGGGGCGATGGATTGGGCCTGGGACTGGGAGCATCTGAAATTCATGTTATTGCCGGCCATTACGCTGTCCGTGATCCCAACCGGCATTATCGCGCGCACCGTGCGCGTGCAGGTGGCGGAAACCCTGGCGCAGGAGTTTATTGTCGGTCTGCGCGCGAAGGGCATCAGCGAGTTCGCGTTATTTACCCACGTTGCGAAGAACGCGGCCCCCACCGCGCTGGCGGTGATGGGATTGCAGATCGGTTATCTGATGGGCGGCTCTATTCTGGTTGAAACCGTCTTTGCCTGGCCGGGCACCGGGCTGCTGCTTAACTCGGCGATTTTTCAGCGCGATTTGCCCCTGTTGCAGGGCACGATCTGGGTGCTGGCGCTGTTTTTTGTCCTGCTTAATTTGCTGGTCGATATCCTGCAGACGCTGTTCGATCCGCGCATCAAGAGGGCCTGATTATGAACCTGAATCTTGTTCGTCCGGCCGAGGGGCCGGCGCTGACGCCGACCGAAAGGTCGCCCGGCTACTGGCGCGTCGTGCTGGGACGGGTAATGCGCGATCCTTCCGCGCTGACCGTCGGGCTGGTGATTTTATGCCTGATGATTCTGGCGCTGCTGGGGCCGTGGATCGTGCAGGGCGATCCCTACGCCACCTCGATGTTCAACCGGCTGAAACCCATCGGCACCGACGGCTTCCCGCTCGGGTCCGATGAGCTGGGTCGCGACATGCTGTCGCGGCTGTTGCTCGGCAGCCGGCTGTCGTTGTTTATGGGCATTACCCCGGTGGCGATCGCCTTTGTTATCGGTTCGACGATCGGCATTATCGCCGGTTACGCGGGCGGCTGGCTGAACAGCGTGATTATGCGCACCGTCGATATTTTTTACGCTTTTCCCTCCGTGCTGCTGGCGATCGCGCTGTCCGGCGCGATGGGCGCCGGGGTGGGCAATGCGCTGATTTCCCTGACGCTGGTGTTTGTGCCGCAGGTGGCGCGCATCGCCGAAAGCGTGACGACCCAGGTGCGCAATCGCGATTACATTGAGGCGGCGCGCGCCTCCGGCGCTTCCGCGTTCACCATTATCCGCACTCAGGTGCTGGGCAATGTGCTCGGGCCGATTTTCGTCTTCACCACCGGTCTGATTTCCGTTTCGATGATTTTGGCCTCGGGGCTGTCTTTTCTCGGCCTGGGCGTTACCCCGCCGGAACCGGAGTGGGGGTTGATGCTGAATACGTTGCGCACCGCGATCTATACCCAGCCGTGGGTTTGCGCGCTGCCCGGCGCGATGATTTTCATTACCTCGATCTCTTTTAATATTCTGGCCGATCGTCTGCGGATGGCCATGGCGATACGGAGCTGACTTATGGATAACCACGACATCGGCGGACCGGCTCAGCCGCTGCTTATCGGGCAGAAACTGGTCAAACATTTTCCGGTAAAAGGATTACCGGGAAAACGCGCGCTGGTACGGGCGGTGGACGGTATTGATTTCTCGGTGCTGAAGGGGGAGACCCTGGGCGTGGTGGGCGAGTCGGGCTGCGGAAAATCGACCACCGCCCGCGTGTTGATGCAGTTGATTGAACAAGACAGCGGCGAGCTTATTTTCGACGGGCAGTCCGTCGGCAGCCAGCAGATGTCGCTGCGCCGCTACCGACGTCAGGTGCAAATGGTGTTTCAGGATAGTTATTCTTCGCTCAATCCGCGCCTGACTATGGAGCAATCGGTGGCGTTCGGCCCCCTGGTGCACGGCATCGGCAGGCGGGAGGCGCAGGCCCGTGCGCGGGATCTGATGGCGCGGGTCGGTCTGGAGCCGGCGCGTTTTGCCGGCCGTTACGCCCATGAGCTATCCGGCGGCCAACGTCAGCGAGTCAATATCGCCCGCGCGCTGGCCGTCGATCCGCGTTTGGTGATCCTGGACGAGGCGGTCTCCGCGCTGGATAAATCCGTTGAGGCCCAGGTGATCAACCTGCTGCTGGATCTGAAGGATAGTCTGAACCTGACCTATGTATTTATCAGCCACGACCTGCACGTAGTGCGTTATCTCTCCGATCGCATCATGGTGATGTATCTGGGCGAGGTCGTCGAGATCGGGCCGGCTGAGGCGCTGTTTTCCGGAGCGCTGCATCCTTATACCCGCGCGTTGCTTAGTTCGATGCCGTCCATGGACCCCACGCAACGTACGCTGCGTTCTCCGTTGAGCGGCGATCCGCCCAGCCCGATCGATCCACCCGCCGGCTGTCGTTTTCATACGCGCTGCCCGCATGCGGAGCCGGTATGCGGGCAGCGCAAACCGCGTCTGTACGCCACGGCGCATCGGCATGCCGCCGCCTGCCTGATGACCGAACCGGGCGCCGGGCATTCGCACAGTCCCGCCGATATTATCCTTGTTAAGGAGGCTTGAATGGCAGAGCAACCGATGATTGAGGTTCGCGATCTTAAGGTGCGTTTTCGCCGCGGCAAGCAGATCGTCTCGGCGGTGAACGGCGTGAATTTGACGGTAGCGCGCGGCGAGGTGCTGGCGTTGATCGGCGAGTCCGGCTCGGGAAAAAGCGTCACCCTGCGGGCGTTGATGCGGCTGCACCCCGAACGCAGCACCACGATTGAAGGGCAGATTCATATCGACGGTCAGGACGTGATGGCGCTGTCGAACAGTCAGCTGCGCGCCCTGCGCGGCCCGGTGGCGGCGATGATCTTTCAGGAACCGCTGCTGGCGATGGATCCGGTTTATACCGTCGGCGCGCAGATTATCGAAGCGCTGCGCCAGCATCGTCCGTTATCTCATGCCGAGGCGCGCCAGGCGGCGCTGGAGTCGCTGCGCCGCGTGCGAATCCCCAGCCCCGAACAGCGGCTCGACGCCTATCCGCATGAGATGTCCGGCGGGATGCGCCAGCGCGCGATGATTGCGCTGGCGTTGTCCTGTCAGCCGCAGTTGCTGCTGGCCGATGAACCGACCACCGCGCTGGATGCGACGGTACAGATCCAGATACTGATCCTGCTGCGCGAGCTGCAACAGGATCTCGGGCTGTCAATCGTCTTCGTTACGCACGATATCGGCGCGGCGGTCGAAGTGGCCGACCGGGTGGCGGTGATGTACGGCGGGCGCATCGTCGAGCAGGCGCCGCTGCAGGAACTGTTGGATAATCCGCGCCATCCTTACACCCAGGTACTGCTGAGCACCCGGCCGAAAGGCGGGCTGACCAAAGGGGAAAGGCTGGTCAGCATTCCCGGTTCACCGCCGGACCTGACCCGCCTGCCTGACGGCTGCGCTTTTTCTCCCCGTTGTCCGCGCGCCAGCGATGTGTGCCGCAGCCAGCTGCCGGCGTCGCAGAATGTGGCCGACGGGCATCAGATTCGTTGTCACCACTGGATGGCCGATCGCCTTAGCGATCCGGTGTCATGAAGGTAAGGAATAATCATGCAGGATAATGCTTTCGCTTTTATGCCCTATCCGCCGGCGGCGGTTGAACACGCGCCGCGCGGTCCGCTGGCCGGTTTTACTTTCGGGGTAAAAGATTTGTTCGACATCGTCGGTTACCCGACCGGCGGCGGCAACCCTCATGTGCTCGCCATGTCGGGGATAAAACAGCATACGGCGCCGACGGTGCAGCGCCTGCTGGACGCCGGTGCGGCGCTGGCGGGAAAGACCCACACCAATGAGATGGCGTTTTCCATGAGCGGTAAAAATATGCATTACGGCACTCCGCGCAACGGCGCGGCGCCCGATCGCATTCCCGGCGGATCGTCATCGGGTTCGGCGTCGGCGGTGTCTAACCGTTTGTGCGATTTCGCTCTCGGGACGGATACCGGCGGTTCGGTGCGCACGCCGGCAAGTTATTGCGGTCTGTACGGATTGCGCCCCAGCCACGGACGAATTTCGCTGCAGGACTGCCAGCCGCTGTGTCCGAGTATGGATACGGCGGGCTATTTTACCCGCGACGCGGCCTTGTTCGCTCAGGTCGGCGAATGCCTGTTGGGCGAAGACGACGCGCCGTTGCCCGCCCGGCCGGAATGGGCGATCTGCGACGCGCTGTTCGCTTTGCTGCCCGCGGCCTCGCAGGCGGCGTTGTTGCCGGCGCTGCAACAGATTACGGCCGTCGCCGGCGATCTGCGGTCGCTGTCCGCGCCGCTCCCTTCGCTGGAAGAGGCCTACTGGGCCTTCCGTTTTATTCAGGGTCGCGAGGCCTGGCTGGCGCAGGGGGAGAACATTCGGCGCCATGGGTTTGTGCTGGGGCCGGACGTCGCCGGGCGTTTCGCCTGGAGCGAACGGGTGACCGACGAGCAGTATTTCAGCAGTTGCGCGGTGCGCGAACGATTTAGCGCCGCGTGGCGGGCGCTGGCGGGCAATCGTATCCTGGTGTTGCCCACGGTGCCGGATATTGCGCCGTTGTTGAACGCCAATGACGCCGATATCGAAGAGACGCGCCGGTTATCTCATCACCTGTTGGCGATCGCCGTGCTGTGCGGCGTGCCGCAGATTAATCTGCCGCTGGCGCAAAAAGAGGGGGCGCCGCTCGGCATTTCGCTGATTGGGCCGCGCGGCAGCGATCTGAGTCTGGTCAGAATCGCCGCGCGCATCGCTGCCGGCTGAATAGCGCGATTGATTGATGCCGCAGGGCGGCGGTTATCCTGCCGCCGCCCTGCCGCGCGCTTAGTAAATATCGTAGCTGAGCAAATCCTCATAGCTGTCTTCCCGGCGGATCAATCGTTCATCTCCCTGTTGATCGATCATCACTACCGCCGTACGCGGGCGGTTGTTATACACCGTCTGGCTTTCGATGCTGTAGGCGCCGGTATCGAGGAAGGCGGCGATATCGCCGATTTGCGTGTCGTGCGGCAATAGAAAATCTTCCTCTTTCACGCCGATATGGAAGTAATCTCCGCCGTCGCATAGCGGGCCGGCCAGTTTGACGTAACGCTCGTGTCGTTCATTGATGCGCGAGGCGTTATAGACATAATAGAACCAGTTAAAATGCTGGCTGTCGGGCAGAATGCTGTAGCCGGCGTCGACGAACTTCCATTCGACGCGGCGTTCGACATTGCCGTCGACGTCATAGTGGGTCTTCTGTTTTTCACAACAGATCTCGGCCAGTAAAACCGCCGCGGAACCGACTACTTTACGCCCCGGCTCAATACAGATTTGGATATCCGCGCGCCATTTATGCACTTCGCTCACCACGGCGTCGGCAAAATCCTGGGCGGTAATGCCGGCGTACATGTTGTCTTGCAGCGGGTCGCCATTCTCTTCATCGTACTTGTAAGGCACCGGAATGCCGCCGCCGACGTTGATGACCTCAAAGCGGATGCCCAGCACTTGCTCCAGACGGCGGGCCTCATCCACTAATACGCGGGTGGCTTTGGCGAAGGGCTCCACTTCTGGCACCTGATCGCCGACGTGCATATGCAGGCCGCGCAGCCGGACCCAGGGCATGGCCAGAACGCGGCGGCAGGCGTCTTCCGCCTGCTCCAGGTCCAGACCGGATTTGGCGTGGAACGCGGTAACCAATTCGGGGTGAGTGGCCGACGGCACATTGGGCTCAAGGCGAATACAAACGTTGGCCGTTTTCTGCAGCCGGCGCGAAATGGCGTCAATTTGCTCCAGTTCGTACAGGCTATCGATATTGATCAGATACAGCTCGTGTTCGATCGCGAATTCCAGCTCCTGCGGTTTTTTAACGACGCCGTTATAGACGATCTGATCGCCGCTAAAACCGGCCTGCAGGCACTTGCGTATTTCATAGACCGAGTTGGCTTCGGCGCAGATACCCGTCTGGCGCACGCTCTGCAATATGCTCATGACGGAGCAGGCTTTAGAGGCGAAACATATTTTTGTATCGGCATGGGAAATAAAGGCCTGCTGAATTTCCCGGATATTGGCGATGATCTCCTGTTCGGAAAATACGTAGAGCGGCGTACCGTACTTTTTCGCCAGCGCCTCAACGTCGGCGCCGGCAAAACAGAGTTTTCCCGCGCGGGCGCCGAAACGTCTGTCCTGGGCAATAATCTTCTCACGTACCTGGTTATAGGCGGTTATCGTTTGCTCCGACATAAATTCCTCTGTTGATGATCGCAAGGCATACGTTTTGCCTGTTCAGACAAGCGATATCGCCGATTTATCCATTGAGCCTCGGCGAACCCGGCTTATCGCATGTGATGCCGGGATAAACCGCTGCCGCGCGCTCAGCGCGCAAGGATTAATTTTAGCGGGCGGTGATATCGCGGGCGAAATAGCGTTTCGATAGTGTTTCCAGCGTTCCGTCCGCTTTCATGCCGTCCAGCGCCTGATTGACCTGCAGCAGCAGCGCGTCGTCTTTTTTACGCATACCGATGCCGGTGCCTTGTCCCAGCGTCACCGGGTCGGTCACCGGATCGCCGGCGAAGCCGAAGTCGCGTCCCTGAGGCTGGTTGAGAAAAGCATCCTGGGCCGACTGGGTCTCCTGCAGCGCGGCATCGAGACGCCCGACGTATAAATCCATAAAGATCTGGTCTTGCTCCGGATAGGCAACCACGTTGACGCCTGACTTAGCCCAGTGTTGCAGCGCGAAATCGGCCTGCGACGAGCCCTGTAACACGCCAACGCTTTTGCCCTTCAGGCTTTGCGCCGTCGGCTGCAGGCCGGCGTCTTTTCTGGCGACCATCTGAATCGGCACCACGTAGATCGGTTTGGTGAAGGCGATGGACTGCTGGCGTTTTTCGGTAATGTTCATTGAGGAATTGATCAGATCGATTTTATTGGCCTGTAGTGAAGGAATCAGTCCGTCGAAAGCGGTATCGACCCAAATGCAGCGGGCGCTGAGTCGTTTGCACAGTTCATTGCCGATATCGATGTCGAGTCCGGCCAGCGTACCGTCGCTGTTTTTTATCTCAAAAGGCGCGTAGCCGCTATTGGTGCCGATCTTCAGAGTCTGCTGCTGCGCGGCGCCGACCAGGCCGCTACAGGCGAGCAGGCTTGCCAGTAATGTGATTTTCCAGTTCATTTTTTCACCTTTCATTTCATTAACTCTCGTAAACAGAGCGCCTCATTGACCGGTATTTCGGGCGGGCCGCGGCGACAGTGTTGAAAACGTTGCATGATCTTGTTCTGTTTCGTTACTGGCTCGGCGGCAACGCAAGCAAGAGAGAAAACCTGCGATTTGATGCTGCGCTGATTATGTTTTTTGCCGACAGAAGTAGAGAGCAGTAATCGTGCCATACATGCATAAAATTAATCATTATTTATTTTAGCCAGAAAAAACAACATATTGATTTGAATATTTATGCGTTATTTATGCATTCATATCTTTTGGGCGGCGGAAAGTAACGCAGGTTGCGGGAAAATAAGGTCGGGAGATATTCAGTCGATTTTAAACACAGGCGACATCATCTCAGGCGTGATCGCATTCTCTGCGCCGTTTGCCGAATCGGGCCGTTGCACCAATACGTCACGCCTGGACGTTCGTTAATGGTGCATGGCAATAATAATGTTCAGTTGTGGTGCGTTTGTGCTATTGCGGCGAGGTTTTGCCGCGGGACGAAAATCGTCACCGATATCGCCCGTTCTGACGTCGTCCTCCGCCGCTGACGGCGAGGCGATAAAACGGCAGGATATTTTTCATCATGTTTTTCTTTCCATGTATACCCTGCATAGCTTCAGTTGCAGGTGCGTTGGCTTTGTTACTCGTTCCTTCCATGGGGTTCGCTCTTGCCGGACCGCCGCCCGCGGCGTTCAAATATGCTGCCGGCAGATTTGTCGCTCACCCCAGTCAATTACTGCGGTAAGCTGCTGCCGGGGATTAATGCGAGACATTCTGTCTCTCAGCGAAGGTCCGCCATTGGCTGGACAAATTCGTTGCCGACGAATTTGTCGTTGCGTCGCGCCGTCCTGCCCCCCGTGTTATTGGGGCTATGGCTGAGTCACCCCCTGATACAGGGTTAACATCGGACCCTGTTTCTCCGGAGACTAAATCGGCGTTGACAGTTTTAGTCTCACTATAGTAAAACTCCGTCTGCCTTACCCTTGCTATACATCAGGTTACGTTTGCCGTCGCCTGGCCGCCAGCAGACTTCAGTCATCATCGTCATTCCAGATAATTCTATGTGCAGGATAAAACATTATCGTTTTGTACAATCCTGGGCGTTGGTCCCTGATGAACGAGGTCCGGGAATGGGGAAGGCAACAACGCCGGCGCGCCGGCGGCTTGAAGTATGACATGTATAGGGATATTCAGTTATGTTTAGATACCGACCCGCTAAGTTTTTGATGGCCATAGGTTTATGCCTGTCCCTGACGGGCTGTGCCGAAATGCTTTGGGGCGTTATATGTGTCGGCGGGATAATCATTAACCCTTCTAATAAATATCCCACGACTGAATTTCCTGATGCGACCGTGTCTCAACCTTACAGTGAGCTGGTGGAGTTGGGACAGTTTTATGGATTCGAACATTATTCTTATGACAAGGAGCGTGTCCCGCCGGGATTTTCGCTTACTCTGCTAGTCAAGAATAAGAACGACGAATGGCTCGACCTGAATGAGGCATATCGAAGGGTGAAAGATGAAAAAGAAATAAAAAACGCGGCGCAGAATAAACAGTATCAGAGGGAGGAAAGAGTGAAACTCCCCGATGATGAAGAATATAAACTCTGGGTTAAACTCTCGGGTATAGCGACAACGTCGGGAAAATATAAAATCAATATAATCTATCCCTCCCAACCGTCCATGTGCGGTATGAGTGATAATATTTATCCGCTACGCCTGAAAGTGGTTAAGCCGGCCAGTGAATAGCGAACGCGCGGAATAGGTCAGCGCGGCAACCGGGCGTGATGAGGCGCCGCGTCCGTGAATCCGCCCGCGCGCAGGCGCCGCTTTTATCGCCAATATCCGCTGCCGCCGCCCGGCGGCGACAAAAGAGATTGTGGTTCTTTTTTTTGTTGGCGATACTTGTACAACGCCCTCTGGCGGCGTCTGCCGCCAGAGGGCAACATCATTGTTATGACGACTCGGGGTGCCTGCGCATAAGCGTGGGCTGAGATATACCCGTATTACCTGAACTGGATAATGCCAGCGTAGGGAAGTCCACGGTATCCCAACCGGTTACCGCCTTCCTGATTGCCGGTTGGGAGACTTATGAATACTCGACCTGTCAATCTGCCCACTGCCGATGTGGCGGATTCTTTATCTCATTTCCATCAACGCGCGCCGCTGGTGCACTGCCTGACTAATGACGTGGTGCAGTCCTTTACCGCGAATGTTCTTCTGGCGCTGGGCGCCTCTCCCGCCATGGTGATCGCGCCGGAAGAGGCGGCGCAGTTTAGCGCGTTGGCGGATGCGCTGCTGATCAATATCGGTACGCTGGAGGCCGGCCGCGCCGAGGCGATGCTGGCGGCCATTGAGCATGCGCTTCCGGCCGGCACGCCCTGGGTGCTTGACCCGGTTGCGGTGGGCGGCCTGACTTATCGAACCGGGTTTGCCCGTCGACTGCTGACGCTGAGGCCGGCGGCGATCCGCGGCAACGCGTCGGAAATTATGGCGCTCAGCGGCGAGACGTCGCGCGGCCGCGGGGTGGACAGCCGGGACGACTCGCTGGCGGCGTTGCCGGCGGCGCGCGAGCTGGCCCGGCGCAGCGGAGCGATCGTCGCCGTCACCGGCGCGGTGGATTACGTCACTGACGGCGAGCGCGCGTGGGCGGTGCCCGGCGGCGATAGGTTGATGACGCGGGTGGTCGGCACCGGCTGCGCGTTGTCGGCGGTGGTGGCCGCCTTCTGCGCGCTTGACGGCGACCGGCTGCAGCATGTAGCCAGCGCCTGCCGGGTGATGTCGCGCGCCGGTGAACTGGCGGCGCGCCAGGCGGGCGGTCCCGGCAGTTTTATCCCGGCCTTTCTCGATTCGCTATACCAGCAGCGCGCGGAGGAATGGGTATGAAACGCATTAATGCGCTGACTATCGCCGGCACCGATCCGAGCGGCGGGGCCGGCATTCAGGCCGATCTGAAAACGTTTTCCGCGCTGGGCGCTTACGGCGCCAGCGTGATTACCGCGCTGGTGGCGCAAAACACCCGCGGCGTACAGTCGGTGTACCGCATTGAGCCGGACTTCGTCGCCGCGCAGCTGGATTCGGTGCTGAGCGACGTGCGTATCGACAGTGCGAAAATAGGGATGCTGGCCAGCGCGGATATTGTCGCGGCGGTGGCCCAGCGTCTGCGACGCTATGCGGTGCCCTGGGTCGTACTGGATACGGTGATGCTGGCGAAAAGCGGCGACCCGCTGCTGGCGCCGGAGGCGGTGGAGTCGATCCGTCGACTGCTGTTGCCGCAGGTTTCTCTGATTACCCCTAATCTGCCGGAGGCGGCCGCGTTGCTGGACTGCGCGCCGGCGCGCGATGAGCGGCAGATGCTGGAGCAGGGGCAGGCGCTGCTGGCGCTGGGCTGTCGGGCGGTGCTGATGAAAGGCGGCCATCTGAGCGCCGGCGAAAGCCCGGACTGGCTGTTCTGTCCGCACCAGACGCCGCAGCGCTTTACCGCCGCGCGCGTCGCGACCCGACATACCCACGGCACCGGCTGCACGCTTTCCGCCGCGCTGGCGGCCCTGCGGCCGCGTCATGCCGACTGGCCGGCGACGATCGCCGCGGCGAAACATTATCTGCAAAAAGCGCTTGAGCAGGCCGACACGCTGGAAGTGGGGCAGGGGATTGGCCCGGTGCATCATTTCCATGCCTGGTGGTGAACCCACGGGCAAGTAAAGATGAATGCGGCAGCGCGGCGCGCTGCCCTGGTATGGGGAAACGACACGTGGCGACGGTGTGGCGCGCGGCCCGATCGACCTCGCTTACGGCGCGGTGCGTCCGGGGCGGGGATAACGGCGCCGTCCCGCCATGCGGACACGAGGGCGCCAGCGTAAGTATGCCGGAGCATTCCGGCGAATTACGCGATCGTGATACTGTTATCGAGATAGGTATCCTGTACGGCGTTGATCAGCGCCACCCCATCGCGCATGGATTTTTTGAACGCTTTGCGACCGAGGATCAGACCCATACCGCCGGCGCGCTTATTGATTACCGCGGTGCGCACGGATTGCTGCAGGTCGTTATCGCCGGCGGCGCCGCCGGAATTGATTAGCCCGGCGCGCCCCATGTAACAGTTAGCCAACTGGTAACGCACCAGGTCGATAGGATGATCGGTGGTCAGCTTGTCGTAGACGCGATCGTCGGTATAGCCGAATTTGACGGCGCGATAGCCGCCGTTGTTTTCCGCCATTTTCTGCTTCACGATATCGGCGCCGATGGTGGCGGCGATATGGTTGGCCTGGCCGGTGAGATCGGCGCTGGCGTGGTAGTCGACCCCGTCTTTTTTGAACGCCGGGTTGCGCAGATAGGCCCAGAGTACGGTGACCATGCCCAATTCATGCGCGCGTTCGAAGGCGGCGGAGATCTCTTCGATCTGGCGGCGCGACTGCTCTGATCCGAAATAAATGGTGGCGCCTACGGCGACGGCTCCCAGATTGAACGCCTGCTCGACGCTGGCGTATAGCGTCTGATCATACTGGGTCGGGTAGCTCAGGGTTTCGTTGTGGTTGAGTTTGACCAGAAACGGTATTTTGTGCGCATAGCGGCGCGAAACCGCGGCCAGCACGCCGTAGGTGGACGCCACGCAGTTACAGCCCGCCTCGATCGCCAGCTCAACGATGTTTTTCGGATCGAAATAGAGCGGGTTGGCGGCGAAAGAGGCGCCGGCGGAGTGTTCGACGCCCTGATCGACCGGCAAAATCGACAGATAGCCGGTGCCGGCCAGTCGGCCGTGGTTGAACAGCGTCTGCATCGAACGCAGCACGCTGTTGGGGCGATTGTTATCGATCATAACGCGATCGACGAAGTCGGCGCCCGGCAGGTAGAGGTTTTCGACAGGGATAGTGGTACAGCGGTGTTGCAACAGATCTTCCGCTTCCTTACCTAATAACTGTGCAATATCAGTCATGATTAACTCCCGGTTTGGCTTTTCCTTATCGCCGTCTCAGGTGATTGCGCTTGTTATTCCGGGGCTATGGCCACGGCGAACCGGGCGTCTGCTCCAGGATGACAGGTGAAAGATGGTTACGGCGTAATGAAAAAGCGATGATTGAAGCCGTTAAAACAGGATGGATTAAATCCTGACGATCAGAAGAAACAATAGATGCGATTGCCGCTAAATGCCATTTTGCGCGGCAAAATATCGGCGGCGCATCGTTTTGTGGCGGAGTGCGGGTATATCGCAAAGAGAAAAATGAAACAAGCGGGGCGTAGACTGGCGTAAGCTATGGGCGTTGCTGCGCGGGTTCCGACGTATGATATTCATCATCGGTGGCAAAAGGTATTGATGTCATGATAAAAATAGCGTCGGAAGGCTATACTACCGTCCGTTAAAACCTGACGCTGGGCGGCGCGGGAGACGTTCCCGCGCAGGTTTCGCCCTGCGCCGGATCGGCATGCCGCATTGTATGCGGATGGCGCGGCGCCGCAGGTTATGTTTTCCGGTTGTAAGTCCGGAGTCTGAGCTGTCACTGGGTTACATACCTTCAATTATTCGGGATGCAGCGCAACGCATTGTCGTGTTGAACAAGGCGACACGCCGGTTCTCGGCTGAGGGCTGGCTGGCGCCGTCAGCGCGTCTGCAATCTGATGTATGACGGGTATAACTGGAAAAGAGGGAAAGGATATGGCAGGGTCAACGCGCGCCATGATAGTGGCAAAATGTCTGCAAACGATACTGAACATCGGGTTGATGTTGCTGAGCACGATATTGGTGGTGTTTCTGGGGAAGGAGACCTTTCATCTGGCGCAGGTTTTGCTGCACGCCAGTGAACAGGAGTCGTCGTACGAACTGATTGAAGGCATCGTCATCTATTTTCTGTACTTCGAATTTATCGCATTGATTGTGAAATACTTTCAGTCAGGTTATCACTTTCCTCTGCGCTATTTTATCTATATCGGCATCACCGCGATTATTCGACTGATCATTGTTGATCACAAAAGTCCGATTGATACGTTGATTTATTCCGCTTCGATTTTGCTGCTGGTCGTAACGCTATACCTGGCGAACAGCAACCGTCTGAAACGGGAATAACGCCGGCGCGGCTGCTTGTTATCGCCGGTAACCCGGCCGTCATGGCCGGGCAGCGGGGAGCATCAGGCCGATTGCAGCACGGCGGCAAGGGTTTCTCTGGCGCCGTCGGCCAGCAGGCTGAGATAGCTCTGCGTTACGCGCTGTACGAAAGTCGCATTGCGCGGCAGATCGACAGAGAAGATAGCCGTCATCGACAGCAGCGCGGCGACGCGCGTTGCGCCTTCGGCGCTGGCGGCCACCGTCCGCGCCAGTTCTTCCTTCAGCGGATCGCTGATGTCTATTGGTTGACCGCGCTCATCCATACCGCCGACATAACGCATCCAGGCCGCTACGCCCAGCGCCAGCAGCGGGAAATCACGATTGCCGGCCAGATGCCAGCGAATAGGGTCCAGCAGGCGCTGCGGCAGTTTCTGTGAGCCGTCCATGGCGATCTGCCCGGTGCGGTGTTTCAGCGCAGGATTACGATAGCGCGCCAGCAGCGCGTCAGCATAGGCGGCCAAATCGACGCCCGGCGCTTTCAGCGTCGGCGCCTGTTCCTCCCGCATTAAGCGGCGCGCGGCGCGCGCGAAAGCATCATCCCGCATACAGTCGCTGATATGCGGGTAGCCCGCCAGATAGCCAAGATAAGCCAGAAAGGAGTGGCTGCCGTTCAGCATTCTGAGCTTCATTTCTTCATATGGCAGCACGTCGCGCACCAGTTCGGCGCCGGCTAGTTCCCAGGCGGGGCGGCCACTGACGAAGTTGTCCTCAATCACCCACTGACTAAAGGGTTCGCATACGACGCCGGCCGGATCGGCCAGACCGAGCTGCCGCTGCGCCATGGTCTGGGTTTCCGCCGTACTCGCCGGTACAATGTGGTCGACCATAGTGGACGGAAAGGTCACCCGCTGGCGGATCCAGTCTGCCAGCGCGTCGTCCTGCTGCTGCGCCAGCTGCGTAATGACGTTGTGCGTCACGCGGCCGTTGGCCGGCATATTGTCGCATGACATAACGCTGAACGGGGCCAGCCCGCGCTGGCGTCGAAGCCGCAGCGCGGCCACGATAACGCCGGGCAGCGTTCGCGGAGCGTTCGGCCACGCCAGATCGTGCTGAATGTCCGCATGCTGCAGGTCGAGCTGGCCGCTGGCCGGCTGGTGGCAGTAGCCTTTTTCGCTGACCGTGACGGAAACGATGGCGATAGCCGGCCGCGCCATGGCGGCGATTATGGCGTCCGCGCCGTCGGCGCCGGCATAGAATGTCTCGCGCAGCGCGCCGACTACCCGGGTGGCGCAGCCTTGTCCGTCCATCTCGCTCACCGAAAACAGGTGGTCCTGTTGACGAAGATCGCTCACCAGACGTTGGCCGCTGCGCAGATTGGCGGCCGCATAGCCCCAGTCGCTGCCATAGCGTGCGGCCAGCGTATCGGTATAGACCGCCTGGTGCGCGCGGAAAAACGCCCCCAGCCCCAGATGAAACAGGCGGGTGGTTAATGCAGACCGATCGTAGTCCGGGCGGATAATGCCCGCCGGCAGCCGGTTTAATTGTGCGGCTGATAATCTCATTTTTTCCTCCGTCAGCCAGTTAGCGTTGCCCTTCATCGCCGCGGTCGATTAGCCGCCCAGCAAATATACCGGCAGCCACAGCGCGATAGTGGGATACGCGATAATCAAGCCGACCACGATTAACTGCAGCAGGACGAACGGAATGACGCCGAGATAGATTTGCGTCATTTTTATCGATTTATCGTTAATCGCCCCGCGCATATAAAGCAGCGTGTAGCCGAACGGCGGGGTAAGGAACGAGGTCTGCAGCACCAGGCCGACAATCACGCCGAACCAGACCAGCACATCGCCGCGGCCGACGAATTCGAAATCGAAGGTCATCATGGCAATAATCGGACCGAAAATCGGCAGGAAAATTAACGAAATCTCGATCCAGTCGAAAAAAAAACCGACCAGAAAGGTTACCGCCACCAGAACCAGCAATAGCGTGTAGGGCGCCAGCTGCGCCGCCTCAATGGCGTCGATTAATAAATGCTCGCCGCCGATCGAGCGAAACTTTGGCGGTGATTTGCTGCTGAATAACGGCGCAGGGCGCGGCAGGCTGCAGGAAGGCGGTAATATTGTCGGCGATGGTGAACGGTTCGACCAGACTGGCCAGATTGTCCGGGATAGTCGGCGGGATGGGGTACGCGTTCGCGGCCGGCGCGCAGACGTATTCGCTGAAGCCGCCATCGCGATGCACGCCGATCACCTGCAGATGGGTACAGACGTTGGGCCGGCCGATCGAACAGGGGTAGCAGCGGCCGCAGTTGACCACCGGATCTACCGCCACTTTTTCGCCGATACGCGCGGCGTCCACCTCCGGGCCCACCGATTCGATTACGCCGAAAAATTCATGGCCGATCACTCGCGGATAACGGGCGAACGGATTATGCCCGCGCCAGATGTGCACGTCCGAACCGCAAATGCTGGCATAGCGGACTTTAACCCGCACTTCGCCGGCTGCCGGCTGCGGCAGTTCGCGCCGGGCCAGCGCGAACTGATTCGGCGCCTGAATCACCACACTTTTCATCTTCATCCCTCTTACCAGTTCCACAGGGTGCCGTCTTCCAGTCGCGCTACCGGCAGACAGGCGGGTTCATAGGGATAGCCGGCGGCGCGTTTTTCGTCGAACTCAATGCCGAGGCCCGGCTTGTCGCCCGGGTGCATGTAACCATCGGCGAAGGTCCAGTTGGTATTGAAAACTTCCAGCATTTTCTCTGAGTAGCCCATATATTCCTGCACGCCGAAATTCGGCAGCCACAGATCGAAGTGCAGGGCCGCCGCCATGCAGATCGGCGACAGATCCGATGGACCGTGCGAGCCGGTGCGCACCTGGTACAAGGCGGCGAAATCGGCGATGCGCCGCATGCCGGTGATGCCGCCCGCGTGGGTAATGGTGGTGCGGATGTAGTCGATCAGTTGCTCTTCAATCAGTTGTTTGCAGTCCCAGATACTATTGAACACTTCGCCGACGGCGATCGGCGTGACGGTATGCTGGCGAATCAGCCGGAAACAGGCCTGATTTTCCGCCGGCGTCGGGTCTTCCATCCAGAACAGGCGGTAGTCCTCCACGCTTTTGCCAAAACGCGCGGCCTCAATCGGCGTCAGGCGATGGTGCATGTCGTGCAGCAGATGCTCGTTAAAGCCGAATTTATTGCGCACGGCCTCGAACAGTTTGGGCGTGAAATCGAGATATTTTTCGCTCGACCAGAGCTGCTCCTCCGGCCAGCTGCCTTTGGTGGCGGGTTCATACGCCTGCCCTTTGTTTTTCGCCATGCCGTAAGTCGTTTTCATTCCCGGTACGCCGCACTGCACGCGAATGGCTTTAAAGCCCATTTGCCGGTGCCTGGCATAGTCGTCGAGCACCTCATCCAGCGAGTGGCCGGTGGTATGGCAGTAGACCATGACGCCGGTGCGCGAGGCGCCGCCCAGCAACTGATAGAGCGGCATGCCGGCGGCTTTGCCCTTGATATCCCACAGCGCCATATCGATGGCGGAGATGGCGGACATGGTGACCGGGCCGCGGCGCCAGTAGGCGCCTTTATAAAAGAACTGCCAGATATCTTCGATCTGGTGGGCGTCGCGGCCAATCAGCTGCGGGCACAGGTGGTCGCGCAGATAAGAAGCGACCGACAGTTCACGGCCGTTCAGGGTGGCGTCGCCGAGGCCGGTAAGGCCATCATCGGTGGTGATTTTTAACGTAACGAAGTTACGGCCCGGACAGGTGACGAAGACATCCGCTTTAACTATTTTCATCCGATATCCTTTACAACGCTCCGGCGTTAACATGCAATATGTGCTTACTACCATACAAGTATTGTTAAAAATTCGTGGTGATAAAACTCACAGTTCCGTGAATTGCCCGCCATGCGGCGGCCGGCGACGCGGCTTCAGTTCAGGCGCGCGGCGCGTCGGAGAGCGTCGCAACATATTGAGACGGCTAAAAGAGACGGGATGAGCCGCCGATAAATCGCTGGAACCCTTTATCTCACTCACATAGACTAAAGCCAGATTCTCCTCGGAAAAATGGATGCGCTGTGCATGCCCGGCCCCTATGTGTTAACCGCTAACGAACCTGTCAATCAGCAAATCTACCGTTTTTTGCGTCAGGAAATCGTGACCTGTACTCTGCATCCCGGCGCGCTATTGTCGGAGAAAGAGATTTCGTCGCGTTTTAACGTATCGCGCCAGCCGGTGCGCGAAGCGTTTATCAAGCTGGCGGAGGCCAGTCTGGTGCAGATTCTGCCGCAGCGCGGCACCTTTGTGATGAAGATATCGCCGAAGCGCGTGGCCGACGGCCGTTTTATTCGCGAAGTAATCGAAACCGCGGTGGCGCGGCGCGCGGCGCAGGAAATTACGCCGCAGTTTGTTATGCTGATGGAAAATAATCTGCAGCTGCAGCAGATGGCGTCCAGGCATCAGGACAGCAATGAGTTTCTGAAATTAGATGATGAATTCCATCTGTTGATGGCGCGCTCCATTGATTGCGCGCTGGCCTGGGAAACGGTGGAAAATATCAAGGCCGCGATGGACCGCGTGCGTTACCTCACTCTGAGTAAGGTTTCCCCGCCGGATTTATTGATCGAACAGCATTATTCCATTTTTAACGCGCTGAAAAGCCGCGACCCGGCAGCGGCCGAGTCGGCGGTGCGCCGTCATCTGCAGGAAATGATCTATTCGATTACGCCGATTGTGGCGCAAAACAGCGACTGGTTCGACATCGACCCGGCCACGCCAGGCTAAGGCGCGGCCGGTCGTGAAGCCGCCGTCAGCCCAGCATCGGGCACTGCGGCGGCAGCCGGCAGGTAAGCGCCTGCGGCAGAATCTCGAAACGAAAATGGTTGGCGCTGAAAGGTTCGCCGTCCAGATTAAATATCATGTCGTCGGGGGCGATAATTTCCAGCCACGGCAGGGTGGCGGAGATCATATTGGGATTTTCGCTGCCGGTCAGCAGCGCCTGTAAGACATTCGGCAGCAGCTCTTTAGCCGATAGCACCCGCAGCTGCAGCAGGCCGTCATTCAGCAGCGCGTCCGGGCACAGCTGTTGGCCGCCGCCCGCCTGGCGGCCGTTGCCGACGGCGATAACCAGCGTATCGCCGGCCCAGTTGAAGTCCGGCCCGCGAATTTCGCAGCGTTCCGCCTGCAGCATATCCATGCGCAATAGCGCGTTCAACACATAAGACGCGCCGCCCAACGCCGACTTCATCTTCGCCGGCGTTTCCGTGGTGATCCGGGTGGCGAAGCCGCCGGTCGCCACGTTGATAAAATAGCGTTCGTCGTTCACGCAGGCCAGATCGATCGGCACGGCGCGGCCTTTTACCGCCAATTGCAGCGCTTTTTCCATATCGGTCGGGATCTGGCAACCGGTGGCGAAGTCGTTGGCCGTGCCCAGCGGCACGATCCCCAGGCAGGGGCGCGATGCCGGCTTCAGTTGAGCCAGCGCGCCGGCCACTTCGTTGACGGTGCCGTCGCCGCCGGCGGCAATCACGTTATCCGCGCCGAGGCTGGCGGCTTCCTGCACGTAGCGAATGGCGTCGCCGTATTCCCAGGTGACGCGCACGTGCAGCGTATATCCTTCGTCGCGCAATTGGCGAACGGCAAGGCGGAGCGCGTCATTATCCGATCGTTTTCCATTAAGAATCAGCAAAGAGGAGGGCGATTGATGCATGATTGACTCCGACTAACTAATCAGACTAACAGGTTAGCATAAGCCTGGTGCAGCGGCCACGCGGTCGGGACGGGCGGGGACGGTCAGCGCAGCGGGAGCCGGCGACGGGCGTAGCGCCGGCAATCTATCGCGCGCAAAAGAAAAAGCCAGCTCAAGGGAGATTGAGCTGGCTAAGGAGGTGGTTCCTGGTAGTATTACTACGCTTATTTTTCATTATCTATTTTCTCAGCGCAGTAATAGTAACCGCAGCAGCAGATGATTGATGTGATCTGATTCTAAAATTTATCTAAAAACCACACCTGTTGTGTCGCTAAAGGGCTATCTGCGCCTTTTTCAGGATGCCGCCTTATTGACTTCATTCAATAATTCGGCCCATCCGTGGGCCATCGGCTGGCGGAGAATCACTGCGCGTGCGGGTTGCGGGTGGTGGTGCCCGGCAGATTGCGCAGCAGCAGCGCGTACTCCAGCGCGATATCCTGCGGCACGGGCAAATAGACGATATGCCCGTTGCCCGGCGCCACATCGATCGGCTGGCCTTTGGCATTGCGCATGTCTTCCAGCGTGAACTGTACGTTGCCCTGCGGCGTCATCATTTCCACGCTGTCGCCCAGCGAGAATTTATTCTTCACCGCCACTTCCGCCAGATCATTCAGCCGCTGACCGGTAAATTCGCCCACGAATTGCTGCCGATCGGAAACGGAATAACCGTACTCATAGTTCTGGTAGTCCTGATGGACATGGCGCCGCAGAAAACCTTCGGTGTAGCCGCGGTGCGCCAGCCCTTCCAGCGTTTGCAACAGCGTGGGATCGAACGGCTTGCCGGCCACCGCATCGTCGATAGCGCGGCGGTAGACCTGGGCGGTGCGGGCGCAGTAATAAAAGGATTTGGTGCGCCCTTCGATCTTCAGCGAATGAATGCCCATCTGCGTCAGGCGCTCGACGTGCTCGATGGCGCGCAAATCGCGCGAGTTCATAATGTAGGTGCCGTGCTCATCTTCGAAGGCGGTCATGTACTCGCCGGGCCGCTGCGTCTCTTCCAGCATAAAGACGCGATCGGTCGGTTCCCCCAGGCCCAGCGTGGGTTCGACGGTTTTTACCGCGATGGGTTCGTGCTGATGCACGATATTGCCGATATCGTCTTCTTTGCCTTCCTGAACTTTGTATTCCCAGCGGCAGGCGTTGGTGCAGGTGCCCTGGTTCGGGTCGCGCTTGTTGATGTAGCCCGACAGCAGACAGCGGCCGGAATAGGCCATGCACAGCGCGCCGTGCACAAAGATTTCCAGTTCCATCTCCGGCACCTGCGCCCGGATCTCGGCGATTTCGTCCAGAGACAATTCGCGCGACAGAATGACGCGGCTCAGCCCCATCTGCTGCCAGAATTTAACCGTGGCCCAGTTGACCGCATTGGCCTGGACCGACAGATGGACGGGCATCTGCGGAAAGTTTTCCCGCACCAGCATGATCAGTCCGGGATCGGACATGATCAGCGCGTCCGGCTGCATATCGATCACCGGCTGCAAATCGCGCAGAAAGGTTTTTAGTTTGGCGTTGTGCGGGGCGATATTCACCACGACATAGAATTTTTTGCCCAGCGCGTGCGCTTCATTAATGGCCTGAGCCAGCGTCTGGTGATTGAATTCGTTGTTGCGCACCCGCAGGCTGTAGCGGGGCTGACCGGCATAAATGGCGTCGGCGCCATAGGCGAACGCATAGCGCATATTTTTCAGCGTGCCGGCCGGAGAAAGCAGTTCCGGTGTAAACATGGTGTCTCTCAATGTCTGATGTCAGGTCAGGCTGCTCCGGGGGAGCAGTAAAGGCGGGGGATTTTAACGCCTGCGCGGGGAAAATGCAGCAAGGGCGGATAAAAAGTATGGCTATTAATGCCGGTCTGGGCCGCGGTAGGCGCGCGCGTCGGCCAGACCGACGGGGCTCAGAGGGTTTTGTCGCGGATATCGGCGGTAGGGCCGTTGGCGATCACCGACTGGACGCCTTTCTTCGCGGCTTCCTGCGCGCTGTACTGTTCGCTGGTGCCAATCACCTGATGATTCTTCGCCTTCAGAACGAAATAGGGTTCGCCGCGGACGCTGGTTTTGTACTCAAAATTGCTTTCATCCGGCGAGTTGCTCTGCACGGAGGCGATGCCTTTGTGCGCGGCCTCTTTGGTGGTGTAGCGTTCACTGGTCAGGATGGTTTCGTGGTTGCCCGCTTTGAGGTTGAAGTAGAACTGGTTGTCTTTGGCTTTGCTTAATACGTAATAACCCATTGCCATTATTTTTCTCCGTAAAACGCACCATTGCGCTGTTTCAGTATAGACATCGCGCGGGCGTTGTGCGGACGGCGGACCAAAAAGCGGCGCCGGATAGCCGGCGCGCGGCGAACGACGGCGCTTAGCGCTGCATGATGCCTTTGCCGGTCAGACGGTCGCGGTCATGCGGACGGCGTAAATCAAACGCCGGACCCTGAGGAATGATGCCGGTCGGGTTAAGCCACAGGATGCCGTAATAGCCGGTCTTGATATGCTGTTCGTTGACCGTTTCGGCGACGCCGGGCCACTGATACAGCTCGCGTAGGTAGTTCGACAGGTTCGGGTAATCCTCAATGCGGCGGATGTTGCATTTGAACGCGCCGTGGTAGGCGATATCGAAGCGCACCAGGGTGACGAACAGACGCCAGTCGGCCTCGGTCAGATATTCGCCGGCGATATAGCGCTGACCGGCCAGATGGGCTTCCACGATATCCAGCGTGCTGAACAGGGCGCTGACCGCCTCATCATAGCTGGCCTGGGTTTTGGCGAAGCCGGTGCGGTATACTCCGTTATTGATATTGGGATAGATGATGTCGTTCCAGTGGTCGATCTGCGCCCGCAGCGGCGCCGGGTAAAAATCATCCCGGTTGCCGGTCAGATCGTCGAACGCGTGGTTCAGAATACGAATAATATCGGCGGACTCATTATTAATAATGCGACCGTCTTTACGATCCCATAATACGGGCACCGAAACCTTGCCGGTATAGCGGGCATGGCTGGCGGTGTAGAGCTGATGCAGATAGCGGATCGGGCCGACGTGTTCGCCGGCATCCTGCGGGGCGGTGAATTGCCAGCCGTTGTCGCCTATTTTCGCTTCGGCCACCGACAGAGAGATAATCCGCTCCAGCCCTTTCAGCTTGCGAAAGATCAGCGTGCGCGAAGCCCACGGACACAGCCAGGAGACAAACAGTTGATAGCGGCCGCTTTCCGCGCGCAGACTGGTTGTCCGGAATTTGGTTTCTTCGCGATGGAACGCCCCGTTTTTAATCTCTTCGGCGGCGACGTCGCCATTCACCCATTTGCCCTCCACTAATCCCGACACGCATCCCCCTTGCTGATTGCTTATATATTAATATTCAATTGGTTATAAACCACTTTCGTCAGCGGTCAGGATCAAATGGTAACAGGGGCGGCGAAAGTATAAACGTCAAATTTTTAAACGAATCATGCAGATCTTTTGACGGAGCGCGCGGCCGCTAGTCGACGGCCTGACGGGCGGCCAGCGTGGTTAATTGCGCCCTCGTTTGCTCGCGCCGGGCCATTTCCGATGCGCTCAACGGCCGTTCGCAATAGATGCGGCTGAGATATAAGATGACATCGTTGCCGTCCGGCTCGGCGGGATAATCCGGGTGAGCGGCAATCTCCCGCAGCAGTTCGGGCGTCACCGGCGCGGCGTGGAAATGGAGGCTGAAACCCGGCGAGAAACCGAGCTTCCAGAACATGACCTTATCCGGCCGGCAGAACTGCAGCAGCAGTTGTTCAACCCGTTTCATCACGCCGCCCAGCCCGGATAGCGCCGCCGCATCAAGCTGGCTGATCTCCGTCGCCGCTGAACGCGATGAGATCATCAGGTAGCCCGGATAGCGCGCGTCGCGCCGCAGATTGACCTGCCAGTAATCCGTGGCGAAGATGACGTCGCCGTCCTGCGCCGCCGGCCGCTGCGGCTGGTCGTCATCAGCGCGCTGATTCATATCGTCCCTCCGTGAGCCCGCCATTGCCGGCTGGCGGCTAAGCCTGGTCCGCGACGGGCGATTCCCAGCGGTAGCCGATACCGTACACCGCGCGAATAAACGTCGCCTCTTCGCCCAGCGCTTCCAGCTTGCGGCGCAGGTTTTTGATATGGCTATCGATAGTGCGATCCGTCACCACCCGATAGTCGTCGTACAGCTGATTGAGCAACTGCTCGCGTGAAAATACCTTGCCGGGGGCCGAGGAAAGGGTTTTCAGCAAGCGGAATTCGGCCGGCGTCAGATCGAGTTTTTGCCCCTGATAGCTGGCCTGAAAACTCGTTTCATCGATGATCAGGGCCGGCGGCGCGGGCGGCTCGCTCTGCTGTTGCCATTGGCAGCGGCGCAGCAGCGTTTTGACTCGCGCCACCACTTCGCGCGGGCTGTAGGGCTTGCAGATATAGTCATCGGCGCCGATTTCCAGCCCCAGCAGGCGATCGATCTCTTCGCTGCGCGCAGTCACCATGATAATCGGCACGTTGGAGAAGCGGCGGATTTCGCGGCAGACGGTGAGGCCGTCGCTGCCGGGCAACATCAGATCGAGCAGTATCAGGGCGACATCATGCTGACGCACCCAGGGAACGACATCATTGCCCTGCTGCAGCCAGCAGGTCGGGTAGTCGGCCGCCTGCAGGTAATCGACCAGCAATTGGCCCAGCTTCGGTTCATCTTCAACGATTAAAATCGGGGCTGCGGGCGAAGAAACGGTCATAGGCTGGATTTTACTCTGCTGCCTGTAATGGAAGTTCCACGGTCATGGTCAGACCGCCTGTGGGCGAATGCTCAGCATACAGCCGTCCGCCGTGCGCCTCAACGATATTATTACACACCGACAGGCCGAGCCCCGAGCCGCCGCTGTTGCGGTTGCGCGAACTCTCGGCGCGATAAAAACGCTCGAAAATCAGCGTCAGTTGTTCATCGCTGACCCCCGGCGCGCTGTCCTGCCAGCTTAGTCTGAGCAGATCGCGGCTGAGGCTCGCCCGCACCAGCAACTGACCGCCGCCGTCGGTATAGCGCAGGCTGTTTTCCAGCAGGTTATTAAACAGCTGGGTCAGCCGATCGGGATCGCCGAACACTCTGGCCGAAGGCGGGAAATCGGTGCGCAGCGCGATCTGTTTTTGCTGATAGCGTTCGCGGAACGCGGCAATCGTGATCTGCAGCAGGTGAATGGCATCCAGCGTCGATTTGCGGTAGGCCAGCGCGCCGTGGTCGGACAGCGACAGCTGGTGCAGATCGTTCACCAGTTTGGTCAGGGTGGCGACTTCGCTCTGCAGCGACAGCAGCGACGCGCGATCCGGCCGGCGTACGCCGTCGAGGATCGCCTCCAGTTCGCCGCGCAGCACGGTCAGCGGCGTGCGTAGTTCATGCGATACGTCGGCCATAAACACGCGGCGCGAGCGCTCATTTTTCTCCAGCGTGTTGGCGAGCTGATTAAAATCCTGCGCCAGGCGGCCCAGTTCGTCGCGGCTGCCGACTTCTACCCGGGTATTGAATTTGCCCGCCGCCAGCAGGTGCATGCCGCTCACCAGACGCCGCACCGGCGCGAGCAGACCGCGCGACATCAGCCAGGTGGCGGTCAGCGCCAGCAGCGTGGACAGTGCGACGATCAGCCAACTGGTGCGGCGCTGTTGCCGATCGAAATTAATATCGGTGTCGCGCGTCAGCCCGGACACCGGCGAGGCGACCACCCAGCCGACATTGCGTCCGTCAGCGTTGATCGGCAGCCAGCTGCTGCCGTCGGGAATGGGCGATGACGAACCGGCCAGCCGTTTCTTTTGCGCGTCCATCACCCACAGCCGGGTGCGCCAGCCGTGCAGCGGCAGTCCGGCCGTATCGTCCCGGCCGCCGGTCTGTTCAAAAGAGCGCAACAGGCGAAACAGCAGCCGTTCGTCGTTGTGCAGAAAGCGCCAGTCGTCGCCGTTTTGCTGGTAAATATCCTCCAGCGCGTCGCGTAACTGCAGGGCGCGCTGCTCGTTGCCGCGCTCAATGTAATCGATAAAACCGCGTTCAAAGCTGATGCGCACGCCCCAGTGCATGGTGATCAACACCAGCATGCAGGTGGCGAAAATGGCGCAGAATAATTTGCCGCTGATGCCTGGTCTCATCGTTGCCTCACGAATGGCGCGGGAGCGTCGCCTGGCGGAGTTTTTCCTTCGGCACGCGCTGAAAAATAAACGCCGGCAGGGCGATAATCACGCTCATGCACAGATAGCTGTAGAGAAACGCGTGCTGTACATCGGCGCTTTGCGCCACCACGTGCTGTTGGGCGAAAATACCGAGCAGCATACCGGCCAGACTGACGCCCAGGCTGGTGGTCAGCTGCATCACCATAGACAGCAGGCTGTTGCCGCCGCTGGCCAGCGTATCGGGCAGATCTTTCAGCGTCAGCGTGTTCATGGCGGAAAAACGCACCG
Source organism: Affinibrenneria salicis (assembly GCF_008710095.1). The sequence continues at coordinate 76,638 of NZ_VYKJ01000007.1, forward strand.
AATTGACTATGCCAAGCAAAAACAGCACCAGCGGAATCACCCAGACCCACTCCAGCAGCGCGACCAGCGCGAACAGCAGCGTCACCAGCGCCAGCGCGACGGTGGACCAGACCAGCACCTGACGATAGCCGAAGCGGTTGACGATCTGCACCACGATCCGCTTCACGCCCATACTGCCGATGACCATCGGGATCATCATCAGGCCGGCGTGGAAAGGCGAGTACCCCATGCCGATCTGCAGAAACACCGGCGTCATAAAGGGCAGCATGCCGCTGCCGATGCGGGCAAAGAAGCTGCCGTTTAGCCCGATGCTGAAGGTGCGGGTGTTGAGCAGGCGCAGATCGAACAGCGCGCGCGCATTGTTGCGGGCGTGCCAGCCGTACAGCAGCAGGGAACCGACGCCGAGCGCCACCAGCACGACGATCGCCGTCGCGGGAATCCCCAGAATCTTATTGCCGTCCAGCGCCAGCGTCAGCGTCGCCATCGCGCAGGCCAGCATAAAGAAACCGCTGATATCGAAGCGTTGCGTCGGCATGGTGTAGTTGGGCATCAGCAGCCAGGTGGCGATCGCGCCAATGATGCCGACCGGAATATTGATTAGAAAAATCCAGTGCCAGCTAACGTATTCCACCAGCAGGCCGCCGACGACCGGCCCCATCAGCGGGCCGACCTGGCCGGGCAGGGTCACGAAGGTCATCGCCGCCATATACTGATCGCGCGGCACGATTTTCATCACCGTCAGCCGGCCGACCGGCACCATCATGGCGCCGCCGACGCCCTGTACCATGCGGGCCAGCAGCAGCTCATTAAGCGAGCCGGCGCTGGCGCAGAACAGCGAGCCCAGGGTAAACAGAATGATGGCGCTGAACAGGATGTTTTTCACGCCGAGGCGATCGGCCAGCCAGCCGCTGGCCGGCAGCATGACCGCGACGGTCAGCACGTAGGAAACGATCACCGAATGCATGTGCAGCGGGCTTTCATTCAGGCTGACGGCCATTGAAGGCAGCGCCGTGTTAACGATAGTGGTATCGAGCGTTTGCATGAAGAAGCCAAAGGCAACAATCCATAACTGCCAGCGAACGGAAGCGGGCTGCTGGGGCATTCGTCAGGATCCTCCGTCGAGAGTGGGGCCGGGCTGCGCGCTCGGGCGGCGGCGCCAGTGGCGCAGACGGTCAAAGAACAGGTAAACCACCGGCGTGGTATAGAGCGTCAGGATCTGGCTGACCACCAGGCCGCCGACAATGGTGATGCCCAGCGGCTGACGCAGCTCCGCTCCGTCGCCGTAGGCGAGCGCCAGCGGCAGCGCGCCGAACAGCGCCGCCAGGGTGGTCATCATGATCGGGCGAAAACGCAGCAGGCTGGCCTGAAAAATCGCCTCTCTGGCGCTTAGCCCGCCGCTGCGCTGCGCGACCAGCGCGAAGTCGACCATCATAATGGCATTTTTCTTCACGATCCCGATCAGCAACATAATACCGATTAAGGCTATCAGGCTAAAGGGGGCGCCGAACCATTCCAGCGCCAGCAGCGCGCCGACCCCGGCGGGCGGCAGGGTAGAGAGGATGGTCAGCGGGTGAATATAGCTTTCATACAGCACGCCCAGCACCAGATACACCGTGATGATGGCCGCCAGGATCAGCAACAGCTGCGAGCTTTGCTGCTGTTGAAACGTCTGCGCGGTGCCGGCGAATTGCCCGCGCACCGCCGGGGGCACGCCCAGCCCGGTCATTGTCCGGTCGATGGCGGCGGTGGCGTCCGACAGCGTATAGCCTTCGGGCAGATTGAACGACAGCGTCGCGGCGGCGGACAGTCCCTGATGGTTGACCGACAGCGGCGCATTGGTCGGCTGCCAGCGGGCGAACCACGACAGCGGAATCGGCTTGCCCGCGCTATTGATGACATACATTGCCTCCAGCGCGCGGGTATCCTGGGTCCACTGAGACGACACTTCCATCACCACTTTATACTGATTCAGCGGCTGATAGATGGTGGAAATTTGTCGCTGGCCGAACGCATTATTGAGCAGACTGTTGGCGGCGGCGACGCTGACGCCCAGCCGCGCCATGGTGTCGCGGTCGTAAGTTAGCGCCAGTTCCGCGCCTTTGTCCTGTTGATCGGAATTGACGTCCGCCAACTGCGGCAGCTTACTCAACCCGGCGCGAATTTTCGGTTCCCACTGGCGCAGCAGACCGAGATCGTCGGACAGCAGGCTGTACTGGTAGCTGGCGTTGGCCTCGCGCCCGCCGATGCGGATATCCTGCACCGGCATTAAAAACAGTCTGGCGCCCGGTTCCTGCGCCAGCTTCATGCGCAGGCGGCCGATCACCTAGCTGGCGCTGACCTTGCGTTCAGCCAGCGGTTTGAGGGAAATGAACATCGAACCGCTGTTGGTGCGCGAACCGCCGGTGAAGCCGGTTACGCTGTCGACCGCCGGGTCGCTGTGCACAATCGCCATGAAATCCTGCAGTTTCTCTCTCATCGCCTGAAAGGAGATGCTCTGATCGGCCTGAATAAAACCGGTCAGCCGTCCGGTATCCTGCTCGGGGAAAAACGTTTTGGGAATGCTGATGTACAGCCAGACGCTCAGCGCCATAGTGGCGCACAGTACCAGCAACACCCAACGCGCGCGATCCAGCACCCAGAGCAGCGAGCGGCCGTAGCCGCGCTGCAGCGCCAGCAGCATACGGTTAAAACCGCGCGTGCGCGGCTGGCTGCGCGGCGGGGCCGCACGCAGCAAACGGGCGCACATCATCGGCGTCAGCGTCAGCGAAACCAACAACGAAATGCCGATCGCCACCGACAGCGTTACGGCGAACTCGCGGAACAGCCGGCCTGGCAGGCCATCCATCAGCAGCAGCGGGATAAATACCGCCACCAGCGATAGGCTCATCGACAGCACGGTGAAGCCGACCTCGCGCACCCCCTGCAGCGCGGCGGTCAGCGGCTTTATGCCGGCTTCGACATGGCGGGAAATATTTTCCAGCACCACGATGGCGTCGTCCACGACAAAGCCGGTAGCGATGGTCAGCGCCATCAGCGACAGGTTATTCAGGCTGAAACCGCATAGGTACATGGCGGCGAAGGTGCCGATGAGCGAAACCGGTACGGCGACGGCCGGGATCAGCGTGGCGCGTCCGGAACGCAAAAATAAAAACACCACCAGAATCACCATCGCCACGGCGATCACCAGCGACTGATCCACTTCGGCCAGCGAGGCGCGAATGGTCGGCGAACGGTCCTGGGCGATATCCAGCCGAATGCTGGCCGGAATCGCCGCCTGCAGCGCGGGCAGCGTCTGGCGAATATTGTCGATGGTGGAAATAATGTTGGAATCCGGCGCGCGGCGAATAATCAGCAGCACGGCGGGTTTGCCGTTGCTCATTCCGGCGTTGCGCGCGTTCTGCACGTCGTCGCTTACGCTGGCGACGTCGCGCAGGCGCACCGCGGCGCCGTTATTGTAGTGGACGATCAGCGGCTGATAGTCCGCTGCGCGTTTTAGCTCGTCGTTGCTGTGTATCTGCCAGCGCCGCAGCCCGTTTTCCACCGCGCCGAGCGGGCGCAGCACGTTGGCCTGATTAATCGCCTCGCGCACCGTCTCCAGCGATACGCCCTGATTGAACAGCGCCTGCGGATTCAGTTCGACGCGCACGGCCGGCAGCGAACTGCCGCCGACGGAAACGTCGCCCACGCCTTCCAGCTGTGAAATCTTCTGCGCCAGCTGGGTGGAAGCGATATCGTACAGCTGGCCCTGATCGTAGATATCCGAGGTGAGCGTCAGGATCATGACCGGCGCATCGGACGGATTGACCTTGCGGTAGGTCGGCCTGCCGGGCATGCCGGCCGGCAGCAGGCTTTGCGCGGCGTTGATTGCCGCCTGCACATCGCGGGCGGCGCTGTTGATATCGCGTTTGAGATCGAACACCAGAATGATCCGCGCGCTGCCGAGCGAACTCGTCGAGGTCATTTCGGTCACGCCGGCGATCCGCCCCAGAGAACGCTCGAGCGGCGTGGCGATCGACGAGGCCATGGTTTCCGGCGAGGCGCCGGGCAGCGAGGCGCTGACGAAAATCACCGGGAAATCCACCTGCGGCAGCGGCGAAACCGGCAGCAGACGGAAGCCGGTGATGCCGCACAGCACAATCGCCAGCGTCAGTAGCGTAGTGGCGACCGGACGATGAATAAACAAGGCGAAGAAATTCACCGCGCCTCCTGCCGCTCAACCGGACGGCGCAGGCGGTGAGCCAGACGATCGAACAGCAAATAGATCACCGGCGTGGTGAACAGCGTCAGGACCTGGCTGACGATCAGGCCGCCCACCATGCAGATACCGAGCGGCTGACGCAGTTCGGCGCCCACGCCGCTGCTGAGCATCAGCGGCAGCGCGCTGAGCAGGGCGGCCATGGTGGTCATCAGAATTGGGCGAAAACGCAGCAGGCAGGCCTGAAAGATCGCTTCATATGGCGTCATGCCCTGTTCCCGTTCGGCGGCGAGGGCGAAGTCGATCATCATGATGGCGTTCTTCTTTACGATGCCTATCAGCAGGATCACGCCGATAATGGCGATGATATCCAGATCGCGGCCGGCCAGCAGCAGCGCCAGCAGTGCGCCGACGCCGGCGGTCGGCAGCGTGGACAGAATGGTGACCGGGTGAATAAAACTCTCGTACAGCACGCCCAGCACGATATACATCGCCACCACCGCGGCGACGATTAGCCAGACGGTGTTGCCGGCCGCCGCCTGAAAGGCCAGCGTGCTGCCCTGGAAGCGGGTGGTCAGATCGGCGGGCAGTTCGAGTTGCTGCTCGGCCTGAGTAATGGCGCCGACGGCCTCGCCCAACGCATAGCCCGGCGCCAGGTTGAAGGAGATAGTGGTGGCCGGGAACTGATCGAGCCGGTTGATCACCAGCGGCCCGACGCGCTCTTCCACCGTGGCGAAGGTTTTGAGCGGGATTGAGGAGCCGTCGCTAGCCGGCAGGCGAATCGCATCCAGCGCCGCCAGCCCGTACTCATGGGCGCCCTCCTGTTCCAGCACCACGCGATACTGGCTGGACTGAGTGTAGATAGTTGAAATCAGCCGCTGGCCGAAGGCGTTATACAACGCGTTGTCCACGTCGGCCATGCTGATGCCCAGCCGGCTGGCGCTGTCGCGATCCACCTTGATCCAGGCGATGGCACCCTGATCCTGCCAGTCGCTGCTGACATCCGCCAGCTGCGGCAGCGTCTGCAACCGCGCCATCAGCTTCGGCACCCACAGGCTGAGATCGTCCAGAGACATGGCCTGCAGCGTGAACTGGTACTGCGTGCGGCTCAACTGGGTATCGATGGTTAAATCCTGCACCGGCTGGAGATACAGCCGCACGCCGGGGATCTGCTCCGTGCGCTGCTGCAGCCGGGCGATTACCTGCGGGATTCGCTCGCTGCGTTCGCTCAGCGGTTTTAGCGTAATCTGCAGCCGGCCGCTGTTCAGCGCGGCGTTGGTGCCGTCGACGCCGATGAACGACGCCAGGCTTTGCACCGCCGGATCCTGCAGGATAACGTCAGCCACCTGGCGCTGGCGCTGCGCCATATTGCTGAAAGAGACCGACTGCGGCGCCTGCAGAGTGCCCTGAATCATGCTGTTGTCCTGCAGCGGGAAAAAACCTTTCGGAATAAACAGGTAGAGCAGCGCCGTCATGACCAATGTGCCGACGGCCACGCCCAGCGTCAACCAGGGATGGTTCAGCACCTTGCGAAGACAGCGGCCATAGCCATCGATCAGACGGGTGAAAAAGCGCTCGCTGGCGCGGGTGAAGCGGTTTTGCCGGCTGAGCGACTGGTGGCTCAGCATGCGGGCGCACATCATCGGCGTCAGCGTGAGCGATACCACGGCGGAGATTAAAATGGCGATCGCCAGCGTAATGGCGAACTCGCGGAACAGCCGGCCGATAATATCGCCCATAAACAGCAGCGGGATCAGTACGGCGATCAACGAAAAGGTCAGTGAGATAATGGTAAAGCCGATTTCGCCGGCGCCTTTCAGCGCAGCCTGCAGCGGCTTCTCGCCTTTTTCGATATAGCGGGCGATGTTTTCAATCACCACGATGGCGTCGTCCACCACAAAACCGGTGGCGATGGTCAGCGCCATCAGCGTCAGGTTATTGATTGAAAAACCGAGGAAATACATGGCGGCGAAGGTGCCGACCAGCGACAGCGGCACGGCAACGCCGGGGATCAGCGTGGCGGCGGCGTTGCGCAGAAACAGGTAGATCACCATCACCACCAGCGCGATGGCCAGCAGCAGTTCGAACTGCACGTCGTGCACCGAGGCGCGGATGCTGGTGGTGCGGTCGGTCAGCAGCGTGACCTCGACCGATTTCGGCAGGCTGGCGCTCAGCGCCGGCAACATGCGGCGCACGCTGTCGGTGGTGGCGATGACATTGGCGCCGGGCTGGCGCTGGACGTTAACGATGATAGCCTGCTGCCGGTTGGCCCAGGCGGCCAGTTTATTGTTTTCTGCCGCCTGTTCGATGGTCGCTACATCGCGCAGGCGCACCGGCGCGTCGTTCTGCCAACTGACGATAAGCTGGCGGTAGTCCTCCGCCGATTTCATCTGATCGTTGGCGGACAGGGTGATTGAACGGGCGGGGCCGTCCAGGCTGCCTTTGGCCGAATTGACGTTGGCGCTGGTGATGGCGGCGCGAATATCTTCACTGCTCAGACCGTGCGCCGCCAGCGCCTGGGGATTGAGCCGTACCCGCACGGCCGGGCGCTGGCCGCCCGCCACCGATACCAGTCCGACGCCGGACACCTGCGAAATTTTCTGCGCCACGCGGGTTTCCACCATATCCTGCACCTGGATCATGGGCAGCGCCGATGAGGTGACGGCCAGCGTCATGATCGGCGGATCGGCCGGATTCACCTTGCTGTAGGTAGGCGGCCACGGCAGATCGCCCGGCAACAGGCTGGTGGCGGTGTTGATGGCGGCCTGCACGTCCTGCTCGGCGATATCCAGCGACAGCGTCAGCTGGAACTGCAGGGTAATGACCGACGCGCCGCCGGCGCTCTGCGCCGACATCTGTTTCAGGCCGGACATCTGGCCGAACTGGCGTTCAAGCGGCGCGGTGACCGCGGAGGCCATCACTTCCGCACTGGCGCCGGGATAGAGGGTAACCACCTGAATCGTCGGGTAATCCACCTGCGGCAGCGACGCGACCGGCAGCGCGCGATAGCCAATAATGCCGGCCAGCAGAATCGCCAACATCAACAGCGTGGTAGCGACCGGCCGCAGAATAAACAGCCGCGACGGGCCGCCGCCGGCCGGCGGTATCTGCGCCGACATCAGCGTCCTTCCCCTGCGTTGTCCCGCGTGCCGGGGGCGTCGCCGGCCGGCGGCAGGACCTCTACCTGCGCGCCTTCGGTCAGACGATCGATCCCGTCGGTAATCACGCGTTCGCCGGCGCTCAGCCCGGCGCTGATCACCATATCCTGGCCGTACTGAATGCCGCGGGTTATCGAATGCTTGCTGACCTGATTCTGCTGGTTCACCACCCAGACGAAGTGCCCTTCGTTGCTCATCTGGATGGCGGCGGCGGGGGCGAGTACCGCATTTTGCAGCGTATTCACCTTCATACGGATATTGACAAACTGATTCGGAAACAGGCCGTCGTCCTGATTGCTGAAGCGCGCTCTGAGCCGAATGGTGCCGGTAGTGGTGTCGATCTGGTTATCCATACTCAGCAGGCTGCCCTCGGCCAGTTTTTTCTGGTTGGTGCGATCCCAGGCCTCGACCAGCGGCGCGTGGCCGCTGCGGCGTGCGCTGATAATGGTGGCGATATCGCTTTCCGGCAGAGTGAACAGGGCATCGATCGGCTGGGTTTGCGTCAGCACCACAATGCCGGCGGCGTCGCCGCTGGTGATGTAGTTGCCGGGATCGACCAGTTTCAGCCCGGCGCGCCCGGCGATCGGCGCGGTGATGCGGCTATAGTCCAGCTGAAGCTGCGCGCTGGCTACCGCCCCCTGATCAACCTGCACGCTGCCTTCCGCCTGACGCACCAGCGACGTCTGGGCGTCCAGCTCCTGACGGGAGATGAGACTGGTTTTCGCCAGTTGTTGGTAGCGCGCCAGATCCTGACGCGCATTGGCCAGCGTGGCGCGATCTTTCGCCAGCTGTCCTTCCGCCTGAGTTAATTCAACCTGATACGGACGCGGATCGATTTCCGCCAGCAGCTCGCCCTGTTTGACCTGCTGTCCCTCCTCAAAGTGCAGCGCCAGCAGCTCGCCGCTGACCCGGCTCCTGACCGTCACGGTATGGGCGGCGGTGACGGTGCCCAGCCCGCTGAGGTAATAGGGCACGGCGGCGGTGCGCGTCAGCGCCGCCTGTACCGGCGCCATCGGCATTGCGTGACGGCCGCCGGCTCGCGGGCTGTTTCGCGCGCCGCCGTCCGCCGGCTGAGTAAAATGGCGCCAGAGAAAAATCGCCGCCAGGACGAGGATAATAATGATAACGCTGCGGGTAATGAGTCTGGCATTCATAGTAAAGATGACGTTCTCCTGAGCGGAAAGGCGCTAATTTCCGGGACGGTAAGAGTGCATGATACAAGTCTAACCAGAAAATATAGGAAAAAAATGAAGGAATTATGGATGTAACGTCAGAGTTTGTCGGGCCACGTCGCCGCTAAGGAAAAGGGCGAGTCATCCGCGAGAGCAGAGACCCGGACAGATTTGCTCAGACGACCGGCTTAAAACCAGCGCAGTATAGTAAGTTTGCCGGTCCGGGCTAACTTATTCCTTATTTCACGCCATGTTTTCCACTGCAGTTTTGTCGGGTGCTGATACATCGGAATCAATAACATAATGCCGCAGACGATTAACGGCAAGGTTATACATATCAGGCTGTTTTCAAGAACCCCCCCTAATGGGGTGAATGATGAAATGATGATCAGGATAATAAAAAGAATAGAGCTTAATGCTGTTATTACTCTCCTTTTCGTATCGGCCCGGTGCTGAATTAAATAGGTTGTCCCATCACTAAGGCTGGTGATGTATATAACCTCAGCCGTATCGCCACTTTCTATATAATGGATTTCTATATATTCGTTTTCAGCCAAAAATAAATTTTCATTGAACGGCAGTCTAATGTGGTAAATTCTATTATTCCCATCCAGAGAAATCTCAATGATATACATGCCGCTAATTAATGATTTTTTTATAGATGGCTGATATCTTATTGTATGGATACTGACTTTTCCACTACTTGTCCTCATATCGTTCACCTGCTGATATCAGTAATTGGTAGAGTCTGACTTCATGGCGGGATTTGGTTATCGCCGCCCACAGGTCGCTGACTATCAACCAAGAATACATCGCGGAAAAAAACGCGGAAAACACAAAGATCATGGCGAGCAGCGCAAAGATAAATCCATCTATATCGTACCGGTAAACGGGATAGCCTGAGACAAAAGCCAGCGCCAGACAGATAAACATATGCGGCATGTTTTGATAAGCATATTCGAGGTGATCGATCGGCGGTAACTGCCTGATGGGGGATTGCACTATCCAACTGATATATTTTTTGCCTTTTTTGCTTTTATCCAGATAAGCAATGGTAAGTGCGCCCGGGCTTAATCTGGCATATGTCATCCCAGCCATCAGTCCGCCACTCTGATTATTCCATAGTCCGTCATTCAGATCATTTCGATAGTAGGGTTTATCGGCTATGGTATAGCGATGTGTTGCCGAGCAGGCGGGATTATAATTACTCAAGGCATTAAATTCTGTTTGTTGTAATGTGCCGATAAGCACATTCGGGGAATTAATCACTTCTGCCGGAATATTTTGCAGGGAATATGGTCTGTTATTATAACCGGATGGCGAGTGCTGGCGTTTTTTCCCGGAAGGAGAGGGCGGGCGATTTGTTTTTTTTGATGAGAAAAACATTGATTTATTCCTGTCCTGAGCACCTTCTTTTTTATATCAGATGTATTTTTTTATTGCCAGAGAAAATATTTCCGTCACGTGTTGGCCAGCCGTGGACCGGTTTGACGGTATTTTTTGCGGATATTCCTGGATTGCTCATCCTTCAGGCCGCCGGCGCGTTGGTTTTGTTACCTGTCCCATCCCTGGGACTTGCTGAGCGCGGGAGATTCCAACGGCTGACGCCGCCCTTCCCCCGCGACGGCTTTAAACCGCCACCAGCATACCGCCGTCGACGAACAGCAGGTGGCCATTGACGAAATCCGAGGCCTGCGAGGCAAGGAACACCGCCGCGCCAATCAACTCTTCCGGATTGCCCCAGCGAGCGGCGGGCGTGCGCTTGCACAGCCAGTCGGTAAACTGCGGGTTATCCACCAGCGCCTTGGTCATCTCGGTTTTGAAATAGCCCGGCGCGATACCGTTAACCTGAATGTTGTAACGCGCCAGCTCCACGCACATACCGCGGGTCAGCATTTTGACCGCGCCTTTAGACGCGGCGTAAGGCGTAATGGTGTCGCGGCCCAGTTCGCTCTGCATGGAACAAATATTGATAATTTTTCCCCGCTGGCGCGGCACCATGGCGCGCGCTACCGCCTGAGAAACCAAAAATACCGATTTTTGATTGACGTTAATTACATCGTCCCACTCTTTTTCCGGGAATTCGGTAAATGGGTGACGGCGCTGAATGCCGGCATTATTAATTAATACATCGATGGCGCCGATATTATGTTCAATCTCGTCAATCGCCTGGCTTACCGCCTGACCATCGGTAACATCAAATGCCAGGGCATCGGCTCGATAACCCCGATCGCGTAACTGGCTCGCCGCGCTTTCGGCCCGTTCGCGGGTAATATCGTTGACGATAATCTGCGCGCCATATTCGGCCAACCCTTTTGCCAGCAGGAAACCAATTCCCTGCGCCGAACCGGTTATCAATATTTTTTTGCTTTCCAGCGAAAATAAATTCTTCATAAAATAATCCCGATAGCAGGCCAGAGATTGGACGAATACGCCAATCCCGATGAAACACCGCGTTTCTGCGTTTGAGTGTGTTGGTCAATTCATTGCCGGCGCCGGTATTTCGCGCAGGCCCGGAAGCGAAAGCTATGGGCTATAGAACCGTTTTCCTCTCGGGTAAACTGTGATCAAGATCACTATAAACGCTGTTACGGCGCTGTGTTACTGCTTCCGTGACCGCTATCGTACGGATAGCGCGATACCCCCTTTTTATTTCCTCGCCGGGCCAGAGGAAATGAGCAGTGAGAATTTTTTTCATCAATAAATCAGTATGTTATTTTTATTACCTCCGCCTGTTACATTTATCCGGCCGGAGTAACATGCTTCCAACGCAGCGGCCGGCGGTGCATAATCAGGCGCTATATTGAGGGGTTGTCGGCGGGTGTCGTGCATGAAAAATCAGCGGATCACGTTACAGGATATCGCCCAACTGGCCGGCGTGACGAAGATGACGGTCAGCCGCTATCTGCGCACGCCGGATAAAGTGGCGCCGGATACGGCGCAGCGCATCGCGCAGGTGATGAAAGAGGTGAACTACACGGCGGAAAACGCTGCCGGCACGGCGCGAGCGAATGCGCCGCGCATCGGGATACTGGTGCCTTCTTTTCATAACCAGATCTTTTCCGATCTGCTGGCCGGCATTGAGTCGGTTACCGCGCAGCAGGGCTACCAGACGCTGGTGGTCAATTATGATTACAGTAAGGAGCGCGAAGAGCAGCAGATTGTCAGCCTGCTGTCCTGCCAGATCGACGGCCTGATCCTGACCGATTCGGAACATACGCTGCGCACCGGAAAATTTTTAACTTCGGCCGCTATTCCCGTGGCGCAGGTGATGGATCTGGAGCCGACGCCGGGACGCATTGTGGTGGGGTTCGATAACTATCAGGCCGGCTGGGATATGACCACGACGCTGCTGGGCAGCGGCAAACAGCAGGTGGTCTATTTCGGTTCGATGTCGGATATCCGCGATCGTAAACGCTATCAGGGCTACAGTCAGGCGATGCGCGATCGCGGGCTGGAGCCGCGTCATATCACGCCGAATAAAGTGTCTTCGGTGTCCATCGGCGCCGGCATGCTGGCGCTGGCGCGTCAGATGTACCCGCAGATGGATGCGATCTTTTGCACTAACGACGATATCGCGGTCGGCGTGTTGCAGGAGTGCCTGAATTTGTCGATCGCCGTTCCGCAGCAGATGGCGATCGCCGGTTTTCACGGGCTGGATATCGGTCAGGCGACCACGCCGGGGCTGGCCAGCGTCGTGACGCCGCGCTTTGAGATAGGCAAGGTGGCGGCCGATATTTTGCTGAAGAAAATTAAGCGGATTTCCACGATCGAATTCGTCGATCTGCACTACCGCATTTCGCTGGGCGGGACGCTTTGAGTCGCGTTCTCCTGCGGCCACGTCCGCCCGGTCCGCAACGCTGCGGGCCGGGCGGACGCGATGGCTTACAGCACCAGTCCGGCGATGGCGGCGGACAGAATGCTGACCAGCGTGGAGCCGTAAACCAGCTTCAGACCGAAGCGCGACACCGTATTGCCCTGCTGTTCATTCAGCCCTTTGATGGCGCCGGCGATAATGCCGATGGAGGAGAAGTTGGCGAACGATACCAGGAACACCGACAGGATGCCGACGCTGCGTTCGGACAGGCTGCCGGCGACTTTCTGTAGTTCCACCATGGCGACGAATTCGTTCGACACCAGTTTGGTCGCCATAATACTGCCCACCTGCAGCGCTTCGTTTTGCGGGATACCCATCACCCACGCGAACGGATAGAACACGTAGCCCATCAATTGCTGGAAGCTCAGACCGAAGACGGTGCTGAACAGCGCATTGAGCGCCGAGATCAGCGCGATAAAGCCGATCAGCATCGCCGCGACGATGATCGCCACCTTGAAACCGGCCAGGATGTATTCCCCCAGCATTTCGAAGAAGCTCTGACCTTCGTGCAAGTTCCCCAATTGCAGATCCTGCTCCTGTTCCTGGCTATAGGGGTTGAGCAGCGACAGCACGATAAAGGTGCTAAACATATTCAGCACCAGCGCGGCGACCACGAATTTCGCATCCAGCATCGACATATAAGCGCCGACGATCGACATCGATACCGTCGACATCGCGGTGGCCGCCATGGTGTACATGCGTTTTTCCGACATCTTGCCCAGAATATCTTTATAGGCGATAAAGTTTTCGGACTGGCCGAGGATCAGCGAACTGACGGCGTTGAACGACTCCAGTTTGCCCATGCCGTTGACTTTAGACAGGATGGTGCCGATGATGCGGATTACGAACGGCAGAACTTTGATGTGCTGCAGAATGCCGATCAGCGCGGAGATGAAGACGATAGGGCACAGTACTTTCAGGAAGAAGAAGGCCAGTCCCTTATCATTCATGCCGCCGAATACGAAATCGGTACCCTCAGCAGCGAAACCGAGCAGCTGATTGAACAGCGCGGCAAACCCGGTAACAAAGCCCAGTCCCGCTTCCGAGTGCAGGAAGAACCAGGCCAGCAGTATTTCGATCACCAGCAGTTGAATGACGTAGCGTATGCGGATGCTTTTGCGGTCGCGGCACATTAGCAGCGCCAGAACCGCAACGACGACCAACGCCAGCGCGAATTGAAAAATATGAAACATATTTGCTCCAGGTTTGAGGGAGGTCAGGTTCACTTGTAATTTTATGTAACGAGCGAAGTAAAAGTGTGATGAATAACCCAAAGCGGGGATTATATCGTGGGAAGATAACTAAACTGAATAGCTTAATCTTATTCCTGCCTGTCGCTTTTTGTTACAGGTTGCTACCTGCGCGCTATTTGCGCAATGCGGCCGGCGAACGGCGTGCGGCGCGTTGAGCGCAACGCCCGGGCGGGACGATATTATCAAAGGAGCGTTTTTTATGACCACTTCGGTAACCTTACGTCCGCTGGGACGGACCGGCATCAACGTGCCGCCGTTAACCTTCGGCGGCAATGTTTTTGGCTGGACCATCGATCAGGCCACCTCAATGAGCCTTCTCGATGCGCTGTTGGATCACCAACTCAATTTTATCGACACCGCCGATATGTATTCGACCTGGGTGCCCGGCAATCAGGGCGGCGAGTCGGAAACCATCATCGGCAACTGGCTGAAAAAGAGCGGCAAACGCGATCGGGTCATCATCGCCACCAAAGTCGGCAAATCGCTGGGCGATAAGCCGGCCGGGCTGTCCGCCGGTTATATTCGTCAGTCGGTGGAGGATTCGTTGCGCCGCCTGCAGACCGACTATATCGATCTGTATCAATCGCATGAGGACGATAAGGACACGCCGCTGAGCGAAACGCTGGCCACTTTCGACGCCCTGATAAAAGAGGGCAAGGTGCGGGCGATCGGCGCGTCGAACTATGAGGCGGACAGACTGGCGCAGGCGCTGCAGGTCAGCGCGGATAACCACCTGGCGCGCTATGAAACGCTGCAGCCGGAATATAATCTGTACGATCGTCAGGGGTACGAACAGGCTCTGGAACCGCTGGCGCGCGCGCAAGGGCTCGGCGTGATTAACTACTATGCGCTGGCGAGCGGCTTTTTGTCCGGCAAGTACCGCCGCCCGGCCGATGCGTCAAAAAGCGCGCGCGGGAAAGAGGTGGTTGAAAAATATCTCAATGCGCGCGGTCTGACCCTCCTTGAGGCGCTCGATAGCGTCGCGCTGCGCCATCAGGCGAGCCCGACGCAGGTGGCGCTCGCCTGGCAGATTGCCCGGCCGGGGATCACGGCGCCGATCGTCAGCGCTACCTCGCTGCAACAGCTTGAGGAGTTGGCCGGCGCCGCGCGGTTGTCGCTGACGGCGCAGGATATCGCGCAGCTCGACCTGGCCAGCGCCTGGTAAGTTCGCGTCTTGCGCGTAGCCGGGGCTAGTCGTGCGGCGGATGGTCGGTCTGCCCGCTGCCCAGCGTCGGCTGCCACAGAACCTGCAGCTGTTCGAGCGGCGTGCCGCTCAGCAGCGCCAGAACCATCTCGCTGATCTGCCTGCCGACGCTGGTTCTGGTCGCCTGGATAATCGGCGTAACCGCCACGGTAACGAGCGAATCATCCGGCAGACCGTCATAGCTAATCAACGACACGCCCTGCTCGTCCAACAGGTTCGCCTGCTGCAGCGCGCTGGCCGCGCCGTCGCCCAGCATGTTGCTGTCGGTGACGATGGCGGTGGGCGGTTCCGGCAGCGCCAGCAGACGGCGCGCGGCGAGAAAGCCGCCGCGCCGGTCAGATTCGGCGGTCAGTATATAGCCGGCGGCCCGCAGGGCCTCTGCGTCCGGTACGCTGCGGCAAAAACCGTCGAGCCGCTGCTCGACGTAAGACAGACTGGCCTGGGTCCCGATAAAAGCGATGCGCTGATGGCCCAGTTCGCGTAAACGCTGCACCGCCAGCGCCGAACCGGCCGCGTTATCGAAGTCGAACCAGGCGTAGGGATGATCCAGCCGGCTGCGGCCGAGCGCCAGGAAAGGGAAATTCTGTTCGCAGAGATAGCGCAGACGTTTATCTTCGGGTTGGGTGTGGGCGACCAGCAGCGCGTCGACGCGGCGCGTTTCCACTATATGCTCCAGCGTCTGCGCGTGGCCGGGGCCTGGCGCGTCCGGGATCAGCAGCAGGTCCACGCCGTGGCGCGCCAGTTCAAGACTGATTCCGCCGATCATTTCCAGAAAGGTGGAGTTGTTCAATACGCGCGGCCGCGACGGGTAGACCAGCCCAATGGCGTCGGTTTTGCCCATTTTTAATCTTCTGGCCAGCGCATTGGGTTGATAGCCCAGACTTTTGGCGCAGGCGACAATGCGTTCACGCGTGGCGATGGCCACGTCGTCGTAGCCATTCAGCGCACGGCTTACGGTGGTGATCGACAGGCCAAGTTGTTCGGCGATTTTTTTTAATGACATAGCAGACCTGATTTATGACGCCGGTAGTGAGCCGGAAAACACCCGTTATATACTCTCAATAATTCGAGTTGCAGCACAAAACCTTATCGTTTGCACAACGCACAATGCACAACGCACATGCGTCGGCCCTTTGCGGGCGAAGCGCATGAATGCGCCTCGTCACGCGCAAGCGAGGGGCTCATCGGTCGTGACCGACGTTGTCCGGCCAGCCGCCGGCCTGCGGTAAGCGGCGGAATGTCTGTCAATAATCCCGATGGGCTGACCCGGATAAGCGATTCGGGCGAGCGAACGCGGCCAACGCCTCTGCAACCTGAAGTATGACGAGTATACCCAATAGATTCCGGATTACAGTACAAAACGTTGACGTGTTGAACCGCGCCAGCGCTGTCCGGGGAAGGGCGCTTATTCATCCCGTTCGCTTTACATGAATCACCGATTCGGGCGGTAATGTGCCGGCGAACAGATTTAAACGCGCCTCGCCGCTCGCCGAGGGGCTGTGGCGGCCACATACCTGACCAGTGCGTCTGCAACGAGGTCTACTGTAGGGGATTGAAATCTTTTACTCAAGCGGCCGGCAGTCGCAATAGCACGCCGTAAACCTGTTACAAGAATAAATTAGTAAAATCGCTATGTTCATCACAGATCCGAAACGTTTCGATTCTAATCCGAAACGTTTCGGATGTAGAGTGGCCGCAATAACAGCGGCGTTCGCCTGTTCAGCGGCACTGAGCCGACAGAGACGGCACCGGACTGATCGAGAGCGCCATTCGGGTGAACAGTAATGTGAGGTGGGTATGGGTGCGAGTGCGAGTGATAACAACGCCTGGTCGGCTAACCGGAATTTCTGGTTGTTCGGCCTGTTTTTCTTTTTCTACTTTTTTATCATGGCCTCTTACTATCCGTTTTTCCCCATCTGGCTGCATGATATTAATAATCTGAGCAAGACGGAGACCGGGATTGTTTTCGGCAGCATTTCCTTCTTCGCTCTCTGCTTTCAGCCCATCATGGGGCCGCTATCGGATAAGCTGGGGCTGCGTAAGCACTTAATGTGGGTGATCGTCGGCCTGCTGATTTTGTTTGCGCCGTTCTTTATTTATGTGTTCAGCCCGCTGCTGCAATACAACATCGTTATCGGCGCGCTTGTCGGCGGCCTGTACCTGGGCTTTGTTTTTACCGGCGGTTCGCACGCCATCGAAGCTTATATTGAGAAGGTGAGCCGTCATTCCAGCTTCGAATATGGCCGCACCCGCATGTTTGGCTGTATCGGCTGGGCGGTCTGCGCTTCGCTGGTCGGCATGCTTTATACCATCAACAACCAGTTTATTTTCTGGCTGGCCTCCGGCTGCGCCCTGGTGCTGGCCGTGTTGCTGTTTCTGGCGAAGCCCGACGTTTCATCCACGGCGTTCGTGGTGGACAAGCTGGGCGCCAATAAAGCGCCGTTCAGCCTGCGTACCGCGCTGGAGTTGCTGAAAAAACCGCAGCTGTGGTTTTTCGTGTTGTATATCATCGGCGTTCCCTGCGTATACGATGTTTTCGATCAGCAGTTCGCCAATTTTTTTACGTCCTTCTTTGAAACCAAACAGCGCGGCACGGAAATATTTGGGTTTGTCACCACCGGCGGCGAATTATTGAATGCCGCAGTGATGTTTTTTGCGCCGGTCATCATTGCCCGTATCGGCAGTAAAAACGCGCTGCTGCTGGCTGGCGCGATTATGTCGATTCGCATTATTGGGTCAGCCTTCGCCTCCAGCGCGCTGGAAGTGGTGCTGCTGAAAATTCTGCATATGTTCGAAGTCCCCTTCTTACTGGTCGGTTCGTTTAAATATATTACTCAGGTTTTTGAGGTGCGCTTCTCCGCCACGGTTTATTTGATTGGTTTCTGTTTCAGCAAACAGATTTCGATGATCTTTATGTCGTATTTTTCCGGACGGTTATATGACGCGTTCGGCTTTCAGCAAACTTATCTTTTTCTCGGCCTGATTGTCCTGACATTCACCGTGATTTCCGCCTTTACCCTGACGGGGCAGGGCGTGCTGGAGAATATGAGGGAACGCTGGCAGAAAAAACGCGATCAACTGGTTTGATGCAAGATACTGAGGAGAGAATATGCAACAGAATATAATCAGGCTGGAAAGCGCGCATTCGGATGTGATTTTACGCTGCTTTCCCTGGGTGGAAATCCTCTACTGGGGACCGCATCTGAACCATTTCGACGCGCAGATGAGCGTGGCTCTGGAACGTCCGGTTCCCAACAGCCGGCTGGATAACGACGTGCCGCTGACGCTGTGCCCGGAAAATGGCCGCGGTCTGTTCAGCGTGCCCGGCATCGAAGGGCACCGCGACGGTCTGGATTGGGCGCCGGTGTTTACCCCGGTCGATTATCGACTGCATGATAATCGCCTGACGATTACTCAGCAGGACGACACCGCCGGGCTGCGGCTGACCAGCGAACTGTACCTGTGTCCGCACAGCGGCGTGCTCAGCCATCGCAATACGCTGACCAACCTGAAAGCCGGCGTCTATCAATTGGCGCGTCTGGCGCTGACGCTGCCGCTGCCGGAACGGGCGCGCCAGGTAATGGCGTTCCACGGCCGCTGGATTGACGAATTTCAGCGCCATTCTCTGACGTTGGATCACGGCGGCTTCCTGCAGGAAAACCGCCGCGGCAGAACTTCGCACGAATATTTCCCCGGCGTGGTCATCGGCAGCGACGGCTTCAGCGAACAACAGGGGGAAGTGTGGGGGCTGCATCTGGCGTGGAGCGGCAATCACCGCCTGCGCGTGGACTGCAAGAGCGACGGCCGGCGGCAGATTCAGGCTGAGGCGCTCTATTTCGCCGGCGAGATCGCGCTGGAAGATCAGCAGTCGATCTCGACGCCGTGGATATACGCCACCTATGCCGCGCGCGGACTGAATGCGATGAGCGAACACTTCCATCGCTATGTGCGCGCCGAACTGATCGCCGGGCTGCAGGACAAACCGCGGCCGGTGCATTTAAATACCTGGGAAGGCATCTATTTCGATCATCAGCCGGATAACATCATCACGATGGCGCAGCGCGCCGCCAGTCTCGGCATTGAGCGTTTCATCATCGACGACGGCTGGTTTAAAGGGCGGGTTAACGACCACTTTGCGCTCGGCGACTGGTATGTGGATGCAGAGAAGTACCCGCAGGGGCTGACGCCGGTGATCGCGGCGGTAAAGGCGACCGGTATGGAGTTTGGTATTTGGGTTGAACCGGAGATGGTCAATGAGGACTCCGATCTGTTCCGCCGTCACCCGGACTGGCTGCTGAAACTCGACGGCTATCCGCTGCTGACCGGGCGCAACCAACTGGTGCTCGATCTGTGCCGGCCGGAGGTGTATGAGTACCTGCTGGAGCGGCTGAGCTGGCTGCTGGGTCAGCACGATATCGACTATGTAAAGTGGGACTTCAACCGCGAACTGGTTCAGCCCGGCCACCACGGCCGCCCGGCGATGGTGGCGCAGACCGAGCAGCTATATCGCCTGTTCGATGCGCTGAATCAGCGCTTCCCGCAGGTTGAGTTCGAATCCTGCGCGTCGGGCGGCGGCCGTATCGACTATGAGATCCTCAAGCGCTGTAAACGTTTCTGGCCGTCCGACAGCAACGATGCGCTCGATCGCCAGCAGATTCAGCGCGGCATGAGTTATTTCTTTCCGCCGGAAGTGATGGGTACGCACATCGGCGGCAATCCCTGCCACAGCACGTCGCGCATTCTCGACGTCAATTTCCGCGGTCTGACCGCGCTGTTTGGCCACATGGGCGTCGAGCTCGATCCGTTAAGCGCGCCGGAGGAGGAACAGCAGGCTTTTGCCCGCTATATTGCGCTGCATAAACACTTGCGTCCTTTGCTGCACAGCGGCGTGGCCTTCCGTCTCGATACGCCGGACGATATTTTGATCCACGGCGTACGGGCGCAGGACGGCAGCCGGGCGGTGGCGATGGTCAGTCAACTGACGCTGCCGCATTATGCGCTGAGCGGTACGCTGCGCGTACCCGGCCTGAAATCGGGCGCGCTCTATCGGGTCAGCGTGTTGGATAAGCCGCAAAGCCTGAACAAGGCGCGCAACCATACGATGAAAGTGTATCCGCGCTGGCTGCGCGAGGAGGTGGTACTGAGCGGCGAATGGCTGGAGCAGGTTGGGCTGCCATTGCCGGTGCTGGATCCGGCCAGCGCGATACTGCTGTCCTTCGATGAAATCGACGCCGCGCATTGATGCAACGGTATTGCCCGGCGCGCGCCGGGCAGGCGTTAGTGCAGCAGAAAAACGGTCGCCAGACCGAGGAAGATAAAAAAACCGCCGGTATCGGTAATGGCGGTGATCATCACGCTGGAGCCGACCGCCGGATCGCGCCCCAGCCTGATCATGGTCATCGGGATCAGCACGCCCATCATCGCGGCCAGCAGCAGATTGAGCAGAATGGCCAGCATCATCACGCCGCCCATCGAAGCGCTGCCGTACAGCAGCCAGGTCACCACCCCCATAATGCCGCCCCACACCACGCCGTTAATCAGAGCCACGCCCAGCTCCTTCAGCAGCAGGTGGGAGACCTTGCCGTGTTCCAGCTGATGCAGCGCCAGCGCGCGCACAATCATGGTAATGGTCTGGTTGCCGGTATTGCCGCCGAGCCCGGCGACGATCGGCATCAGCGTAGCCAGCGCCACCAGATGGGATAAGGTATGTTCAAACAGGCCGATCACGCGCGAGGCGATAAACGCAGTGCACAGGTTGATCGCCAGCCAGGCCCAGCGGTTGCGCACCGCTTTATGGATCGGCGCGAACACATCCTCTTCCGGGCTTAACCCGCCGGCGCGGCGCAGATTGCTGTCGCTCTCTTCGTTCACCACATCGACGATATCTTCTACCGTCAGTCGACCGAGCAGCTTGCCTTTACTGTCGGTGACCGCGGTGGAGATCAGGTTATAACGTTCAAATGCGCCGGCCGCCTCTTCGGCGGTATCTTCCGGCAGGAAGGAGATCGGTTTGGGGTTCATGACATCGGCCACCTGCGTTTCCGGCCGGTGCAGCAATACGCTGGTCAACAGCAGTTCGCCGAGCAGCGTGTTCTTACGATCGACCACAAACAGCTTATCGGTGGATTCCGGCACCGATTTGCGATAGCGCAGATAGCGCTGTACGGCGGCCAGACTCATATCGGGGCGCACGGTCACCAGCTCGAAGTCCATGATATGACCGACATGGTCCTTCTCATAGTTGACCGCTTCGCGCAGCTGAGCGCGCTGGCGCGGCTCCAGCGAGGTGAGAATGCGACTGAGCAGATTGCGCGGCAGATAGCGCGCCAGATAAGCCTTTTCGTCGAGGTCGAGCGGACGAATCGCCTTCAGGATGGCCTTATCGCTCATATCGGCGATCAGGCTGTCCCAGACGTTATCCGAGACTTCAATCAACACGTGGCCGCGCCGATCGGGCGGCACCAGGCGCCAGAGCGCCAGGCGTTCATCGTGCGGCAGCGATTCTAGCAAGTCGGCGAGGTCGGCGGCGTGCAGTTCCTTAACCAGCAGGGCGATTTCCGCGGTCTGGTCGAGCAGGTATTTTTTATCGATGCCGGGCGCCGACTGTTTTTGGCCGGTGATATCATCAACCAGCGCTTTATTATCCAGCAGCAGAGAAAGGATACGGCGGCGGAGAGTGGAGAGTTTTTTTACGCTCGACATGGTGTGAACAGTCCTGTTAAATCCGAATCAGCGGGGAAACCCTCCCCGGCGTGTAAGGCGATAAACGCTAATTATGACGCATATATATGACGCCGAAACAACCGCCGCTTATTTTTATCCCCGTTATTCGCAGGTCGCTCAGGCATTGTCCAACGCACCTATGTTTTTCCCGCGCCCCGAAATCACTGGCAATAACGTTATGCCCGTTATACTTCAGGTTGCGTACGTATTGATTGCGCTCAATTCTTCGGCCGGTATTCTGGCCTTATTTCCGGCGCTTACTTTCGGGCCGCGCTGGCGCGTCTCAAAACGATAATGCGTTGCTGCAACCCGAATTATTCAGGGCATCTTGCGGCGCATAATTCGCGTGGCGCACGATTATTCAGTTTATCACCGTCATGCTAACGGAGCGGACTGTGCCGTATGATTACGGCGATTCCGTCAGCAGAATGACGACATTACTCTTTTTGGGGGATGAACGGATCGGATGGCGGCAATTGCGTCATCGTTTGTTCGATACGCGATGATGCCTGTTTATCGAGATGGTGGGAATAAGCGCTAATCGCAGACCAGGCAAAACGGCCCAGCAAAATGAGAAAACTAATCAACAAAACCGTACGGGCTATAGATGAACTACTTCGTCGCGAGCGCATAGATAGTCGTCGTCTGTGGGTAAGCGTATTCATTACCGCAATATCTCCTTCAGCAGCGGACATCCGCCTGAATTTATTTAGGCACAAGCGCCGCGCGAGGTCAATCTCCCGGAAGGTAAAAAAATTTTTCCGGCGCCGCTAAATCCGGTCGGGCCGTTATCGGGCGCGTCAGCGGGCCCGATAACGTGAACTTACGGGCCGCTGGCGCCGAATGCCAGTCCCGCTCGCGTTGTTCAGCCCGCGGGGATTGTCCGCCCGGGGAAGTGAAGCGAACGCGATCAGCCGGCTTTCTCCTCCTCAATCGTCAGCTTCCAGCCGGCGACGTCGGCCCAATATCCCTGCTCGCGCTCCAGATCGAGCTGTACGAGGTTATTCTGGCTAAAAAAGTCCGAAGGAAAGGTCAGCGTCCAGTGATAATCATCGGTGGCCAGCCGCAGCGTGGCAGGCGTGGTGGTGGCCTGACGCTGATTGTTCAGCAGCGTGGCCAGCCGCAACAGCAGAACCAACGGCAAGTAGTGCTTCTTCTTGAACAGATTCAGGCGCGGCAGCTCATCGAGTTTCAGCGCCTTACGGTGCAGCCGCACGATCAGCGACAGCAGCAATTGCTGTTCCTGATTGAAGCCGGGCAGATTGGTATTCTGCAGAATATAGGCGGAATGACGGTGCATTCCATTGTGATTAATGCTAAGCCCGACCTCGTGCAGCATCGAGGCCCATTTCAGCATGGCTTCCAGTTGCGGATGCACCAGCGAAGGATTCTGCCCGGCCCATTGGGTGTACAGCAGTTCGGTGGTTTCCCGCACCCGACGCGCCTGTTCGCGATCGATATTGTAGTGCTCCGCCAGGCTTTGCGCGGTGCGCGTACGGATATCCTGATGGCGAAAGCGCCCCTCCATTTCATACAGCACGCCTTCGCGCAGCGCGCCGTCGGACAGACGCAGCTCCTTGATCGCCAGCGCATCGAAGATACCGCACAGGATCGCCAGGCCGGGCACCAGCACCGACTGCCGTTCTTCCGTCAGGCCGGGCAGGCTCAGCGACTTAAAGTTTTTGAACTGCGTGACCTTGCGGCACAGCGTATCCAACCGTTCGGGGGTGATCAGGCCGTCCTTTTCGCCCATCTCCATCAGAATCTCATTGGTAGCCTTGATGGTGCCGGAGGCGCCCAGCGCGTACTGCCAGCCATAGATACGGTATTCCCACGCCAGCGTTTCCAGCTTCTGCGCGGCCGCCAGACGCGCACGCCTGAAATTGGCCTCGCTGATGGCGCCGCCGGGAAAAAATTGTTGTGCGAAGCTTACGCAACCCATGCGGCGGCTTTCGATCAGCATGGGTTCAAAATCTTCGCCGATCACCAGTTCGGTCGAGCCGCCGCCGATGTCGATCACCAGCTTGCGCCCCTTCTCCGGTTGGGTATGTTCAACGCCCATAAAGATCAGCCGGGCTTCTTCATGACCGGAGATAATCTCGATCGGATAGGGGATCACGTCCGCCGCGCGGCGCAGAAATTCGCGCGCATTGCTGGCCTGACGCAGCGCATGGGTGCCCACTATTGAGACGTTGAGGGCGGGAAACCCCTGCAGCCGTTCGGCGAACAGCGCCAGACAGCTCATCCCGCGCGCCATGGCCTCTTCGCTGAGCTCATTATCGCTGTTCAGCCCGTCGGCCAGGTGAACCCGCTGTTTCAGCCGGCCCAGCACCTGCAGCGCACCATTGACCACACGGGCGATTACCATATGGAAACTGTTCGAACCCAGGTCAATGGCGGCGAATTCCTGGGGTTTATCGGTATGATTTTCTGTTAACAGCATACAAAAGCCTATTCTTCGGGTTGTTCCAGCATCCTGAGGTAATCATAGATCGCAACCTGCGCGCGTACTTTCCTGCGGTTGCCGCGAGAGACATAACGATTACTGGATTCTTTATCAATCACACGGGCTTTTACCGTATCACTGAATAACAGTTCAAGGATATCAAGTATTCGGTTCCTGAGGCTGGGGTCCAGCACTTCCACCGCCACTTCAATGCGGTAATCAATATTACGCGTCATCCAGTCGGCGGAGGACAGGAATACCTTCGGGGCGCCGCCGTTGTTGAAAACGTAAACCCGGTCATGCTCCAGGTAACGGTCGACGATGCTGATCGCCCGGATATTATCGCTGATGCCGGGCAGCGCGGGAATAAGCGAACACATACCGCGCACCAGCAGACGAATTTTCACCCCGGCCGACGAGGCGTTGTACAGCCGTTCCACCAGCCCCTTATCGACGAGGTTGTTCACCTTGAGCGTAATGCCGGCTTCCATGCCCGCCTGAGCGTTGGCGATTTCCTGATCGATCAACTGATACAGACGGTCGCGCGAGTTTTGCGGCGAGACCAGCAGATGTTCAAAGCTGACCGGCCGGTAGGGGTTTTCAATAAAGTTGAATACCCGGCGCACCTCGTTGGTGATGCGCTCATCGGCGGTCAGCAACGAGTAGTCGGTATACAGGCGCGCGGTTTTTTCATTGAAGTTGCCGGTCCCGATATGGGCGTAACGCACAATGTCCTCGCCTTCGCGGCGCGAAATCAGAAACAGTTTGGCGTGAATCTTCAGGCCGGGCGCGGAGAATATAACGTGTACGCCCGCTTCGGTCAGCCGTTTGGCCCAGTGGATGTTGGCCGCTTCGTCGAAGCGCGCCTGCAGTTCGACCACCACGGTGACCTTCTTGCCGTTGTGCGCCGCGTGGATCATGGCATCGATGATGCGCGAATCTTTGGCGACCCGGTAAATGTTGATTTTGATGGACAACACGCTCGGATCGAATGACGCCTGACGCAGCAGCTCGAGCACGTGCTCAAACGTGTGGTAGGGGTAATAAAGCAGAACATCGCGTTCGCGGATCGCGTCAAAACCGTTGCGGAATTTATCGAACCACAGATGGCGCAGGCGCGGCAGCGGCTTGTTCACCATGTTGGCCTTGCCGACGTTGGGGAAGCTGATGAAATCTTTAAAGTTGTGGTAACGGCCGCCCGGGATCACCGAATCGAAGGAAGAGATGCCGAGCTTTTCCTGCAGGATATGCACCATGGCATCCGGCATATCGCGCTGATAGACGAAGCGCACCGGCTCCGCCGTCAGGCGCTGTTTCAGGCTGGAAGACATCAGCTCCAGCAGGCTGGATTCCATTTCCGTCACCAGATCGTATTCCGCGTCGCGCGTCATCTTCATCGAGTAGGCGTTCAGCGCGTCATAGTCAAAGAAGCCTTTAAAGATATCGTCCAGACAGTAGCGAAGAATATTATCCAACAGGATCATCGGTTTACGACGGCGTGGCGCTTCCGGCGGCAGGTTAACGAAGCGCGGTACCTTATCGGCAGGGATCTCAAGCAGCGCGTAGTCGATTTTTTCACCCTGAATAATTTCCACCGCCAGATAGGTGTAGTCGTCTTTCAGGAACTGCACGAGGCTGGTGTCGTCCTGGATCAGGATCGGCGTAATGTGCTGACGCAGGTGCTGACGGAAATAGGTGCGCAGCCAGGCCTGCTGGTTGACCGACACCTGACGTTCATTGACGAGGAAAATCTGATTGCGCGCCATTTCCAGCAGCAGTTCGTTATACAGGTTGTCGAATTCCTGATCGATCTTCAGCACGCGTGACTGAATTTTATTGATTAAGTGGCGTAAGGTGCTGGGGGCGCCCTGATCTTCATTAATCAGTATGCGGCGTTTGAGATCGGCAAAGCGAACCTTGTAAAACTCATCCAGATTGTTGGAGTAGATGCCGAGAAAACGCATGCGTTCAATCAGAGGATTGCTCTTGTCGGCCGCTTCCTGCAGAACGCGTTCATTGAAGGATAACCAACTTAACTCTTTCTCAATATAGAGCTTGTCCTGACTCATTGTAACTCCGTTAAACTGCACTAAAGGTATGTCTCTAGTATCTGACAAAATTATGGCGCTAACATGACGATCAAGTCTATACCAAATAGGTTGCGGCGGGCGACCGAACGCCCTGGCGCCGGGCTCCCTTGCGCGATCGTCGGCGTCTGTTCGCGCCCGTTTCCGTCCTGGTCGTAAAAACACGCTCCGATTATACCTTACTGTCGCGGCCGGGTTGACCTTTGCCGCCGATATTCCCTGCATTCGCCGGCGTGATAGCCCGATCGACGGGAGCGATTCGGCGTTCGGGAGCAGCAGGGGCTGCCGTTACCCGATCGTTCGAATTATTTAACTGACTGGTCCGTTATCGACGGCGCGATATTTCCCGGCGCCATGCGATGATGACTTTATAGCCAAAACAATTCGAGTCGCTGCAAGGCGGCGACGCAGCGACGAATTCGGCGGCAACGAATGGGGCCAGCCAACGGCTGACCCTTCGGTGAGAGGGCGGATGCCTCCCGTTAATCCCCTGGCGCTTACCGCAGTAAGTGACCGAGGTGAACAAGAAAGGCCAACGCACCTGCAACTTATATCTTCGTCATCTTTCAGGCTACAAATGCGCTGCCGTTGTTGCCCGTTCCATCTATGGGCTTTGCTCATAAAGAGCCAACGATCTGCGTTGTTCAGGCGATGTCTTTTTTCCACCCGCCGAATTATTTAGGGCGTATGCTATTTATTTTATCTGAATTAATTTAAAAGAAAATACTTGTGGGGAATATTAATTAATGTGTGTTTTTTTGTGCGACGTTTTTATTTATACGCACAGCACCCGATTTAATTTACCTGGCTATACTCAGGGGGATCATAGCTAGTGGAAGTCATTTAAAAACCGAAGGAGTTAATTGTGGACGCAACAAACGATCTCAGAACGTTAAAAACGATTTCCTGGGGGAGTATTATCGGCGGGGTAATAACGGTACTGGCTATTTCGATGCTGTTATCCACGCTGGGTACGAGCCTGGGATTTTCAATCGTCGATCCGCTGTCGGATGATCCGGCCAATGGCGCCGGCACGACGGTCGTCGTATGGTCGGCGATATCAATTATTGTCAGCCTGGCGGTCGGGGCGTTCGTCGCCGGTCGGCTTGCCGGCAACGACGGAGCTATTCATGGCTTTCTGGTCTGGGCTACCGCGCTGATTGTCGCGGCGATTCTGGGCGCCATGCTGGTGGGATCGGCGGTGAAAGCCACCGGCAATGTCCTGGGCTCCATCGCTTCGGCATCTGGTTCGGTGCTGTCCGGCGCGGGCAACGTTATCGGCAAGAGCGCCTCGGGTTTGGGCGATATCGGCCAGCAGGCGTTCGAGCAGTTAAATATTAATACCGAACTGCAGCAGGGAAAATTACAGGACAATGTCATTACGGCGTTGAAGAAAAGTAATATTCCTTCATTACAGCCTGAATTTATGCAGCAGCAATTGAATGGCGCAAAGGATGACGTTATTGCGGCGGTTAAGCAACTGGCGACACAGACGGAAAATAGTGATGCTATTGTACAGACGCTGCTGGATAAATTAAAAGCCCGCGGAGAAGCTATCTCGCAGGATGTGGATACCAACGCGCTGAAAAAAGCGTTGACTGAAAATACCAGCCTGAGCGAGCAGGAAGTGAACCAGACGGTAAATAACCTGATCGCGACGAAGAATAAAACTGCCGACGTAGTCAATCAGCGCCTGAGTGACGCACAGGAAAAAATCAATCAGGCCAAACAGCGCTACGCCGAGCTGAAGCAGCAGGCGCGTGAACAGGCTGCTAAAGCGGCCTCGATGCTGGCCCATGCGGCCCTGTGGTCGTTCTTCGCGCTGCTGATTGGCGCGGTGGTTTGTTCCCTGGCCGGGCTGTGGGGCGTAAAAACCAATAAATGCGTACGTTCAGCGCGTAGCTAAGCGTTAAGTTTTACGCTATCTGCGCGATCAATCCGCCGTTCCGGTTAACCGGAACGGCGGTTTTTTTTGTCGGCCCTAAACCACCGTCTCGGGAACGGGGGATTGTTTATCCATTCATTGCCGCCGGCGCATGATTGTCCTGCTTTCCGGCCGCTCGAAATCTATCGGATATATGGATATATTCAAACGTATCATTTAATCTGCGAAGGAATGGACATGGATGTATTAGCTGAGTTCTTTGCAAGACACCCGGAGTTCAGTAAGTAGAGTGAACGTAAGCATTTCTAATGAGCTAAGCATATCAATATATTGATTGACCGGTGAAATTAACTCGCAAAAGTAATGTGTTTCGTCGAAAATAAATATGTAAAACAGAGTCTGGTCAACGATAATTTTATTAAAGACGTTACCAGCTACGCACTGGAAATAAATTCAAGAGTGAACGTGGGACGTATTTCTGTTCCTGATGCTATTCGCGAAGTGGATGAGGAAATCGCTTCGCTTAATCAGCAAGATGAATCTCTGTCAGAGAAAAAGAAACAACAAACGTTAATTTTGGCAGGCAACGCCCGACAAAGAACAACCCAAAATTTCAGCGCGGAATGGGATAAATTAATTGTCGCCGGCATCGGCATCGTTTCCGGAGCCCTGCAGACGATGGCGGGTCTTGCCCTGATCGAAACGGGGCCGGCCGGCGCGTTGATGCTGGCGCATGGCGTCAGTAATACGATAGAGAATGGATATTATATCCTTATCGTGAAGATTATGTCGGTCCGGTAAGATTTGTGTGCCGGGGCATCGCCAGAGAGTTCTTTCATGCCAGTGAACGCAATGCCGATGTTATCTATACGTCGGTAGACATTGCTGTCTCGCTTAACGACCGGTTCGGTTATAAACATCTCTCCCGCAGTGGAGAGACGGTATCGTTATATTGATGCTGATCTTCTCTCCGGATTGAAACAGCAAGGGATAAAGATCATGAGTGTTCCGGAGATTATTGTTGAAGTGACTGACGACGTCAATATTTTTTACGTCTAATATCGCTCTTGTTGAGGAGGAGATATGGCGTGGGTTTATATTTTTTTATCAATATTATCCTGGCCGGTCTATACTATTGCGTCAGCCATCTGCTTTACTCGAATAACGTTTATTATAAGTTTTCCTCTTTGCTTTTAACCTGTGCGCTGTCACTCTTTTATTACGACGTCTTGCTTACCGATCGCATCGCCATGTTTAATATAGATACGTCAGAAAATGATTTTTTGCACTATACCACGATATTTTTCGCCTGTTCGTATTGCGTTCCGTTGTTTATCGCGTATAAAAAATTTTACAGGAAGCGATCACAACGTCGTCGATAAAGACACCGGAAAGTCGCCGCCTCCCGGTGTCCCGATCTGCGCCGGAATGTCAGGCCTGGCGCAGTTGCCGCGCCGCCCAGTGTAGCCCGGCGCGGTAATCATCCGGCAGCAGCGGCGTCAGGTCGCTCAGCGTCTGATTCAGCGCGTCGATTCGCCCGTGGTGCAGATTGAGATGGCCGACCTTGCGTCCCGGCCGCACCTCTTTTTCATACCAGTGCAGATGAACCAGCGACAGCGTTAGCCAGTCGATATTGACCGCGGTGCCGATTAAGTTGACCATCACCGACGGCTCGCTGACGGCCGGCGTCGGCAGCGGCAGATCCAGGATCGCCCGCAGGTGCAGTTCAAACTGACTGATTGACGCGCCGTTCTGTGTCCAGTGGCCGCTGTTGTGCACGCGCGGCGCCAGTTCGTTAATCAGCAGCCGATCGCCGACGATAAAGCACTCCATCGCCATCACCCCGACATAGCCCAGCGCATTCATAATCGCGGACAACATCTGCTCCGCCTGGCGCTGCAGGTGTGCCGGCGGCTGGGGAAGGGCGACGCTGGCGCGCAGAATGCCGTCCTGATGCAGGTTGTGGGTAAGCGGATAAAACACGCACTGACCCTGATGACTGCGGGCGCCGACCAGCGAGACTTCGCCGGAAAAATTGATGCCCTGTTCCACGATGCATTCGCCATAGCAATCGGACGGCAAATCGGCCTGTTCGCCGGGATGAAGCCGCCATTGACCGCGGCCGTCATAGCCGCCGGTACGGCGCTTCACGATGGCCAGATCGCCCAGCGCGGCAAAAATCTGCGGCCACTCCAGCCGGTCGCTCAGCAGTTGCCACGGCGCGGTGGCCAGCCCGAGATCGTCCAGCAGTTGCTTTTGCGTCAGACGGTCCGCCAGAAGCGGGAAAATATCCCGGTTGACGAAGCCGGCGTGGCCGGCCAACTGGCGGGTCAGCGCGGTTTCCGGCCAGCGTTCAATCTCGGCGGTGATCACGCTGTTCTGGAAGGGAACGGCCTCCGGTTCGGCATTCAGACCGACCGGGTAAACCGCGATGCCGAGCGGTTCGCCCGCCTGGCGCAACATCCGGCCGAGCTGACCGTCGCCGAGTACGCAAACAGGTTTCATGCGTCCTCCCGCGGATCGGGCTGAGACAATACGTCGTCAGTCTGGCGCTGGCGCCAGTCGGCGAGCCGTTGCGCCAGCGCGGCGTCGTGCAGCGCCAGAATCTGCGCGGCCAGCAGCGCGGCGTTGGCCGCGCCCGCTTTACCGATGGCCAGCGTGCCTACCGGGATGCCGCGCGGCATTTGTACAATCGAATACAGGCTGTCAACGCCGCTCAGAGCCGCGCTTTGTACCGGCACCCCGAGCACCGGTACCAGCGTTTTAGCGGCCAGCATACCGGGCAGATGCGCCGCGCCGCCGGCGCCGGCGATAATCACGTCAAAGCCATTCTGCTTAGCCTGCTCTGCGAAACTGAATAGTTTATCCGGCGTGCGGTGGGCGGAAACCACCTCTGCGTGAAAAGGGATAGCCAGCGAGGTGAGAATATCCGCGGCAAACTGCATAGTGGCCCAGTCACTCTTTGAACCCATGACAAGGGCAATTTTAGCCGGGGCAGCGTTGGATGACATGCCTGTAAAGCTCCTGTTTGTACGTAGTGGTGGTGCGAGAAGATGGTGCAGCAGCGGCCAGTCGGGTGGTCTCTGGCTGCGAGGGCGTAGAGCATAACACGGGGCGATCGCGAGGAAAACGGTTGCGCGGCCATCAAAACGGCAAAAACGGCGAGTTTTCGGCTATCGGCGTGAAATAAAAAACAAAAGCGGACGGCACTCCATGTCGGCGAAAGCGACGCGCGACGCGGCGATCGATTGCCGGGCGCGCGTTATGGGCGCGGTTCTATCCTGCCGCACGCAATTAAAAAGGAAAACTAAGCAGTTCAATTCCTTCGGCCGTGACCCGGATCATCGAGCCCTCGCGGTGCCAGGCGCCCAGCACGGCGCGTTGTGCCGGCCGGCCGTCGACGTCCACATCGTGGATCGCGGGGCGATGGGTGTGGCCGTGGATCATCCACTGCGCCCGGTGTCGCTGTAAGCACAACACCACCTGCTGCGGGTTGACGTCCATAATGCGCGCGCTTTTATGCTGATTGGCTTCGCTGCTGCTGGCGCGCATGCGCGCGGCGATGCGCAGCCGCAGCCGCAGAGGCAGGGCGAGGAACAGGCGCTGAATCAGCGGATTGTGTACCCGCCGACGGTAACGCTGGTAGGCGAGGTCGTCGCTGCACAGCGTATCGCCGTGCAGGATCACCAGCCGACGGCCGTACAGTTCGAGCGCTTGTTCCTCCGGCAGCAGCGTCATGGCGCAGCGATCGGCAAAGCGCCGGCCCAGCAGAAAATCACGGTTGCCGTGAATAAAGTAACAGGGTACGCCCTGCTGGTGCAGCGTCAGCAACGCGCCGGCGACGCTTTGGTGCAGCGGCGAGGGATCGTCGTCGCCAATCCAGGCGTCGAACAGATCCCCGAGGATATACAGCGCCTCGGCGTGCCGCGCATCCGTGCGTAAAAAACGCAGAAAACCGGCGACGATGGCCGGTTCATGTTCGCTCAGATGCAGGTCGGCAATAAATAGCGTCGCCATCCGTCGCGTTATTCGCCGACGGTTACGCTGGTGATAACCACGTCTTCTTTCGGCACGTCCTGATGAGCGCCGCTGCGTCCGGTGGCGACGGCCTTGATTTTATCCACTACGTCCATCCCTTCGGTAACTTCGGCGAATACGCAGTAGCCCCAGCCGTCGGCGCGTTCGGAACGGAAGTTAAGAAAATCGTTGTCCGCGACGTTGATAAAGAACTGAGCGGTCGCCGAGTGCGGATCGTTGGTGCGCGCCATGGACAGCGTGCCGCGATTGTTTTTCAGCCCGTTGTTGGCTTCGTTTTTAATCGGCGATTGGGTGGCTTTCTGCTGCATGCCCGGCGCAAAACCGCCGCCCTGGATCATGAAGCCGTTAATAACGCGGTGGAAAATGGTGTTGTCGTAAAAACCGCTGCGGCAATAGTTGAGAAAGTTTTCTACAGTGGCCGGCGCTTTATCGGCAAAGGTATTAATCACGATATCGCCGTGGTTGGTATGAAATGTAACCATAGTCAAGGAGTCCCGCATAGTCGTACTGGTTAAAAAGGTATTATCCGGAGGTGATGTCCACCTCTCGGTGAGCAATCAGGTGCGTTTTTATAGCATAACTCACTGGTTGAGTCAGTAGCGCTCCAGTTTATCGCCGCGATCCGCCGGACGGCGACGCATCCCGATACGCTCATCCGGAACACGGATTTTGTCGGCAGTCTGTACGCTAAGTCGTTTCCTTATTTATTTTTCTCTATTAAGCTGAGACTGATTATCATTCATTCACTACAGGTGCATCATGCTCAACCAAATAAATCGCTTACTGGATAAGCCCGATCTGGGCAAACTGATTCTGCGTCTGTCGTTTGCGCTGATGATGCTGCTGCACGGCTGGCACAAGCTGCACGGCGGCATCGATTTTATTCAGGGAATGCTGGTGCAGCATGGCCTGCCGGCGTTTGTCGGTTACGGCGTGTTTGTGGGAGAAATCGTCGCGCCGGTACTGATGATTCTGGGCATTCTGACCCGTCTGTCGGCGCTGGTATTTTCCCTTACCATGCTCAGCGCCTGGCTGCTGATGGGGCCGGGAAGCGCGCTGACGTTGACTCAGGTCGGCGCATGGGGCGTGGAAAATATGGCGGTATTCTTCTTCGCCGGTATCGCGATCGCCCTGCTGGGCAGCGGAAGGTACTCGGTGGTCGGCCATTCCGCCTGGCGTTAAACACGCGACGCCCGCCGGCCCGACGGGCTTCTTTCTGCGCTTGTCGCGCTTTCCTCCCGTCGCCTGCGCGCGCAACGCGCGACCAATGGGGATAAATTCCGCGGATAGTCCTCTCAGCCTTGCAATGAGGCCTGGTTCAGGTTTCAATACGCCGTTATATCCGTTACCTTTCAGGCATCCGGAGGCATGGCGATCCGCGTCCGCCCCGGGCGTTTAGCGAGTGATTCACGCGCCGGTCTTCTTTCGCATCCTGAAATCGATTGGGTATAACGGCCAAACCCGTAGTAAATTTATGTTATCCACGCGTACAGCGAAACAAACCACCTGCGAACACCATGGAATGCTCTGATGCTAAAGATTTTTAATACCCTGAGTCGTCAAAAAGAGGAATTTAAACCCATTCACGCCGGTCAGGTTGGGATGTATGTCTGTGGAATAACCGTTTACGATCTCTGCCATATCGGTCATGGCCGCACCTTCGTTGCTTTCGACGTGGTGGCGCGTTATCTGCGCTATCTGGGTTATTCGCTCAAATATGTGCGCAACGTTACCGATATCGACGACAAAATCATTAAGCGCGCGGCGGAAAACGGGGAAAGTTGCGAGGCGCTGACCACGCGCATGATTGCCGAGATGCACGCCGACTTCGACGCGCTGAATATCCTGCGCCCGGATGAAGAGCCGTGCGCCACGCACCATATCGCTGAAATTATCGACCTGGTGCAGACGCTGGTCGCGCGTAAGCACGCCTACGTCGCCGCCAACGGCGACGTGATGTTCTCCGTCGACACGGCGCCGGGCTACGGCGCGCTTTCGCGCCAGGATCTGGACCAGCTACAGGCCGGCGCGCGGGTGGAAATCACCGAGGTGAAGCGCAATCCAATGGACTTCGTGCTGTGGAAAATGTCCAAACCCGGCGAACCGAGCTGGGTCTCGCCGTGGGGCAACGGGCGTCCGGGCTGGCACATCGAATGCTCGGCGATGAACTGCAAGCGGCTCGGCGAGCATTTTGACATCCACGGCGGCGGTTCCGATCTGATCTTTCCGCACCATGAAAACGAGATCGCCCAGTCGTGCAGCGCCCATGACGGTCCCTACGTCAATTACTGGATGCATTCGGGCATGGTGATGATCGATCGGGAAAAAATGTCCAAATCGCTCAATAACTTTTTTACCGTGCGCGACGTGCTGGCGCATTACGATGCCGAGACGGTACGTTACTTCCTGATGTCCGGCCACTACCGCAGCCAGCTGAATTACAGCGAAGAAAACCTGAAACAGGCGCGCGCCTCGCTGGAGCGGTTATACATCGCGTTGCGCGGCCGTGATGTCGACGCGCCAGCGCGCGGCGGCGAAGAGTACGAAGCGCGTTTCCGCGCCGCGATGGACGACGATTTCAATACGCCGGAGGCCTATTCGGTGCTGTTCGATCTCGCCCGTGAAGTGAACAGCCTGAAGGCGCAGGATAGCGCGGCGGCCAGCCAACTGGCGGCGGTGCTGTATAAACTGGCTAACGTGCTGGGGCTGCTGGAGCAGGAACCGGATCATTTCCTGCAAAGCGGCGCGCAGGCCGATGGCGATGAGGTACGGGAAATTGAAGCGCTGATCAAACAGCGTAACGATGCGCGACAGGCGAAGGATTGGGCGCAGGCCGACGCCGCGCGCGACCGGTTGAATGAAATGGGCATTGTGCTGGAGGATAGCGCTCAGGGCACCATCTGGCGTCGTAAGTAAACCGGCGCCGCTACGCTGTGCCGGCTGGCGCCGGTACAGAAGCGCAACGGTCCGATGCGGCGCGCCAGTCAGTCGACGCGCCGCGCTCAGCACGCCGTCCTCAGGCCCGCCGGTCGCTTGAGCCTGAAGTCCGGCGATTAGGGGCGCACTTCCACCGTCTGGCCGTCATAGCTGACGCGCTGGCCGGCGAGGATTTTACAGCGTTTGCGCGTTTCAGTCTGCCCGTCGACGCTAACGTTGCCCGCGGCAATCTCATTTTTCGCCGCGGCGCCGCTTTCACTCCAGCCCAGCAGTTTCAGCAGGTCGCACAGTTCAACGTGCGGGTGTGTTTCCAGGTTAAACGTTTCCATTATCGTTACTCAGCGTGGTTGTCGTGGTATTGCTCACAGGCCTGCAGGGTGTTTTCGATCAGCGTGGCGACGGTCATCGGGCCGACGCCGCCCGGCACCGGAGTAATCCAGGCGGCTCTTTCGCGCGCTTGCTCAAAATTGATATCGCCGACGACTTTCCCGTTTTCCAGCCGGTTGATGCCGACATCCAGCACGATGGCGCCGGGTTTGATCCAGTCGCCGGGGATAAAGCCGGGTTTGCCCACTGCGACCACCAACAGATCGGCATGTTCGATGTGGTGACGCAGATCGCGGGTGAAGCGATGCGCCACGGTGGTGGTGCAGCCGGCCAGCAGCAGTTCCAGACTCATCGGGCGGCCGACGATATTCGACGCGCCGACCACCACGGCATTCAGCCCGCGCAGATTGATGCCGTAGCGTTCGAGCAGCGTGATCATGCCGCGCGGCGTACAGGCGCGCAGCAGCGGATCGCGCTGACACAGACGGCCGACGTTATACGGATGGAAGCCGTCCACGTCTTTGTCCGGCGCAATGCGCTCGATCACCCGGGTATTGTCGATGCCTTCCGGCAACGGAAGCTGCACCAGAATGCCGTCGATGCTGCCGTCGGCGTTGAGCTGGTCGATCAACGTCAGCAGTTCGGATTCGGTGGTGGAGGCGGGCAGATCCCAGGAGCGGGAAATAAAACCGACCTCTTCACACACCCGGCGTTTACTGCCCACGTAAATCTGCGAGGCCGGATTCTCGCCGACCAGAATCACCGCCAGACCCGGCGCGCGTTTCCCTTCCGCCAGACGTTGCCGTACACGCGCAGCCACTTCGTTCTTTACCTGCTGCGCAATCGTTTTACCATCAATAATTTTTGCTGCCATCAGAGAGGAAATCCATCAGTTCAAAATGCGGGGATACGCTATTTTGTCAGAAGCCAGGCGTGCTGTCAGGCGTTGCGTACAGATAAATTCTATCCGCAGCGGCTATCGGCGCGCGCCTGTTCGCTCCGTGCTCTGGCCGGGCGACGGCGTGGGTTCTGTGATCTGCCGCATAAATCCGCGCCGATGAGCGGCTTTGCCGACGATGTGTCGGCATCCAGCCGCCGGCCGGTATGCCGACGGGAAAAATAGCGGCGGGGCGGGAGGCTGTTTCTCCAGTTGCGCGCGGCGGTCGGCGAAAACGGACGGGGGAATACGTGGCTGGCGCGCGGCGTGAAGCGTAATTTATAAATAATGTCTTAATAAACAATATATTAATAGTATAGGTTATCTTCAGTGTAAAAATAGTGTGTAAAATTACACATCGGTCACACTTCGCAAATATTCACCGTGCTTTAATGCTCGCCACATTCACACGGGGGTTAAGCCATGAAACACATTATGATCTGTTGCGGTGCCGGCGTTGCGACCAGTACGGTGGCCTTGAAAAAGCTGGAAGCCTTTCTGCAGAGCGAAAATTTGCTGGATAAGGTGCGTATTTCTCAGGGAACCGTCGCCGAGGCGAAAACGCGCGACGACATCGATTTTATTGTGTCGACATCGCCGGTTGATGTGTCCGTGCCGGTGATTAGCGCGCTGCCGCTGCTGACCGGTATGGGAACCGACAAGGTTTTTAGCCGCGTTAAAGAATATTTGCTGGCCTGAGGGATACCCCATGTTTATCATCGATTACATCTTGAACCTTGGCGCATCGGTGATGATGCCGCTGATCTTTATCCTGCTCGGTCTGGCGCTAAGGCTTTCGCTGACCAAAGCGATTAAGGCCGGCTTGATGGTGGGCATCGGTTTTATCGGGTTAAGTATTACCGTTAATCTGATGATCGACTCACTGACGCCGGTCAGCCACGCGATTGTCGAGCGTTTCGGCCTGAATCTGACCGTTCTGGATGTGGGCTGGCCCGCCGCCGCCGCGGTGGCGATGGGCACCCGGGTCGGCGCGCTGGTGATCCCGGTGTGCGTCGCGCTCAATGTGCTGATGCTGTACACCAAAACCACGCGCGTGCTGAATGTCGACATCTGGAATCTGTGGCACCATGCGTTCACCGGTTCGCTGGTCGCCATCATCACCGACAGCCTGTGGCTGGGGGTGCTGGCCGCCGGTCTGAACTGCATCATTACCATGGTAATTGCCGATCGCACCAGCGGCGATGTGGAAAAGTATCTGAATCTGCCGTCTATTTCCGTGCCGCACGGTTTTTCGGCGTCTTTTGTGCCGGCGGCGTGGCTGGTTAACTTTATCGTCGATCGCATTCCTGTGGTGCGCGATATCAAGATCGATACCGAGTCGATTCAAAAAAATCTGTCTATTCTCGGCGATCCGGCCTCGCTGGGCGCGATTATCGGCGCCATCCTGGCGCTGATCGCCGGGGTCGATCTGAAAGCGGTCCTGCAGACGGCGATTACCATGGCGGCGGTGATGACCATCATTCCGCGTATGGCGAAGATGCTGATGGAGGGCGTCTACCCGATCAGCGAGCGTATTCAGGATATTGCGCAATCGCGCGCCGGCTCGTTCGGCAAGATCGCCATTGGTCTGGATTCCGCGGTCAGCGTCGGCCACCCGGTGACGCTGTCGGTATCGATGCTGATGATCCCGATTATGCTGGTACTGGCGGCGATTATTCCCGGCAACCAGTTTCTGCCGTTTGCCTCGCTGACCGGTCTGCCGTTCGCCTTTGTGCTGGTGACCGCGGTGTGCCGCGGCGATATGTTCCGTACGTTGCTTACCGGTTTGCTGACGTTGAGTCTGGCGCTGCTGATCGGCACCAGTCTGGCGCCGATTGTCACCAGCACGGCGGTCAGCACCGGATTCTCGCTGCCGCAGGGCACCACCAGCATCAGCAGCATTGATTATGCCGGCGCGATGCTGCCGTGGGTGATTATTCAGAGTTTCTATTTCAAGGCGGCGGGCGTGAGTATTCTGGTGGCGCTGACGCTGCTGCTGATGGTGTGGAATAGGAAAAAACTGGCGCAGGAAAACGCCGCGCTGCAGCAGGCGGAACAGTTGGCCGACGAAGCGGGGAAATAATCATGTTCAGCGCTAATCGAATTATTACCGTACAGCAGCCCACCAGCCGAACGGCGTTGCTGACGCAACTGGCGGACAGCCTGCTGGCGGATGGTCTGGTGAAGCCTTCATTTCTGGCCGGGGTGCTGGCGCGCGAAGCCAGCTATCCCACCGGGATCTTTATGGAAACGCACAGCATTGCGATTCCGCATACCGAGTTTGAACACGTTAACCACACCGGCTTCGCCATTGCGATTAACCGGGCGGGCGTAGAGTTTCATCGTACCGATGAACCGGATAGTGTGGTGACGCCGGCCCTCGTCGTGATGATGGCCATCGACCCGACGTGTGAAAAGGTGGCGATCATTCAGTCTCTCTTTGCGTTACTGGCGGATGCCGACCGGGTTAACGAAATTGTGACGATGCCGGCGGAGGCGATGGCAAAACTGTTCACCGAATCGGTTTCTACAGGCTAAAATGATGCGGTTATGCCAGTAGAGGATGGGATTCCAGCCGAAGGGGGACGGATGTTGCGGATCAGCGAAGTTATTGAGTTAGCTATGGTGACCCGTAAGACGGTTTACAATGCCATCAATAGCGGACGTTTAAAATATCAGCTGGTCGATCTCGACCGCCGCCAGGTGCGGATGTTTCGGGAAGAGGATGTATTCGCCGCATTTCCTAAAGCCTCACGCCATGTGACTCATGAGCAGGAAGTCAAAGCGCTGCGTGAGGAAGTGGCGTCATTAAAATTCGCCCTCGCGGAACTAAAAAAGGCGGTGGAGGCGATGGATCCTTCGGTGCAGGTTGAAATGACGCGGATGAAAGAGAAGAAATAGTCAGACGCGAAAGTATGGCAACCAGGCCGTCGCCTTGCCGGCGGCCTGGTTTTTTCGTTTCCTGCGGCAAGGCCGCTGTCGCCGCGGCGCGTATTCCGTCCGTGCGCACAGCGCGCGGCATAAATCAAACCTTTCTCCGCCGCTCCGGCGCCGTCACGCCTGTTATCGCGCGACCCTGCTATCCTTAGTCAGACACTCGCCAGATTTCAGGCTGCGGGCGCGTTGGCCTGGTTGCCCGGATCATCCCCGGCGCTCGTCCCTGCGAGGCCGTCGCAGACGACGTCCTACTCTGCGCCCTTTATTCTGCACAATCTGAAGTATGACGGGGCTATTTTCCCACCCGCAACAGAGAGACGCGCTCATGCTGTCTGCCTTTATTAATGAAATAGAATGGATAACGTGGCCGCAGACGGGCAACCTTATTCCTTATCCCGGTCTGGGCGCCCGCTGCCGTTTTCACCCAGCCGCATGGCACGACAGCCTGTTTAACGAGGCCGGCATTCCCTGTCCAGGCGACATGGCGCGGGCGGTGATTAAGCGGCGCGCGGAGTTTCTCGCCGGGCGCTATCTGGCCAGGCTGGTGCTGAACCGGCTGGGTCATCCTGGCGTTATTCTCTCCAGAGCGGCGGATCGTTCGCCGCAGTGGCCGTCGGACATCGCCGGTTCGCTGAGCCATTCCGCCGGCTACGTTATCTGCGCCGCCCATCGTCGGCAGCAAGATTGGTC
Organism: Affinibrenneria salicis; assembly: GCF_008710095.1. Next base: position 116,504 of record NZ_VYKJ01000007.1, read on the forward strand.
CGGCGTTGGGCTGGATATCGAAATGCCGGTCAGCGAGGAACAGGCGGCGACGCTATGGCCGGGGATCGTTAGCGAAGAAGAGTGCCAGTGGCTGAGGACGCAGGCGATAACCTTCGACGCCGGGCTGACGCTCTGTTTTTCCGCCAAAGAGAGTCTGTTTAAAGCGCTTTATCCGGCGGTTGAGCATTATTTCGATTTTCTTGATGCGCGCATATGCGCGCTGGACCTGCGTCGCCACTCGTTTGAACTGGAACTGCTGACCGATCTAAACGCGACGTTTAGCGCCGGGCGACGGTTCAGCGGTATCTGGCAACGCTGGGACGACAATATTATGACCTTTATCTATAGCCAATAGCGTTCAGACCGGCGCGTGGCCGCCGGCGGAGGTATTATGCCGAACGGCGGGCGCATCTTTATCTTATTGGTTAATAATGGCATGTTATTCCCTTCTCCTCGCGGCTGTTGTTAATCAGCGCGCTAATTCTGGGGCATAAGGCAGGGAAAACGGATGTACGCAGGTGTGCTGTTTGCGCTGTTGGCGGGGTTGATGTGGGGATTGATTTTTGTCGCGCCGGCGCTGCTGCCGGACTACCCGGCCGCGCTGATGTCGGTGGGGCGTTATCTGGCGCTGGGCGTGATTTCTTTGCCGCTGGCCTGGTACAGTCGTCGCGCGCTGCGCGAGTTGACCCGGGCTGACTGGATCGAGGCCTTTAAACTGTCGGCCATTGGCAACCTGATCTACTATTTTTGTCTGTCGGGCGCGATACAGCGCGCCGGCGCGCCGGTATCGACCATGATTATCGCGACGCTGCCGGTGGTGATCGCCATCGCCGCCAACCTGTTGTATAGCCGGCAGGATGGAAAACTCTCGTGGTGGCGTCTGGCGCCGTCGTTGCTGTTGATCGCAGCCGGTCTGACGCTGGTGAATCTTGCCGAGATGTCGGCCGGCATGGCGGCCGACAGTTTGCCGGATTATCTGGCGGGGATTGGGCTGGCCGTGCTGGCGCTGCTGTGCTGGACCTGGTATCCGCTGCGCAACGCCCGCTGGATGCGACGCAATCCAACGAAAAAAGGCACAACCTGGGCGACGGCTCAGGGTCTGGTCACGCTGCCGCTGTCGCTGATTGGTCTGCTGCTGCTTAGCGGGCAGATGGCGCTGAGCAACGATCCGCTGCCGCTGCCGTTTGGCCCGCGTCCGCAGGTTTTTATTCCGTTGATGATTGCTATCGCGTTGTTCTGCTCCTGGCTGGGCGCGCTGTGCTGGAATGAGGCCAGTCAGCGTTTGCCGACCGTATTGCTGGGGCCGCTGACCGTCTTTGAAACGCTGGCCGGACTGGCCTATATCTTTATTCTGCGCCAGACGTGGCCGCCGTTGCTGACGCTGGCCGGCGTCGCCTGTCTGATGGCCGGCGTAATTTACGCCATGCGCAGCAAGCCCAAACCTGTGGTGGTGAAGATCTGACGCCGTCAGACGGCGCCGGAGCCGGGCGCTGAACCCAATGCCGGCTGGAAAAGCCGGCATCGACATAGCGCGCGGCCGCCGGTCGGCGTTTTGCCGGCGTGGCGCGTCATGCCGCCGGCGCGCGTTTTCTTACGCTGTCAGCGATAATCATCCTTGATATCAGTCCGCGCGCTGATGGCTCTTGCTGCCGTCTCCGGCTTACTTATCGCCGGCCTTATGCGACTTTTTCCCGCTATCGCCTTTTCCGATGAGCGACATGAGGGCGGCATCGTTCCGTTCGCACAACGCTGTCGCCGGGAGCGCTTTGCGCGCAGGCCGCGTTCACTTTATCCATCAGCGGCGGCGGCTAACTAGCGGCGCGCATTGATGCTTCATTTTTGACCATGCTACAACGCGTAACTGATGATAAGCCAATTTAAATAATCATTAAAAACAGTGAAGCAGACTTTAATCAGCATAGCGTTGTCACTCAACCGGCAGAGGCAATGTAGCGCTATTATGCGGCGCTATTTAGCGGCCCGCAGGCAGCCAGCGCGCGATATTGCGTTCCCTTACCGCGCCCGGCGCGTTTTGAATCAGGACGTCGAGTCGTTGCCGCTGCATGGCGCCTGGCGCGATGCCGGAGTGATTGAAACGCGCTTCCCAACGGCTGATATGGTCGCTGGTTAACGACTGCGCAGCCGCGCGGGCATTCTGCAACAGAAATATTAATCCGTCCCATTTATTCAATCGATGAACCAGCGTGTAGCAGCCGCGGATATGCGTCGCTGACGGCGCCTGATTCAGGCACCGTTGCAGGTCGTCCAGATCGATGCGAACGCCCTGACGCTGAAATAAACGCAGCGCCGTTTTAGCCACCGCGGCGGACGGATGGCACAGCGCGGCAAGGAGTACGGCGCTGGCGTCATCTCCCTGGTGCTGGCTAACAATCTGCAGCGCGCTGCGGTAAAGGTATGGCGCGTCGGCGCCCAGATAGCGCTGCGCCAGCGTGATAATCTCGGGGTAGCGGCGCTCGTTCAGCCCGAACAGCGCCGCGCTCTTTTGCCCGGCGCTGCGCTCGCGCCGGTTGAGAACGTTGAGGTAAAAGGCATCCGGATCCGCGCCCTGTTCAGCCAGCAGCCGGCAGGTGCGCTGACGCACCAGCGTGTTCTTATCCAGCAGCAGCGGTTCATGCAGGTCGGCAGGCAACCGCAGACGCCGATCGATAATATACTGGAGCGACTGTTGCCGCAGCGGCACATAGCGGTCTCGCAATAGTGCGCCCAGCAGCGGCGCGTTAATCGGCTCGGGTTGCCGCATCAGATAATGCGCTGCCGTGATCCTCACGATCGGATCGTTATTGCGCCGCGTCCCCAGGCAGATCGTTTCCGGCGAACACAGTCCGCGTTCGATTAACAGGCGTAAGGTTTGTCGGGCAACCCGCCTGTCGGTCGATGCCAGCCCGGCCAGCAGCGCCGGCCGGTTATGCGGCGCAATCAGTAAATCGATTATCTCCGCCACAAACGCAGTATGATCGGCGCGCCGGCATTCCAGCAACCAGTATATCTCCGGCAGACAGGCGACGAACTGCGCCGCCCACTCGTCGCGCAACAGGCGCCGTACGCTTTGCCTTGCGGCCTGCCGTACCGGTTCCGCCCAGTCGTTGAGCCGGACAATGAGCGCGGGCAGGGCGGCGATCGCCCGCCGGTTGCCGAGACACAGCACTGCGATCTGACGGATATGGCCGTTGTAATGGCCGGTCAGCGACTGCAGGCTCTCCGTATCGTTAAGAGGGCGTCCGGCCGGCAGACGCCAAAAGTTTTTAACGTCGGCCAGCCGTTTTTCCAACTGCTGATAAAGGTAATTGTCCAATTCCATGTTCTCCCGGACAGAATCATGCCAGCGTCTGGCGGCGCGCCGGCGCAGGGATTAATCCAGTTTACGGTTGCCAGCGCGCGGCAAGCATGCTCTCATTAAACGTCGGCGGCGGCAATCGTCACTCAGCCGCCGGTGACGGAATATTGCCGGGCTGTCCCCGACGGGAGACTCGCCGAATCTGTATCACTCACCAGTTATCCATTGAACATGTCAGAGATTAATCAGGCCAGCTTTAAGCTATCGCCGGAGAAAAACCTTTCGGATGAGCAGAGCGCGCTGAAGCGGCGCGTCGAGGCGTTTCTTGAAGCGCATCGCAACGACGATCATGCCATCTTTATTATTCACGGCGCCGCCGGGACCGGGAAAAGCGTTTTGCTCAACGCCCTGTTCGCCGGCCTGCAGACCCACGCCCGCCAGCAGCCGCAGCATCCGCTTTATGGCAGCGAAAACTATCTGCTGGTCAATCATCCCGAGATGCTGAAGGCCTACAAAAATGCGGTTGAGCGGCAGTCCGCGCTGAAGAAAAAGGACTACGAGCGGCCGACGACCTTTATCAATCGCATGGACAAACGGGGCGGGATGGCGGATATCGTGCTGGTGGACGAGGCGCATTTGCTGCTGACCCGGCCCGATCGCTACAATCATTTCTTCCAGCATAACCATCTGGAGGAGATCATCCGCCTGGCGCGCATCGTGGTGCTGATCTTCGACGAACAGCAGGTGCTGAAGTTTAAGAGCTTGTGGCATAGCGACGATCTGGCGCGCCTCACCGCCGGCCGGCCGCATGACGTTTATCTGCTGCGCCATCAGTTCAGGATGCGGGCCGATGACGCGGCGCAGCGCTGGATTAGCGCCTTCTGCCGGCGCCGGCTGTCGCCGCTGCCGTCGCGTACCGGCGAGACGCCGGCCTTCGATATCCGGGTATTCGCCGATGCCGGCGCCATGTACGAGGCGATAAAAGACAAGGACCGCACCAGCGGTCTGTCGCGTATGTTATCGACCTATGACTATCCTTACCGGCTGGACGGTCAGGATTATTTTATTGAAGAGGGCGCGTTTCGCTTACGCTGGGATCGTGCTAAACCGAACGAACGCCTGCCGTGGGCGGAGCGCGCCGACACCATTGATGAAGTCGGTTCGGTGTACACGGTGCAGGGATTCGATCTGAACTATGTCGGCCTGATTCTCGGCCCCTCGGTGAAATGGGATGCGCGACGCGGGGAGATTATCATCGATCCGGCGCAATATCAGGACAGCGCCGCTTTTCAGGGCCGCGATGGAATAGTCGACGCCGATGCGGCCAAACAGCGCATTATGCTCAATGCCATCAATGTGCTGATGACGCGCGCCATTTATGGACTTTACCTGTATGCTCACGATGAAGCGCTAGGTAACCAATTGATGTCGCTACAGTTTGAGAAAGGTATTAAGGGAGATTACGATGGCTGCAACTGATGTGCTGTGGATCGACGATGCGCGAATGAAACAGGTCTCGCGCGATGTCGATACTCTCGATGAGTCTGTGAAAGCGCTGGTGGCGCGTATGTTTGCCGTTATCGATGATATGCAGGATACCGGTCTGGCCGCCATTCAGCTGGGCGTCGCACTGCGTATTGTAGCTATCGATATGGCCGATGAGCACGGCGCGCGCCAGAGGCTGGCGTTGATTAATCCCCATATAACATGGTCTTCGCCGCAGACGACCTCCCATCTGGAGCTGTGCTCGTCGATCCCCGGTCATCCGATGCCGGCGCAACGCGCGCAGCGCATTAAGGTGACCTTCCTTGATATGGCGGGCGAACAGCGAGAGCTCGACGCCGGCGGCGCATTCGCCGTCTGCCTGCAGCATGAGATCGAACATCTGGATGGTCGCTCGCTGCTCGATAGTCTGTCCGAACTGAAACGCAATCGGCTCAAAACGCAACTGGCCAAACAGCGGCGCAGACGCTCTCCCCACGAGTAACGGCCGGCGGGGAGGGCGGTATCGCGCGGATGCGCCGTTGTGGCGGCGGCTCCGCGCAGGCGACTTACTGATACAGCGGCCGCGGAGAAACTATGTCCCCGACCTGGGCGGCGGCCATTTTTTCCAGCATCGGCCTTAAAGGGCAGAGCGTACCCATCGGCGTAGTGCGGCAGGCCTCGTCGCGGTAATCGGCGCTGAGCGGCGTATCCGCACCGTTCAGACGGCTCAGTCCGCGCCATTGATCCAGCGACAGGGCGGAGAATGACAGCCGGACGAACAGTTCGCCGCTTTGCCGATCGCGGTAGCGCTCAAACGCCAGCGTGCCGCCCGGTGGAATATCGTTGGCCGGATATTCTCCCAGCGTCCAGTTGAAGTCCAGCATGGTCTGGATCTGGGCGATGTTGGTGTCATGGCCGACAAACATCACCAGCGGCGCGCGCAGCGATTCGGTCGGCGATTTTTCCAGCGGCGTGCCCTGCGCCAGCGCCGCGGCGAGCTGCCCCATCAGCAGCGTGCCGCCGTGGCGCGCTAATTCCGGCGTATCGCTGAGCAGATCGTATTTCGCCGCGTGCAGCGCCATCAGCGCCGCCACCTGACTGGCGTTGGCGGCATGGCCGAAGGCCACCTGGCTCAACGGCAGCCCCTCGCTGTATTGCAGGCGAATGGTTTCTCCGATGCTGGCGCCCGGCGACAGCGGTCCTTTGAGCGACAGGCTATTTTCTTTCGCCACCAGCTTCCACGGCGCGTTTAAGAACTGGCACGCCTGGCCGTCGTCGGCGCATACCGCGCTGCGCATCAGCTGTATCGCCGGCCGGTAGCGCGCCGCCGCGGCCGCTTCGCTGCCGCCCATGCGCGCGATGACTTGCTGCTTCGCCCGCTCAAGATCGGGACGGGCCAGGCCCATGTCGACGCTCTGAAACAACGGGTCCAGTTTTTGCCGGCTGAAACCGGCCGCCAGGCCGCAGCCCGGAAACATGCCGTCCAGCAGCGCCTGCGCCGTGGCTCGGGTGCGTTGCAGCGGGCTGGACCAGACGAAGACTCGTTGCGGCGGCGGGCAGTTCGCGCCGAGCGGCAAACCGGCGTTGCGCCATTGCGCTACGCGCCAGGCGCTTTGATTGACGATGCCGGCATAGCCGTGTCCGCTTAGTTGCCCGTCGGCCACATTCCAGCCGCCCCACGATTTGCCGGTGGCTTTATTCAGCTTTTCGCCGTCGGTTGGCGGGCGGACGCCGTGACGGCTAAGCGTGACGACTTTTTCCAGCGTGTATCGACCGTCTGTTGCGGCCTGTGCCGCCGGGGCGAAAAATAGCGGGCTGAGGGCGCACAGCGCCAGCGTGATCGCGGCGGTTTTGGTGTGATTCATTGTTTTTTTCGCCCGATTAAAAGGAATATTTAAAGCCGGTTGAATAGCAGGTCTGACGGCGTGGACTGTTTTTCGCTACCGACTCATTACTCACTTCCAGAATATATTGCCAGTGCGGCAGTAATTTCAACTTTATCTCAGCGGCGTGCTTATAATCTGTGTCTTTCTTATCGAATATCGGTCTGTCGCTGAAATAGCGGGTGTATTTATAAGATAGCGCCGCGCTGTCTAATTTATATTTAGCGCCGATATCAATACGGTGAGTATGTTTACCTGGTTTATTATTATCATAGTCGGTTATTTCATAGCGGTAGCGTGAAGCAATGACGATGTTTTTATTATAGTGCCAGTCAGCGCTGATCGCGGGTTTCCAGCTGGTTTTTTCGTCGTACCAACTGGTCGTTAGCCCTGGCGTCAGTGAAATATACGGAGAAATATCGAATTGATAATCAATCCCCAGTTCTTTTTTACTATTACGCAGGTGCCGGAATCCCTTGCCGCTGCTGCCGTCTTCGTTCTCGCGGGGTTCGTATTCCAGCTCGCCCGATAATCCGGCGCCGTTGCTGAAACGGTGCTCCAGAGAGAATTTATCGGTATGGGCGCGTGATACATCGGCAAATTCGTGTTCCCACGCCACGGACACGGCCTGAGTATTAAAAGCGATAAAACAGCAGGTAAGAAATAATAAATAACGACTCGACATGCTTATTAACCATCAACTGTAAAGTACGAAGAATAATAGGTAGTCGGTATTACAAAAATATGACCGCGCGCGTTTTGAGCGGGAATTAATATGGGGTTGTTATTCAAAATAAAATTATGCGCTGGTGTGTTGAGAAAATATACGCGCGAGGTCTCCGTCGCGGACGAATTACTGCGCCGGCATGCGGTGTCTGAAAATGATACGCCCGCGCCTGCAGGATAATGGGAATGATAATTATCGCACAGCGCGGCGACAGTAATTAATTCGCCGGTAAAGTATCATGTCCAGGATAATTCGAATCGCAGGCAGGCGGCGACGCAGCGACAAATTCGTCGGCAACCCATTTGCTCCAGCCAACGGCAGGCTTTCGGTGAGAGGCAGAATGTTTCTCCTTATCTCCGGCAATTTAGCGCAGTAAGTGACCGGGATGCGCGACAAATCTGCCGGCAGCGGAGTTGAACGCCGCTCCCGGCAGCCCTGCAAGGGGGCACTGCGGGGGCGAGTCACAAAACCAATACACCTGCTGCGGTATATACCCTAAATAATTCGGGCTGCGCGGGCGTCGGCGCGGTTATCCGCTCCATTCCCGTTCTTCTCTCCGGCGGTGTTGCTGCGTTTATTCACGCATCTGGCCAGATTTTCGCTTCGCTGGCTAACCGGCCCGGCGCGGCATTTTCCAGCGGCGACGCGTCTGTTATGCTGTTGCGCTTCAGGCGTCGTTTCTGGCGCGCCGTCATGCCCGGGGGAATGGAAGTGGATACGCCGTTAGCCTGTATTAAACATTATTTTGCCGAAATGAAGGCGCTCGACGATCTTTATCTGCCGCTACCGGAGGATAAAGACGAGATGCATGCCCGGCTGGAAAAAATGACGCCGCGGCGGGCGGAGATCTACCAGAAATACTGGTGCCGTAATGATGATTACTGGCTGGATAATTCGTATGGCGGCACATCGAAGTATACGTTCGATGACGGCATGCTGATCGAGTCGGGCGAGAATTTTAATGATGCGGTATTTATCGTTATTCGACGTCGTGAGTACAATATGGAGAGGCGCGAGCTGTGGCTGTTTGCGCTGACCGATGACGGCTGGAAGATTGCCGACTTGTTGATCTTCGACGAACAATAGTCCGCATGAAGCGCCAATGTTTTCGCTATCCGGTGTTGTCGACCGGCGATGATTACGCGCACGGCGGCCGTTTTGACCGCTTTGTTCAGGCACATCGGACCGCTGCCGTTAACTAAGAATCAGATCGGCGTCAGATATGCGGCGCTAAGCAGTCTATTTAGCGGTTTGCTGACGATTTAACCCCTGGCGGATAATGATAAGAGCAGGATGATTAATTTAAATGATAATTAATTTAAATATTGACCGGGTGGCGTCATGTTTTTTGCGCCAGATTGAACGCGCGGCTTCTGTCTTTTCCTCGCATGCGGAAAACCGTCAGATTTACGCCTTCTGTCTGGATTTGGATATTGAAAACGGCGGATGTCGCGTATCCTGGAATAGCCTGGCGGCGCTCGACGCCACGCTGGCCGGGTATCGCCAGCGACAGAGCCAGCGGCATAGCGAACTGGATATCGATGGCGTCAGCGGCATTAAATATAATTCGGGCGACTTTTCGTACCATCTGGACGAGTTGGATCCCGATGATGACGGGGTCGATCAGGCGCTTAGCGAGATCATGGCGCAATTGGGCGCGCTGTATGATGAAAAAGGCGCCGAATTTTATCAGCAATATTATCAATCCGTGGTCGAGAAAGAGATCGTTTCCTGTGCCGCCGGAGCGATTCTGCGGGCGCAGACGGCGCTCAGCCAGTTTGATCAATGCGCGGATTTTATCGCTTTTGTGACCCTGCACGATGCCGACGATGAGCATTTACTCGGTATCATGCGGCAAACGGTCGATGATGCGGTGCTGGCTGACATTTTTGGCTGAATCGGGCGAGAAGGCAAAACGCGTGTTTATCCGTTTTCTCGCGCAGGAGAACAGGCGTAAAGTAAATAGGATCTTTAACGACACGGAGGGCTTAACGTCCCTTATAGAACCGTCATACAGCAGGCTGCCGATGCGTTGGCTGGTTGCCGCCCCATTTAGAGGGCTGGCCCCTGCGGCCAGCGCTGGCGTTGCGCCAATCGGCATCAGACCGATGTCTCGTTCGCTTGCCCGTCAGAGGGGCAACGCGTTGAGTTGAACATGATAACGTTTTGTCCCGCAACCTGAATTATTTAGAGTACAGTTTTACTTTTCGCTGACACAAAGGGAGGAAACGTCTTTGAAGCGGCAAGCAGTATCATCATCAAGAATTCGCTCTGTCGGATACGATCCGAAGCAACACGTGCTGGAAATAGAATTTATTAATAAAGGCATCTATCAATACATCGGCGTTTCCGAACGAATTTATGGGAAATTTATTTCTGAGGCGGTGGTATCCAAAGGGCGTTTTTTTGACGGCGTGATAAAAGATAAGTTTTTGTGCCGTAAAATAGCCTGAGGCGGATAACGCGTTCGCCCTGTCGTCGCCGCCGTCGGGTAATGTTGGTTACTCATCCGGCGACGCCCCCTCGCTCCGTTGTCGACCGGCGGAGACGATAACGACCTGCCACAACATGACGAGGTGAGGGATGTCCCTGCAACGATTGCATTCGCTCAGCGCTTACCGTTTTCTTGAGTCCGGGCCGGTCGTTCTGGTCACCACCGCCGCCGATAGCCGAAAAAATATCATGACGCTGGGTTTCCATATGATCATTGAACATCCCGGCACCCTCGGCGTCATTATTGGTCCCTGGGATTACAGTTTTCAACTGTTGCGGCGGAGCGGGGCCTGCGTGATCGCAATACCGGCCGTCGACCAGGCGGAAACCGTGGTGGATATCGGCAATTGCTCCGGGGCCGAAGTGGATAAATTTCAGCGTTTCGGCCTCACGACGCAGCCGGCGGATTCGGGGCCGGCGCCGCTGATTCAGCAGTGCCCGGTAAATATTGAGTGTAAGGTGATCGATGATAGCCTGGTTGAACGCTATAACCTGTTTGTGCTGGAGACGCAGCGCATCTGGGTCGATAACGCGCGCAGTGAACGGCGCACGTTGCACCACAACGGCGACGGCACCTTCACGGTGGCCGGCGAGACGATCAATTTGCAGCGGCGCATGGTTCGCTGGCAACAGTTCCAGGGCGAGCTGAAGTAGGGCATGTGATACCGGCGCGACGGGCGGCGGCTAATCGGTTGGCCGCTTCGCCGCCAGCCGACTATATTTCGCTGGTGAAATATAGGCTGCATTCCGCCTGTTACCAATAATGCAATGTAATTGAAAAGAGTCGCCTGGTTAAATAGATGGCCGGCTGCGGTAAAGCATCCCGGTGATGCGGCGTTCAAACACGCGCGTCTCTGAGGCCGTCAAACACAGTCACCGGATCCGCAGGTGGGTTTCGAGTAGTCGCGCCAACACGTTAACTTTCGGCGTTAATTGCCGCGCGATCGGCCACAGCAAACGAAGCGGCAGTCCGTCGGTGGCGCATTCCGCCATGACCTCCACGAGGTTTCCGGCACGCAAATCATCCCTCACCAGCCAGGTCGCAAGTTGAGCGATACCCAGCCCCTCGCGCACGTATGCGAGTTGGGCTTCGGCGTCGCTGGCGACAATGCGTGGCTGCACGAAACATTGACCGATACCGTCGTCAGACGCATAAAGCCAGAGGGAATATGCGCCATCGGCGCGCCCGTAAACAATACAATCGTGTCCCTGTAATTGATCAATTGTGGCGGGCGTGCCGCGTCGTTCAAGATAGGCCGGCGCAGCACAAAAAATCAGGCGCTCGCTGCCGAGATAGCGCTGTGCGAGCGAGGGCGGAAAGGTCGGCGGGCCGCCGATGCGCACGGCCAGATCGATCCCGTCCTCGGCAAAGTCGACGAAACGATCGGAGAATGCCAAATGCGGTCGGACATCCGGATACAAAACGGAAAATCGCAGCAGCACCGGCATCACGCAGATCCGCCCAAACGATGCCGGCAAGGCTACCCGCAAAGCGCCTATCGGTTCTCGCCTTTGCGCGGCAAGCGTTGCTTCCGCTTCAGTGAGTTCTTCAAGGATCTTCGCGCAGGTTTGATAGTAGGCGCGCCCGGCGTCGGTGAGTTTCAGACTGCGTGTGGTTCGCTCGAACAGTATCACGCTCAGTCGGATCTCCAGCCGGGCCACGCTTTTGCTTACGGCGGAACTGGTGAGATTCAGCTGCTGAGCGGCGGCAGTGAAACTGCCGGCATCGGCCGCACAGACAAACGGGACGATACCTTTAAGCCGCTCAGTAGGAAATACGGCCGGCGATTGATGAATTATATTCTTCAATTTATAGAAATATTATCAGATATAAGAATTGATATCTTAAGTATGATGTTTACAGGGGATGAAGTCCACATGATCTAAAACGGGAGCAATAGTATGAGCAACAAGGCACTTATTGTCGGCGCCAGCGGCATCATTGGCGGCGCGCTGGCTGAACATCTTCTCGCCGGCGGCTGGACGGTTTACGGGTTATCTCGCGGTCGCAGCACCGTTGTCGCGGGCTGCCAACCGATCGTCGCCGACCTCACGGACGCAGAATCCGTTACCGCTGCCGTAGCGGGGTTGGATATCAGCCATGTGTTCCTTACGGCGTGGTCAAGGCAGGATACCGAGAAGGACAACATCCGCGTCAACGGCGCGATGGTCAGGAACGTCCTTGAACCGCTTGGACGCGCATCGTCGCTCAGGCACGCGGCATTAGTGACGGGCATGAAACACTACCTTGGTCCGTTCGAAGCCTATGCGTCTGGAGCCGTTCCGGTCACGCCATTTCGCGAGGAGCAGGGCCGTCAACCGGTGGAAAATTTCTACTACGAGCAGGAAGACCGGCTTTTCGACGCCGCCGACCGCTACAATTTCACCTGGAGCGTACATCGCCCTCATACCATCATCGGGTTCGCCATCGGCAATGCGATGAATATGGGACAAACGCTGGCTGTTTATGCAACGCTGTGTAAACACCATGGTCAGCCATTCGTCTTCCCGGGATCGGCGGCTCAGTGGAACGGGCTCTCGGACATGACCGATGCACGCCTTCTCGCACGGCACCTTGAGTGGGCGTCGACGAATGAACAGGCGAAAAATCAGGATTTCAACGTAGTCAACGGCGACATTTTCCGTTGGAAATCGATGTGGACGCAGTTAGCCGACTATTTCGGTATTGAAGCCGCGCCGTTTGACGGAGTGTTGCGCCCGCTGGAAGGACGGATGCAGGATGCCGCGCATCAATGGGCCGACATTGCCGCGAAGCATCAACTGCGAGAGCCCCGCATTGAGCGGCTGGCGTCATGGTGGCACACTGATGCCGACCTCGGGCGTCCGATGGAGGTTGTGACTGATATGACGAAGAGCCGCAAGGCAGGGTTCCTCGATTATCAAAGTACGCCTGATGCGTTTTTTGACTTGTTCGAGCGGCTGAAGGCGCAGCGCCTTATCCCCGCCTGACCATGACCGGCCGTTGATCCGCGCTCAGAGGATAACCTTGACGGGCGCGAAACCACCATGTCGCGTATGCAGATATTCCACCCAATTACGGCCGATAACGGCCAATGCGCCGGCTACCCCGGCCGTTTTCTTTTCGCTCATGCCGTTACAATCAGATGATATCGTCAATAACGCCGCCATCCACACGCAGCGCGGCGCCGGAGGTGGCCGAGGCCTGCCGCGAGCAGACATAAACCACCATGTTGGCCACCTCTTCGACCGAGGCGGCACGCTGGATGACCGAGCTGGGACGATTGGCCATGACGAATTCTTGAGCCAACGTTTCCAGCGGTTTTCCGGTACGCGCGACCTCTTGCGCCATCATATCGGCGAAACCGTCGGAAATAGTTGGTCCCGGCAATACGCTATTGATCGTGACTCCGCTACCGGCTACGCGTTTGGCCAGTCCGCGGGAAAGCGCCAACTGAGCCGTCTTGGTGACGCCATAGTGGATCATATCGGCCGGGATATTTCGCGCCGATTCCGACGAGATGAACACCACCCGGCCCCAGCCTTTATCCATCATCGCCGGCAGTAACGCGCGCGCCAGACGCACGCCGGACATCACGTTGGTTTGCCAATAGCGCTCCCAGACGCCGTCATCGGTATCGAAAAAGTCTTGAGGGGCGTAGATACCCGCATTGTTAACCAGGATGTCGATACCCGGCAACGCGGCGATCAATTGTTCTACGCCCGCGCTGAGGCTCAGATCGGCGGCTATCCCGCTGACCTGAGCCTGCGGGAATAAGGCGAGCAATTTGTTTTTCGCTCTGGCTACGCTGTCGGCGCTGCGGCCGTTGAGTAACACGCTGGCGCCGCATTCGGCCAGGCCCTGGGCAATCGCCAGACCAATACCTGCTGTAGACGCGGTAATCAACGCCGTCTTGCCGGATAGATCGATTTTCATATGTGAGACTCCATTGGTGAATTGTTGTGTAGGGTTAGCGCCGCGTTTGGGCGCGACAAGGGATTGCCGTCGATGCCGACGGGGATATGCAAGGCGGTGTGCGCATTGACCGTTCTACCCATTCACGCAATTGCGCCGCCGCCGTCCACCAGTACCGTCGAGCCGGTCGCATAAGGCGTCGTTGCAAGGAATAATACCGCATTGGCGATATCCTCCGGTTGCCCCATGACGCGTGCCGGCAGCGTAGCGGCGGCGTTGTCGTACATGGCCTTACGCGCTTCCGTACCCATTCCATCCCAGAGCGGCGTGGCGATCATGCCGGGCGACACGGTATTGACACGGATCTTTTGCGGCGCCAGTTCCAGCGCCAGGCCGCGCCCCAACGATTCCAATGCGGCATTGATTGCGCCTTGCAATACCCAGCTACCCGGACGGACGCTTAAGAAACCCGAAATAAACGTCAGCGTCCCTCTTTCGTTGATCCCGGCGGCGCGCGCGACGTGATAGGCTCCCCAGAATTTACTGTTCATCGCCGCATTGGCGTCATCCAGCGACAGTTGACGGACCGGCCCTCCCGGCGTTTGTGCGGCGGAAATCACAACGTGATCGAAATGGCCTGATTGGGCAAAAAAAGCCTCAACGCCGGCATTATCCGTGGTGTCGAGCACCGCGGTACGCGCCGCGTGACCGATCTGGACAGCCGCCGTTTCCAGTTTAGCCTGGCTGCGCGAAGCGATCGTGACGTCGGCTCCTTGTGCCGCAAATGCTTTGGCAATGGCTAACCCCAACCCAGAACTGCCGCCGACGACCAGAACCTTTTGTTTAGTGAGACGGGTATGCATGATTTCTACCTCATCATAGTTAAAGGATAAAAAATCATTCTTGCGGATGTTATATATGATTAAAATGGAAAATATCAGGAATGACTGTTTCCATAACGTTGAGAATATGCCGCTATGAACCTCATCGATGATCTGCCGGGTCTTATCGCTTTTGAACGCACCGCGGCTCTGGGCAGTTTTACCGCCGCCGCCCGTGAGCTTGGCATATCGCTGTCGGTGGTCAGTAAGCGCCTGGCTAATTTTGAACAACGGTTAAGCATTCATTTGCTTAACAGAAGTACGCGCAGACTTTCGCTTACCGATGAGGGCCGGCAGCTCTTTGCGCATGCGACTCGGGTTATCGCCGAGTTAAAACTGGCCCAGGAGACGCTTATACGCCAGAGCGAGGGCGTGTCGGGGGTACTTAAAATTACGGCGCCGAATGGCCTCGGCCGGCGGAGAATAGTTCCTTTACTGGCGGGTTTCAGCTCGTTGCATCCACAGTTACAGATCCAATTACAGCTCAGCGATGATGTGTTGGACCTGATATCGCATGGGTTCGACCTTGCGCTTCGTTATGGCGAATTACCCGACTCCAGTCTTATTGCGCGGGTTCTCGCCCCGAATCGACGCGTGCTGTGCGCTTCTCCGGGCTATCTGCGGCGGCGCGGGCAGCCACAGAAGCTGGCGGATCTTGCCAGACATGATTGCATACACATCGGCTCAACGGCGGGCACCGAATGGCATTTTGACGATGGACAATCCGTTCATATCACGGCGCGTGCGATATGCAATGATGGCGAAGCCGCTCACGCGATGTCGCTGGCGGGAATGGGCATTGTGTTGAAATCATTCCTTGATGTGGCCGCCGATCTCGCAAGTGGAAATCTCATCCAACTGCTGCCGCAGCATGCGGTGTCTGCAGCCCCGCTCAATGCGGTCTATCCGCGCGGGCATCAGGTCACCCCACGCCTGCGAGCTTTTATCGATTATATTGCCGAACAATTAGCGCCCCGGACGCTATTATCGGGTAATGCGCCAGATTTCTGATGGCGCTGGAATATGATTAGCCGTCTGTCTTGTCGGTTATGCCTGAATCGCCCCGGTTCTTCTGCTTGTCAGCTGGATTCCCCCGTCTGGTGCTGGCCGGCGGCCTTTTGCCGCCAGCGCAATGCCGGCGAGTAAAGGCCGCAGAGGAAGTAATACAATCAGACGGGGGCGCTATCAAGCACCTGCTGGATAGCGGTCGCCAGTTCGTTGATTTCGAATTTCGCCACATAAGCATCAGCCCCCACCTTGCGGACATGATCCTCATTCGCGCTGCCGGATAACGAAGAATGAATAATTACCGGAATATGCCGGAGAAAGTCATCGTGTTTAATATTACGGGTCAGCGTAAAGCCATCCATCTCCGGCATTTCCAAATCGGTCAGCACAAAGGCGATTTTTTCCGAAATGGGTTTGCCTTCCGCCTGGGCCTGTTGCTCCAATTCCTTGATTTTATTCCATGCATCCTGACCGGTAACGTGCATGATGGCCGGAATCGACATCATGTTCAGCCCCTGTTCGAGCAGCGAACGGGCGACTTTGGAATCTTCGGCCACAATGGCGACCGCTCCCGGTTTGAGCGGAAACTTTCTCGTTTCTACATTATTTATCCGAATGTCGCGGTCGACAGGGATGATGTCATGCAGGATCTGTTCAACATCTAAAACCAGCGCCAGCCGGTTGCTGTCTTTATCACTGTCAAGCCGGGCGATGCTGGTGACGTAGCGGCTGCTGACGCCCGCCTCGGCGGTGTGTACCTGATTCCAGTCAAGCCGGACAATATCGTCCACGGATTCCACCGCAAAGGCCTGGGTACTACGCGCATACTCGGTTACCAGCAGGATATTCAGCCCGGTTGCGGGCTCACACCCGGCTACCGCGGTGAGGTCAATGACGGGAATAATCTGCCCGCGGATATTCACCATACCCAGCATCGGCGGTTTCATCCCTGCCGCTTTGGTCAACGCCGGCATGGGAACAATTTCGCGCAGCTTAAACACATTGATGCCAAACAGCTCGGATTTATCTTCATGCGGGGCGCTTCCCAAACGGAACAGTAATAGTTCAAACTTGTTGGCCGACGTGAGGTTAGTTCTCTCATCAATTTCTTTTTGAATATTATTCATGCTTTCCTCAATCCGAATACATTACGTTTAATAACCTGGCGGGATGAGGGCGTCGCTGTCTCGCGTTCTTACCGCATGAGTTCACGGTCTCCCCCGTGCTCGCACCGCTACTCATCACCTTCAGGCTGCAGGTGTGTTGTCCTCGCCCCGTTCCGCGGCGGCAGGAGTGTCTATAACTCAAACAGATTGGCGTTATACGACCGCTTACCGATAGTATCGGCACCAGTTGGTAATTACTGAGATGATTATTTTATCCATAGGGCCCGTTGGGCATTTTCGTTCAGGCTGGTATAACATCGGCTGTAGCCGATTGAAGTGGCAACCTCCATTGAGGCGCTCACGGCAGTTTCATTCATTACCGGCACGGGCGCGTTTTCCGGTTAACCGCCTGTCTGACACGACGAAGGTAGAAATGGTTAACAACAGCAATAACCAAAAGCCCGGGAGCGCCAGCCCTCCTTCCTGCATCATCAACGCCAGGCCGATTAACGCAGCGGACTTTTCTCCCTTTGGCGTCCTGTTTGTCGCAGTTGGTCACTCGGCGACGCACCGGCACCAGGCGACGCACAGCGATACCCGCATTGAGACGCAGTGGGCGACGACGCCTCCCCGGGCGGACTATTGCGATATCCGGCTGATGGAGAAACATCCCCTGTCCACCCAGGCTTTTTTCCCGCTGGACGTCGCGCGTTACCTGATCGTGGTGTGTCCCGACGCCGACGGACAGCCCGATAGCGCCCGCGCGCGGGCTTTTGTGGCCGATGGACGGACCGCCATTCAGTATCATCAGGGAATCTGGCACTGCAATATGACCGCGCTGGACCGACCGGGATTGTTTATCAACCTGGTGCAGAAAAACGGCGGCCCGCAGGATTGCATCTTTATGGAAGTCACCCCGTATCGGGTGGCGTTAAACTAAACCAGTGCGGCCGCGCCCTTCGCGGCGTTGCCTGCGGTTATTCCGCTTCGTTTAACGGCGACCAGCCTTTACCCCACTGTCGGCTCAGCGCGGCGGGAAGCTGGCCCGTCACGATGTTTTCCGCGCCGTGCCACAGTGCGCAGCGGTTGAATGCCGCGCTGAGGTCATGAATGCGCCGCGCGCCGAGTTTAGTACCCGGCTCCAGGTGCAGCGCCTTAATTTCAAACAGCTTCTGTTTGCGATGGATTTTAGCATCCACCCGGCCGATCAGTGCGCCGCGATTGAGTATCGGCAGCGTGAAATAACCGTACTGACGCCGCGCCTGCGGCGTATAGCACTCCAGCCGATAGTCGAAGTCAAACAGGGTCAGCGCGCGTTTTCTGTCCCACACCACGGGATCGAAGGGCGACAGCAGCGTGGTGAGCGTGGCGCTTATCCGCTTCTGCTGCGCCTGTTGCAGCAAGTCGTATTGAGAGCGGTGAACATAATACCGTCCTTCCAGCCCTTCGACCGTTACCGCCGTGATTTCCTCGCTGTCCAGCAAACAACCGATATGTTCGTCGGTTTTAACGCGCTTCAGCCGGTAGTAATCCGCCAGCCATTCGGCTTTGAACAAACCGAGGCAGGCGGCGGAGCGGCGCAGCATCGCCGTTTCGGCCTCCGACTGAGATAACGACCGGCCGGCGTCGTCGCTGCCGGGCAATACCCGTTCGGCCAGATCGTAAACGCGATGAAAATTGCGCCGCTCGGCCACCATCAGCCGGCCGGCGGTAAACAGTGTTTCAAGGTGTTTTTTATAGGGTTTCCAGTCCCACCAGCCGCTGGCCGCCGGTTTATCCGCGCGGAAATCGGCCGATCGCACCGGCCCGTTTTCCGCGATATGCGCCAGCAGCGCCTCGATCTCCTGTCGGTGCGTATCAAACCATTGCTGCGAATATTTCCAGCCCATACTCTCCGGCTGCAGCATGCGATGGCGCAATAACGGATAGTCTTCGATAGGGATAAAACAGGCTTCATGCGCCCAGTACTCAAACAGCTGGCCGGCGGCCAGCGCCTCCTCCAGCCATTCGGCCGGGTAGTGTCCCAGCCGGCTAAACAGCACCAGATAAGGACTGCGCGCCACCACGCTGATCGTGTCGATTTGCAGCAGCGCCATGTTCCTGATGACGGCGAGGAGATCGTCCCGCACGGGTTTGCGCTTTAGCGGATGCCGCAACCGTTGCGCGGCGAGATGCAGATTACGGGCGGCGGAAAGAGAGATAACCGGCTGCGGCATATCGGTATCCGTTAATCAAAATGACAGGCAGATACCGATAACATATTTTAACCAGTGGGTAAATTTACCTGCTGAAATCAGGAGGACAAATCAGATCCAGCAATCGGGTTTTCAGACCAGCGGCGACAGGCCTGATATCGCGCCAGACAGTATAAAGAAAACGTCAGTCAGCCGGTTGTTCGGGGAATAACAGGAAGACGTGAGCCGTCGTCTCAACACCATATATGCGCAAGAACGGCCTAAGGCTGAAATCATTCAGTAAGTCATGCAAAAAGCGCCAGACTGTGTCGCGCAATTATCTGACCGATGTAAAATCGCACAACCCTGACAGGGGCGGCAGTAAAAACGCACAAAAATAAATCAAAAAACAAACGAATTAATGCATTTTTCTCATCATCAGTCAGCGAAAATGAATTGCGTGACACGGCCTGAAGCCGTTTCAGCCTCGACAGATGACAAACGCGTCAGTGAAAAGCAGGAAAATCAGTATTCGTTTTACCTGCCAGATATATTCAGGTAGTGAACGTCGCTATCGTTGCGGGAGACTATTTTTTAATAAAATCAAAGGTATTTTATTGTTTTGTGTGTTGCCAACGGCCGGCGAAACAAAATCCGGCGGATTTAGCCCTTAGTCGACAGTCGGGGAGGATGAGATTATCGCCGACACGAATTCGTTAATCTGCGCTTTACCGCGTAGGTGGACGACCGGAACATTTAGCCCTTTCGCCCGCCGCTCAGCCTCGATAGCCGGTCGTTCATAACGATCGAAGCGCCATACATATCGCAGGAACGACACAAATTCCGCATCTATTTTCTCTGTACAACCATCAGGCAAATCAGGCCTTGGTTCGTTACGTAGCGACCTGAGCGCTACGCGTTTCATACAGATGAGCCGGGGCGCGTCCAACCATATGATAAGATCCGCGGTTGGTAAACGTAAGTCGAAAGTTCGGCGGTGATAATTGCCTTCACAGATCCAGCGAGAATCTTTTATCGCCGCGGAGACTCTGACTCTGAACTCACTCGCCACGGGTTTAGTCCAGCCCGGCCCCCAGAAAAGCCTGTCGAGGTGGACCACCGGTAAGGCAAGTTTTTCCCCGAGCTGGCGAGCTAATGATGACTTTCCGCTTCCTGCATTACCCAGAATGACAATACGTTTTGGCTGCATAGCAACGTCCTGATGCCATGCTCCCGGCACAGTCCAGGCACGGGGGTTCCGGCCTCAGCTTTGCTTAAGGATGGCGATGGTTTGGCTGTCGGTAAACCGTGATTTTTTCATAAGAATCACCTGCGTTCAGATTACGAGAAAACGCTACTTATGAACACGCCGCTTTTCGGCGGAATGACCTGATTTTTTCTCAACCACGCTGCCAGAAATAGCGGGTTCACTGACGTCCCGCATTCACGATCATTTCCAGCTACTTAAACCCGTGTCTTGAGGTTAATTGGGTATATAGATTATTTATACAGTCCGAACAATTTTTTAAACGCCAATTTTCCGCAGGGAGAAATATTAACTTCCCGATACCCCGGAACTCTGGTTAACCATCCATGCTGCTCACAATGCGTAAAAAAAACAGCCCCCGCGTCTCCGCCAAGATGAAATCGACGCTCACTCCAGTCAAGGCAGGCACAGCATTTTTTACGCCGTGTTTTGGGGTTAAGTGTAATACCTGACTGCTGAAAATGTTTTTGGCCTGATGGGGTGATCGAACTTCCATCAGACGTCACCCAACCTTCAGCAACCATGAAATCATAAATATGAACTGCAATTTCGCCAGCTAAATGGTCATAGCACGTTCGGGCAACCCGTAACGAGGAGGGGGTGCCAACTTTGGCTAATGACGGCGATCGCCATGATATCCCCATGATTTTTTCAATCAGCTCTGCAATATCCTGTCCCGCCAGACGATAATAGCGATGACGTCCTTGAGAAAGACACGTAATCAGGTTCCCACTGATAAGGCGGGACAGATGGGCGCTGGCCGTGGAAGCGGCTATATCAGCCACCGCGCTCAGTTCTGTGGCGGTCCATGCGCGTCCATCCATCAATGCGCAGAGGATTTTTACGCGAGAAGGATCGGATATAGCAGCCGCTACGGCTGCCATTGAATGCTCAAGTGCATCACTATTATCAATTAAATCAGCGTGTTTTAACATTCTACTCAGGCAATATCGTCCATTTATCCGTCACCTTGCCGACAACGATATCATTATCTGTCACAAGGATCAGTTGGTTTGAATGGTCGCTGTATTGGCGCAAAATATTAATACCATTCCCGGCCCGGGTTGCCGCCATCTTACCCCATTCACCGGGCTGCTCTTGCTTTAGCTTTTGGATCAACGGTCTGTATATATTCTCAACCTGAAAATCTTCATTTTTAAGATCCGTTTCGGCCTCGTCTCCGTTTTCGACAAGAAAATGCGCATGTGCTTTGTCGGCTACGGTAAAAACGCACTGCCTTCAAGACTAATAGCATTTCGCTCTAATATCGCTCCTGGCGCCGCCAGTTCTCCGGGGGGATCTTTAAAATGGCATGGATATCATACATCTGAGCTTCCTCTGGTTTCTGATGAGTAGTCTCTGGCCACATGGGCAATACGGATGCGGTAAAAAGAGAAGATAGACTTCCGTCCTTCCGCCTGAGCAGCCCGATGCAGGACGTTTTTTTTCCATAACAATACCGATTCTTCATCACGCCACCACGACAATGAAAGTATTTTTCCTGACGTGGTCAGGCTCTGGAAACGCTCTATAGAGATAAATCCATCAATATCCGCTAACAGCGGTTTCAATTCAGCCGCAAGCTGGAGATAACGCGCCTGCCGTGTGGGAATAACATCCGCCTCGAAAAGTACTGCAATCACATTCCTGCCCTCTATGTATTCGACAGGATGTGACTTTAACGTTTTCAGCGCTGAACACTTCGATAATGGACGAAATATGGATGTCGTCAGAAATGACCCTGCAGAATTCGATAATCGAGAATAGTTACTTGTTTTTATTTTAATTTTTTTGTTCAGCGATGGTGACTGAGCTGTCCCTGATGTAGCGCCCACCTTATTTTCAAATCAGTCAACGAAAGCGAGGCCACGGTGACGAGACAACAATATACTCCGGAGTTGAGGCGCAGGGCTGTAGCGTTACTGCTGCGAAAGCGGCAAGTCTGTTGCCCGTATGGCGCGGGAGCCTGATATCAAAGAGAACATGCGCTACAACTGGAAAAAACTCTACCAGGATAAGGCGGGGCTTCTTTTTCCAATTCTCCTCGCCTGTCCGAACAGGAGCCGGAGATTCGCCGCCTTAAAGCCAAACTTGCCGAACCGGAAGAGGATACGCTCATCCTGAAAAAATCGGCGGCGTTCCTGGCGCGGGAAAGCCGCTGAGATAGCCATGGTCACTCAGTGATCGGCTTTCCATAAAGTGAAGCGAATTTGCCTGTTGTTCAATGTCAGCAGGCGGGGTTACCCGTCATGGCGCAACCGGACACCAGCCAGCGAGTCGTCTGACGACATCCTGAGCCAGAGGCTGATTCAGTTGCATCACGACAGCCGGGGAGCTTACGGTATCCGGCGTCTGCAAAGTGATGTACAGAATGAACAGCGTTTTCATGGTAAAAGCCGCATCATCCGTCTGATGAAACAGTCCGGCCTGAAAGCCGCAAATCACACTCGCTATAGAGTGACGACCAACAGCCGGCACGATTATCCGATAGCGCCCAACCTGCTGAACCGGAAATTTAACCCGGCAGAAGCGGATGTTACGTGGGCTACGAATATAAGGGATATCCGCACGGAAGAAGGCTGACCGCATCTGGCGACAGTCACTGATCTGTATTCCCGACGAATAATCGGCCGGATCCTGAGTAACAGACTGAAAACTCAGGTTGTGATTAACGCACTGGAGATGGCGATACAACAGTGAAAGTCGACAAGGCCGCTGATAGCGCATTCGGATAAAGGGAGTCAATATGCGAGCCATCGATATCGGGATGTACTGAAAGATAACGATTTACGCTGCTCAATGAGCGGGAAAGGCTGCTGTTATGACAGTGCGGTAATGGAAAGCTTCTGCCACACGCTGAAAACGGAACTGATGCAAGGTAAAGCGGTTAGCCGCAGAGAGCAGGCAATCAACGCCCTGTTTGATTATATTGAGGTATTTTACCATCGCCGTCGCAAACATTCGACGCTGGGTTATCAAATGACGGTGGATTATGAAATGGCGGCATAATGAGGTGGGAATAATTTCATGGACAGAACAATCTTACATATTATGCTACCTTGAAGAAGCATTTGCTGAGACTATCGGTTTGCTTTGAGCGCGGGGAATGAATGCTAAATATATCATTCAGGGGTTAATATTTCCTTTAGGTAATATCTATGGGATAACTTTCCCCTCCTGCGACATGAACCTGCGGGGGCCAGTAACGGTTAGTGGTATCATGTATAGTGTCTGGTATGGAGTTCGGAATGATCACGCAAGAGAAGGCGTTACAGATAGCAAGGGATTATGCCGAACAATACGGGCGTGGGTGGGATGACCGTTATCATGCAGCCAGTCCTATAACCTTAAAGGGTGAACCTGTATGGATGGTTTCTACCTCTGACATTGAATATTCTGATGAGCTTCCGTGGATGATGGAACATATGCCAAATCCTTCATATTATTATATCAGCATGGTAGAAGGAAAATGTATTGCGATAGGGAGTCGGCCGGATGAATTTAAAAGAGTAAATGAAGATGGTTTTTCATGATGAAAAAACATGAAGTTATATTCAGAAAATTATCTGCATTTATATTAACTTCATCATCCTGGGCCAGACTGTATTATCAGGGGCAGCGAGAAAAAGGAAAATTTCATCAATCCGCGTCCGGGATCTGGCATTCAAATAGATAAGGAGTATTTACCGCTTCTGGAAGACCCGAATCCACTACGACGAAGCGAAATATATACTGGCACTAAATAGCTTTGTATAATAGCACTACGCCTGTCCTGCAGGTTGCGTGACAACGATATCACGATAAAATTACAATCAACTTTTTAATAATTATTTAAATGCTCTTATCATCAGTTACGCGCTGTAGCATGGTCAAAAGTGAAGCATCAATGCGCGAAGCTATTTAGAAGAGCGAAATTTGTCCTTACTGAAGCCATAAATAGCTTGTCGAATGCATCAGGGCGTGACGCGGACGTTTCTAACCTAATGCTGTATGAATCTATGGGGATCTGATCAGGGAATCAATAAACTAACGACATAGAACCAGTGTATTATGAATCGTATGCATAGAACTATTTGAAACTGTTATAAATAACTTCGCACATTGATGCTTCACGTCTCATCGAACGAGGCCAGTACTGGCGGGATGTCATGTCCTGCATGTGTAGCGCTATTATGCGAAGCTATTTAGATAAACTAACCCGCATTAGTGAGTTCGGATATTTTTTTATTTATGAACCGTTTGAATAATATTGAAGCTGTCGCCTTTTAGTACGACCTTGAAGGTTGAGATATATGCTTTTCGTGCGTTTTTTTTATCCTCACCATCTGTTCTTATATTCACTTCGATCTGAGTGAGATACTCCTGGCCCGTTTTAAACTTAAATTCACCAGGCAGAATGCAAAAAAGACCAGATTTTGGTTGCTTGTCCGAGGGGAAAATGACCTGTTCTAAGGGGTTTTCAATATTGTAAGTGATTGCTGATACCACAGTCTCATTGCTTTGTATGGGTAAGGAAAAACATACATCGCTATTTCTCACGTGAGCAGGAACTAATGTTTCTTTAGTATATCGCTGTTCCAGATTGTCACTCAGTGTGCAACCACTCAAAAGGACGATTAATGAGATTACGGATTTGTTTAAAATGGTCATTTGAATGGAAACCCTTCAAGAATTTTTTGATAATTTGCATTAAGCTGATCGTCTATAGGCCCCACACAGGAAACTTCACGATCTTCACCTCTATCTTGCCAACCAAAGCTTAAGCGCGAATTAACGCAGTAAAAAGTAATCAGCTATGATCTGTGTTTGTTGTTCTAATCTATAGTCAAGTAGTTTTTTATTATTCTCAAACGAATATTCGTAGTTAATAAATCCACTGACAAGACCTCTCATTCTGACCCATACCCCCCTTTGATACTGCCAGACATGTGACATTATCATGGATAAAAAGATGTTGATATTGAAATGAATTGGTCGAAAAGTCTTCACAATACCAGTCTCGGAAATTCCCCACCGGTGAGTTTGTAGGATCTATCTGTGGGTTTTGAACTTCTCACCTTTACATCGGTAAGCGCCATATACTGCCCTCCGTTGCTGGTTGCTGGTTGCTGGTTGCTGGTTGTTGGTATAAGAATTCATTGAACGGGCTTGTACCATCAGATGTACCAACAACGATTACTTGATGTACATTGATGTTGATAGAGTTCAGTAGAGTGAGAATAGCCGAATTAAGGTTAATTGGCTGAATTTCAGGCATAAAAAAGACGTTGATTGGCGTCTGTTTACTTCGAAATGGTACGCCCTACAGGATTCGAACCTGTGACCTACGGCTTAGAAGGCCGTTGCTCTATCCAACTGAGCTAAGGGCGCAGAGACAGGGATTTTCTGCGCTGTCGAGGTTGACAGTGGGGTCGAATTATACCCACCCGTACCACTGAGTCAACGACAAGGCGTTGGATTTACTCTATACGGCGAATCCCTGTACAACTCAACGGGATAAGCCGGGACGGGGAGGGCGTGAGGTTGTGTGACGACGTATATCGCGGGTATTCTGACGGCTGCTTATTTGCAAAAGAGGTAGTGATGGTCGGTTTATTTATGTTTTACCTCGGCGGCAACGCTGGCAAATCCAATATTGAAGTACATGACGTGCAGTTTGCCGCGGTAGAGCAGATCGAGGAGGCCTTTCCTCTGCTGCGCGCCGTGTGGTTTGGCGATAAAGATAAGATCCATCTGGATGGTTATATGCGAATTGACTGGGCGGACGGGTATGATATTCGCCTGTCTACGCAGCCCGGCAGCGGCGATAAGCGGCTGTATTTTGTCAATATGGGCGGATACCGATCCGATGCGCTGGCTGAGCAGCACGAATTCGGGCTGTTTGTCGCCGGCAGTGCGCAGGAAGCGAAGCAAAAAGCGAAAGAGAGTCTGTTGCGCGATATGGCGAAGCAGCACAAGGACAATCTGAAAGAGGTGGATGATTGTCTGGTACTGTATTCGGTGAACGGCTACTACCTGCATTTGCACGAGAATGCGCAGGGGACGCCGGCGCTGCCGCAGTGGCAGGGATATTTGCCCATCGGCGAGAATAGCGACTAACGTTTTGCCCGCGTGTTCGCGCCATCTTGCAGCTGCGCCGACATCTTTACCGCACTGCGGAACGCCAGACTGGTGAATTTGATGTTTAGCGGACGGATGTCCGTCACCTGGTGTAAATTTTGCGTTGTTCTCCAGCCGCAGCGCATCCGCTATCATGGTTTCCGCCTGATTTTCACCGTGCCGCGCCGCTATGATGGTTCATTCCTCCAGGCCGCGGAGGTTGCAATATAGCGATGAACTGCGCGACCGGTTTTGCCGGTCGGCGACCATGCCTTTTTCTTCGCGCGTCTGGCTATGCCGGTAATTCGGGTCTGTATCGACGGAAAATAAGCGCGCGATTGCGGTCCGGCGCATTGATTTCTATCCGTTGCGTCAGCGGGTTAGCGCCGCGGCTGTTTTTTCTGTTCCGCGCGCCTCGTTCGGACACAGACGCGCGATTCGCGGCGGGCTGACTGGCGCAAATTGTAAGGGGGAGAGTATGAAATCGGTTATTGCTATTCGGCATGTACACTTTGAGGATCTGGGGACGCTGGCGCCGCTGTTGCAACAACGCGGTTATGAAATCCGCTATGTGGATGCCTCCCTTGAGGATTTAAGCGCGCTGGATGTGGCGCGTCCTGATCTGATGGTGGTGCTCGGCGCGCCGCTGAGCGCAGTGTTGGATGACGAGACCTACCCCTTTCTGCCGGACGAACTGGCCGCGGTGCGTCGTCGTTTGGGCAACGGCAAGCCGCTGCTGGGGATTTGCCTGGGGGCGCAGATGATTGCCCGCGCGCTCGGGGCGGAGGTGGACTCTCTCGGCGTGAAAGAGATCGGTTTCTCCGCGCTGGAGCTGACGGAGGCGGGGAAAAATTCTTGTTTATCCGCGCTGAGCGATACGTCGGTGCTGCACTGGCATGGCGACCGGTTTGCCATTCCGGCCGGCGCGCGACGGCTTGCCGGAACCCCGGTCTGTCAAAATCAGGCGTTTAGCGTCGGCGATAGCGTGCTGGCGCTGCAGTTTCATCTGGAGGCCGATACCAGCCGGATAGAGCAGTGGCTGGTCGGTCATACCTGCGAATTGAGTCAGGCGGGGATTGATCCGCGCGAGATCCGCCGTCAGGCGCGGCAGAGCGGTGCTGCGCTGGTGACCGCCGCGCGTCAGGCGATAGGCGGCTGGCTGGATGGTTGTGAAGGTCGGGGGCAGCATGCTGCTTCCCGCGATAATTAGTTACTGGAGTATGTCATGACAGATGTTTTAACGCCGCTGCCTATTGATGTGGTGTCCATACAGTCGCAGGTGGTTTACGGTTGCGTCGGTAATAATGCGGCCATTCCCACGCTGCAAAAGCTGGGGCTCAGCGTCGCGGCGGTACCCACGGTGGTATTCAGCAATACCCCGCATTATCCCACCATTCACGGCGGCGCCATTCCGGCCGACTGGTTCGCCGGCTATTTGCGCGGTCTGCGTGAACGTCAGGCGCTGGCGCACACGCGAGCGGTCCTGGTCGGCTACATGGGCGGTCCGCAGCAGGCGGAGATTCTGTCCGGCTGGCTGCGGGAGATTGCCGCGGATCTGCCGTCGATCCAGATTTTCATTGATCCGGTTATCGGCGACTACGACAGCGGCATCTACGTTAAGCCAGGCATGGTGCAGGCCTATCAGCAACAGCTGTTGCCGCTGGCCCACGGTATGACGCCCAACTGTTTTGAGCTGCAGAGCCTGACCGGCTGCGCGCTGTCCGGGCTGGATAGCGTGATTGCGGCGGCGAAAACGCTGCTGCAGGGCAAAACGCAGTGGGTGGTGGTCACCAGCGCCGCGCCGGACGCCGCCAGCGCCGCGGAAATGCGGGTCGTGCTGGTCAGCCGCGCCGGGGTGGAGGTTTTGTCCCATCCGCGTATCGACGCGACGCCGAAAGGCACCGGCGATATGTTCAGCGCGACGCTGACCGGTTATCTGCTGGCCGGCCATAGCCTGGCGGAAGCGGCGCAGAGCGCCTGCGATAACGTGATGGCGGCGCTTGAGCGTACTCAGCGTCTGGGCAGTAATGAACTGGTGCTGACGGAGCGATAACTCTCCGCCGTATCCGACGTATGCCGCGGGCGTGAAAAATCGGCGTCGCCCGCCGTCGCGCTGAGTTGCGCTGGTTTCCACGCCTTCCGTCGAGAGCGATACGCAGGTCCGTTTCGTCTGCCGTATCGCTCTCGACGGAATCCTGTTCCGCGCTGTTATTCCTGTTTCGTCGAAGGTTTATACTCTTTATGCCAGAGAAACGTGCCTCTGATGGCGCTGATATAACTGACTAAAAAATAAACCATAACCGCGGCGTTGAACAGGGATGTGGGCATGCAGCCCATGATGTACCTATTAATCAGATAATAGACTAGCGCGAGGATCGCCGCGATGCGGCTTTTGCGGTAAATAAAGGCGGCCAGCGCAAGCAAAATGGCGACGTCGACCAGTGCAAAAAGAGTAAACATGCCGCCAAAAAACGCGCTGGCCGACTCGGTCAGTACGCTGGCGAAGATGAAAAACAGCGTCAGAGCGCCGGACAGAATGCAGGCGATCCAGCCGAATCTTATGGCCCGCAGGCAGGATGTTATATCGAAAATTCGGGGGGGCAGGGTGTGCAGGAGCGTATTGTCTTTACGCAGAGCCATATTCACCTCCTTGTGGCGTTGGAAAAACACAAAGCATAACAGATACCCCTGCGTCGGCGCAGGTTTTTCCCCTCGCTTATCGGCCGGACCGCGCTTACGTCAGCCCTGCGTCGCGGCAGTTAAGTCCGGTCGGGCTGTGAAATTTTTTATTTCTCACTCGACAGCGTCCTGGCGCTGGGATAACGTGAAAGAAGACCCGCACTGCGGGTCGTTACGTCGCTCGGACGGTCCGGGCGCTCACGTTATTCCGAGGATACTATGACTGATTCCCATACTCCGCGTCACTTCACGCGCATCGATCGTCTTCCCCCTTATGTTTTTAACATTACCTCTGAACTCAAAATGGCCGCCCGTCGCCGTGGCGAAGACATTATTGACTTTAGTATGGGTAATCCTGACGGCCCCACGCCGCCGCATATCGTAGAAAAATTGTGTACTGTGGCGCAGCGTGAAGATACGCACGGCTACTCCACGTCGCGCGGCATTCCGCGCCTGCGTCGGGCGATTTCCCGCTGGTATGCCGACCGCTACAAGGTCGAGATCGATCCGGAAAAAGAAGCTATTGTGACCATCGGCTCGAAAGAGGGGCTGGCGCATTTGATGCTGGCCACGCTGGATCACGGCGACACCGTGCTGGTGCCTAACCCCAGCTATCCGATCCATATCTATGGCGCGGTAATCGCCGGCGCACAGGTGCGTTCGGTGCCGCTGGTCGAAGGCGTGGATTTCTTTAATGAACTGGAACGGGCCATCCGCGAAAGCATTCCCAAGCCGAAGATGATGATCCTCGGCTTCCCGTCGAACCCGACCGCGCAGTGCGTCGAGCTGGATTTCTTTGAACGGGTGGTGGAGCTGGCGAAGCAGTATGGCGTGCTGGTGGTGCACGATCTGGCCTATGCCGACATTGTTTATGACGGCTGGCAGGCGCCCTCGATTATGCAGGTGCCGGGCGCCAAGGATATCGCGGTGGAGTTTTTCACCCTGTCCAAGAGCTATAACATGGCCGGCTGGCGCATTGGCTTTATGGTGGGCAATCCCGAACTGGTCAACGCGCTGGCGCGAATTAAGAGCTACCACGATTACGGCACCTTTACTCCGCTGCAGGTGGCCGCCATTGCCGCGCTGGAAGGCGATCAGCAGTGCGTGCGCGATATCGCCGAACAGTATCGCCAGCGGCGCAACGTGCTGGTGCGCGGGCTGCACGAGGCTGGCTGGATGGTGGAAATGCCGAAGGCCTCCATGTATGTGTGGGCCAAAATTCCTGAAGCTTACGCGCACATGGGCTCGCTCGAATTCGCCAAACGCCTGCTGGCGGAAGCCAAAGTGTGCGTTTCTCCGGGCATCGGTTTCGGCGACTATGGCGATACGCACGTGCGCTTCGCGCTGATCGAAAATCAGGATCGCATCCGTCAGGCGGTACGCGGTATAAAAGCCATGTTCCGTGCCGATGGGATACTGGCGCCGGCCAAAGCGGCGCACGGCAAACTCTCCACGGCAGGTTAATCCCGTCTCCTCGCCCCGGCCGCCGCGCCGGGGTTTTTTTGTCATCAATTCAATAGCGGGCTGGCGTGATGGAACGACTGGAATGCGATCGTATGCTGGTGGCGGTGCTGGAAAGCGGCAGCTTCGCCGCCGCCGCTTTGCGGTTAGGCACCAGCAGCGGTCAGGCGTCGAAGCTGGTTTCCCGGCTCGAATCTCTGCTCGGCGTTCAACTGATTAAACGCACCACCCGGGCGCTGTCGCCTACGGAAGTCGGTCAGGCTTATTACGAGCGGGTGAAAATTCTGCTCGATGAGTTTGATATGCTCGATGCTTCAGTGCGCAATGTGGCGGGCACGCCGGCGGGTCGTCTGCGGGTGACGTCGCCTATTTCATTCGGCTCGGTCCAGTTGACGCCGGTATTGATCGATTTTGCCCGCAGTTATCCCGCCATTCAGCTGGACGTCAGTTTTTCCGATCGGGTGGTCAGCCTGGTGGATGAAGGTTTCGACGTGGCGATTCGTATCGGCAAGCTGAGCGATAGCCGTCTGATCGCCCGCAAGCTGTGCGATGTGCGCATTGTGCTGGCCGCGGCGCCCGATTATCTGGCGCGGCGCGGCGAACCGGCCACGCCGCACCAACTGGCGGAGCACGACTGTATTATCGATACCAACTTTCACGATCCGGTCAACTGGCAGTTTCGCCAGAGGCAGGGCGGTACGCCATTCCAGGTGGCGGTCGCCGGCCGGGTGAATTTTTCCAACGCCGAAGCCTGCATGATGGCCGCCGCGGCCGGCCTGGGCATCGCCCGGGTGCCCAGCTTTATTGCCGGACGTTATTTCCGCGCCGGCGGCGTACGGCCGGTGTTGCCCGGTTGGGAAGGGGAAGCAATGGGGCTCTATGCGCTCTATCCGCCGGCCCGTCATCTGGCGCACAAGGTTCGGGCGCTGGTGGATTTTCTGGTGCAGCGCTATAACGGCCAGCCCGACTGGGATCAGGGTTGGTGATTGCTTCCAAAATGGAAATAAACATCCTCTGTATTACGGGATAATCTTCAGGAAAGAAGAAGTGTAGTATTCATTTCATGATCACCATCACTCTTTAAGGAACATGACTATGATTGATACACGCACTGCTCCCTATGCTGCATTACTGCTGCGCCTGTCGCTGGGCATTCTGTTTTTGGCTCACGCCGGTTTGAAGATTTTTGTCTTTACTCCGGCCGGCACCGCCGGGTTTTTCTCCTCTATCGGTCTACCCGGCTGGCTGGCCTATGTCACCATCGTCTGGGAAGTGGTCGGAGCGCTGGCGCTGATCCTTGGCGTCTGGTCGCGTCTGGCGGCGCTTGCGTTGATCCCCCTGCTGCTGGGCACTATCTTCACCGTGCACGGCGCGGCGGGTTTCTTCTTCAACAACCCTAACGGCGGCTGGGAGTTTCCGGCGTTCTGGATCGTCGGGCTGGTGGTACTGGCGTTAGTCGGCGACGGCGCCTGTGCGTTAAAACCTGCGTCATTCGGTCAGCGCGCTCGCTGAGCGCATCGGGCCGACAACACGGAGCGAGGTTGCTATGAACAGAAATCTGGTTATTTTACTGCACGGCGTGGGCAGCAATGGGGACGATCTGGCTGGGCTGGGCCGTCTGTGGCGGCACAGTCTGCCGGATACGGACTTTGTTTCACCCAATGCGCCGCTGCCGTTTGAACATGGCGCCGGTTACCAGTGGTTTAGCATCGCCGGCGTCACCGAGGGTAATCGCGCCGCGCGCGTGGTCGCCGCCCGCGGCGATTTCGACCGAACGATCGGCGAAATCATCGCCGAGCATGGCTTGAGCGAACAGCTGGAACGGGTGGCGCTGGTCGGCTTTTCCCAGGGGTCCATCATGTCGCTGGATGCGCTGGTTTCCGGCCGCTGGCCGGTCGGCGCCGTCGTGGCCTTTTCCGGGCGTCTGGCGTCGCCCGCCCCCTATACGCCATCGTTAACCACGCAGGTGCTGTTGGTCCACGGCGAAGAGGATGCGGTGATCCCGGTAGTCGAAACCCGCCAGGCCGCCGCGGTACTGAGCGAGGCGGGCGTCGCGCTGGAAAGCCACGTTTTGCCGAATCTGGGCCATACCATTTCGCAGCGGGGCGCCGATCTGGCGGCGGGCTTCCTGGCCAGGACTCTGGCGCCTTCAGCCCGAACCTGATCGGTTTCCTGCGTTATCCCTGCGGGCTATTTCGCGCCCGTAGGGTGTGTCCCGTAACTGTTTTTTGTACGGTACAGCATTGTTATAACTGTGCAAAAACGCCTTTAAGCGATAAAAACAGTCCTAAAAATGCTCAATACTCAAGCCAAAATCACATTCCGGAAATGATTACTGCATCACTTTTTGGTATGCAGAGAGGTTAAGGGACACACCCTAATCCGCCGCTGATTTATTCAGGCGAGGCGGGCGAAACATCAGGCGGCGACTTTGCCGGCACGCTTTGTTTTCCCCGACGACTGGCGCATTGCGCGCCGGCCGCCGCTTTTGGCGTTTTGCCTGCCGTATTCAGCATTTAATCCGCAACGCGCCGCCGCGGCAGGGCGCGCTGCGGCGCGTTGCGCGGATTAGGCGTCCGCTCGCCGGCAGGCGTCGATCCGACCGGCCGGTTGTGCCATACCTGGCGTTATTGCGATGTGAACGACAGGGATCGGACATGATGTCATTTATCTTGTTCAGCGCGCAGTTTCCGGCGCTGTGGTTAACGGCGGTTGCCGCGTTCGGGTTGATCGCGGGTCTTGGGTTGAGTGAAGTGGCTTGCCGTTTGTCGACGCGGCTGGAACGGCAGCGGCGGCAAGAAGCCTGTCGTCCGCCGTTAGCCGGCGGCGAAGCCTGCGTCAGACAAGCGGACATCGTATTCTGCGCCCAGCGCGGCGCGGCGGCGCAAACGCGCGCACAAGCGGAGACTGGCCGGCGCCATCCGCCATCGCAAAGCGAAGCGGTCACGTTCCTCCACCCGGTAACCTCTTGCCATTTGCTGTTGGCCGCGCTGGGCATGGCGCTATTCCTGGCCGCGGCATGGCATCGACCGCCCGGCGTAGCGCTGCTCGGGAGTTGGATCTTACTGTCTTTTCTTTTGCTGCTGGCGGTGGTGGACGCCAGAACGATGCTGCTGCCTGATATCCTCACCGTGCCGCTGCTGTGGATCGGGCTCAGTTTTAATCTGGTCGGGGCGTTTGTGCCGTTGGGCCAGGCGGTGAGCGGAGCGATGGCTGGCTACCTGGCGTTTTGGGGGCTGTTGCGCGGGGCCCGGCTGTTGACCGGCAGGGACGGTCTGGGCTATGGCGATGCCAAACTGCTGGCGGCGCTGGGCGCCTGGTTGGGCTGGCAGGCGCTGCCGCTGCTGGTGTTGATTGCCGCATCGGCCGGCATCGGCGCTGCGTTGCTGGGGCGCGGTCGACGGGTTTTCGGCGGGCAGGCGCGGCCTTTCGGGCCCTGGCTGGCGCTGGGCGGCGCGCTCAGTTTGTTGGCGCGCTAACGGGCCGGTTGCGGCCGGACCCAGGGGCAGGGGCGACCCGGCGGCGGCCGGGCGGGATACATGGACCTATGAGCAGCCTGCCGCCATCGGCGCCGTCGCTGTAATAAAAATGGGCTGAAAGCGGTTGCTTTCAGCCCATTGCCGGCGCGGTACTGTCGGTTCGTTGGTCGATTCTGGCGCGTGCGTCAGATCGTTCGCCTTCGCCGGCGCGCCGGGCTGCAACAAACGCGCTGCCGGCTTATTCCACCATCAGCATGAAAGTTCCAACCCACAGAAACAAGCCGAATGACATAGCCATTAAAAAATATTTCACCGTTATACTCTCCAGGAGCAAACACGCCAGCAACGATCCCGTTTGTGCGTTCGTTATGGAATGAGGTGACATCCGTGCGAGGTTCGCCACCCCGTGGTCATGAGCGGCGCGCGGCAGTCGGCTCATGGTGGGATCGGCGCTCAATCTACGCTGGATAACGGGTAAATATCAAGACATCTTCATCAGGATATCGTCAGGAATAGCATTAAAAAGCGTAAGTCGCGATACGCCGTTGGCCCGCCGCGGCGCGCGTGCGGTTGCCTGTACGAACCCGTCGGCGTATTTTATTTATATCTCGTTGTTATGTAATATATTCTTTGGGAGCTATCCAGATGGCGCAGCAGAATGTGTTCGAAAAATTGCATCAGCTGTTAACGTCGGGTCAGGCGCGTTTTCGGGTCGTCGATCACGACAGCGCCGGGCGTTCGGCCGAGGTGGCGCGACTGCGCGGCACGCAGCCGGGGCAGGGGGCTAAAGCGCTGGTGTGTCACGTGAAGGGCAACGGCGTGCGTCGGCATGTGCTGGCGGTACTGCCGGGCGATTGCCAGGCCGATTTAAGCCGTCTGGCGCAGGGCCTGGGCGGCACGCGGGCTTCGCTTGCCAGCCCGCGCGAGGTGACGGATCTGACGCAGTGCGTGTTCGGCGCCATCCCGCCGTTTAGTTTTCATCCCGATTTGCTGCTGGTCGCCGATCCTTTTCTGTTCAGTCGCTTCGATGAACTGGCGTTTAACGCCGGCTCCCTTGAGCGTTCGATCGTGCTAAACACTGAGGATTACCGGCGTATCGCCCGGCCGCAATCGATTGATTTTCTGCGCCGTAACGATTAATCCCGGTGGCCGGATATCGGCGCCGCGCCGCAAACCGTTCGGTCCGATAATGGCGCTGGCTTAACGCTGAGATCGGGCGCTCTGGTTAGTGATAAACTTAATAGTAAACTTTGTAATGATTAGAATAATCAATAACGAGGGGGCGAACGTTGACCGGTCGGCGCGCCTCTGGGATTATTTTTGTTAACAATAAAAAATTTCAGGGGATTACAGTGAAAAACATCGCCATTCTGGGCAGCAGCGGCGGCAATTTATTTAATCTGGGCGGTGCGGAGCCGGAAAAGCTGCTGCATGAAATTAGCGTGCAGTGCCAGTCGGCCGGCTTTCATATCGCCGCGGTACAGTTTATTGCGGCCGCGGAGTCGATGGATTCAGCCAGCGGGCAGACGCCGGCGACGCTGTATACGTTGGGCGAAGCGGGGATCGCGGCGCAATATCAAGCCACGCTGGCGGAGGTCAATGACGCCGCGGCGCACCATGACCAACGCATTGCGCAGCAGATTCAACGGGGCGAGATCGACGCGCTGATGGTTATGAGCGCCGCGCCGCAGGGCTGCAACCAACTGGCGATTCAGGCGGCCGCGGCCGCGCGTCTGCCGCTGGTCGGTACCGGCGGCACCGCGATGGCGACTATCTCATCGCTCGGCGCCAACGTTGTCGCGGTGTCCGGCACCATGGGGTCAAGCAACCGCACCCGCGCCGTCTCTTTCGTGGCTTCGCTGGCTAAATTCTGGCGCGTTAAATACACGCCGCTGCTCGGCAGCAGCCCGGCCGGCGCGCCGGCGGCGCAGTCCGGCAAGACGATCTGGCAGCGTATTAATATCCGCGGCATTTTATTGCCGGCGCTGCCGGGCTTTATCGCCATGGCTATCGTGCTGGCGCTCAGCCATATTCCCGGTCTGCAGCCGCTCAATACGGTGTTCGAGCTGTTGCTGAAAGGGCTGCCGGTGATTGTGGCGGTGATCGCCGCGCGCCAGATTGCGGAGCTGGATGAGGTATCCATCGTCGCCGGCGTGCTGGCCGGCGTGCTGGCGGTCGAAGGAGGCCTGATCGGCGGTATTATCAGCGGTATCACCGCCGGGATACTGGTACGCTACCTTTTTAGCCTGTGCCTGAGCTGGCGCTTTCCCATCACCACGGTGAATATTGTGGCCGGCGGGATCTCCGGCCTGCTGGCCGGTCTGCTGATGTACTATCTGCTCAACCCGTTTACCCTGCTGCTGGGCAACTACGTGAAGCTGGGCATTGAGACGGTGCTGGCGTTTAACCCGGTGCTGGCCGGACTGCTGGCCGGCCTGGTGATCTGGCCCGCCATACTGGGCGGCGTGTATCACGCGGTGATTTTGCCGCTGGTGCTGCTGGAAATGGAGAAAAGCGGGGTGAGTTTTCTCGGCGCGATCGACATGATCGGCCTGGTGATGGTGGCTGCCGGCATTAACCTGGCCAATGTGATCGCGCCGCGTGAAAAAAGCGAGGCGGCGGTCGCCGCGCCGGGTTTGCTAATTAATCTCGGGTTCGGCACCTTTGTCGAGTCCGCCTATCCATTTATGTTCGCCAACCGCATTGTGTTCGGCGGCGCGATTCTGTCGGCCGGTTTCGGCGGTATGCTGGTCGGTTTTTTCAATATTAAAGGGGTGGCCTATGTGCCGGCCTTCGCGTCGCCCTTTGTCTCGAATAACGCGCTGGCGATGCTGTGCGTCATGGCGGTGACCGTTTTGCTGACCTGCGGCATCACGCTGTTCGCCAACCGTTTTAGCGCGCGCGGTAAAAGCGCGGTTCAGGCCGGATAACCTGTGCGCAACCGGCCGCCGCCGCGTCGCTATTGCGCGGGCTTATGGCGGCCGGTTCTGCTATCATGACGGCCGTTTTGCGTCGATCGCCCGATGGACGCCGCCCCCTATAGATATGAGTAACCGCCGTGAGCACACATTCTTTTTCTTCTCTCTCTTTACCCGCCGGGCAGTTAACCAACCTGAGCGAACTGGGCTATAGCCATATGACGCCGGTTCAGGCCGCCGCGCTGCCGGCGATCCTGGCCGGTCGGGACGTTCGCGCCCGCGCCCAGACCGGCAGCGGTAAAACCGCGGCGTTCGGTATCGGGCTGCTGGATAAAATCGAGCCCACGGCGTTCTTCACCCAGGCGCTGGTGTTGTGTCCGACGCGCGAGCTGGCCGATCAGGTGAGCAAGGAACTGCGCCGGCTGGCGCGTTTCGCCCGCAACGTGAAGATTCTGACGCTGTGCGGCGGCCAGCCGATCGGTCCGCAGCTTGACTCACTGGCGCACGCGCCGCATATCGTGGTCGGCACGCCGGGGCGTATTCAGGATCACCTGCGTAAAAACTCGCTGCGGCTGGACAG
Organism: Affinibrenneria salicis; assembly: GCF_008710095.1. The sequence continues at coordinate 153,934 of NZ_VYKJ01000007.1, forward strand.
TCTGAAGGTGCTGGTGCTGGATGAGGCCGATCGTATGCTGGATATGGGCTTTGCCGATGATATCGACCAGGTGATTGACTGTACGCCGGCCTCGCGCCAGACGCTGCTGTTTTCCGCCACCTATCCGGACGGCATTGAGCATATCAGCGCGCGCGTCCAGCGCGACCCGCTGCGCGTCGAGATTTCCGAAACGGCCGACCTGCCGGAAATTGAGCAACTGTTTCTGGAAACCGATCGCGAACAGCGTCTGCCGCTGCTGCTGACCGCGCTGAATCACTATCAGCCTGCGTCCTGCGTGATTTTTTGCAATACCCGGCGCGATTGCCAAAATATTTGTCAGACCCTGACCGCGCAGGGGCTCAGCGCGCTGGCGCTGCATGGCGATCTGGAACAGCGCGAACGCGATAGCGTGCTGGTGCGTTTTGCCAACGGCAGCTGTCGGGTGCTCGTCGCGACCGATGTGGCGGCGCGCGGTCTGGATATTAAGGATCTGGCGCTGGTGGTGAACTTTGAACTGGCGTTTGATCCGGAGGTGCATGTGCACCGTATCGGCCGCACCGGGCGGGCCGGCACCCAGGGGCGGGCGTTGAGCCTGTGCACGCCGCAGGAAATGGGCCGGGTTCATGCGCTGGAAGATTATCTGTCGCTGCAGGTGAACTGGCTGCCGCTTTCCGCGCTGAACCGCCAGGCGCCGCCGTTGCCGGAGCCGGAGATGGTGACGCTGTCGATCGATGGCGGACGAAAAGCGAAGATTCGGCCGGGCGATATTCTGGGCGCGCTGACCGGCGAGGGCGGGCTGAGCGCCGCCGAAGTGGGCAAGATCGATCTGTTCGCGCAGCATGCCTGCGTGGCGATTCGCCGCGCCAGCGCCCGTCGGGCTCTGCAGCATTTACAGCAGGGGAAGATCAAGGGAAAAAGCTGTAAAGCGCGCGTGCTGAAATAACGGCGCGCCGCTATTTCAGCCGGCGTCATGCCGTCGGCGCGGCTGGAGATTCGCACCGCCGGCGGTTGAGCGCGACAGCATGACGCCGGCGGGCGATAAATTCAGCGCGCGGCGTCAGGGCGCAGCGTGAAGCCCTGTCCCACCTGGCCGCTGATGCGCAGCAGGCGGGTTTCTCCGGCCTGCAGCGTCTGGGTCAGGCGCGCGTCGGCATCGCGCCACACGCAGGTGTTGTCCTGAAAGCCGTCCTGGCCGAGGCTTAGGCTATGCGAGCCGGCCGGCAGCCGAAACGTCGCTTTTTCCGCGCTGCTCAGCGAACCGGCAAACTGATCGTCGATATAGACGCCGATGCGGCACGGGCCGGCCATCCAGCCTTTATCCCGCAGCACCACCAGCGTGGCATAGGGCGTGGACGGCGTGTTTTGATAACGCATCAGCCGGCTCGGCGGCGTATCCTGAAATCCGCTCGGATCGGGACGCGATGTGCTGCAGCCGGCCAGCGCCAGAGTGAAAAGCATAACCAACAGATAACGCATACTCCCTGACCTCATATAAAAGTAAAAAAACAGCGCCGCTACCGTCGGCCATCAGCCCGTACCGGCGTTACGCCCATCAAGCAGCTGAACATCTGCTTTGCCCGGCGTTTGCCTCTGTATCATTTTCGCATGGATAAAAACCGTTTTACCCGACAATCCGCGACGGCCGGCGCACAGGCTGCCGGCGGCGGGCGCAACCCTCAGTCCACTGGTATAGTAGCAGAGAACGCGCGACTGAGAAGCGCCCGCCGCGCTATGGCTGATCCGGCCGCGGGCGGCGCAGCAGGCGCAAACCGTTGGCGATAACCAGCAGGCTGGCGCCGGTATCGGCGAATACCGCCATCCACATGGTGCCGGCGCCCGCCAGCGTCAGCAGCAGAAAGGCCGCCTTGATGCCGAGAGCCATGACGATATTTTGCAGCAGTACGCGGTGCGTACGCTGCGACAGACGGATAAACGCCGGAATTTTGCCCAAATCGTCATCCATTAACGCGACGTCGGCGGTTTCTATCGCAGAATCCGTGCCCATCGCGCCCATGGCGAAGCCGATATCGGCGCGCGCCAGCGCCGGCGCATCGTTGATGCCGTCGCCGGCCATCCCGGTCACGCCGTGCGCGCTCAGACGCTCGATCTGTTTCAGTTTATCTTCCGGCAGCAGGCTGTCCCACACCTCGTCGATGCCGAGTTGGCCGGCGATAGCACGGGCGGCGTGGGGGTTATCGCCGGTTAACATTACGGTGGCGACGCCCAGCCGCTGCAGGTCGGCGATGGCCGCCAGACTGGCCGGTTTCACTGTATCGGCGACGGCGAACAGCGCCAGCGCGCGCGACGCGCTGGCCAGCAGCACCGCCGTTTTACCCTGCTGTTCAAGCGTCGTGAGGCGCGCGGCCAATTCATCGGTCATGAGCGTCGCCTCTTGCGCCATGCGTCGGTTGCCGAGCCAGTAACGCTCGCCGTCAATCGTGGCGCTGACGCCGCGGCCGACGTGCGCCTGCAGCGCGGCGACGGGCAGGGCGGGCCGGCTCTGGTTGTCGGGCGCCTGGGCGATGGCTTGTGATACCGGATGGTCGGAGGCGCCGGCCAGACTGCGCGCCAGCTGGCACGCTCGTCCGGCATCAATACCCGGCAGGATGATGGCGTCGGTCTGGCGCGGCTTGCCGCTGGTCAGCGTGCCGGTTTTGTCCAGCGCCAGACTGGTCAGTTTGCGTCCTTTTTCCAGATAAGCGCCGCCTTTAATCAGAATGCCGCGGCGGGCGGCGCTCGTCAGCCCGCTGACGATGGTCACCGGCGTGGAGATCACCAGCGCGCACGGACAGGCGATCACCAGCAATACCAGCGCCTTATAGATCCACGTCCGCCAGTCGCCGTCCAGCAGCAGCGGCGGCAGGGCGGCGACCGCCAGCGCGATAACCAGCACGGCGGGCGTGTAGATGCGGGCGAAGCGGTCGATAAAACGCTGCATCGGCGCGCGCGCGACCTGCGCCTGCTCCACCGCCTGAATGATTCTGGCCAGCGTAGAGCGGGTCGCCGCCGCGCTGACCCGGTACTCCAGCGTGCCGGACAGATTGATCGTGCCGGCAAAAATCGCGTCGCCGGCGGCCTTATCTACCGGCAGGCTTTCGCCGGTGATCGGCGACTGGTTGATGCTCGAGTAACCAGACAGGATTTCGCCGTCCAGCGCGATGCGTTCGCCAGGCCGCACCCGGGCCACGCTGCCGGGCGCAACCTCGCGCGCATCAACCTCCAGCCAGCGTCCGTCAGGCTGTTTGACGCTGGCCGTGTCGGGCGTTAGCGCCATCAGTCCTGAAATGGCCTGACGCGCCCGATCGAGCGATTTGGCTTCTATGGCTTCGGCCAGCGTGAACAATACCATCACCATCGCCGCTTCAGGCCACTGTCCCAGAACGATTGCGCCAGTCACCGCTATGCTCATCAGCGCATTGATATTCAGGTTTCCCTGGCGCACGGCGATCCAGCCTTTTTTATAGGTGCTTAGCCCGCAGACGGCGATGGCGATGAGCGCCAGCACGGCCGGAACCGCCGCCGGCAGGCCGGCGAAGTGGGTGACTTCCGCGCCGATGGCGGCGAGGGCGGCGGAGCCAAAGGTCAGCCATGTGCGCCAGACGCGCGTTGCGCCGGCTGTACGATCGCCGTCGGCGGTTTCCGGCTCAAAGCCTGACGTGCGGATCGCCGCCAGAATGGCCGGCAGCGCGTCGCCGTCATGGGTTACCGTCAGCACCCGCTGCAGCAGGTTAAATTCCATCCGGCGTACGCCCGGCAGCGCGCCGAGGGCGGTGCGCAACACCGCCTCTTCGACCGGGCAGTCCATCTGCTGAATACGGATGGCGCTGCGCACGCCCTCTGGCGTGTTCTCCGGAGGCGGCAGCGGTAACGGCGCGGTTTTTACCTCTGGCGCGCAGCAGTCGGCTCTGCCATGATTATTGGGCGCGTGGCCCACGGGCGCCGGGTTGTCGGGGGCAAGCGGCTGAATCGGGGGCTTGCTGAACGAGAATTTTTTCGATGATGTCGTCATGGCGTTCTTCCGCAGTTGCTCTTCTCTGCGTTATTAAACACCTTGTAGTAACTACAGGGTCAAACAGAAAACGGAGGCAACATGAAAATCGGTGAGCTGGCCGGTCAGGCCGGGTGTCTGCCGGAAACGATCCGCTATTACGAGAGAGAGGGGTTGCTGCCGGCGGCGCATCGTGATCCTGATAACAACTACCGCCGCTACGACCGTTCCCACCTGGAACGGCTGACGTTTATCCGTCGCTGTCGGGCGCTGGATATGGCGCATGAGGAAATTCGCGCGCTGCTGACCGCCCGCAGCGATCCCAACGCCAGCTGCGAGTCGATTAATGCGGTGATCGACCAGCATCTGATCCACGTGCAGAATAAAATCGCCGAACTGCAGGCGTTAGAGCAGCAGCTCAGCGAACTATCGCACAGCTGCAGCGCGCTGCGCACCACGCGCGACTGCGGCATTTTGCATGAGCTGGAGCAGCCGGGCGATCCGACCGTTTTCGACAAGGCGGAAGGCGGCAGTCATGCCGGCGCGCTGCACCGGTCGATCAAGCCGGTCTGAGCGGACGAGGCGTCAGGCTTCCGGCGCTTCTTTTTCGATGATCATTTTTTGCGGGCTGGACAGGGCGATGTTGGCGACGCGCAGCGCGCGCAGGATCTCGAACAGCAGATCGCTGCGCGTATTGCTGACTACCCGCGGGCTGGCGACGTAGCCGGTCACGCTCAGCATAATGCCTTGCGCGCTGAGCTGGCTGAAGGTGACCGACGGCGCGGGCGCTTCCAGCACCGATTCATTTTCCCGGTAGATGGTCAGCAGCAGATCGCGCACCTGCTCCGGGTCGATATCGAGCGGAAAGGTCAGCGGAATGGTGACCACCCCCTGAGCGTTGCCCATGGTGGCATTGCGCACGTTCTGGGAAATAAACTGCGAGTTGGGTACGATCACCGTCGAACGGTCAGTCAGCTGGATCTCGGTCGCCCGCACGTTGATGCGGCGAATATCGCCCTCAATGCCGCTGATGCTGACCAGATCGCCGACCTTCACCGGCCGCTCGGTCAGCAGGATAATGCCGGAAATAAAGTTCTTCACAATTTCCTGCAGCCCGAAGCCGATGCCCACGGACAAGGCGCTGACGATCCAGGCGAGGTTATTCCACTGCACGCCCAGCGTCGACAGGGTGGCGAGCGCGATGGACACGTAGCCGATGTTGGCGAACAGGGTGGTCAGCGACACGCGCATCCCTTTGTCCATCATGGTTTTGGGCAGAAACTCTTGCTCCAGCCAGCGACGGGCGGTGCGCAGCAAATAGATGCCGACCACCAGAATGACCAACGCATTCAGTAAATTGGCCGGTACGATATTCAGTTTGCCCAGTCCGTCGCCGCCCCAGATTTCAACGGCTTTCTGCAGCAACTGCAGCGGCGTGGTTGAACCAAAGGTACCGTTCAGCAGCGCCACCAGCGCGAACAGGATCAGCACGGTCTTGCCGGTGGCCGACAACAGCGTGGCGATCTGCGCCAGGTGGCGTTCGTGCAGGCGCAGCGTTTCCTGAATACTTTTGCCGCAGCGGTTGTTCTGGTCAAAGGCGCTCTCGCAGATATCGTTCCACAGATGGATGAACAGATACAGACAGGAAAGCACCAGTCCTACCCAGACGAACTCATAGGTCAGAAAGCGGGCCAGCGATATGTAGCCGAACAGCAGCGAGAACAGTACCGCCAGCGCCGTCAGAATGGTCGCCAGATGCATTAATCCGGCCAGCGTGGAGCGGCTTTCCGTCCGCTCGCCTCGGGCGATCATCTGCTTGCGGATTTGGTTGCTGCGCCGGGTGATGATACCCGCCGTCAGGGCGATCGACAGCGCCGACAGCGCGCTGACCACCACGCTGGCCGAAACGCTGGTGCCGGCCGCGCTGTTGAGCTGCTCAAGGCTGCCGAAGAGCAGGACGATGCCGGCGATCAGCGGCGGGAATGAGCGCAGCGCCTCGGCCAGCGGCGAAGCCATGTTCGACAGACGCCAGGAGGGGCGTTGATTGGATAAAAATGCGCGGCCCAGGCCCGCCAGCATAGCGGAAAAGCGGCACAGCCGCTCCCAGTCGTCGACAAACGACGCGAAGGCGTCGGAAACGTCCGGCGCGCGGCTAAACGTATAGCCGACGAGGCTGCCGGCGATACTCCAGCTTAGCATGGTGATGCACAGAATGCCGGTGGCGTAGCCGCTGCGCCGCAGCCGCCCCTCTGGCAACAGGGTGATGCACATATGCGCCAGCGCGTTTTCCAGATGGCGTCGGGTATAAAGGCAGCCGACGGCCAGCAGCAGAAAGACTGCGCTGCCCAGCCGCCAGTCGGGCTGCCAGGCGGATGACCAGCCCTGCAGCGCCTGCTGGGCAAAGCGGCTGATTTTTTGTTGATCCTGGGCGACGGGCGAGACCAGCGGCCGCCAGAAATCCACATCCAGCATACTGCCGCTATTCAGGGCCAGCTGAGTTTTCAGATTATTTCGGCGCAGGTTGGATATTTGTACGGCGAGCGATTCGGCGTTGCTGTAAATGGCGCTGGCGTGCTCAATCTGTTTTTCAATCTGCTCCTTTTGCCGGGTCAGGTTGTTGCGGCGCGCCACGACCTCCCGGGTTTCCTGCACTACCGCGTTATCCTGCGCCGGCCCCAGCACGTTGAGCTGAGTGGTGATCGTCGCCTGTTGTTCATACAGCGAGGCGCGCAGCGTGTCGGCGTCGGCCAGCAGCGTCTGATTAAGCTGACTCAGGTTCACCAGTTGGCTGTCGCTCTGCGCGCTGGAGATTTGCTGCTTTAACGCATCCAGCTGCTTTTGCAAATCGGCCAGACTGCTGGCCTGTTCGCTGGCCGAGGGCGCGGACTGCGCCTGTTGCGACAGCGATTCCGCCTGGACCGGAGAGAGACTGAGGCTGACTGCGCACAGCGCGAGCAGCAAATAAAAGAACCCGATAAACGCGTTGCCGGCTTTGCCCATCTCTATTACTCCGTCCCATCAGTTCGTTGGCCCGGACGTTGCGTCGGGGGCCGTCATACTATTCCGTTGACTATTGTAAAGATACGGACATTCGTCAAGCGGACCGCGTCAGCGCGCTGGAAGCCGCCGCCGCTGTACTGCCGGGGCGACGTCCGTCCGGCGCATCAGGTGTAATAAAAGCGCACCACGTGAAAAAACACCGGCGCGGCGAAGCACAGCGAGTCGATGCGATCCATCATGCCGCCATGGCCTTCCAGCATGGCGCCGAAGTCTTTGACGCCCTGATCGCGTTTGATCGCCGACATGCACAGGCCGCCCAGGAAGCCGAGCAGGGTAATCAGCAGCGAGATCAGCAGCGCCTGCCACCAGCTAAAGGGGGTGATCCAGTACAGCCCCATACCGACCAGGCTGGCGGACAGAATACCGCCGATAAAGCCTTCGCGCGTCTTGTTCGGGCTGACCTTCGGCACGATAGGATGTTTGCCCCATAGCTTGCCGAACACATACTGCAGGACGTCGGAAATTTGAACCACGATCATCAAAAACAGCAGCAGTTTGGCGTTCTGATTTTCATAGCCGGGAATATCCAGCATCAGCAGCGCGGGGATATGGCTGACGCAGTATACGGCGATCATCATGCTCCACTGAATTTTCGCCGCGCGTTCGAGAAAGTTGCGCGTATCGCCGGCCAGCGCGATGCGCGCCGGCAAAAACAGCGACGCGTAAACCGGCAGCATAATAACGAACACGCCGTACCACTCGATGCCGATCAACACATACTGCAGGGGCAGGATAATAAAGAAACACCAGAACAGCGCTTCATGGTCGCCGCGCTGGGTTGGCGTCAGGGTAATGCATTCTCGCAGGGCATAGAAAGACATCAGGGCGAACAGCACTAGCGAGCCAATCTGGCCGATCAAAATCGCCACGATGGCGATAATACACATCGCCCACCAGGCGCGGATGCGAGCGTTCAGATTGGCGATGGTGGCGTTTTGCTTTTTCAGCGACAGCAGATAGCCGACGACGCTGGCGAAAATCAGTATGCCGAACAGGCCGCACAGCAGCCATTTCATCTCGTTGTCCCAGATGGTCATGAAGAGAGCGCCTCCAGCGCGGATCGAGCCCGTTGCAAAAAAGCCGTTTTGCTTTCATCGGCCGCGGGCGCGTCGAGCGGCGCGCCGAAGGTGGCGCGGCAAATGATCGGCACCACCAGACGAGAACCTTTAGGCAACACCCGGTTCAGATTTTCCAGCCACACCGGCACCAGTTGAACGTCGGGAAATTGCTGCGTCAGATGGTACAGGCCGCTTTTGAAATTCTGCAGCTCGTTGCCGTCGCCGCGGGTGCCTTCGGGAAACAGGATCAGCGACTGGCCTTCTTCCAGCGCCAGGCGCAGCGAGAGCAGTGGATCGCGCTTATCATCGCCCGGCGCGTCCGCGTTTGCGCGCCGCCGCTCCACCAAAACGGCCTGAAAGACGCGCAGCGCCAGGTAGCGGCGCAGCGGCGATTTCAGCCAGTAATCGGCGGCGGCGACCGGATGCACGACGTCGCGCAGCGAGGCGGGCATGCTCGACCAAATAACCAGACCGTCGAGATGGCTGCTGTGATTGGCGTAAAAAATGGTCGGACGTCGTAAATCGGGCGGCGATTGCCAGCGCGCGCGTATGCCCGTCAGCAACCGGCAGATCGACACAAGCAGTATGCTGACTACTTTTCGGTCAAGTGTCATGATTCATCCTTTTTATCCGGCGGCGCCGTCGGCGGAGCGCCTGCGTTTTATCATCATGTCGGCCTTCGCCGCGGCGTGTCGCCTGGCGCAGGCCGGTGTCGCGCGGCGTATCCCTGTCGGCGGTCTGGTCAGCAATCTGAATTGATTATCTTTTTTCCCTGGCGGATTGCAACATCTGTTTTCGCGGCCGGCCGGCAGCCGGCTACCGCGACTGGCGGCGGCCCAGTCCGAACGGGCGATGGCCAACATCAAAATGCCGCTTGAAGAGTCCGGCGGTAAGCTGGAAGATATTTACCAAATCACCGTCGGCCCGACGGACGCGCGCTATCGCAAAACGGTCCGTAACCTCATGGGCCGCGGGCTGAAGGGTGGGGACCGGTTTCGGCCGGCCTGATGATTGCCCGCCCGGAATGGCCGTGGGAATCGATGTTATCGCCGTACAATCCTGAGGACCGCCGTTATGACTACCGCCGTTGATATCCTGTCCGAGCTGATCGGTTTTCCCACGCTTAGCCGGCAGTCCAATCTGGCGCTGATTGATTATGTGGAAGATTATCTGGCCGGCTACGGTATCCACGCCCGCCGGGTTTATAGCGAGGATTGGCAGCGGGCCAATCTGTATGCCACTATCGGGCCGCAGGATCGGGGCGGTATTTGTCTTTCCGGCCACTCGGACGTGGTGCCGGTAGCCGACCAGCCGTGGCGCAGCGATCCCTTTACGCTGACGCGGCGGGACGATCGTCTTTACGGCCGCGGCACGGCTGATATGAAAGGCTTTATCGCCTGCGTGCTGGCGCTGGTGCCGCGCTTTGTTCAGGCGACGCGCGGCGCCGATGCGCAGCCGGTGCATATCGCCATCAGTTACGATGAGGAAATCGGCTGCGTCGGCGTGCGCGGTTTATTGCAGCAACTGGAGCAGGATGCCGCGAAGCCGACCGGCTGCATTATCGGCGAGCCGACGCTGATGCGCCTGGCTAGCGCGCACAAAGGCAAAAGCGCCTGGCGCTGCTGCGTGCAGGGGCAGGCGGCCCACTCGTCCCAGCCGCAGCTGGGGGTGAATGCGATCGAATACGCGGCGGAACTGATGATGTTTTTACGTCAGCGCGGCCGCGACTGGCGCCGCGACGCCGGCGATGCGAGTTACGATCCGCCCTGGTCGACGGTGCAGACCGGCACGGTGCGCGGCGGTACGGCGGTCAACGTGGTGCCGGATCGCTGCGAGTTTGATTTTGAGATCCGACCGCTGCCTGGCAGCGATCACCATTTGCTGGCGGATGAACTGGCGCATTTCGCCCGTCGCCGGCTGGTGCCGGAAATGCGCCGGGTGTCCGGCCAGGCGGATATTCGCCTGGAGGCGCAGAGCGCTTATCCCGGTCTGCAGGATAACGCCTCGCTGGATGAGATAAAGCAGCGCTGCGCCGCCGCCGCCGGGCAAACAGCCTTCCATTCTCTGGCGTTCGGTACCGAAGCCGGACTGTTTCAGCAGGCCGGCATCCCGGCCATTGTATGCGGGCCGGGTTCGATCGCGCAGGCGCACAAGGCGGATGAGTATGTCGACTGCGCGCAGCTGGAACAGTGCCTGACGTTTCTCGCCCGGGTGACCGGCGTCTGAACGAACAGGCGGCGCGACGCTGCCGCTGGTGTAATGTCAGGCGGCTCGGGATCGTTGCGCAATCGACGCAGTCCGCCGGCATACGGGGCCCGGGCCGTGGGGGCCCGGGGTGCTGCGCCGCTGGGCCGCCAGTTCGGGGCAGGAAAAGGGCGACGATGTCTTTGCGTGCACGATTTGCATGACGGACGACACGTGCTGATTGCCGCCCGGCTAGAATCGCGCATCATTGATATGAACCAAAGCCTGCCGGTGTCCTCGGCGATGCGCGACCAGCTCTCTCAGCCGCGCTATCAGTGCCTGGATGTACCGGACAAGCGGGCGGAGGATGAATAACCCCCGCCCCGGCTCGCGCCGGAGCGGGCTGGCTCAGGCCGGGTGCAACCGGTCGAGCAGGGAATACCAGGTCACGCCGGCGGCGATATAGAAATGCTGCAGCTGGTGCAGCGGAATCGGCCGGATGGGCGAGATTGGAAACGGAAATTCGGCCTCCGGTCGGCGCAGGCGTCGTGCGATGGCGGCGCCCAGGCTGGTGCATAGCGCGATGCCGCGGCCGTTGCAGCCTAAAGCCACCGTTACACCCGGCGCCGGCTCGTGCACGTGGGGCATAAAGTCGCGGGTGATGGCGATGCGTCCGGCCCAGCGATATTGGTAATCGATGGGGCCCAGTTGCGGAAACAGCAGCGCCAGCGAGCGCTCCAGGTGAGCGAAGTCCTGCGGGCCGCGCGGATCGGCGAAATGACCGCGGCCGCCGATCAGCAGGCGACCTTCGGCGTCGCGACGCAGATAGAGCAGCAGACGCTGGGCGGTGGAAACGGTTTCCCCGCCGGGCAGGATCGTCGCCGCCGCCGCGCCGGTCAGCGGCTGAGTGGCGACGATAAAGCTATTGGCCGCCAGCACCGTGCGCGCCACGCCGGGCCACAGCGGGCCGGAGTAGCCGTTGGTGGCGATCACGACCCGTTCGGCGTCGACCTGTCGGCCGCCGGTGGTTTGCGCCAGCCAGTGCCCGCGCTGCGGCGTAATGGATTTCACCGCGCTGTCGCCGAACACCCGTACGCCGTGCGACTGCGCGGCGCGCACCAGTCCGCGCGCGTAGGCCAGAGGCTGAATGCCGCCGGCGCGGCCGTCCAGCCAGCCGCCGGCGAACGCCGTGCTGCCCATGCGCGCCGCCAGCTGTCCGGCATCGAGCATCGCCACCGGTACGCCGCGCCGTTCCCACTGGCGCGCCCGCGCCTCCAGCGCCGGCAGACCGCGGCTGGAGTAAGAGGCCTGCAGCCAGCCGCTGCGCACCGGCTGACAGCGAATGTCATAGCGGTCGATCAGTCCAAACACCAGATCCGCGGAGCGGGAGATGGCGTCGATCAGCGGCTCCGCGCGGTCGGCGCCCAGCTGGCGCACCAGCGTATCCGGATCGTGCTTCAGCGTCGGGTTGACCTGGCCGCCGTTGCGGCCGGAGGCGCCCCAGCCAGGCTCATTGGCTTCCAGCACGCAGACGTTTACGCCGTTGCTGGCCAGATGCAGCGCGGTGGACAGACCGGTATAACCGGCGCCGATCACCAGCACATCGGTGGTCAGCGATTCCGCCAACGCCGGCGTGGGGGGCGCCGGCGGCGCGGTGGCCGCCCAGAGCGAAGGCGGCAGCGCGCTGGCGGCGGACAGTTGCGCTTCACTCATGATGCGCTCCTCAGCGCGTCCGGCGCGGCCAGGCCATGATCCGGCAGAACCCGGCGGAGAAAATCCTGGGTGCGGGGATGATTCGGGTGCGTCAGCATTTGGCTGGCCGATCCGGATTCGACGATTTTCCCGCCGTACAGGAAACACACCCGATCCGCCACCTCGCGGGCGAATCCCATTTCATGCGTCACCACTACCATAGTCATACCTTCGTCGGCCAGCGTGCGCATCACCGCCAGCACGTCGCCCACCAGTTCGGGATCCAGCGCGGAGGTCGGTTCGTCGAACAACATGGCTTCCGGTTTCATCGCCAGCGCGCGGGCAATGGCCACCCGCTGCTGCTGGCCGCCGGACAGCGCGTCGGGGTAGGCGTCGGCGCGATTAGCCAGCCCCACCTTTTCCAGCAGCGCCAGCGCCTCTTTTTTCACCTGACGCGGATCTTCGCCTTTCACATACACCGGCGCCTCCATGACGTTTTGCAGCACCGTGCGGTGTGGAAACAGGTTAAAACGCTGGAACACCATGCCGAGCCGGGCGCGCAGCTGGTGCACGCCCTTGTTGCCGCGGTCGATACGCTGGCCGAACACGCGAATTTCGCCCTGTTGGTAGGATTCGAGCGCATTAATGCAGCGCAGCAGCGTGGATTTGCCTGAACCGGACGGGCCGATCAGGCAGACCACTTCCCCGGCGGCGACCTGGAGGTCAACGTGATGCAGCACCGTGACGTTATCGTAGCGTTTTTGCAGAGCGTTAATCTCAATCATGCGCGTTTCCTCGTGTCAAAGCGGAGTTCGAGCCGGCGCAGCATATAAATCAGCGGCAGGCTCATAAGCAGGTATAACAGCGCCACCAGGGTGTACACGGTCATGTTCTGGAAGGTGGACGAGGCGATGAGCTGCCCCTGGCGGGTCATTTCGGCAGTCGAAATGGTGGAGACCAGCGAGGAGTCTTTGAGCATCATCACCAGCGTATTGCCGTACGGCGGCAGCGCGATGCGAAATGCCTGCGGCAGAATGACCCGGCGCAGCGTCAGCGCCGAACGCATGCCCAGCGCCTCGGCCGCCTCGTGCTGCCCCCGTTCCACGGCCTCGATGCCGGAACGGAAATTCTCGGCCTGGTAGGGCGAGTAAGCGATGGCCATACCGATGACGCCGGCCTGAAACGCCGTCAGGTGGATGCCCAGATCCGGCAGCACAAAGTAGATATAGAAGAGTTGCACGATAATCGGCAGCCCGCGAATAATATTGACCAGCGTCGTGGCGCCGGCGGATAAGGGCCGCACTGGCGACAGCCGCAGCAGGGCGAGCCCCAGCCCCAGCAGGCTGCTCAGCATGAACGACAACACGGTTATCTCGATGGTAACGATCGCGCCCTGCAGCAACAGCGGCAGGAAATCCCAGGCGTCGAGCAAAAATTGATGTAGCGCCACAGCGACTCCTTAATGGACTATACGCCCCATTTATTGATGATGGCGGTCAGACTGCCGTCGGCTTTCATGCGGGCAATGGCGTCGTTAAGGCGCTGCAGGTTGGCGCTGTCGCCCTTGCGCACCACAAAACACACCTCGCCCAGGTGAGTCGGTTGGTAGCCCTGCGCCAGTTTTACCCCGCGAAAGGCGCGGTGCTTGATTTGGTAAGCCATGATGGGCATATCTCCAACCGCCGCTTTGATGCGACCCAACGCGACGTCGCGCGCCATATCGGCGATGGAGTCGTAAGTGCGTACTTCTTTGAAGTGGCCCATTTTGGTCAGCAGGTCATAAAATACTGTGCCGGTCTGGGTGCCGACGATCTGGCCCTTCAGCGCATCCAGATTCGGATAGGTCGCCGCGTCGTCGGCGTTGACCAGCACGCCTTCGCCGTAGCGATAGAGCGGCGCGCTGAAATCGACCACTTTTTCACGTTCGGCGGTTTTCAGCATGCCGGCCGAGATCATGTCGATTTTGCCGGAAGTCAGCGCCGGGATGAGCGAAGCGAAGCTGGTTTGCTCCACCTCTACCCGAAACTGGCCCGCTTTAGCCGCCTGGTTGGCGGCGTCCACCATCATGCCTTCAATGGTGTTGGTTTTTATATCCAGGAAGGTAAACGGAATACCGGAGGCGGTTGCACCAACTTTAAGCACGGGTGCCATATCGGCGTGCGCCGGATTTAACAGCAGCAGCCCGGCAATAATCGCGGCGGCCCGGCATATCAGGTTAAAGGACTGTAACATCGACTGACTCCTTCGTTGGTTAACGGAATGTGACGATAAGTATCAAGCAAGTAACATGCCATTTAACTATTTCTGTATTGCATTTCAATTTATATACATTTAATAATGGTTTTATCGTATCGATATGCGATATTTTGTCGGGCTGTAATCGGGTAATGTCCCGGAACTAACATGAGGCGGCAATGGATAATTCTGACCAACACAGCAGCTTGTTTAATCAATCTCTGGCTAAAGGACTGGAAGTGCTGCGCAGTTTTAACGCCCGGCGACGCAGCATGACGCTGGCGGAAATTGCCGCGGCGTCCGGCATCAGCAAGAGTTCCGCCCAGCGCATGGTTTATACCCTGGAGCAGCTTGGCTATGTCGGCAAACAGTCGCGCACCCGGCGTTATCAACTGACCGCCCGCGCGCTGGAGCTGGGGTTCAGTTACCTGGATGGTCATCCGCTGATTGAGGTGGCTAATCCGTTTCTGGCCGAGCTGACGCGGATTACTGGCGAAACCAGCTGCCTGACCGAAGCGGTGGGTAATGAGATGGTGTATATCGCCCGTTTTGTCAGCGCCGGTTTTGTGCCGGTGCACATGCCGATCGGCAGCCGGCTGCCGATGTACTGTACCGCCGCCGGCCGCGCCTGGCTGAGCGCGCTGCCGCAATCCGAGGCCAGAAGCCGTTTGCTGGAGATGGATCGTGTCGGCTATACCGTGCATACCTGCACCGGGGTTGAGGCGATCGTGGCGCAGCTGTCTCTGGTGCGTCAGCGGGGCTATGCGATTAATGCGGAAGAGCTGTTCCTCGGCGATATGACGCTGGGCGCGCCGATCGTCAACGCGGAAGGCCGGCCGGTGGCGGCGGTACACCTTGTGGCGCCGACCAGCCGCTGGACGCTTGAGGAGGCGCAGGCGAAGCTGGCGCCGGCGCTGCTGGCCTGTAGCGGCACCTTATGCAATCTGGCGCGCCATGCCGGCTGAATGCACCCCGTTTAGATTTTTATCAACAAGTTAAGCAATGCGGTGCATTGCTTAACGCAATAACGTTATCGCCGGCGATTATACGCGGCATAGTGCAAATTGCAGATGCGCCGGCCGCGCTCAATTATTCGACCCGTCTCTGGATGTCCGCTCTGGGGGCTCGCCCCCGCGACGAACAAATCCGCTCCCGCCGAACAGAATGGTCACTCTCTTGTTTGCCCGTCCCTAAAAGGCCAATGCGCTGCGTTGTTTAAAATGGTGAATTTTTTGTTCTGTAAGCCGAACTATTTGAAGTATTGAATTATTAAAGATGCATTTATTAATTAACTGAGAATATATTTTGTTAATTAATAATTGACCTAAAAATATTTGTTATGGATGCCAAATAACATTTTTGTTTTTTGGCGTTTATTATCTGTGTACTGATATTTTTTTGATAAATATCAATTTATATCGCATATTCAGCGCCAAATCGGTTTAACTGTTCTATGCTGTCATGGTGAATCTGAAATGTCAGATTTTACTTTGAAGCTGTGGGTTTCTCGTTAGTCTCGGCTTTGCCGGAATATTTTAAAGTACAGCGGGCGGCGAATGCGAACGGCCTGCGCTCCCGCGGACTGGAATATAACGGATATAAAGCCTTTTCATTCATGGACAATAGTACAGTGCTGATATTGGCATTCGCCGATCAATTGATTGATTGCGCGTTCAATATTCAGGTGAATTTATGGATAAAGCAGGATAGTGATAATGAGTGATAATTTTGTCTATATTAACAAGATATCAGCCTTTATGCCGGGCGATCCTATTGATAACGCCACAATGGAGAAAGTGCTGGGTTATGTGGGCGGACACCCTTCTCGGGCAAGGGCGGTAGTACTGCGGCATAACGGTATTAAACAGCGTTATTATGTTTTAGATCCCGAAACCGGGCTGCCCCGATATAGCAATGCGGAACTCACGGCTGAAGCGGTAAAAGGGCTGGCGGGCGAAGGATTCTCCCTGAACGACATCGAGTGTCTGGTCACCGGTACCAGCCTGCCGGATCAACTGCTGCCTAATCACGGCGTCATGGTGCACGGCAAGCTGGGCAACCCGCCCTGTGAAGTGATCTCCACCGCCGGTATCTGTGTGGCGGGGGTCACCGCGCTGAAATATGCATGGCTGTCGGTGCTGGCCGGCGCCAGCAAAAACGCGGTGGCGACGGCGTCGGAAACGCCTTCGCTGGTATTGCACGCGCGTAATTTCAGCAGCGAGAACGAAGCGCTGGTGACGGCGCTGGCGAAACGGCCGGAAATCGCGTTTGAAAAAGACTTCCTGCGCTGGATGCTGTCCGACGGGGCAGGGGCGATGCTGCTGGAAAACAAACCGCGCCAGGGGAGCCTGTCGCTGCGTATCGATTGGATCGACATTTTCTCTCACGCCAATGAACTGCCAACCTGTATGTACGCCGGCGGTGAAAAGGATGAGAACGGCGAGCTGATCGGCTGGGCGCGTTTTTCTCAGCAGGAGTGGGGCGAAAAATCGATCTTCGCCATTAAGCAGGATGTGCGCCTGCTCAACGAGAACGTGGTCGAGCTGTCGCTGGGCAAACCGCTGAGAACCACCATCGCTAAGCGCGGCATCAGCGCCGATAAGATCGACTGGTTCCTGCCGCACATGTCGTCAGAATATTTCCGCCAGCCTATTTCCGCATGTCTGGAAGGCGCCGGATTTGCTATTCCGCAGGAGCGCTGGTTTACCAATCTGTCCACCCATGGCAACACCGGCGCGGCATCAATTTACATCATGCTGGATGAGCTGGTGCACTCCGGTAAACTGAAACAGGGGCAAAAACTTTTGTGTTTTATTCCTGAAAGCGGACGATTCAGCGGCGCCTTTATGCACCTGACGGCGGTATAAAAAGCGCGGCAGAAGTCCCCCGCCAGCGGTCTGGTCACCCGCTGGCGGTTTGCTTACGGCCTTCCCTCAATGCGTCAGCACCTGCTGCAGGAATTCCCGCGCGCGCTGCGACTTCGGCGCCTGGAAGAACTGCTCCGCGTCGGTATCTTCGACAATCTCTCCCGCATCCATAAACAGTATCCGATCGGCAATTTTGCGCGCGAAGCCCAGCTCATGCGTTACGCAGAACATGGTCATGCCGTCGCGCGCCAGCTCGGCCATCACCGCCAGCACCTCCGCCACCATTTCCGGATCCAACGCGGATGTCGGTTCGTCAAACAGCATCGCGCGCGGCTCCATCGCCAGCGCCCGGGCGATAGCGACGCGCTGCTGCTGACCGCCGGACAGCTGCGCCGGGTATTTATCGGCGTGCTCCAGCAGACCGACGCGCCGGAGCAGCGCCTGGCCTTTGCTGATCGCGGCCGCTTTATCGCGCTTTAAGATCTTTCTCTGCGGAATTACCAGATTATCCATCACGGTCAGATGCGGGAACAGCTCGAATGACTGAAACACCATGCCGACCTGACGGCGCAGCTCCGGCAGATGGGTATTTTTATCGCCCAGCCGCATCTCATCGATCTGGATGTCGCCCTGATCAAAAGTTTCCAGCGCGTTGATGCATTTAATCAGCGTCGATTTGCCGGAGCCGGATGGGCCGCAAACCACAATGACCTCGCCGGTATTCACCTGAACGGAGCAGTTCTTCAGCACCTGAAAGTTGCCGTAAGACTTGCAAAGATTGTTGATTTTTATCACTTCATACTCCTTCGGACAGCAGAGAGAACAGGCTGTTCGCCACAACATGCGTGGCCAGGCGCAAATCTTCCAGCCGCACGCGTTCGTCGGCGCGGTGGGCATTCGCTTCGAGCAGCGTGCGCGGACCGGCGCCGTACATGATGGTGGGAATACCGGCGCTGCTGTAGAGGCGGGCATCGGTATAGAGCGGCAGGCCGACCACCGGAATCGGCTCGCCCAGCACGGCTTCGGCTTCCCGGCACACCAGCGCCGCCAGCCGATCGCTGCCCGCCACCGGGGTAAACGGGCGCGCCAGCAGGATTTGGCGCACCTGAATCGTCACCTGCGGCAGCATCTCATCCACGCGGGCGATCAGCGCGCGCATCTCGGCTTCAACCTCTTCCGGCGACTCTTCCGGGATAATGCGTCGGTCCAGCCGCAGAGTCAGCGTATCGGCCACCACATTGGTATTGATGCCGCCGTTGATTAAGCCGACTACCATGGTCGGATGGCCGATGCCGGGAATGGCCGAGCGGCGCTGCGCCAGACTATCGCGATAGGCGTACAGCGCCTGCAGTAGCGGTACGCCGGCCTCGATGGCGTCGACGCCGCTGTCCGGCATCGCCGCGTGGGCCGACACGCCCTTCACCGTGATCTCCAGGTGCAGGCAGCCGTTGTGCGCAGTGACCACGTGGTAGGGCAGCGCCGCGCAGATCACGTAATCCGGCTTACTTTTGCCGTTATCGAGGATCCAGCCTGGGCCGGTCTGGCCGCCGGTCTCTTCATCATAGGTCACGTGCAGCTCAACGCAGCCGGCAAGGGGCGGCGCCAGCTGTTTCAGCGCCCGCAGCGCGCAGGCGAAGGTGGTGATATCCGATTTGGACACCGCGGCGCCCCGGCCGTACAGCCAGCCGTCGTGGATCTCCGCGCCGTAGGGATCCACGCTCCAGCCCTGTCCGGGCGGCACCACATCGCCGTGCGCGTTGAGCGCGATAGTCGGGCCGGCGCCGAAACGCTCGCGCACAATCAGGTTGGTCGCGCTGCGCATGCCTGCGTCCTGCACAATGTCCGCCGGTACCTGATGGCGCTCCACCGTGAACCCCATCGCCTCCAGCAACTGGGCCGTACGTTCCGCATGCGGGGCGCAGTCGCCCGGCGGATTATCCGACGGCGTCTGTACCAGGGCTTTCAGCATATCGACCTGGGCGGCGAAGTCGTCGTCAATCAGGGTTGCCAGTCGTTGTTTATCCACATTCATTCAATACGGCCTCTTTAGTTGAAACGCTCAATAAGGTAGGGGGATATATCGATGTCGGTATGCCCGCGGGTCATCAGATCGGCCACAATGCGGGCGACAATCGGCGCCAGCGTGTAGCCGTTGGAGGTCACTGCGTTGAAAAAGCCCGGTTTGCCGGGCACCTCGCCGATGATCGGCGCGCCGTCGATGTTGACGTTCATGCCGGCCCAGCTACGCAGCATATGCAGCCCGCGCAACGGCGGCAGCACGTTGGCGGCGACCCATAAATTGCCTTCGATGCTGCGGCGCAGGGCGTAATTCATGCGCATATCGGCGGAAAAGCCCGCGCTCCAGCCGCCGCCGATCAGCAGGCCGCCGTTGACGGTCTGTTTCAGACTTAAATGACGGTCGGCATGGGCGATCAGGTGGTCGATCATTTTGGGCGCCCGCTCGGTCACGATCATCTGCAGCGGCGCGCCGCGTACCGGAACGTTAATGCCGGCCATCTGACCGACGCTGCCGGCCCAGGCGCCCGCGGCGTTGACCAGCCGCCGGGCGCGGATAACGCCGCGGCTGGTGGTGACGCGATAACCGCCTTCGCGCAGCGTTTCTATCGACTGGACGTTGGTGCCGCGCTGGAAGCGCGCTCCCTGTTGCCGCGCCAGCCGGCCGACGACATAGGTGGCGCGCAACGGGTTGATTTTTCCCTCCAGCGGGCAGAATTCCGCCCCCTTCAGCGTTGGCGAGAGGTGCGGCGACAGACGCAGCAGTGCTGCCTGGTCCAACAGTTCCGCCTCAATGCCGTAGCTGCGCTCCATGCGGATTTTTTGTTCGAGGAAACGCAGCCCCTGATCGCTGTCCGCCACCATCAGACCGCCGGTGATTTTGATCTCCAGCGACTCGCCGCTCAGCGCCTCCAGCGCCTGCCATTGACGGATGGCGTGCGGACCGAGCGGCAGCGTCTGGGCTGCGGGGCCGCCGCCGGCCTGCGCTTTCTGGCCGAAATCAAACGACAATAATTGGACGTGCAGGCTGCCGGCATTGGCGCCCGAGGCCTGCATATTGGCCTCATCGCGGTCGATCACCAGGACGTCGGCGCCCTGACTGGCCAGATAATAGCCCAGACAATTGCCCAGTACGCCGGCGCCGATGGTCAGGATGTCGACGGATTGTTCCGGCAATGTGTCGCTGACCACCGGCCGGGCGAGGTTGGGGGTGATGGCCGGGAAGTGGCCGCCCCATTCCGGTTTTTCGAACGTCAGGGCGGCGATCGGCACGGGTTTGGCCGGCACTCTGGGGGCGAAGAAACCCTCGACGTCGGGCTGGCGTCCGGTCATTTCGCTGATTAAGCGAGCGGCGACGCCGGAACAGTAGCGTCCCTGGCAGGGGCCCATGCCGAGCCGGGTATTGCGTTTTAGCATACCCGGCGTGTCATAGCCCTGTTTGATCTGGCTGCGCAGCTGGCCGAGGGTGATATTTTCGCAGCGGCAGATCAGCGTGTCGTCGGGCAGGTGGGACAGGCTGACGGGCGGCGCCTGGTAAATACGCCACAGCGCGCGCTGAAAATCTTCCGCCCGCCGCAGCTTCGCCTCCGCCTGGCGGCGCGCCGGCTGATTGTCGCCAAGCCCGAGCGCGGCGGCGGCGGTCAGTCCGGCCAGCGTACCGCGGGCTAACGCTACGCGGGAGCCGCCCAGATCTGCGCCGTCGCCCACCACGAATACCCCGTCGACGCTGCTGGCGCCGGCGGGATCGGTTTTAATGGCCGGGGTACTGAACGGGGTGTCGCGCAGATATTGCTCGCAGCCCAGCATGCGCGCCAGCTCGGTGGAGGGAATAAAACCGTGGCCGAGGCACAACACGTCGCATTCGATACGCCGCTCGCTGCCGGGCACCACCTGACCCGCCGGATCAAGCCGGGCGACGGTAATCGCTTCAAGCCGTTCGGCGCCGTGCGCGGCAATCACCGTCTGCCCCCAGTACATCGGCACGCGGGCCAGTTTCAGCCGCGCGATATATTTCTGCCCTTCGGCGATCAGGTCAGGCGCATTTTTCAGTAGCCGCAATGCCTGGACGCTGTCTTTCAGGCCGGGCCGGGGCGCGGTTTCCAGCAGCGCGCACACGCTGGCGCCGCCGGCGGTCAGATCGGCCGCCAGCTGTAGATTCAGCGGGCCGTTGCCGCTGATCGCGATGCGCCGGCCGGGCATCACCTGGTAAGCCCGCGATAAAGTTTGCGCCGCGCCGGTAGTCATGACGCCCGGCAGAGTCCAGCCGGGAAAGGGCACCGGCCGTTCATAGGCGCCGGCGGCGATGATCAGTTTGCGGGGACGGAACAGTCTCGCCTTGCCGTCGATCAGTACCGCCACTTCATCGGCCGCAAAGGCGCCCCAGACGGTGGCGTTTTGATACAGGGTGACGCCCGCATCCTTCAGCTGGGTAAGGAGGGCGAGGCCATTGGCGAACTGCGCCGGCGCCCGGCGGACAAAGCGGTGCGACGGCGCCAGCGGTTTATAGAACTGCCCGCCGCTTTGCGCCCGTTCGTCGAGGACGCAGACTTTCGCCCCCTGACGCGCGGCGGCCAGCGCGGCGGAGAGTCCCGCCGGCCCGGCGCCCGCCACCAGCACGTCACAGGTTTCCAGCGGCGGGTCATTTTCGCGCGGCGCGTCGCTCAGCGCCTGGCGCTGGTCAATGGCGGACGGCGCGCTGCTGATCCGCATGCCGTCTGCTACTTTGGTCATGCAGCTGCGTTGCCCCGGGCGGCCGTCGACTTCCACCACGCACTCGAAACAGGCGCCCATGCCGCAGTACAGCCCCCGTCGATCGCCGTTCTGAGTCTGGCGAATGCTAACCAGATCGGCTCTGGCCAGAGCCGCGGCGATGGTTTCCCCCTGCTGGGCGGGAAGCGGGGTGCCGTTGAACCAGATTTGGATCGTCGGGGAATCACATTCAATTGAGGGATGAGTAAGGCGCATTTGATCCTGTCCAAAAAAAGATTTGCATACACATTGTATACGTATACACTGCGTATGCAATAACCTCATTTACATTTGGACAGCACTATGGAAACTTTTCGCGGTACCTATACGGTTTTAGTCACTCCATTTACTCCGGATGGAGCAGCAATTGACGTGCCAGCATTGGAGCGGCTGGTGGAATGGCAAATAGATCAGGGAATTCATGGGCTTATTCCGCTTGGCAGCACCGGCGAGTTTTTGTCGATGACCCGGGAAGAGCGACAATTGGTCACCGAAACGGTGATTCGCACCAGCAGAGGGCGTGTGCCCGTGCTGATGGGCACCGGGGCCGAATGGACCCGCGACTGTATCGAACTCAGCCGCGAAGCGGAGTCGATGGGCGCGGATGGCGTGATGATCATTCCGCCGTTCTATAGCTGCCCGAATGAAGATGAGCTCTTCACCCATTACCGCAAGGTCGGCGAGGCGATTAGCATCCCGATCATGATTTACAACAACCCGGCTACGGCGAATGTTGATCTGCAACCAAAAACGGTCGCGCGGCTGGCGCAGATCGATACGGTGAATTACATCAAGGAATCGACGCTGGAAGTTACCCGGGTGCGCGACATCATCGAACTGTGCGGCGACAAAATGAACGTATTCGCCGGCATTCTCGGCTATGAATCCTTCTGGCTGGGCGCCTGCGGTTGGATCGCCGTCGCCTCCAATCTGCTGCCGCAGCTGTGCGCGCGGATGTTCGAGGCCGCGGTGGATCGGCAAAATCGCGACGAAGCGCTGGCGATCTATAAACAGATCGTGCCTGTCGTGCGTGCCGTGGGCGGGCCGTTCTACGTTTCGGCCAGCAAAGCCGGGCTCGATATGCTCGGTCTGCCGGTCGGCGATCCGCGCGCGCCGCGTCTGCCGCTGGAGGCGTCCGCCCAACAGGCGTTGCGCCAGGCGCTGGATAAGCTCGGCGTGCTTAATAGCATCAATATGCAGTAACCGATTCTCTTCTCTCTTTGCTCATTACTGGGGAAAACGATATGAAAAAATTGTCTGCTTTGCTTCACGCGGTTGCGCTGTCCGGGCTGTTGGCCAGCGCGGGTTCTTTCGCCGCCGCCTGTAGCGCGCCGGCCGGCGCGCAGCTGATCGTTCCCGGTCAGTTAAATATGTCCACCAACCCGACGCTGCCGCCCTTGCAGTTTGTTGATAACACCGGCCAGCTGAAGGGGATGCGTATCGAACTGGGCAGCGAGATCGCGAAGAGGTTATGTCTTGAGCCGAACTATATTCGTATCGAGTTTTCCGCCATGGTGCCGGGACTGCAGGGCGGCCGCTGGGACATGATCAATACCGGCATTTTCTTTACGCCGGAACGCGCCAAAATCATGTGGATGATTCCGTATGAAAATCAGTCGGTGGGTCTGTCGACGATGCCGGATAACCCCGCCGGCATCGGCAAGGCGGAGGATCTGGCCGGTAAGCGCGTGGGCGTGGAGATCGGCGGTTTCGAAGAAAAAGCGATTCGCCGGGTCAGCGCCGAGCTGCAGGCTAAAAAGCTCAAGCCGATCGAAATCCTCACCTTCGATAACTTCGCCATCGCTTTTCAGGCGCTGCGCGCCGGCCAGGTGGATGCGGTAATCAGCCTGGACGCCGTGGCTAATGAATACCAGCGCCAGGGACAGTTCCGCCAGGTGATTTCCGGCCTGGAGCCTACGCCGGTTTCTCTTGCGTTCCGCGATCGCGCCCTGGCGGAGGCCACGGCGAAAGTACTAAACGAGATGCGTGCCGACGGCAGCCTGGAAGCCCTGTTTAAACGCTTTAATGCGCAAACGACGTCCGGAACTTTTACCGTTCACGGCCCGTCCTTGTAACTGCCTTACGGGAGAGATGAGCAATGAATCACGGCTGGAGCTGGGCAGGCTACTTCGAGTACCTGTTCAATCATTTTTTAATGATGGGCGTTGTTTATACCATCTGTCTTACCCTGGTGGGGATGGCCGGAGGCTTGCTGCTGGGCGCGTTACTCGCTTTCTCCCGCCTCTCCCCGATAGTCTGGCTGAACCAGGTGGCCAGATTTTATACATGGATATTCCGCGGCACGCCGCTGCTGGTACAGTTAATCATCATCTATACCGGCCTGCCGCAGATAGGTATTCGCTTCACCGTCGTGGAGGCGGTGCTGATCGGCCTGATTCTGAACGAGGCCGCTTATCTGGCCGAGATTATCCGCGGCGGCGTGCAGGCGATCCCGCGCGGCCAGATCAACGCGGCTAAAGCGCTGGGATTCGGCGGCGCGGGCGTACTGCGCTACGTCATCTTTCCCCAGACGATGCGCCTGATCCTGCCGTCGCTCGGCAACAGCTTCAACGGTCTGCTGAAAACCACCTCGATTGCTTCGGTGATCTCGATGGAAGAGCTGCTGCGCCGTACGCAAATGCTGATTCAGGAAAAGTTTATGGTGCTGGAGCTATTTATGGTGGCCGCTACCTATTACCTGATTCTGACCACGCTGTGGGATCTGATACAGCGCCGCATTGAGCGACACTACGCCAATGCTTACCGCAGCGACCATACGCCGAAAGACGACAAAGCCGAGGCGGCGATCGGCGCCGGCAACGAACTCAATAACGAGACGCGCTAATGAAAACGTATGATCTGATCATCCGCCGGGCCGACATCGTCACCGCGGCGGATCGCTTTACCGGCGATATCGGTATTCATCAGGGGCGGATCGCCGCCATTGCCGAACGGCTTGATCCGGCGCTGGCGGAAAAGACCATTGATGCGGCGGGGCGGATGGTGACGCCGGGCGGGGTAGACGCCCATTGTCATCTCGATCAGCCCTCGGCCGACGGCTCCGTCGGTTCCGATGACTTTCTCACCGGAACCCGCTCGGCCGCCTGCGGCGGCACCACCACCGTGATCCCGTTCGCCATGCAGTTTAAGGGGCAAAGTCTGGATGACGCGGTGGCCGATTACCATCGGCGCGCCGACGGCAAAGCCTGTATCGACTATGCCTTCCACCTGATCATCAGCGACGCCGCGCCCGAGGTGGTGAATGAACAACTGCCGCGCATGGTGGCGTCCGGCTATAGCTCATTTAAAATTTACATGACCTATGACGCGCTGAAGCTCAGGGATCGCGACATTCTCGACGTGCTGGATGCGTCGCGCCGGCTGGGGGCGCTCAGCATGATCCACGCGGAGAACGACGACTGCATCAGCTGGCTGACCGAACGTCTGTTAAAGCAGGGCAAGAGCGCGCCGCGTTTCCATGCCGTCGCGCACAGCGCGACCGGCGAACGGGAGGCGACGCACCGGGCGATTTCTCTGGCCGAACTGGTCGATGTGCCGATTTTATTGGTGCACGTCTCCAGCCGCTCCGCGCTGGAGCAGATCTATTGGGCGCGCGGCAAGGGGCTGAATATTTTCTCTGAAACCTGCCCGCAGTATCTGTTCCTGACCGCGGAGGATCTGGGCATCGACGATCATTTCCACGGCGCGAAATGTATCTGCAGCCCGCCGCCCCGCGATACCGACAGCCAAAACGCCATCTGGACCGGGCTGGCCAACGGTACCTTTAGCATCTTTTCGTCCGACCATTCGCCCTATAACTATGACGATCCGCACGGCAAAAAGCTGCATGGCGATAACGCCTCGTTCGACCGGGTGCCCAACGGTATTCCCGGGCTGGAAACGCGCCTGCCGCTGCTGATGAGCGAAGGGGTGCTGAGCGGCAGGCTGACGCCGCAGCGCTTTGTCGAGCTGACCGCGACGGCGCCCGCGAAGCTGTACGGGCTGTATCCGCAAAAGGGCACGCTGTCGATCGGCGCCGATGCGGACATCGTTATTTGGGATACGCAGAGCGATAAAACGATTCGCCATGCGGATCTGCATTCGGCCGCCGATTATACGCCGTATGAGGGTAAGGCGCTGCGCGCCTGGCCGTCGATCACGCTGGCGCGCGGCAAAGTGGTCTGGGCCGACGGTACTTTTTATGGCCAGGCGGGCGACGGGCGCTTTTTGCCCTGCGCGGCACCTTTTCCTCCGGCCATATAATTCGTTACAATTAGCCCCTTACTTTATGGACAACAGGTAAACACGCTCCATGCCAGACTATCAGGATCACGCGCTTGCCGCGATTATGGCGGCCAAGCCGCTTTATCTGAAATCAGCCAGTCTCTCCGAGCAGATTTACCTGCTGCTGCGGGAGCTGATTCTGGAAAGGAAAATTCCGGGCAGCAGCGAGATGTCTGAATCGCGGCTGGCTGACGAATTGCAGGTATCGCGCACGCCGATGCGTGAAGCGTTGGTCCGACTGGCGGGCGAAAATCTGCTGGTGAGGCGCGGCGCCCGCTCTTACGCGGTGCGTTCCGTCGATATTAAAGAATATCTGGACACCATGGCGCTGCGCGAACTGCTGGAGTGCGAGGCGGTAAACCGCGCGGTAGAGCGTATCGACCTGGGCGAACTCGGCCAGTACGCCAGCGAACTGCAGGCGTTGATGTCTGGCGAGCATGAAGAACATATTTACTGGCGCTTCGATGACCGGCTGCACAATTTTATCGCCGAATCCTCCGGCAATAAGGTGTTGGTGCAGATGCTGGAAAAGCTGCGTATTAATGTGCGCCTGTTTCGCCTGCACAGTCCGCTGCATCGCCAGAATGAAAATCATGTTGAGCACCAGGATATTATTAATTACCTGACTCAGCGCGATACGTTAAAAAGCGTCGAGGCGATGCGATTGCATATTAGTAAATTACGCAACGACGTAATTAGTTCTTTATCCGGCTGATTTTTCCGGCAGTAAAAATATATGCTCTCAATACTTCGGACGGCAGAAAATTTTGCCGTACGTGGATTTTAATCCGGCCGTCGGCTGAGATTTCGCCGTGGGCCGGATAATTAAATTCAGCCGATGCATCCGCCGCCTGAAATACGACGAGTGTATAGTCAATATAATTTTTGTTGCAGGAAGGCGGTGACGCCGCGGTAAATTCGGCGGCAACGAATGTGTCCAGCCAGCGGCTGACCTTCGCTGAGTGGCGGTATGTCTCTCATTAACCCCCGGCAACTTACCGCTGTAAGCGACCGGCGTGAGCGACAAATCCGCCGGCAGTGGATTTGAGCGCCGCTGGCGGCGGCTCTGTAAGGGGTAAACCCCATGCGGGGCGAGGAATAAAACCAACGCACCGCAGCTTGCGGTATGCAGGGTATCATTTATATAACGCTTAACCCGGCTGTGTCCCGCCATTCATTTGCGCTGACTGGCGATGAGAAAAATGCATTAATTTTGTTTGTGTTGTGATTTGTTTTTGTGCGTTTTGACTGCTGACCCCTGTCAGGTTCGTGCGGTTTTACATCGGTCAGATAATTGCGGGATACAGCCTGAATATTCGCTCTCCCTGTGAAGAGCGAACGCGGTTTATTGCGCCGGGGATGCGGGACGGATAATACTGTCGGACGCAATTCATGCCGGCTGATAATAATGTCATACACGGAGCGAGACCGGTATCGGTTGATATGCTCGTTATATTTCAGGCGGCTGGCGCGTCTGCCCGGCCGGCGGAATATTCCGCCTTCCTGCCGCCCGAATTATTCAGCGTATTTTACCGCCGGCGATCGCGTTTATTTTACGCTTTCTGACGAGGGCCGCCGGCCCGGGAGAGGCAATACTTTATGCACTATTCACCCGTCAATCCACCGCACCGTCTGCTGATGGGGCCAGGCCCGATTAACGCCGATCCGCGCGTGCTGCGCGCTATGTCGAGCCAGCTGATCGGGCAGTACGATCCGATCATGACCGGCTATATGAATGAAGTGATGGCGCTCTACCGCCAGCTGTTTCGCACGGATAATCGCTGGACCATGCTGGTGGACGGAACATCGCGCGCCGGCATCGAAGCTATCCTGTTGTCGGCTCTGCGCCCCGGCGATAAAGTGCTGGTGCCGGTATTCGGGCGTTTTGGTCATCTGCTGTGTGAAATCGCCCGCCGCTGTCGGGCGGAAGTGCACATCATCGAAGCGCCGTGGGGCGAGGTGTTTAGCCCGGAGCGGATCGAAGACGCGATTATCCGCGTGCGGCCGCGCATGCTGTTGACGGTGCAGGGCGATACATCGACGACGATGCTGCAGCCGCTGCAGCCGCTGGGCGAGATCTGCCGGCGTCACGACGTGCTGTTCTATACCGACGCCACCGCGTCTTTTGGCGGTAATCCGCTGGAAACCGACGCCTGGGGGCTGGATGCGGTATCGGCCGGTCTGCAGAAGTGTCTTGGCGGGCCGTCCGGCTCGTCTCCCGTCACGCTGAGCCCGCGGATGGAAGCGGTTATCCGGCGGCGCAATTGCGTGGAGCAGGGGATTCGCACCGCCAGTCATCAGGACGGCGATGACGAAATGATCTATTCCAATTATTTCGATCTCGGCATGATCATGGACTACTGGGGGCCGGAGCGGCTGAATCACCACACCGAAGCGACCAGTATGCTGTTTGCCGCCCGGGAGTGCGCCCGCCTGATCCTGGAGGAGGGCGTCGACCAGACCGTCGAACGTCACCGTCTGCACGGCGGGGCGATGGCGGCCGGCATCAGCAATATGGGGCTGACGCTCTTCGGCGACGCGCGGCACCGGATGAATAACGTCATGGGCGTGGTGATCCCGCCGCACATCGACGGCGAACAGGTTCGGCGTCTGCTGCTGGAAGATTTCGCCATTGAGATCGGCACCTCGTTCGGCCCGCTGCAGGGCAAAATCTGGCGTATCGGCACCATGGGTTACAATGCGCGCAAAGATTGCGTATTGCAGACGCTCAGCGCGCTGGAAGCGGTGCTCAACCATCTTGGTTTCCGCACCGTACAGGGCCAGGCGCTGCAGGCCTGCTGGGATTACTACGCTGAACAGGCGGGCTGAGTCAGAGCGCATCGGCGCGCAGCGCCTGCGGAAGCGGCAGGGCCGCGCGCTGACCCGGGCGTTTGGGGCTGATGACGAATTCCTTACCTTCCGGTATCGTTTCACTGCGTTTTTTCAGACAAAGTGCTAAATATTTGCGGCCGCTGACTGTTCTATACTTATTCCAGCGCCTTAACAGGGCGGATGAATGGAGGAAGGAACATGATTGGTTTTAGCGCAATCTCTTCAGTTTCATACAGCGATACGTTCAGCAGTCAGGATAACGTACAACGGATTGCCCGCTTACCGTCGTTAGCCAGAGAGTCCAGTCAGGATTCTTCTTCCGGTAGCGCCGGGGATGATGAAGCCACGCAGCTGCAGGCTAAAATGCTGGAAGCGCAAATTGAGGCGCTGCAGCAACAGCTGAGCGGGCTGCAGGGCAAACGCGCGCAGTCGGCCTATAGCGCCGGCAGTGAAGGGCAGGCAGAGAGCGAAACGCCGCCGGCCGACGGCATCAATCGCCCGACGGCCAGCAACCAGATTAACGTCTACGTTTAGGCGCGGCGCGTTTCGGGCCTGCCGGCGGTTTCGCCGTATCCGTACTCCCCGCGTCAGCGGGGAGCTTTTTTTTCAATATGATTTCCCGCCGTCGCCGCTACGGCAAACCGTGTTGTCCGCCGTCATCGGGGCGTCGCGGCGCTATCGCGCCCTCGTTAACTACCCGGTGCGCAAGGCTTCTCCTTTCCTGCCTGCCGTCGGTAACAGATTGTTGTCTTTTTAATGCTGGTCGGGGCAAAAATCCTTTGCAGGATAACCGTCGATAACCCATGATTTAAGCTGTGGTTTACTTTCCTTCTGCGGGTCTTTATTGGACTTATATGCTGCGTTACGCCAGCGCGTGGTTCGGACGCACTGGTACACCAATAGAAAAAGCTATCGGGTACTGTTCTGGCGCGAAATTACGCCGCTGGCCGTGCCGATCATGCTGGAAAATGCCTGCGTATTGCTGATGGGGGTGCTGAGCACCTTTCTGGTCAGCTGGCTGGGCAAAGCCGCAATGGCGGGCGTAGGGCTGGCCGATAGTTTCAACATGGTGATCATGGCTTTCTTCGCCGCCGTCGATCTTGGCACGACGGTGGTGGTGGCGTTCAGCCTCGGCAAACGGGACCGACGGCGGGCGCGCGACGCGACGCGTCAGTCGCTGGTGCTGATGACGATCGTGGCGCTGGCGCTGGCGCTGACCATTCATCTGACGGGCGAGCAGATCATCAATCTTATCGCCGGCGAGGCGGAGGCGGAGGTCAAGGCGCTGGCGCTCTCTTACCTGCAGACCACGGTATGGAGCTATCCGGCGGCGGCCATCGCGCTGATCGGCAGCGGCGCGCTGCGCGGCGCCGGCAATACCAAAATTCCGCTGTTGATCAATGGCGGCATGAATATCCTCAATATCCTGATTAGCAGCCTGTTGATTTACGGTCTCGGCCCCTGGGACGGTCTGGGTTTTATCGGCGCCGGCCTCGGGCTGACCATTTCACGTTATATCGGCGCGCTGGGTATTATTTATGTCCTGATGATCGGCTTCAATCCGGCGCTGCACATCACGCTGAAAAGCTATTTAACCCCGCTGAAGTTCAATATTCTGGCGGAGGTGCTGGGCATCGGCATTCCGGCCAGCATCGAATCCGTACTGTTCAACGGCGGCAAGTTGCTGACGCAAATGTTCGTCGCCGGCATGGGCACCAACGTTATCGCCGGTAACTTTATCGCTTTCTCCGTCTGTTCGTTGATTAACCTGCCGGGCAACGCTCTGGGTTCCACCGCCACCATTATTGTCGGCCGGCGGCTCGGCAAAGGGCAAATCGGCCAGGCCGAACGCCAGCTGCGTCATATTTTCTGGTTGTCGACCCTTGGCCTGTCGCTGATCGCCTGGTGTACGGCGCCGTTTGCCGGGCTGTTCGCATCGTTCTATACCCAGGAGCCGGACGTTAAAGACGTGGTGATGATCCTTATCTGGCTGAATGCGCTGTTTATGCCGATCTGGGCGGTGTCCTGGGTGCTGCCCGCCGGCTTGAAAGGCGCCCGCGATGCGCGCTTCGCCATGTGGGTTTCTATGCTGGGCATGTGGGGCTGCCGGGTGGTGGCCGGCTATACGCTGGGGATCGTGCTGGGCATGGGGGTGGTGGGCGTCTGGCTCGGCATGTTCCTCGACTGGGCGGTGCGCGGCGCGTTTTTCTACTGGCGCATGGTCAGCGGACGCTGGCTGTGGAAATACCCGCGGGTGAAGCAGCAGGACCGGACGGACGGCTAACGGGCCAGCCCGGCCCGACCTCCCGTCGCCTATATCCTTGCCGTCGCCGTTGGCAGCGCGCAGGCCGGCCGTTTTGCCCTGGGCGAATTCAGACCCGCATCGGCGCCAGAATTCGCCCGGCTGATTTATAAAACTAGCGGTTACCGTTGAAGCGTACTATCCTCAGAGTAATCGGTATCTTTTCTATCCTGACTTTCCACTTTTTTCTTTTCCGTTTTCCCGCCTTTTTACATATGAACTCTTATCGCAGTTCAGAAGCTGCTTTCCAGGGTCCGCGAGGGGTTATCCCTATGAGATTTATTTCACTCAATTGGTTCAAGAGTAAAAGA
This sequence comes from Affinibrenneria salicis, assembly GCF_008710095.1. The sequence goes on from NZ_VYKJ01000007.1 coordinate 185,511, forward strand.
GCCCCGCCCGTATTGCACCCATCCTCCGAACAGCAAAACAAGGGCAATCAATCTAATACTCTTATTCGCCCGGAGCTGTTCTCCGCCGATCAAATGGAGCGCTATGGCAGCAAACTGGCTCTCTCGCACAAATTGACCCGTAAAAAAGCCCCTTACTATCTGTTAAAACGCCTTGATGATAATGAAAAGGTGTTAACCCGTAGCTGTCTGATTCTCAGCGGCAGCGACAAGTCCAGTATTACGCCGGCCGCCGAATGGCTGCTGGATAATTTTTATCTGCTGGAAGAGCAGATTCGGCTGGTGCGTCAACTGTTGCCGCGCGATTTCGGCCAGGGGCTGCCGTTGCTGGCGGCGGCGAGTCGTAGCCCGCGCATTTACGATATTGCCACGGAAGTGGTCAACCACAGCGATGGGCACTGGGACATTAATGGCCTGACGCGCTTTTTCGTCGCCTATCAGACCGTCAGTCCGCTGCGGCTGGGCGAGCTGTGGGCCTTTCCGGGCATGCTTCGTTTAGCGCTGATTGAGAATCTGCGTCGGGTCAGTATCGAAGTGGCGGAAGCCCAGCAGGAGCGTAATCTGGCCGATTACTGGGTAAAGACGTTACAAAACTGCGCCACGCACGACCCGGCCAGTCTGATTATTGTGATCGCCGATATGGCGCGCAGCAATCCGCCGCGCACCAGCGCATTCGTCGCTGAACTGGTGCGTCGCTTACAGGGGCATGGCACGATGCTGGCGCTGCCGCTCACCTGGGTCGAACAGCGTCTGAGCGAAGTGGGGATGACGGCCGGCGAGGTCATCGACCGTTTTAATCATCAACTGGCGGTCAGCCAGCTTTCGGTCAGCAATAGCATTAGCGGCCTGCGTCAGCTTAGCGAGATGGACTGGTCCGACTTTGCCGAAAACCTCAGCGCGGTGGAAGCGATCCTGCGCCGGGATCCGCCCGATATCTATGCAAAAATGCATTTTGACACTCGCGACAATTATCGCCACCAGATCGAAGTCCTGTCCCGGCATTGTCAGCTTGACGAGACCGCGGTAGCCCGCGCGGCGATTGAACTGGCGCATCGCGTTCCGGCGCCGGAGCGCAAGCGGCATGTCGGTTACTATCTGATTGGCAACGGTCGCCGCGGACTGGAAAAATACCTGCGTGCGCATTTTTCCCTGCTGACCCGCATGCGGCGCAGGTTCAATCAGACGCCTTTGCTGTCCTGGCTGGGCGGCCTGAGCCTGCTGACCGCCGCCTGTTCTGGCGCGGCGCTGTATTTCAGCCACCGCGCCGGGATGGGCGCAGCGCTGTGGCTGCTGGCGTTGCCATTGCTGGTGGTGACGAGTCAATTCGTCATGAATCTGCTGAGTGAAATAACCACCCGCGTCCGCTCGCCTCAGCCTTTGCCGCGGCTGGATTTTTCGACCGGTTTCCCCGACGAATACAGTACGATGGTGGTGATCCCCTGCCTTTTCGGCAGTCGCGCTAATATCGACAGCCTGATCAACAGTCTGGAGGTTTGCCATCTGGGCAACGACATGCCCCATCTTTATTTTGCTCTGCTGAGCGATTTTCACGACAGCAGTCAGCCGCAGCAGTCGGAAGACCAGGATCTGCTTAGCTATGCCGTACAGAAAATTCAGGCTGTCAATCGTCGTTACCCGTCAGACGGCGGGGCGATATTCAGTCTGCTGCACCGCGACCGGCAATGGAACGGGGCGCAGAATGTGTGGATGGGCTATGAGCGCAAGCGAGGCAAACTGCATGCGCTGAATCGCTGGCTGCGTGGCGCGGAGGATAACGCCTTCCCCACGGTGGAGGGCGGATCGTACGCCAGTCTGAAGCAAGTGAAATACGTCATTACCCTGGACAGCGACACCGTGCTGCCGCGCGCCACCGCGCATCAATTGATCGCGGCGATGGCGCACCCGCTCAATCAGCCGCTGTATGACGAACGGCGCCGGCGAGTGGTGGCCGGCTATGCCATTCTTCAGCCGCGCCTGGCCGAGGAGATTCCGCGCTATGGCCAGGCGCGCTATGCGGCGATGTGCGGCAGCGTTCCCGGCAACGATCCCTATTCGGCGCTCTCCTCGGATCTCTATCAGGATTTGTTCGGCGAAGGCTCCTATGTCGGCAAAGGGATTTATGATGTCGATATGTTTACGCGCGCCACCCGGAATAGCTGCCCGGAAAATCTGGTGCTGAGCCACGATCTGCTGGAAGGATGCTACGCCCGTTCGGGCATGCTGAGCGATGTGGTGTTTTATGAACAGTACCCCGCCAGCTACCTGATTGACGTTGCCCGCCGCGTTCGCTGGATCCGCGGCGACTGGCAGTTGCTTAACTGGCTGCGTCGGCGCGTGCGGCTGGCTGACGGCGCTCGTCTGCCGAATCCGCTCAGTCGGTTATCACGCTGGAAGCTGCTGGATAACCTGCGGCGCAGCCTGGTTGCCCCCAGCCTGTTGAGCATAATTTTTTGCCTTTTTTTTGCGCTGCCGAATCCGTTCCACTGGCTGTGTTTTTTATCAATGATATTGCTGTTGCCCGCGCTGTCGGCGCTGCTGATGGATTTAGTGAATAAGGGCCGTCACCGGCCGGTGTTCCTGCACGTCAAAAGCCTGACGCGGGCCGCCTTTTCCCGACTTGCCCGTATCGCTCTGAATCTGTCGACGCTACCGCACGAAAGTCTGTTTTCGCTGCGGGCGATTACGGTGACGCTGTGGCGTTTGCTGGTCAGCCAGCGCTATTTACATCAATGGGACAGCGTCACGGCGGATAAAAAACGCTTCGCGCCGACCGCGCAAAACTTTTACCGGCGTATGTGGGTCAACCCTCTGGCCGCCGCCGTCTTGCTTGTGCTTTGTCTCTCTTTTCATTCCCCGTTGCTGATCGTGGCGTTGCCTTTATCGCTGCTGTGGCTTAGCGCGCCTTGGCTGTTGTGCCGGATGAGTCAACCGGCGATGGCGAAGCAAACCATACCCGACGACAAACAGCGGCGTCTGCTGCGTCAGACCAGTCGTGAAACCTGGTCGTTCTTTGAAACCTTCGTCAATCAGGAGGCGAACTGGCTGCCGCCGGATAATTATCAGGAGATTCCCCGGCCGGTTATCGCTCAGCGCACCTCGCCGACCAATATTGGTTTATCCCTGCTATCCAGCCTGACCGCCTGGGACTTCGGCTACACCACGCAGGGCGAGGTTTTGCGACGTACCTCTTTGACGCTGGATACGCTGGATAAACTTGAGCACTACCGCGGCCATCTTTATAACTGGTACGACACGCGTACGCTTTCTCCGTTGAGGCCCCGTTATATCTCCAGCGTGGACAGCGGCAATCTGGCGGGCCATTTATTGACGCTGAGCGCCGGTCTGGCGGACTGGCGCAGCCAGCCGATCATGAATGTTTCCCGTGTCCTGGCGGGGTTGGACGATACCCTGAGTATTGTGGAAGCGCGCTGGCCGTCGACCGCGCCGCTTGTCCTGCAGCGGTTGAGAGCGCGCTGGACTATGGCGGAAGCCGCGACGTCGTATTACCGGGCGTTCATCGATATCCATGGCATGCTGAGTCTGATGCCGGCCCTGCAGCAGGCGGCGGACGGTCTTGACGCGGCGCTTATCCGCTGGCTCAGGCTGCTTGCCGTCCAGCTGGATAGCCTGTGCCGGGAGTGGACGCTGCTATTGGGCTGGCTGGAGGACGCGCCGGTGGCGCAGGAACTGCCTTCTTTGCTTTGGCTCGCGCAGCGGGAAGACGGTTCGCCGGCGCGGCGCGCGGCGATTTCCGAGGCTCGTCAGCGTCTTGACATTATCGCCGAGCTGGAAAAAAGGCTGACCGATCATGCCCATATGGATTTCAAATTCCTCTATCACGCCTCCACCCATTTGCTCAGCGTGGGCTATAGCTGCGAGGATAATAAACTGGATAGCGGGAAGTATGATTTGCTGCCGTCGGAAGTGAGGTTGACGAATTTTGTGGCCATCGCCACCAACCAACTGCCGCAAAAAAGCTGGTTCGCGCTGGGCCGGCTGTTCACCATGATCGACAAACGTCCCGCGCTGATGTCGTGGAGCGGCTCGATGTTCGAATATTTGATGCCGCTGTTGGTGATGCCGCTTTATCCCGGCACCTTACTCAGACAGATGTGTCAGTCGGCGGTTGCACGACAGATTAGCTGGGGAAAAGAGCACCGTATCCCCTGGGGTATCTCCGAATCCGCTTATTCGGCATTCGACAATAACCAGAATTACCAATATCACGCCTTTGGCGTACCGGGCCTGGGGCTAAAGCGCGGCCTGGGGGATAATATGGTCGTCGCGCCTTACGCGACGCTGCTGGCCCTGATGATTTGTCCTGAAAAAGCCTGTGATAACCTGTTGGCGCTGCAGAAGCTGGGGGCCAGGGGGCAATACGGGTTCTATGAGGCGCTGGACTATACGGCCTCTCGCCTGAGTCGCGGCCAGGATTACGTTATCGTCCGTTCCTATATGGCGCATCACCAGGGAATGAGCCTGCTTGCGCTATCCCATCTGTTGCTGGATGCGCCGATGGTGGCGCGCTTTGCCTCTTATCCTTCATTTCAATCGGCGCGTCTGTTGCTGCAGGAACGCGTACCCGATGCGCTGGAGCTTTATAGCCCGCGGCGCCACTTTGAGTCGCCCGACGGCGCGCTCAAAAATGAGAGCGGCGAGCGGCGTGAATTTCACGGCGTGGAAAGCCCGATTCCGGAAATTCAACTGTTGTCGAATACGGATTATCACCTGATGCTGACGCAGGCCGGCGGCGGTTACAGCGTCTGGAAGACGCTGGCGCTCACGCGCTGGCGCGAGGATGCCACGCGCGACAATCACGGTATTTTTTGTTACCTGAGCGATCCGTCCAGCGGCGAAGTATGGAGCAATACGTGGCAGCCGGTGGGCAAAAAGGCCGGTCAATACCATGTGGTGTTTAATGAAGCCGGCGTGGAGTTTAAACGTACGGAAGGCGCGCTGAGTATGGAAACCCATATTGTGGTGTCGCCGGAGGATGACGTCGAGCTACGTCGTATGACGTTGATTCATCGCGGTAGACAGAGCCGAACGCTTGACATCACCACCTATGCCGAAGTGGTGCTGGCGCCGGCGGCTGGCGATTTGACGCATCCGGCGTTCAGTAATTTATTCGTCCAGACAGAGTTGGTGTCTGAGCCGCCGGGGATACTTTGTCATCGCCGTCCGCGCGAACCGGACGAGCAATGCCCGTGGCTGTTTCACACCATGGCGATACACGATCGGGCCGGCGGAGCGATCTCATTCGAAACGGATCGGGCCGCGTTTATTGGCCGGAGCAATACCACGTCGGATCCGACGGCACTAAGCCCGACGGGCGTGTTGACCAACAGCGCCGGCGCGGTGCTGGACCCGATTATGGCCATCCGTCAGCGCGTTCGGTTAAAGCCGGGCGTGCCCGTCATTATTGATATGGTGTACGGCATTACCGGGGAGCGCCGCCTCAGTCTGGCGCTGCTGGAAAAATATCGCGACCGGCGTATCGCCGATCGCGTATTCGATATCGCCTTTTCTCACAGTCAGGTGCTGCTGCGGCAGCTCAACGTCAGTGAGGAAGACGCCGGTCTGTTTAACCGACTGGCCGGCGCGGTGCTGTTTCCCTGCCAGGAAATACGCGGCGACACGCAGTTTATTATGCGTAATCGGCGCGGACAGTCGGGTTTATGGGGACATGCGCTCTCGGGGGATTTGCCGATAGTCCTCCTGACGCTTACCAGCGCCGAGCATATCGCCATGGTCACCACTATGATTCGGGCGCATAACTACTGGCGTCTGAAAGGGCTGGCGGTGGATTTAGTCCTGCTGTGCAATGATGCCGGCGGCTATCACCAGGCGTTGCAACATCAGGTCATGGGGCTGGTGGCCGCCGGAGCCGGCGCCAGCCAGACCGACAAGCCGGGCGGCATTTTCGTGCGCAATGGCGAACATTTAACGTCGGAAGAGCATACCCTGCTGATGAGCGTGGCCCGCATCGTGCTGGACGACCGGCTGGGCGAACTGCCCGACTGGTTAAATCAGCGCATGCAAATCACGCATGTCGTCCCGCCGCGTTTTTTACCCTCGTCAACCCTGCGACGCAATCCGTCTCCGCCTCACCTGATTGCGCCTCCGGCGCTGCGCTTTTTTAACGGAACGGGCGGGTTTTCAGCGGATGGACGCGAGTACCAGATCATTTTGCCTGAACATCATACTACGCCAGCCCCGTGGGTGAATGTGCTCGCTAATGCGGATTTCGGAACGGTGATTTCAGAAAGCGGACAGGCCTACACGTGGTATGAGAATGCGCATGAGTATCGCCTGACGCCGTGGGAAAACGATCCGGTCAGCGACCGTTCTGGCGAAGCGTTTTATCTGCGCGACGAAGAAAGCGGCGACGTCTGGTCGCCCTCGCCGTTGCCGGTGCGCGGACAGGGCGATTATCTGACGCGGCACGGTTTCGGCTACAGCGTATTTGAACACCAGGAGCAGGGCATCGCCAGCGAGCTGACCGTTCTGGTCGCGGAACATGACCCGGTTAAGTTATTTATCCTGACGCTCAGTAATCACTGCGGCCGGCCGCGCAAACTCTCTGTCACCGGCTATGTCGAGTGGGTGCTGGCGGATATGCGGGCTAAATCCGCTATGCATATCGTGACCCGCGCCGCGCAGGTGACGAAGGGGTGCGGCGTGCTGGCGACCAATCACTATGCCGGCAATGGATCGGAGCGTACCGCCTTCTTCGCCGTTACCGGCGCCCACTGCTCGGTAAGCGGCGATCGGCGCGAATTTTTGGGGCGTAATGGCGCGCCGGGCGCGCCGCAATCGATGAGGCTGCAGCGGTTATCCGACAGAACCGGCGCGGCGCTGGATCCCTGCGGGGCGCTGCAGTCGGCGATCACCCTGATCGATGGCGATCAGCACGTCTTTGTCTTTGCGCTCGGACTGGGGCAAAACGCGGCGGACGCGGAGCGTCTGATCCGCTATTTCTTCGATGACGGCGTGGCGCAAGCGGAGCTGGAGCGGATTCATCATTACTGGCACCGGCTGCTGGATAAAATTCAAATCGCGACGCCCGATCCGGCGCTGGATTTGCTGACCAACGGCTGGCTGCTCTACCAGACGCTCTCCAGCCGTATTCTGGCGCGCAGCGGCTATTATCAGTCCGGCGGCGCGTTCGGCTTTCGCGATCAGCTGCAGGATACCCTGGCGCTGAGCCACGCTCTGCCGGAGCGGATGCGCGAGCAGATTGTGCTGTGCGCCGGGCGGCAGTTTATTGAGGGCGATGTGCAGCACTGGTGGCATCCGCCGTCGGGCAACGGCGTGCGTACGCGCTGTTCGGATGATTATCTCTGGTTGCCGCTGGCGATTTGTCATTACGTCGCGGTGACGGAGGACGTGGCGATCACCGAACAGTCCATCGCCTACCTGGAAGGGCGTCCGCTGGCGCCTGGCGAGGAGTCCTGTTACGAGCAGCCGCGCACCAGCGAGATGCGGGAAACGCTGTGGCGGCACGGTGTGCGCGCCATCCGGCGCAGCCTGAATTTCGGTCCGCACGGACTGCCGTTGATGGGGGCGGGCGACTGGAACGACGGTATGAACCTGGTTGGCGCCGGCGGGCAAGGCGAGAGCGTCTGGCTCGGTTTTTTCCTGTATACCGTTTTGCGGCGCTATGGCGATCTGGCGCGGCGCCTGAACGATGATGAGGTGGCGACGCTATGCCGTGAACAGGCCGCGTTATTGCAGCAGAATCTGCACGATCACGGCTGGGACGGCGACTGGTATCTGCGCGGCTATTTTGACAATGCCGCGCCGCTGGGGTCGCGACATAACAGTGAGTGTCAGATCGACGCCATTGCTCAGAGCTGGGCGGTATTGTCCGGCGCCGGCGCCGCGCCGCGTTGCCGTCAGGCGATGCAGGCGTTGGACAGCCGGTTGGTGGACGAGGAGCTGGGTTTGATCAAACTGCTGGCGCCGCCGTTTAACGGCAACGGACCGAATCCGGGCTACATTCGCGGTTATCTGCCCGGGGTACGGGAGAATGGCGGACAGTACACGCACGCCGCTATCTGGGCGGTGATGGCCTTTGCCGAAATGGGCCATACCGAGCGGGCGTGGCGGCTTATGTCGATGATTAATCCGATTAATCACAGTCTGAGCGCCGGAGCCGCGGCGCGCTACAAGGTGGAGCCTTATGTGATGTCCGCCGATGTTTACGCCGTGGCGCCGCACGGCGGGCGGGGCGGCTGGAGCTGGTATACCGGCTCCGCCGGCTGGACCTATAGGTTGATCACCGAATCTCTGTTGGGTATAACCCGCGCGGGCGACTGGTTGACCTTCCATCCCCGGCTGCCGGCCGGCTGGACGCAGTTTACGCTGACCTACCAGCAGGGCAACAGCCAGTATCGGGTGACGATCCGCCGCGGCGACGGCGCTTATCAGGTCCGGCTGGACGGACGGCGCCTGGCGGACGACCGTATCGCCATGCGGGACGACGGCGAGGCGCATCAGGTTGAGATTTTGCTGGCGTCGGTTGCCGTCGGAGGGGCGATTGCGCCTGAAGAGTAACCGAGACGGCGTTCCGCCAGTTCGGACGACGATGGGAGCGGCGTTCGCCGTTTCCGTCGTGCTCCACGGCGGGTACCGATTAAATCGGCGATTATAAAATGAGCTGTTGTAACTCATTGGGAGTATACTTATCGCCCACACCCTGAACTGGTCAACGATATGTCTATCTTTGATGGACTCAAGCTTTTTCATAACGGGACGGTCAACGTCACCTGCCCGAACTGCTCTCGCGTAACGGCCCAGTCGCAACAAAAACTGCGTAAAAAAATAACTCTGATTTGCCCGGCCTGCGGTTTTTATTTTCGCCGCGATTAATTGCGCCCGTTTCTCCTCTTCTGCCTTTAACCGCGCGCCCTATGTTCGTTTGAGGCCCGGCGGCAGGGCGGGATGAATTAAGCCGAGAATCGTACTCCTTGTACTTTTTTGTTTTACTTTGGCACCTTTCGGAGGTGCCTTTTTGTGTTGCGCCTTAAGGCCGCCATGTCGGCGATTAACGTGAATTCGGCGCTCTTTGCGCGGCATGCCGGAGACGAGGACGGCGGACATTAGCCGGAGGATCAGGTCAGCGCGCGGCAAAGACGTCAGGCGACCGGTTAACGACGGCGCGATAACGTTCCGGATCGGCGGTTATCGGGTTAAAGGCGTTGGGAAGCGGACACAGATCACTTATTCCCCCGATTAAAAAAATAAACTTATGGTTAAAATTGTCGATTAACCAGTTATCCCCTCCATTTTTCAGGCCGCAGGCGAGTGAGTTCGTCGTCGCCCTGTGTTCTGGGGCTATTGGGGGCGAAGGAGCGTGTTTTACTATGGCCAGGGAATTCACCGCGATGAGACCAATCGGCAGAACAGCAAAAATGATCATGGCGTTTAATGTCGTCGCCGGCATGCTGTGTCTGTTGCTTCTGGGTCAGTTTATGGTGGCAAGGCTCGATCAGGGCAAACTGAATGAATATGCCGGTACGCTGATGCAGCGTGCCAATGACGTGGCGCTGCAGTCGCAAGAGGCCATTGATGAAGCGAACCTTCTGGCGGCGGAACCGTGCAGCGACGCCGATCTTTTTCAACTGCGTTTTATGGTCTATAAGTACGGCTTTTTACTGGATATCGGCCGCGTGCGCGATGGCCGGCTAATCTGTTCCGCCGGGCGCGGCCGACTGAGCGCCCCCGTGTCGCTGCCGCCGCCGAATCTGCGGACGGAAGGCGGCGTCTTGCTCTGGCGAGCGACCCGGGGGCTGGTCGATCCCCGAATACAAATGGACATTGCCAGCCAGTACGACATCGCCGTTTTCACCTCTCCCGATGCTTTTCACAGTTTTTCCTTCCCTGTTCCCGGTTATAGCGCCCTGCTGACCACGTCCGATGGCCGTCACGTGTATCAGTCCTTCGGTATGCCGGAAGGGCAATATTCCCGTCAGCCCAGCGCGTGGTATCGCCACTATCGGCTGGCGTTTCAGTGCAGCGAAATTTACGATATCTGCACATACGTCCGTCACGATGCTTCCGGCATTTTCTCTCTGCCGTGGCATCTGTACGTTGCGATCCTGCTGCTGGGCGGTTTGCTGGGCGGCTCGTTATCGCTGGCGGCGATCTTGCTTATCGATCGCAACCGGTCGATGAGCAAACAGGTGTACAGCGCCGTTTATGGCAACCAGCTGCATGTGAACTACCAGCCGCTGATTTGCCTGCACAATGACCGGATCATCGGCGTTGAAGTGCTGTCCCGCTGGATCAATAAGAAAGGGGAAAATATTCCGCCCGATATCTTTATCCCGCTGGCCGAGGAGCTGGGCATTATCGGCGAGATTACGCGCCAGGCCACGCGCATGGCGCTGGAAGAACTGCGGGATGTGCTCATCGGTAACCGGACGTTTTATCTCAGTATCAATATTGATATTACCGACGTGCTGGATCCGGCGTTTCAGTGCTATCTCAATCAACTGGTGCAGCGCTGCGGCGTCAGCCGGCAGCAAATTATGCTGGAGATAACCGAACGCTCGACGGCCGACTACCGCGACCTGTCCGAACGGCTGACGGCCCTGCATGAGGAGGGATATCGCGTCGCCCTGGATGATTTCGGCACCGGTTATTCCAACCTGTCTTATCTGACCGTGATGCCGTTTGATGCGATTAAGATCGATCGGATGTTTACCGGGGCGATCGGCACGGATTCGGTAAATGCGCAGATGGTCGAGCTGTTGTTCACCCTGACCGCGATGTTTAAATCCACCGTGATCGTTGAAGGCATCGAAACGCCGGAACAGGCGGACTGGGTGCGCCGTCATTGCCCGGGCGCGGTCGGACAGGGCTGGCACTTCGGTCGGCCGATGAGCGGCCCGCGCTTAAGAGAAACGTTTATGCTGCCGGCCGCGTCGGCGTAGCCAACCGGCCCCCGTGCGGGGGCCGACCCGCAGGCTATGCGTCTTCGATGCGGCCCAGCGCGTCGCCGGCGTCCATCAGCGTACCGGCTTTGGCGAGCTGCGACAGCCGGCCGGCGCGCGGCGCGACGATCTGCGTTTCCATCTTCATCGCCTCCATCACCGCAAGGGCGTCGCCGGCGTTGACCTGTGCGCCGTCCTCGACCAGCCAGGCGTGCAGCGTGCCGGACAGCGGGGCGCACAGCTTATCGTCCGACTGCGGCGCGTTATCCGCCGGCGACGCATGTTCCCCCGGCGCGGGCAGGGAACCGAGATTGCGCAGCAGGGCGGCCGGCAGGCCGAGCGTACAGCGGCGTCCGTCGATTTCGATCGTACTGCGCAGCAGTTCCGTACCGGCGGGCGGCACGGTGCGCGGCGCGATGTCCGCCAGCCCGGCGAAATCGGTTTCGATCCAGCGGGTGTGGACGCGAAAGCCCTGTTCGCCGGTGAAATCCGCCTGCGCGATCACCGCCTGATGAAACGGCAGCACGCTGGCCACGCCCTCGATATTGAACTCGCGCAGCGCGCGGCGCGCGCGCGCAATCGCCTGTTCACGGGTGGCGCCGGTAACGATCAGTTTGGCCATCATCGAGTCGAAGGTGCCGGGCACGACCGAACCCCGCGCCACGCCGGTATCCAGCCGGATACCCGGACCGGACGGCGGCTGAAATTCATCGATCGCGCCGGGCGCAGGCAGGAAGCCCTTGCCGGCATCTTCGGCGTTAATGCGGAATTCGATGCTGTGGCCGCGCGGCGCCGGCGTTGCGTTGAACGACAGCGGCAGCCCTTCGGCGATGCGTAACTGTTCGATCACCAGATCGACGCCGGTGGTTTCTTCGGTCACCGGGTGTTCGACCTGCAGACGGGTATTGACTTCAAGAAAGGACAGGGTGCCGTCCGCGCTGAGCAGAAACTCCACCGTACCGGCGCCGACGTAGCCCGCGGCGGCGCAGATATCGTGCGCCGCCTGGTGGATGCGTCGGCGCTGTTCGTCGCTCAGGAACGGGGCTGGCGCCTCTTCGACCAGTTTTTGATTGCGCCGCTGCAGCGAACAATCACGGGTGCCCACTACCACGATATTGCCCGCACGGTCGCCCAGAATTTGCGCTTCGATGTGGCGCGGCCGATCGAGGAACTTCTCCAGAAAACACTCGCCGCGGCCAAACGCCGCCGTGGCTTCGCGCACCGCCGACTCATACAGTTCGGCCACTTCGTCCATGCGCCAGGCGACCTTGAGTCCGCGTCCGCCGCCGCCGAAAGCGGCCTTAATGGCGATCGGCAGGCCGACCTGTTCGGCGAAGGCCAGCACCTGTTCGGCGTTATCCACCGGCTCCGCGGTGCCGGACACCAGCGGCGCGCCGACGCGCTGAGCGATTTTGCGCGCCTTTACTTTATCGCCCAGCGCCTCGATGGTCGCCGGATCCGGGCCGATCCAGATCAGGCCGGCGTCGATGACGGCCTGAGCGAATTCGGCGCGTTCGGACAAAAAGCCGTAGCCGGGGTGGACGGCGTCGCAGCCGCTGCGTTTAGCGATGGCCAGCAGTTTGTCTATGGCCAGATAGGTATCGGCCGGGCGCTGTCCGTCCAGCCCCCAGGCTTCGTCGGCGCAGCGCACGTGCAGCGCGTCGATATCGGCGTCGGCGTAGACGGCGACCGACTGTAAACCATAATCGCGACAGGCGCGGGCAATACGAACGGCTATTTCGCCGCGGTTGGCGATGAGTACTTTTTTCATAGTGTCTTCTTCAGAGCGTGCGGATTCGGCTGAGCGTCATCCAGTTCGCAAAACGAGGTTATCGGATTAAAGCGGATACGGGCGCCTGGCGGGATCTGACCGGCCAGGTCCAGGTGATAACTGGCGACCGCGCCGATCACCGGGTAGCCGCCGGTCAGCGGATGATCGGCGAGAAACAGCACCGGCTGACCGCTGGCCGGCACCTGAATGGCGCCGGGCGAGGTGCCTTCGCTGGGCAGCTCGCTTTGGTTGCTGCGCGTCAGCGGCTGCTCGCCGTTCAGCCGGATGCCCACCCGGTTCGACTGCGGGGTAACCAGCCAGAGCTGACCGGCCAGCAGCCGAATGGCTTGCTCTGTGAACCAGTCGCTGCGCGGGCCCATCACCACATCGAGGGTGACCACCTGCTGGCTGACCGGCAACTCGTGGGTCGGCGCTTCGCTAAGCGATACCGCCCGCTGCGCGCTGATGCGGCCAATCGCCAGCCGGTCGCCTGCGCGCAGCGGTTCCGGGCCGAGCTGCGCAAGGGTATCGCGCGACAGGCTGCCGAGCACCGGCGCGACGGCGAAACCGCCGCGCACCGCCAGATAGCCGCGCAGACCTTGCTGCGCGGCGCCCAGCGTCAGGCGGTCGCCGTCTTCCAGCAACAGCGGTCGCCAGCTTTCGGCCGGCAGCGGCCGTCCGTCGCGATCGGTCAGACTCAGCGGCATGCGGGCGCCGGTGACGGCCACCAGAGCACGACCGCGGCAGATCAGACTCAGTCCGCCGTGCAGGATCTCGATGCAGGCGCGGTCGGCCGGGTTGCCGACCGCGCGGTTGGCGGCGCGCAGCGCGCCGCGATCCAGCGCGCCGGAAGTGGAAACCCCCTGAGCGGTCTGGCCCGGCCGGCCCAGATCCTGCAGCAGGCTTTGCAGGCCGGGCGCGACAATTTCCAGCGCGTCGACGCCCTGCGGCGCATCGGCGGCTGGCGCGGCGGGGCGTTCGGCCGGCGGGCTGTCCGGCAGCGGGCCGGCGTCGCGGAAACGCACCCGATAGCCCGGCAGCAGCAGCGCCGGCTGCTCGCGCGTCAGATCCCACATTTTCAGCGGGGTCACGCCGAGGATCTGCCAGCCGCCGGGGCTGGCCTGCGGATAGATGCCGCTGAATTCGCCGGCCAGCGCCACGGCGCCGGCCGGGATTTTGGTGCGCGGCGTGGCGCGGCGCGGCACGCGGAATTCGGCGCCGCCGGTCAGATAGGCGAACCCGGGCGCGAACCCGGTGAACGCCACGCTGTAATCGCGGCCGGTATGGCGCCGAATCAGCTCATCAGTACTGATGCCGAGTCCCTGCGCGACCTCGGCCAGGTCTTCGCCGTTGTAATGCACCGGGATTTCAATCAGCCGGCCGGCGCGATCGGTGCGATGGCTGACGTCGCGGCCGGCGATATGGGCGATCAGTTCGGCGCGGCCGACGGCCGCCGGACGGAAATAGATCAGCAGGGTGCGGGCGGCGGGAATGATTTCGTCCACGCCCGCGACGGGATTGGCCTGCAGCGTCTCGAACAGGGCCAGGGTTTCGTCCAGATCGGCCAGTTCGACCAGAATCGCGTTAAGGTTGACGGGTAAAAAACGCAAGGCTAACTCCAGGGTATGGCGGATACTGCCGGGAATATCGGCGATGGGTGATGGCGAAGCGGAGGACGGCCGCGCCGCCGGCCAGGGGGTCAATCGCCCCGGCGCGGCGGCGGGCGTCAATCGCCCGATATTTCGCCTGTTCGGACGAGGTCATTCCGCTTCATGCGCCGTAAAGGGGCGAAGCGTCACGCCGGCCTTTTCCAGCGCGAGGCGCACCTGATGCGCCATCGCCAGCGCGCCCGGGCTGTCGCCGTGCACGCAGATCGAATCGGCCTGAACCGGCGTCGGCGTACCGTCGATGGCTTCCACCACGCCGTCTTCCACCAGCCTGAGCATACGCCGCGCCACCAGATCGGCATCGTGTAATACGGAACCGGCCAGCCGGCGCGAAACCAGCGTGCCTTCAGGCGTATAGGCGCGGTCGGCGAAGGCTTCGGCCACGGTGGTCAGTCCCTTTTCTCGCGCCAGATTGAGCAGCGGCGAGCCGGCCAGACAGACCAGTACCAAACTGGCGTCCACTTCGAGGATCGCCTGAATCACGTCGAGCGCCTGGCGCTTGTCGCCGGCGATAGTGTTATACAGCGCGCCGTGCGGTTTGACGTAGCTCACCGTGGTGCCGGCGGCGGTCGCCAGACCTTGCAGCGCGCCGATTTGATAGATCACGCCGGCGGTCAGATCGGCGCTGGCGATATCCATATTGCGGCGGCCGAAGCCCGCCAGGTCCGGGTAGCCGACATGCGCGCCGATCGCCACGTTGCGTTCTCTGGCCGCGCGCAGCGTGCGCAAAATGCCAGCCGGATCGCCGGCGTGAAAACCGCAGGCGACGTTGGCGCTGGTAACGATGTCGAGCATGGCGTCGTCATCGCCCATTTTCCACTGACCGAAGCTTTCGCCCAGGTCGCTGTTTAAATCAATAGTCGTCATATTAGCGTCCTCGTATCAGGCCACGTTAAGAAAAGCGAAGATTGGGCCGATGGATTTAATCGCCATGTACCAGGTCAGCACACAGGTCACGGCGCCGATCAGCAACAGCCAGCGCGAATAATGGTAACCGCCCATCAGGTCGCTGCGCCGCCAGCCGACGTACATGAACAGCGTCAGCCCGATGGGCAGAATCAAGCCGTTGAAACCGCCGGCAAACACCAGCAGCGCCGCCGGCGGCGTGCCGAGCAGCAGGTAAATCAGCAGGGAAAGGGCGATAAATATCACCGTAGCCTGATTGCGTCCCCGTTCGGTGATGTTCGGTTTGAATACCGTGATGAACGAAATCGAGGTATAGGCGGCGCCGATAACGCTGGTGATCCCCGCCGCCCACAGGATCAGGCCGAATATGCGCAGACCGAATTCGCCGGCCGCGGCCTGGAACGCCTGGGCGGCCGGGTTGGCTCCCTGGCCTGAGGTATCGATAATCACGCCGCTGGCCACCACGCCGAGAATGGCGAGAAACAGAATGTAGCGCATCACCCCGGTCACCATGATGCCGTGCAGCGCGGCTTTGGATACTTCCTGAATATGTTCAGCGCCGGTGGTGCCTTTATCCAGCAGGCGGTGGGCGCCGGCATAGGTGATATAGCCGCCGACCGTGCCGCCGACAATGGTGGTGATGGTGGCGAAGTTGATGTGATCCGGCCAGACGGTCTGGCGCAGCGCTTCGCCCAGCGGCGGCTGAGAGACGATGGCGACGAACAGAGTCAGACCGATCATCAGTAGTCCGAGCACGATCATAATGCGGTCGACCGCGATGCCGGCGCGGCGCGACAGGAAAATGCCGATGGCGATGACGGCGCTCAGCGCGCCGCCCCATTTCGGCGGCAGGCCGAGCATGGCGTCCAGCCCGAGGCCGGAACCGGCGATGTTGCCGATGTTGAACACCAGCCCGCCGAAAATCACCAGCACCGCCAGCAGGTAGCCGCTGCCGGGCAACGTGGCGTTGGCGATATCGGAAGCGCGCATGCCGGTCAGCGTTACGATGCGCCAGACGTTGATCTGCACCACGAAGTCGATCAGGATCGAGGCAAGAATACCGAAGGCGAATGCGGCCCCCATCGTGGCGGTAAAGGTGGCGGTCTGGGTGATAAAGCCGGGACCGATGGCCGAGGTGGCCATCAGAAATATCGCTGCGATTAGCGAAGCGCGGCGCTTTTTAGCAAAATCACCGGTTGCCTGCGTTGACATAGGTGTGCACTCCTGGTGGGGGATGTTTAGGGCTAAAAATGCAATAGCTGTGCCAGAACAGAATGATAGACGCTAAGTTGTTGGCTAATATGAATTGTTTTGTTGAACAATTTGCGCCTTGTCGCCGACTGATTGAACCAGTATAGGTCATTACGGTTGCGCAATGCACCGATATGGTGCGGTGACGGCGGCGGCGGCGGGCCGGCGCACCATTTGCTTGACGGGCGATAAGCAACTCGGAGATGATCGCTGCCACCCCGGCAGGACGACGCCGAGCCGGATTGCTGGCAATGGATGGATGATGAAGAAAGAATTACCCGAGGATACCCGCCCGCTGGGTGAAAAGGTGACGCAGGAAATTCGGCGGATGCTGATTGAAGGCGAGCTTCAGCCCGGTCAGCGGCTGTCGGAGGCGGCGCTGAGCGACGATCTGGCGATTTCGCGCAATACGCTGCGCGAGGCCTTTCGCGTCCTGACTCAGGAGGGGCTGCTGCGCCATGAGCCCAATCGCGGCGTCTTTGTGGCGACGCCCAGTATGGCGTCCATTATCGATATCTATCGCGTCCGGCGCTTTATCGAGTGTCAGGCGCTGGCGCAGGCCTGGCCCGGTCATCCGGCGACCCGACACATTGCCGCCGCCGTCGCCGCCGCCCGCCGCTGTCGGGACGCTCAGGATTGGCTCGGCGTGGGCACCGCCAACATGACGTTCCATGCCGCAATTGTTGAACTGGCCGACAGCGAGCGGCTGAATACCTTCTTCGGCCATCTGCTGGCCGAGTTGCGCCTGGCGTTCGGGCTGCTGCACGACGCCGAATTTTTGCATGCTCCCTATATCGAAATGAACGACCGGATTTTACAGCTGATCGAATCCGGTCAGGCGCAGCAGGCGGCGCAGGCGATGGAAAACTATCTGGTGCAGTCGGAGCGCACTCTGCTGGCCGCCTGGGCGCGCGGGATGGAATAGCGTCCGGCGCCGCATGCGTCGCCGGCGTACATGCAGTCTGAAGTATGACGAGATATAACTCGCGGCATTCCGGTGAAGGGATATGCCATGGATACAACAGCGGACGCCGGACTATGGTCGGCCTCAGAGTCTGAAGGGTGATTTTTATGGATTTACTCCGTTTTATTCTTCGCCTGCCTTTTATTCTCCTGCGCGCGATCGGACGCGTCATCGGCCTGATATTGCGCGCGCTGGCCAGATTCCTCCGTCCGCTGACTGGCGAAATCCGCTGGCAACCGCCGCGCTGGCTGCCGTGGCTGGGCCGGGCGTCGCGCGCGGCGGAAGCCTGGGTGAACCGTTATCCCGGGCGGCTTTCCCTCGCCATCGTGCTGCTGGCCGCGCTGTCCGGCGCGCTATTTTATGGCTATCACTGGCTGCAGAATCGCCCGTCGCCGATTGACCCGGCGCCGATGACCCGGCTGAACGCCACGGTGAACGTCCAGCCGCCGGCGACGCCCGACTATCGCGCCGCGCGGCAGGCGCCTCAGCGCCTCGAGCTGCATTTCTCCGCGCCGGCCGCGCCTATCGCGCAGATCGGCAAAACGATCGCCCAGGGCGTTACGCTGACGCCGGCGACGGGAGGCGTCTGGACGTGGGAAAATGAGCGGACGCTGGTCTTTACCGCGCAAAAAACATTGCCGATGGGGCAGCGCTGGCAAATTAAACTGGATGCGCAACGACTGCTTGCGCCGCAGATTGTGCTGGATAAAACCCAGTATGAATTCACCACCCAGGCGTTTGGCTACCGTTTCGGTCAGCCCGAATTTTATCAGGATCCGCAAAACCCTCAGCAGAAGAAAGCCATTTTCCCGGTTATCTTCAATGCGCCGGTCGATGTGGTCAGTTTCGAAAAGCAGATCGCGCTCTCCCTGCCGCCGGCCCAGTCGCTGGCCTGGTCCGTGGTTTATGACGATAAGAAAACCCAGGCATGGGTGCATTCGGCGCCGCTGGCGCTGCCGGACAAGGCCGGTCAGGTCAGACTGAGCATTGGCGAAGGCGTGAAGTCGACCGTCGCCGCCGGGCCGGTTGAACAGGCGCAGAGCAGCA
The DNA here is from genome assembly GCF_008710095.1 of Affinibrenneria salicis. Next base: position 204,075 of record NZ_VYKJ01000007.1, read on the forward strand.
CGCTCGCTGTACCCGGTCTGTATAGCCTGGCGGTGACCGACGTTGGGGCGGTGGTTGCCGAATCCGGCGACGGACAGAGCGCTCGGGCATTGATAGTCGGCGCCAGCGATGCGGTGAACGAGCGGCAGATCAAAACGGCGGTCCGGGCCTGGCTGCTGCCGCAGCATCGCCCGGGGCGCGAGGAGGAGTCGCGCGATCCGGAGGATTTCTATCGCTGGTCGGTGGACGATATCGACAATCAGATCATGGCGCAGTCCAGCGCGCTGACGCTGACGCTTAACGACGTCGAACAGCCGAATCAGCCGCAGTTCAGCTTTGCTTTCGACGCGCCCGCCAACCGCTTCCTGTTGGTGGAGATCGACAATGCGCTCACTTCGGTCGGCGGCTATAAGCTGAAAGAGAAGATCTACCGGGTGGTGAACGTTGCGGACTATCCGCAAACCCTGCGCTTTATGTCGCAGGGCGCGCTGCTGTCCCTGCAGGGCGAAAAGAAGATTACCGTGGCGGCGCGTAACGTGCCTGGCCTGCAGTTGGATATTAAACGGGTGATCCCCGGCCAGCTGCAACATATCGTGTCATTCAAGGAGCGCATCTTTAGCGCGGCCGGTTTCCGTCGTCTGGACGCCGATTATTTTACCGAACACTTTACCTATCATACCGCGCTGGACAACGCCCGGCCGGGCGAAACGACCTATCAGGGCATCGATCTGGGCCGCTATCTGGGCGCCGACGGCCAGCCGAAGCGCGGCATTTTTCTGCTTAGCCTGACGCCGTGGGATCCGCACAAAGCGGCGCGCGGCGCGCAGGAGGACGAAGATCAGTACGACGGCGACGAAAGCGAAGAAGACGAGGGGAGCGACGGCGCGGACTCGCGCTTCGTGGTGATTACCGATCTCGGCATCATCAGCAAAAAGTCGCAGGATGAGTCGCGCGACGTCTTTGTTCAGTCCATCTCCGCCGGCAGCCCGGTCAGCGGCGCCAGCGTCTCCGTGGTCGCGAAGAACGGCGTGACGCTGCTGAAACGCACCACCGGCGCGGACGGCCATGTGAGATTCCCGTCGCTGGAGGCGTTTCGCAACGAGCGTTCGCCGGTGATGTTGCTGGTGGAGAAAGAGGGCGATGTCTCCTTCCTGCCGCTGTCCGCCTGGTACGATCGCGGGCTGGATTTCTCGCGTTTCGACACCTATGGCGCGGAGAACCCGGTCGATCCGCGTACGCTGAGCAGCTATCTGTTCTCCGACCGCGGCCTCTACCGGCCGGGCGACACCTTTCATATCGGTCTGATCACCCGCACGCTTGACTGGCAAACTTCGCTGGCGGGCATGCCGCTGCGCGCCGAGATCCGCGATCCGCGCGCCACGGTGATGAGCAGCCAGCCGCTGACCCTGGACAGCAGCGGCTTCAGCGAACTCAGCTACGCCACCGCGGAAAACTCGCCGACCGGCGAATGGATGGTCTATCTCTATCTGCTGGACAAGGACAACAATAATTCCCGTCTGCTCGGCAGCACCAGCGTACAGGTAAAGGCGTTCGAACCGGATCAGATGAAAGTGGCTCTGAAACTGACGCCCGATCGGCCGCAGGGATGGATTAAGCCGCAGGAACTGAAGGCGGCGATCGAGGTGCAAAACCTGTTCGGCACGCCGGCGCAGAATCGCCGCGTGTCGTCGCGACTGACGCTGCGGCCGGTTTATCCGAGCTTCGGCCAGTACCCGGATTATCGTTTCTATGAAAACCGCCGCAGCGATGAAAACGTCGAAAGCGGGCTGGAGGATCAGACCACCGACGCTAACGGTCAGGCCGAAATCCCGTTGGGCATGAATTCCTGGGCCGACGCCACCTGGCAACTACAGCTGGTGGCCGAAGCCTTTGAAGCCGGCGGAGGTCGTTCGGTCAGCGCGGCGGCGAACGCGCTGATCTCGCCGTACGATTATCTGGTGGGCGTCAGGGCGGATGGCGATCTGGATTACATTAACCACCGCGCCGTTCGGCATCTCAACGTTATCGCCATCAATTCGCGGCTGGAGACGATCCCGCTGGCCGATCTGAGCGCCGAACTGGTCGAACAGAAATATCTGTCGGTGCTGACCCGTCAGGATTCCGGCGTATATAAATATCAGTCGCGGCTGAAAGAAGAGTTGGTTGCGACGCAGCCGCTGACGCTTGCGCCGCAGGGCGGCGATATCACGCTGGCCACTGATAAACCAGGCACCTTCGTGCTGGCGATCAAGGATAAGTCCGGCCGCGTTCTCAACCGGGTCAACTATACCGTGGCGGGCAACGCCAATGTGTCGCGTTCTCTGGATCGCAACGCCGAGCTGAAGCTGAAGCTCAATAAGGCGCTCTACCGGCCCGGCGAAGAGATCGAAGTGGCGATCAACGCGCCTTATACCGGCAGCGGGATTATCACCATTGAGCGCGATAAAGTGTACAGCTGGCAGTGGTTCCATTCGACGACCACCAGTTCGGTGCAGAAAATTCGCCTGCCGGCGGAAATGGAAGGCAACGGCTATATTAACGTGCAGTTCGTGCGCGACCAGAATTCGGACGAGATCTTTATGAGCCCGCTGAGCTATGGCGTACTGCCGTTCAGCATCAGCCGCGAGGGGCGCCAGGCGGCGATCGCCGTCAGCGCGCCGCCGCTGATTAAGCCGGGCGAGACGCTGGCGATTCATGTGACCACCGACTCGCCGCAAAAGGTGGCGGTCTTCGCGGTGGACGAAGGCATACTGCAGGTGGCGCGCTACCGTCTGCGCGATCCGCTGGATTACTTCTTCCGTAAACGCACCCTGAGCGTGGAAAGCGCGCAGATCCTCGATCTGATCCTGCCCGAATTCAGCAAACTCGCGGCCCGGAGTTCGGCGCCCGGCGGCGACGGCGGCGAGGGCATGGATCTGCATCTGAATCCGTTTAAGCGCAAGCAGGATAAGCCGGTAACCTACTGGTCGGGCCTCCGTGAGGTGAACGGCAGCGCCACCTTTAACTATCCTGTGCCGGATTATTTCAACGGCAAAATTCGGGTTATGGCGGTATCGGTGACGCCGCAGCGCATCGGCCACGCGCAGAGCGCGACCACCGTACGGGACGACTTCGTGCTGACGCCCTCGCTGCCGGCCACGGTGGCGCCGGGCGACGAGTTCGACGTCAGCGTGGGCGTGGCTAATAACCTGACCACGCTCAACGGCGGCAAAGCCGAAGTGAAGGTCGCGCTCACCCTGCCGCCGGCCCTGCAGGCGGTGGGCGAATCGGAACGTACGCTGACGCTGGCCGAAAAACAGGAGGGGATGGCGTCTTTCCGTCTGCGCGCGCTTGATTTGCCGGGCAGCGCCAGCGTGGTGTTTAGCGCCAGCGGCGCCGATAAATCCGCGCGCCGCAGCCTTAGTCTGTCGGTGCGCCCGGCGATGCCGTATCGCACCCAGTCGGTGATGGGGCGCATGGCGGGGCGCCAGCAGAGCGTCGACCACCTGCGGCAGATGTTCCCGGCCTTCGCGCGGCGCGAGGCGCTGGTCTCTTACTCGCCGCTGGTGCTGACCGACGGGCTGGCTAAATACCTCGCCGACTACCCGAACGACAGTTCGGAGCAGATCGTCAGCCGCGCCGTGCCGCTGCTTTTTCAACTGCGCCACCCTGAAATGCGCGCCGATATGAGCGAAGCGCAGATTCGCGAACAGCTGAAACGGACTCTCGGCGTGCTGCTGTCGCGGCAGAACAATCAGGGCGCCATCGGCACCTGGCGTTCGACGCCGCAGCCCGATCCCTTTATGACCGCTTACGCGGTGCAGTTTCTGCTGGAAGCGCGCGAGGCCGGTTATCCGGTGCCGGACGCGTTGCTCGGCGCCGCCAACGGTTATCTGCGTCAGCTGGCCGCCGACAACGGCCGGCGCGATCTGAGCGAGCTACGGCTGCGCTCCTTCGCCGCCTGGCTGCTCACCCGTCAACAGGAGGTCACCACCGGCCTGCTGGCGACGGTGCAGTCGCAGCTGCAGGCGGACTATCCGCAGGACTGGCGTCAGGATCTGGCCGCGCTGTATCTGGCGGCGTCCTACAGCCTGCTGCAGATGGACGATGAGGCGGATCGCCTGCTGCAGCCGACGTGGCAACAGCTGAACCGCGCCTGGGATAAGGCCTGGTGGACGCGCGACTACCTGGATCCGCTGGTGCGGGACAGCACCCGGCTGTATCTGATTAGCCGCCATTTCCCGCAGAAGGCCGCGCAGATGCCGCCGCAGCTGCTGGAAAATATTGTGCTTAACCTGCAGAGCGGACGTTTCACCACGCTTTCTTCCGCCATGAGCATTCTGGCGCTGGATCGCTATGCCAGCCTGACGGCGGCGCGGACGGCGCCGCAGGGCGAATTGACCATCAGCAGTAAGGGCGAAGACGACAAGACTCAGGTGATTTCCACCCTGCAGGGGCTGGTCGCCAGGGCGTCGTTTAGCGCCGATAGCCGGGCGCTGCAGTTCAGCAATCCGGGTTCGGCGCCGGCCTGGTATGTGGTGACGCAGTCCGGCTATGATCGGCATGCGCCGCGCGAAGCGGTCGCGCGCGGGCTGGAGATCAGCCGCGAGTATACCGACGAGCAGGGTAAACCGCTGGCGCAGGTTACGCTGGGACAGAAGGTGAACGTGCACGTGAAGATTCGCGCCATCGCCGGCGAGGGACTGGCCGATCTGGCGATTGTCGACCTGCTGCCGGGCGGTTTCGAGGTGGTGCAGCAAACGCCGCCGCCGGCCGGCGAGGAGGATGAAGCGCAGGAGACGGATGAGGCGGCCGACGACGTCTGGCTATCGCCGCTGAGCGTCGGCGGCTCCGGCTGGCGGCCCGACTACAGCGATATCCGCGAAGATCGGGTGATTCTTTACGGCAGCGCCACGCGTGAAGTACAGGCGTTCGTTTACCAGATCAAATCGACCAACAGCGGGGTGTTTAGCGTGCCGCCGGCGTACGGCGAGGCGATGTACGATCGCGAAATCCAGGCGATGTCGGCCGGCCGTGCGCCGCTAACCGTCGTGCCGCCGGCGGCGCGCTGATCGGCGGGGCGCGCTTTGCGCTATACGACGGCGGGCAGGCTGATGCGGCGCGCGCGCGCATGGCGCCCATCGGCCGCGTGGCGGCGTCAGTCGCTTAATCTGCTGGTTGCGCTGTTGCTGCTGGCGTTGCCGTGCATCGGTTTTCGTCTGTGGCCCCATCCGCCGCTGGCTCAGGGGCTGCCGCTCTCTACCGCCTGGTACGATCGTCACGGCGCGCTGCTGCGCTTGACGCTGGCCAACGACGATCGCTATCGCTTGTGGACGCCGCTGGAGGCGGTTTCGCCGCAGGTGGTCGAAGGCATTAAACTGCATGAAGATCGCGGCTTCGACTATCATCCGGGGTTCAATCCCTACAGCCTGCTGCGCGGTTTCTGGCGCAGCTATATCAGCGGCGGCCGTCAGCAGGGCGGCTCCACGCTGACCATGCAGCTGGCGCGTATGCGCTGGCAGCTCAATACCCGCACGCCGCAGGGCAAACTGCTTCAGGTGTTGCGCGCCGTGCAGCTGGAGCTGAGCTACTCCAAACGCGATATTCTGGAGGCCTATCTGAATTACGCGCCCTACGGCCGCAATATTGAAAGCATTGGCGCCGCCAGTCTGATTTATTTCAATAAAACGCCGCGCGAACTGACGCTGCCGGAAGCTCTGACGCTGGCGGTGCTGCCGCAGTCGCCCGGCAACCGTATGACCCGCGACAGCCGCGTGGCCGGGCCGGCGCTCAGCGAAGCGCGCAATCGACTTTACCGCCGCTGGCTGGTCCGTCATCCGCAGGACGTCAGCCTTGCGGCGTTGTTCCGGCTGCCGCTGGCGCTGCGCCAGCCGGAGGCCATGCCGTTCAGCGCGCCGCATTTTATCGAACAACTGCAGCAAAGCCGGCGGCAGCAGGCGTTGAACGGGCAGCGCGTAGATACCACGCTGGACGCCAGCCTGCAGCGGCTGGTGGAAAAACAGGTTGACGATTTTATTGCGCGCAACCGCCAGCGCGGCATCCGCAATAGCGCCGTGTTGCTGGTCGATACGCGCGATATGGGCGTGCGCGCGATGGTCGGCTCCGCCGACTACGCTAATCGGGATATCGCCGGTCAGGTGAACGGCACCCGGGCCAAACGTTCGCCGGGATCGACCCTGAAACCCTTTATTTATGCGCTGGGGCTGGAGCAGGGCGTTATTCATCCGATGACCATCCTGCGCGATGTGCCGTCGACCTTTGGCGCCTGGGCGCCGGAGAATTTCGACCGTCGCTTTCTCGGGCCGATATCGGCCGTCGATGCGCTCAATTACAGCCGCAATATTCCGGCGGTTTGGATCACCTCCCGCCTGAATCAGCCGAATCTGTATCAGTTTCTGCAAATGGCCGGCATCTCCGGTATGGCCAGCGAACGACATTATGGTTTATCCCTGACGCTCGGCGGCGGCGAGGTCAGCGTCCAGGAGCTGGCGCGTATGTACGCCATGCTGGCTAATCGCGGCGAGCTGAAGGCGCTGCGCATGGATCAGGCCGAGCCGCAGAGCGCGCCGGTGCGGCTGTTGAGCGATGAAGCCAGTTTTATTACCCTCGATATGCTGGGCCAGCACCGTCGGCCGGGAGAAACGCTGAACCGACACCCGGCCGCGCTGCCGGTCTACTGGAAGACCGGCACCTCGTGGGGATTTCGCGACGCGTGGAGCGCCGGCATTTTCGGCCCTTACGTGCTCATCGTCTGGCAGGGCAACTTTGACGGTCAGGGCAATAACGCTTTTATCGGCGTCAGCGCCGCGGCGCCGCTGTTTTTCAATATTATCGACAGCATACAGGCCGATTACCCGGCGCTGAAAGCGCCGCCGCGTCCGCGCCCGGCAGGGGTGAAGCGGGTGAAAATCTGTCTCGCCAGCGGCGATCTGGCCACGCCCTGGTGTCAGCAAAAAGGCGAGAGCTGGTTTATTCCCGGTAAATCGCCCATCAAGGTCGATACCGTTTATCGCCCGCTCGCCATCGACAATCGCAGCGGCGCCGTGGTGTGTACGCCGGGGGCGGGTGACGACGCGCATATTGAAGTTTTCGAATTCTGGCCTTCCGATCTGGCGCGCATCTTTGCTCTGGCCGGGCTGCCCAAGCGCGCGCCGCCGTCAACCGCCCACTGCGGCGAAAGCGGGAGCAGCGCCGGCGGCAGCCCGCCGCGCATTACCTCTCCGCTGCTGCATACCACCTATGCTCTGGAGTCCGCGGCGCGGCGCAGCGATCCGATCACCTTCAGCGCCGTGACCGATGCGGACAGCACCACGATCTACTGGTTTGTCGATGATATTTACATCGGCAATAGCGCCAGCCGGCGCAGTATCGAATGGCGGCCGACCGTCAGCGGACGCTATCGCGTGCGCGCCATCGATGATCATGGCCGGGGGGACAGCCGGGCGCTGCAGGTGGAGATCAGGGATTAGCCGGGCGGCAAGCGCCTGGTCGTTGTTCAGGCGCGTGTTTGAGCGGGCGGCACTTATTCATAAATTTTGGCGGCCTGTAATATATCCGCCAGAACAGACCAGCTAATGTCGCCGGGAGCGCGCCGTCCCGTATTTTCGTAAAAGCCATCCATATCCTCTATCCATGAGGCCATCGCCTCCAGATAACAAGATAAATCACGATTTTCCCATTGCTCCGGGTTGTCTCGTCTGTCTGAGGCAAGCCGATAAATCAGTTTAATAACATCGTCTTTGGTTGTCATTGGCGCCATCTTGTTATCCACCGTCAGCCGGTTCCATATTGCCGTTTTACAGAAAAGATATTCTCTCATCTTTAGATGGATTTTGCTTTGGTGGTCAGGACTGCTTTCCGGCGGCCTGTTTAACTACAGATTTTGCCATGTAATTAAAATTCCGTCGTCGCTTCAGACTTATTTCTATTGCCCGTTTCGTCTTCCGCGATTACCCGGATGCTTATTTCGCCGTTTAACGGCGCAAGGGAACCGCGCGTATCGCCAAAAGAACAAAAGCTATCCGCGCTATGCAACATAGCGGCGTCAGATGGTATTATCCCGCCCATCAAATTGATCCAGGATAACCCGATGTTTTTTAACCGTAACCAGACTATCGGCGAACTGATTAAAGCCGGCAGCCTGAGAAAAATCCGTCAGCGCGTCAACGCTGAAAACTGCAACACGCCCGATGAGCAGGGGTATACGCCAATTCATCATGCCGTGACGCATCGCCGGGCTAATATAGCCAGCTATCTGTTGTCGCTGGGCTGTGAGCTGGTCATCGGCGCGCCAGGCCAGCGGCGTTCGGCGATGGAAGGGGCGGTGACGTCGCTGTCGCTGCCGCTTATTGAGGCATTCCTGGCTTCTGGCGTGAGCCTGCCCGACTATATCGACGGGCTGCCGCTACTGCATGCGCTGGTCGGGCGTAAGGCGCTAAAAGAGTCGCACTTCGCCTTTTTACTGCGTCAGGGGCTGGATCTGAACCAGACCGACAGCCGCGCCAGCGGCAAGACCGTGCTGGCCTACTATCTGAGCCTGCAGGATATCCGCATCGATACGTTGCGGATACGCTGGCTGATCCGGCTGGGCGCGGACGTCAACCAGGCGGAGCAGCCCTGGGCCGCGCCGCTTTACCAGGCGCTGATCAATCCGTCACTCTACGACCGGCAGGAAAAGATCTCCGCCACGACGTTTTCCAGCGTACTGGATGAGTTACAGAAAGGCGGGCTGCGCATGGATCTGGATCTGCGCGGCTGCAAGTTTTCCGGTCTGGGGCTGGAGGCGCTCAAACGCGGGCACTACACCGGTTTTATCCGGCTGCTGGAGGCGGGCGTGACCGTGCCGGAAGACGAAAAAGTTAATATGATCCCCTACCTGACCAGCGAAAACTTCGGCCTGCGTCTGGCCCGCCGGCTGCGCGAGATTAATCAGACGCGGGCGCTCGATCTGCCCGTCAGCATCCTGCTGCACGATGTCCGGGAAATCAGGCGGATTATCCAGCGGTTGCCGCACGGCGCGCCAGGTATCGACCAGATGTTCAGCGATCTGGCGATCGCTACCCACCTGACGTGCAATGAGAAGCTGACGCTGCTGGGCATGCTGCTGGAGAGGGGGGCGGATATCAATGCGCCGGGGCCGTGGGGGAATTTCAGACTCAGCGCCCTGCAGATAGCGGCGGGCTGGCCGGACGAAGTCGAGCACGGCGGCGCGCTGCTTCCCTGGCTGCTGGAGCGCGGCGCGGCCATCGAATGCCACGGCCTGTCCGCGTTCTATCTGGCGATTTGGCACGACCATCTCGAACAGGCCAGCCTGCTGGCGGCGCGCGGCGCCGATTTGACCTGGCGCGATATCAAGCAGGGAACGGTGTTCTCTTATCTGTTCACCTGCGATTCCCACGGCAATCGGATGCCTCTGAGCAAGGTGACGGCAGCCCTGCATCGGCTGCAGGAAATCTATCGCAGCCGGGGATTGTCGCTGCCGCTGGAGGAGCCGTTTAATTATAACTCCAACGACTATGCGCCGCTGGACTCGTGTCTCACCCTGGCGGATCTGGCCGTGAGATACAACGCGGAATCTTTCATGATCCTGGCGCCTGCGCTGCTGTCTATCGGCTGGCCGCTCAATGCCGTGATGCAGAATGAGCACTTCAGCGGCAATCTGATCGCCAGTTTTATGTTCTATGCTCATGCCGGCGAGGATATCAGCCCGCTGCTGGACAGTTTGCCTGAACCGCTGGATCAGCTCAGCGAGGAATCCGGCGATCCGTTGAGATGGGCGCTGGTTTCCCGCGTGTCGCTGGAGACCGTCAGGCGGTTGATTGCGGGCGATGACCCGAATCGCGTCATTGCGCGTAAGATGAAAGATAACATTGTTGCGTATAACGAACAGCCGCTGCTGATTTATAGCATGGACCGCGCGGGCGGCAATAACGAGAGCGTGGGGCAGTACCTGTGCGGCTTAAGCCGTCTGCTGCTCGAACAGGGCGCCGATCCGAACTGCACCAGTAAACGCAAGTTGACGCGCGAGTATCAGCATCGTGAGGGCATTATCAGACTTGAGTTCAGCGCGCTGGAGTGGTCCGCCATGCTGGGCTATTTCGACCTCTTCAAACTGCTGCTGGATCATGGCGCCGATCCGCGGCGCCGGTGCTGTATCAAACAGGAGCAGTTTGTTCATTTTCTGTCGACCCGCCAAAGCGACAAACCGCAGTCCGAAATCATCCGCTATCTGGATGAGCTTGACCGACGCGGTCTGCTGGATATTGAAGCCTGCAGCGGGCAGAACGCTACGCCGCTGCTCTATGCCGTATCCAAGTGTCAGACGCAACTGGTCAGGTATTTTCTGGACAAAGGGGCGAATCCTGACGCGGTGGGCGGTTTCGACAACTCGGCCGCGCTGCACCGCGCCATCAGCAACTGGGGGTGGGTCAGCGGCGAGGATCGCCGCGCCACGGTGGAGATGTTGCTGGCGGCGGGCGCGGATATGAACTGGCTCGATCCCGACGGCGATTCGCCGCTGATGTGCGCGTCCGCCTGCGGCTGTCTGACGGCGATCGAGGCGCTATTGGCGCACGGCGCCGATCCGCGCCAGAGCAACCCACGCGGGCGTACGGCCCTGCACGAGGCGGCGCAGGAGGCGTACGGCTATGATAGCTATCCGGATGACGAGGAGTGCAGGCAGCCGCATGAGGTCGACGAGGCGCTCAAAATAGCGATCATCGAACGCCTGCTGACGCACGGCGCGGATATCGATGCGGCGGATGAGGAAGGCGCTACGCCTCTGTTGTGCGCCATTCGCGCCGGGCATGAGCAAATCGCCGGGATGTTGCTGCGCCGCGGCGCGCACGGCGGCAAGCCGGATGCGCAGGGCCGCACGCCGCTGATGGTGGCCGCGCAGTGTAGCGATCCGCGCTGTGTCTACATGCTGGAGAACCAACCGGAGGCCTGGGGCAGCCGGCATCATGTCGCCGGCAATGGCGACAACCTGCTGCATGCCATCAGTCTGCGGCGCGATTCGGACGTGGCGGATGAATTATTCAGGCGCGCCGTGCTGCAGGGCGAGGTTGAGCTCAGGGCCAACGACCAGCTTATCACGCCGCTGCACTACGCCGCTTATCGCGGCCATAGCGCTATCGTGACCTTCTGCTGCGAACGCGGCGCAGAGGTCAATAGCGGGGATGACGGGGGAAATACGCCGCTGCATACGGCGCTATTTTTCGACGAAGATGAGGTCGATGAGCCGCAGGTCAGACAGATGGTGACCAGTCTGCTGACGGCCGGCGCCGATCCGGGCAAAGCCAATGCGGCGGGCGAAACGCCGCTGGCGATCGCCGCGCGCCGCAATCTGACCGACTGCGTAGCGCTAATGAGTATGGTTGCGGCAGGTCGATCCGACGCGACCGGACCGACGCTGTCCTGAGCGGCGGGCTGGCCGGCGCCGACTCGCTCCGCCGCCGCGCGTCGTCGACTGCGCGGCTGTCTGGCCGGTTCGCGCCGCGGTGCAGCGCTTATGCGCCAGGAAGGCCGTCCGTCATACGCCGTTTTCCGTATGCCGGGGCTACATTTATGGGCGCCGATTAGCCGCGACGTTATAACCGAACGATCTCGCTAAGGCTGTTTTTGCTTTCCTGCGTCGGTGCAAAAGATAACCTGATGACATTGTCATCGCGTTTAAAGCCTACGGCATAACGGCCGGCGGCGATGTCGATGAATCTGCCTGATATACAGGCGGAATCATCCGGCTCCAGATCATCGCCGGTCGTGTCCTCGCCCGCGCCGATAAACACCTGACCCGACGGACAGTGAATCGACAGGCTACCGTCGGCGTTTGTCAGCGTTCCGACCAGTTCCACCCGATATGCGCCGTCGGCGCGCAGATCCAGAAAAATAACGTTGCCGTTATTCATTTCGTCGATCGCATCTTCCTCAATGCTCCACCAGTCGGCGGTATCGGCGATTCGATGTTTCAGCGCCTGCAGATCGAAGATAACGAGAGTGGCGGTATCGGTTGCCACGGGAAAAGTTATATCCATGCTTCAGTCTCATTGAAAGGCGTCGTCCGCTGTTGACCGGCGGGCGTCGACCGGTACCGTCCGGTATGATAACAACGGCTGTTGCCGGGCGCATGCGCTGTTTTTATCCCAATGACTGACCGGCGCCGGGCGCGACGCGAAGGATAACATGGAAGAGACGCCCGCCGCGGCGCGGCGGGCGCAGGCGATTAGCGCGGAATGCGTTGCTCCCACTGACGGCTGAAGACTTCGCTGCCGTTGTGCTGAACCCGCATGTCGGCGCTAAGGATAAAGTGGCTGAGATCGCCGCGTAGCTCCAGCGTAATATCCGCTTCGGTCCACCAGCCTTCCCGTCCCATTTTCATGGTTTGGGTAAGCAGGTAGCTGGCCGACAGGGGATTCTGACTGTTAATCGTCAACTGGCGCCGCAGACTGTGGTCGACGGTGGTATCGATATCGTCAAAGCGGTACACCCCCTCGCCAAACACGCCGCCGATGCCTTCAGTGACGTAGGTCCAGGTATCGGTGACGATATCGTAAGAGGCATGACGATCGACCCGCCCGGGCGACAGAATAGTCAGCGGCGTATCGGGCGCGGTCGCCGGCTGCGGATCCGGGCCGGCGACCGGCTGAACCGAGTCGCAGACCGGCAGGCGCAGCGCGGCGCGGGTCAGATCGACGCTGAGCGTCGCCGCTTCGGCCATCGGCCATACCATCGGCCAGAAGGTGGTGGCCAGCGAAACGCGCAGCCGGTGGCCGGCGGCGAAGCGCCAGGCGATGCCGTCCAGCTGGACGTCGACATCGATGGTTTCGCCCGGCGTCAGCGCGACGGCCCGATCCTGCCCCTGCCGATGGCTCAGGTTCATCCAGCCGTGCGAAACGCGAGTCACCGCGCCGTCCGGCGCCACGTCCGACAGCCGTACATACAGCATGGCCGCCGGTTTGTCGCTTTTCAGCGCCACGCTGAACCGCGGGAAGCCATATATCGTCAGCGCTTCGCTCAGCGGCTCGCTGTCGAAGCACTCGGCCTGGCCGTCATCGATGCGCTGATCGCCGGGGCTTTCGCCCGGCACGCCGGCGCCCATCCATTCGCCGCCCATCAGGCCGTGGCTCTGCGGCGAGCAGATGTCGCGCCAGCCGGCGGTTTCGTCGGGCCGATCGTTCAACTGGCCGCGGCGCAGATAAAACGCGCGCGGGGCGCCGGCCGCCGCGCTGTCGCCGTCGATGCCGATCCATTCGCCGAATGCCTGCGGCCGCTGCGAGGAGGGGCGCTGGCTGTCGTTAAGCCAGGCCTGCACGCGCGGGCCGTCCAGTACGTCGTTGTCGACGCCTTTCAGCCAGCGGTCCCACCAGCGTACGCCCTCCTGCAGGAAGCCGATCGCCGGCTGCGGCGTGCCGTCCTGCGGATAGATATGCGCCCAGGGGCCGATGATCGCTTTGCGCGGCACCTGCAGATTGTCCATCAGGCGAAAGACCGCATTGCTGTAGGCGTCGGCCCAGCCGCCGATCGCCATCACCGGGCATTGAATGGCCGACCAGTCTTCGCCCACCGACGCATGGCGCCAGTAGGCGTCGCGCAGCGGGTGCGCCATCCACAGCGCCGGGAATAACGGCATATTGTCGAGCCGCCGCATCCAGTCCTGATACCAGCCTTCGCCCACCAGCTCGGGATCCTGCGGGCGGCTCTGATAGGCCAGCATGATACCGCCCCACCACAGGTTATCGTTCAGCAGGCAACCGCCTTTGTAGTGGATATCGTCGTTGTAGCGATCGTCGGTTGAGCACACCGTGATAATGGCCTTCAGCGCCGGCGGGCGACGGGCGGCCAGCTGCAGGCAGTTGAAGCCGCCCCAGGATTTGCCCATCATGCCGACCGCGCCGCTGCACCAGATCTGGCGGCTAATCCAGTCGATCACTTCCAGCGCGTCTTCCTGTTCCTGCAACAGATATTCGTCGGCCAGCAGGCCGTCCGATTCACCGCTGCCGCGCATATCGACGCGCAAAACCGCATAGCCGTGGCCGGCGAACCAGCCGTGCATCGGTTCGTCGCGCGTGCGGGTGCCGTCGCGCTTACGGTAGGGGATATACTCCAGGATCGCCGGAACCGGCTGGCCGTGCGCGCCTTCCGGCAGCCACATCCGCGCCGCCAGGCGCGTGCCGTCCGCCAGCGGAATCCAGAAATGTTCGGTGACCGCCACATTGTGCGGAAAATGAGTCACTATTTTCTTCATTTTATGTCTCTGCCAGAATGTCGTTGTCGCGTTTTTCCAGCGCCTCGTCGAGCCAGGTGCGGCGCATTTCGGGTACGGAGGTCAGCAGTTTTTCGGTGTAGGGGTGCATCGGCGCGCTGAATACTCGTCCGGTCGGCCCCTGCGCCACGATATGGCCCTGATACATCACCGCCACCTGCTGGGCGACGCGTTTCACCGTGCCGAGGTCGTGGGTGATAAACAGATAGGAGAGGCCGAGCTTCTCCTGCAAACGGCGCAGCAGGTTCAGCACGCCTTCGGCGACCAGCGGATCGAGCGCTGAGGTGGCCTCGTCGCAGATAATCAGCTCCGGGTTGGCGGCCAGCGCCCGGGCGATACAGACGCGCTGTTTCTGCCCGCCGGACAGCTCGCCCGGGTAGCGATCGACCAGCGAGACCGGCAGTTCAGTCAACTGCAGCAGTTCTTCCACGCGCGCCCGCACCTGCTTTTTATTATGGCCGAAATAGAAGGCCATCGGCCGGCCGATTGCGTCCAGGATGGTTTGTCGCGGGTTAAGCGCCACGTCGGGCAACTGATAAATGATCTGGATACGGCGCAGCGTCTCTTTGTTTCGCTGCTGATAGCGGTTGGCCAGCGGCGCGCCGTCAAACGTCACCTCGCCGACGGTATCGTTCAGCAGGCCGCACAGCGCGCGCGCCAGAGTGCTCTTGCCGCTGCCCGATTCGCCGATAATCGCCAGCGTTTGCCCCTTCGGCAGCGCCAGGGAAATATCGTGCACCACGCGTTTGCCGTTGTAGCCGGTGCTGAGGCGATCCAACGCCAGCAGCGCCGGCGCTCCGGCCTCCGCCTGCCGGACGGGCGTCAGCGCATGCACCCGCTCGGCCACCAGCTGTTGAGTATACGCCTCGCGCGGCGACTGCAGGATGTCGTCCGTGGCTCCGCATTCGACTTCGCGCCCCTGGCGCAGCACCATGATGCGGTCGGCGATTTGCGCCACCACCGCGAGGTCGTGCGTGATATACAGCGCGGCGGTGTTGAACTCGCGCACCAGTTTGCGCAGCATAACCAGCACCTCAATCTGCGTGGTGACGTCCAGTGCGGTGGTCGGTTCGTCCATCACCAGCAGATCGGGTTTGCAGGACATCGCCATCGCCGCCATGGCGCGCTGCAGCTGACCGCCCGAAAGCTGATGCGGATAGCGTTTGCCGATGTTTTCCGCATCCGGCAAATCCAGCGCCTTAAACAGCGTGACCGCCCATTGTTGCGCTTCGCTCTTGTTCATTAGGCCGTGGCGCAGCGGGCCTTCGCACACCTGTTTGCCGATGGTCAGCGCGGGATTGAACGCGGCGGCGGCGCTCTGCGCCACGTAGGCCACGCGCTTGCCGCGAATGTCCTGTTTGCCGGCGGCGGACAGCGGTACGATGTACTGGCCGTTAATCCGCACTTCGCCGGCGCTGATGAGGCAGCCCGGCCGGGTATAGCCGAGCGCGGCCAGTCCGATGGTGGACTTGCCGGCGCCGGATTCGCCGATCAGACCGAGCACTTCGCCGGCCTGCAGCGCCAGCGAGATATCCCGCACCAGCGGCACGCCTTCGGTGGTTTCTATGCGCAGACCGCGCATGGCAAGAATGGGTTGGTTCATGCTTCATCCCCCAGAGACAGGTTGTTGCGCGCCAGCAGCCAGTCCACCACCAGGTTGACGCCGATGGTCAGCAACGCGATGGCCGCCGCCGGATAGAGCGGCGCCAGCTGACCGAAGTTGATGGCCTGGGCGTTGTCGCGCACCATGCTGCCCCAGTCGGCGTACGGCGGCTGAATGCCCAGCCCCAGAAAGCTGAGTCCGGCGATGAACAGAAAGGTGAAACAGAAGCGCATGCCGAATTCGGCCAGCAGCGGCGGAATGGCGTTCGGCAGGATTTCCCGCGTCAGGATCCAGCGCAGGCCCTCGCCGCGCAGCCGCGCCAGTTCGACATACTCCTGACAGACGATGCCCTGCGCCACCAGACGCGCCAGCCGAAATACGCGGGTGGCGTCCAGCAGCGCGATGGTGGCGACCAGCACCGGAATCGAGGTGCCCAGCACCGACAGGACGATCAGCGCCAGAATCAACACCGGTATCGACATCAGCGTATCGACGATACGGGTCAGCACGATATCCACCCAGCGGCCGTAAATAGCGGCGGTGAAGCCGGTGATGATCCCAATGATGAAGGAGCTAAAGGTGATGACCAGCGCGATGGCGATGGTGGTGCGCGCGCCGAACAGAATGCGCGACAGCATATCGCGCCCCAGGCTGTCGGTGCCGAGCGGCGAGTCGGCCGAAGGCAGCATCCAGATATCGCCCACCTGGGCGGTTTCGCCGTGCGGCGCCAGCCAGGGCGCGAACAGCGCGCCGATCAGATTGACGGCGATAATAAACAAACCAAGCCAGGCGGAGATTGGTATGCCGCGAGTATTTATTCTTTTCATGCCTTACCTCGCATGTCGTAAACGGGGGTTGCACCAGATAGCCAGCAGATCGGCGAGGGTGTTCAGCAGGATATAAGTGCCGCCGAACAGCAGCCCGCACGCCTGCACCACGGGCAGATCCCGCTTGCTGACCGCGTCGACCATCAGTTGCCCGATGCCCGGATAGACGAATACCACTTCCACCAGGATCACGCCGACGACCAGATACGCGAGATTAAAGGCTATGACGTTAATAATCGGCGCCAGCGCGTTGGGCAGCGCGTGGCCCAGCACGATGCGCCAGCGCGGGATGCCTTTCAGCAGCGCCGTTTCGATATAGCTGCTCGACATTACCGCGCCGACCGACGCGCGGGTCATGCGCAGCATGTGCGCCAGCACCACCAGCACCAGCGTGAGCATCGGCAGCGTAGCGTCGTAGAGGCGCTGACTCAGCGAGGCGTCCGGGCTGACCATCGCCAGGCTGGGGAACCAGGCGAAATGAATGGAGAAGAACATCACCAGCAGGTAGCCGACGAAAAATTCCGGCACCGAGATGCTCAGCAGCGTCAGCGAGTTGGCCAGACGATCGAACAGCGAGCCGCGCCAGATGGCGCAGCCGATGCCGAGCGCCACCGCCAGCGGGATCGCGATCAGCGCGGCATAGGCGGCCAGGAACAGCGTGTTTCCCAGCCGCGGCAGCAACTCTTCGCCGATCGGCCGGCCGTTGGCCAGCGAGGTGCCCAGATCGCCCTGCACCACGCCGCCCAGCCAGTTCAGGTAGCGCCAGATGGCCGGCTGATCCAGCCCCAGCTGCGTGCGCAGCGCGGCCACGGTTTCCGGGGTGCCGTTTTGCCCGAGCAGCGCGCTGGCGATGTCGCCAGGCAGCAGTTCGGTGCCGAGAAAGATCAGTACAGAGACCAGCCAGAGCGTCAGAATGCCCAGCAACAGGCGATGAAGAATTTGCTTTTTCATCATGACTCCAGCCAGACGCGTTCAGCCAGACGGCCCCCCATAAAGTTGAACAACGGATGGGGTTTCACGCCGCCCAGTTTTTTGCTGGCTGCATCCAGATAATCGCCGAACAGCGGAATCATCGCGCCGCCGTCGTCGCGCGCAATGCTTTGCAGTTCGCCGTAAATTTCGCCGCGCTGTTTCTCATCCAGCAGGGAACGCGCCTGCAGCAGCAGCGCGTCGAACCGCTCGTTCTTCCAGTGCGCGTCGTTCCATTTGGCGCTGGATTGCCAGGCGGTGGAAAACATCTGGTCGGCGGTCGGCCGTCCGCCCCAGTAGCCCATGCTGAACGGCGCTTTCATCCACACGTCGTCCCAGTAGCTGTCCGCCGGCTGGCGCTTGATGGTGATTTTCATACCCGCCTGACCCGCCTGTCCCTGGTACAGGGCGGCGGCGTCGAGCGCGCCGGCGAAGGCCGCGTCGGAAGAGGACAGCTCAAGCGGCAGCGTGCTCAGGCCCGCTTTGTTCAGATAGAATTTGGCCTTATCCGGATCGTAGGCGCGCTGCGGCAGCGCCTTGTTGAAGAAGCGATCGGTCTTCGGGATCGGATGATCGTTGCCCAGACTGCCGTAACCGCGCAGCACGGTGGCGAGAATTTTTTCCCGGTCGATGCCGTGTTTAATCGCCATGCGCACATTGTTATCGTTGAACGGCGCGACGCGGCAATCCATCAGAAAGGTGAAGTGTTGTCCGCCGGAGGAGCGAATGATATTCAGCGCCGGGCTGCGTTTCAGGAAGTCGACGGTTTTGAAATCGACGCGGTTAATCGCGTGCACCTGGCCGGAAATCAGCGCGTTGGTGCGCGCCGTCGGATCGTTGATCACCAGCACCTCCACCGCATCGACGAAGGCGCGATCCGGCTTCCAGTAATTGGGATTGCGTTTGAACAGGGAGCGTACGCCAGGCTGATAGTGCTCGAAGGTGAAACCGCCGGTGCCGATGGGATGCGACCAGTCGGTGAAGCCGTTCGGCACCACCATCAGGTGGTAATCGGCCAGCAGGAACGGCAGATCCGCATTGCCGCTGTCGAGCGTGATGGCGATTTCATCGGCCGCGCTCTTGCGCAGGCTGGTGATGCTGGCCAACTGCGATTTGATGGCGCTGCGCGATTGATCGCCGCGGTGCAGGTTGATGGAGTACAGGATATCGTCCGCGTCCAGCGTTTTGCCGTTATGGAACGTTACGCCCTGGCGCACCTTAAAGCGCCACTCTTTGGCGCCCGGTTCGGCCAGCCAGCCAGCCAGCAGTTCGGGCGTCGCCTGGTTGTTTTCATCGATTTCGACCAGACCGTTCATCAGCATATAGGCCTGGTTGAGCGGAACCCAGTCGCTGAACAGCGTGGGATCGAGCGTATCGCTGGTATTTCCGCCCGACATACCCAATTTGAGTACTCCGCCTTTCTTCGGCGCGGCGTCGGCGGCGAAACCGCTCAGAGGAGATAAAGAAAGTACGCTGCCTGCTCCGAGAAGCGCGGCGGTATTAAGAAATGACCGGCGGCTAAATTGAGCGTGCTCGAGTAATTTCTGTAAATCCGAATGCTCTTTTTTCATTTATTCCTCCCCATGGTGTTGGTCTCTGTATTTACTTATCACCCTCTTAGCGGAGTGAAATAATTATGATATATATCAAAACGCGTTAAGCCTGATATATGAGTTTTATGTATCAAACTATGCGAAAAATGCACTGCAGGATACCGTAAAAAGGCCTATTTTCCTAATCATCGAGTCCGGAAGGGGGAATAGGCATGTGGAACTGCATACCGTCATTGGCTTAATTGGCGTATTTTGTTATCTGCTGGCTTATGCGCTGGTCCAGTTACGCAAGCTAATGATTGACTCCAATATTTACGCGTATCTGAATATTGTCGGCGGCGCCTGCGGGCTCTATTCCCTGAGCCACGATTTTAATTTGGCCGCGGTTATTTCGCAGACGATGTGGCTGATTTTTACCCTGATCGGCATGCATGCCTCGCGCCGTCGCCGTTTTGCCTTAAAGAATAAAACTCCGCCGTTCGATTTAAATTAATCATGCCGCGTAGCAAACCGATATCGCGGTTATTAATTTTTTATCCTCGCGATACATCTGGTTGCGTGTGCGTTGCCCGCTTCTGATTATTTGTCTCGTCCCCGCGCCTTACCCGGCGCGGCCGCCGCCTGCGTCATTCAAATCCTATTGGCTATCCGGCTGGCGCGTAACGCGGCGCATTCATGCGCGTCGCGCATAAAGGACCAGCGCGTTGCGTTATTCAAAACGATAAGGTTTTATCCTGGCGCGTAAATTATTTAGAACGCAGGCAATATATAAGAAAAAAGTATGCCAAAGGTACGGCGTGGGATTTAATGCGCTGACGGATTATTTACAGTTATATACCCTTCATACTCCAGAACGCAGGTGCGTGGGCGCGCTTTGCTCACCCCAGCCACATACTGGCGTAAGCTCCCGGGGATTCACGGTGTCGCCGCCTTCCCGCTATTCGAACTATTTTGGGTATACGGCAGGCGGCGGATAAATTCGGCTGGAACGAATTTGCCCGGCCAACAACTGACCTTCGGTGAGCGGCAGGATGTCTTGCATTAATCCCGATGGACTTACACCGGTCGGTGATTCGGACGACGAATCCGGCGGATGCGGATTTGAACGCCGACGACGGCGACGCCGCAGGGGAGGCCCGGCGCCCGGCCGAATAAATAATTGAGCGCAGCATCTGAAGTCTGACGAATATAAATAGTCCGCCTTTTTCGCGTCGCTAATTATTTAGGGCGTAGCCAGTCGATAACCCGGCGCAGAATCGGTTTGGTATAACGGTCTTGCGGCGTCATCAAATAACATTTTCCGTTGGCCGCCAGTTTGCTCGGCCAGGCGGCGACCAGCTCGCCGCGGCTGAGATAATCCTGCACCATGCCTTCCCAGCCAAGCAAGATACCGTCCCCCTGAATAGCGCACTGGACCAGAAAAGGGTAATTGTTCGCGCGCCACGTCTGGCGCGGATAAAACCCGGTTACGCCCTGGGCGGCGAACCAGTCTCGCCAGCCGGTCCATTCGCGCTGCGGGTCGTCCTGAATCAGCAGGGTATGCTGCAGCAGGCTTTCGGCGTGCTGCGCGACGTCGATGCGCGGCAAATAGTCCGGCGCGCACATCGGATAGCAGATTTCATCGAACAGCGGCGAAGTATGAAAACCCGGCGGCGGTTCGCGCAGATAAAAGATCGCCAGATCGAACTCGGAGGAGCGCAAATCGGCGAAGCTATCCGAAATCTTCATGCGGATCTGCAGTTCCGGCAGCAGCAGGCGCAGAGAGGAGAGGCGTGAAGAGAGCCACAGCGAAGCCATAGCGCTGGTGCAGGCGATGGTGACCTGCGGCAGTCCGCTCCAGCCCATGACCTCCGCGGTGGCCTGCGACAGCTCGGCCAGCTGTTTGCGCACCTGCGCGGCATAGGCCTCGCCGCGCGGCGTCAGCAGTACCCGGCGTTGCGTGCGCTGGAACAGCTTGCAGCCGAGCGTCTCCTCAAGCTGCAGGATCTGCCTGCTGGTGGCGCTCTGGGTCAGATTAAGCTCTTCCGCGGCGCGCGAAATATTGCCGTAGCGCGCCACGCACTCGAAGGCGATCAGCGTATTCAGCGGGGGCAGGGGTTCAATCTGCATCGGTCATACCTCATGGGCGGGATGGTTCAGCGCCGACAGCCGGCGGCCCGCTCCGTCAGGGGGCGGGCCGATAATCTCGCGGCGTTATGCGGCGCTATTGTGGCGCGTCGGCGCCGCAATTGCCAGTTCGCGCCGGACCGGCGGCGAGGTTTAGCCGATGGTCATCAGGCTGGCGTTGCCGCCGGCGGCGGCGGTATTAACGCTCAGCGAACGTTCGAGCAGCAGGCGCTCCAGCAAAATGTCCGATTCGCCGTGCGCAAAGCCCTGCACCGGGATGATGGCGCCGTCGCGGCTGGCGACGCGTTCGCACAGCGTGCGCAGGCGATCCGCATCGCCGTGGTGGATCACCGCGTCGAAACGCGCGTCGGCCGCCAGCGGGTCGGGGCTCAGATCGATGCGCGTGCGCACCGCTTCCGGCAATGCTTCCCACAGCTGACGGTGCAGGACGTCGTCCGTCCACAGCGCCCGACAGCCGACGCCGACGACGGCGGCCAGCTGAATCAGCGCATCCTGCTCGTTGTCGCTCAGGCACAGTACGCGCTCACGCGGCAACAGGGCATAGGCGTTGCGTTCGCCGGTCGGCCCCGGCAGCAGACGCCGGGTGCCGCTCTGCGCCAGCGCGGCAAAGCGCCGGCACAGGGCGGACAATTGCGGCCTGCCGTCGGCCCATTCGCTCAGCGCCTGATGCACGGCCGCCCACGGCCGCGCCGGTTCGCCGTCCTGCGGCAGGCGCGCCAGCGCATCGGCCAGCGCATTTTCCGGGCGTTGCGCCAGCAGGCGGTACAGGTAGAGCGGTCCGCCGGCCTTAGGGCCGGTGCCGGACAGCCCCTCGCCGCCGAACGGCTGGACGCCGACCACCGCGCCGACCATATTGCGGTTGACGTACAGGTTGCCGACCCGGGCCTGTTGCTGCGCCAGGGCGATCGTCTCATCGATCCGGGTATGGACGCCCATGGTCAGGCCGTAGCCGGCGGCGTTGATCTGTCGGATCAGGTCAGGCAGCGCCGCGCGGCGATAGCGCACGATATGCAGCACCGGGCCAAAGACCTCTTTATCCAGATCTTCGACGGCGTTCAGCTCGATCAGCGCAGGAATGACGAAGGTGCCCTCGCGCCACTCGTTGCTGTCCTGCGCGTCGGTTTTTACCGCCCGATAGACGGTCAGTCCTTTGGCGCGCATCGCCTGAATGTGACGTTCGATGTTGTCTCTGGCTTCGGCGTCGATCACCGGGCCGATATCGGTAGACAGCCGGTCCGGATTGCCCATGCGGTATTCGGCCATCGCGCCGCGCAGCATTTTTAGCGTGTGCCCGGCGACATCCTCCTGTATGCACAACAACCGCAGCGCGGAGCAGCGCTGGCCGGCGCTGTCGAACGCGGAGGTTATGACATCGCTCACCACCTGTTCGGTCAGAGCGGAGGAGTCGACGATCAGCGCGTTGATGCCGCCGGTTTCGGCGATTAACGGCGTCGGACGGCCCTGCGCATCCAGCCGGCCGGCAAGGTTGCGCTGCAGCAGCGACGCTACGGCGCCAGAACCGGTGAACAGCACGCCGCGCACGCGATCGTCGGCGATCAGCCGCGCGCCGACCGTCTCTCCCCGGCCGGGCAGCAACTGCAGTACGCCGGGCGCCACGCCGGCCCCGAACAGAATTTGCACCGCCTGAGCGGCGATGAGCGGCGTTTGCTCCGCCGGTTTGGCCAGAACGCTGTTGCCGGCGGCGAGGGCGGCCGCTATCTGACCGGTGAAGATCGCCAGCGGGAAATTCCACGGGCTGATGCATACCAGCGGGCCGAGCGGACGATGGGTGTCATTATCGAAATCGTCGCGCGCCTGGCTGGCGTAGTAACGCAGGAAATCGACCGCTTCACGTACTTCGGCGATCGCATTGGCGTAGGTCTTACCCGCCTCGCGCACCAGCAGACCGATCAACTGCTGCGTCTGGCCTTCCATCGACGTCGCCGCGCGTTCGAGAATGGCCGCGCGTTCCTGCGGCGGCGTGGCGAACCAGATGGGCGCGGCGTCCAGCGCCGCCTGCAGCGCATGGTCGATTTCCTGCTCGCCGGCCTCGCGCGCCCGGCCGACGATATCCGCCGGTTGCGCCGGGTTAATCACCGGCTCGAAGGGCGGCGTTTCGCCGGCGCACGAACCGGCGATCATCGGCTGCGCCAGCCACGGACGGGCGGCGGAGTTGAGCAGGGCGCTGGAGAGGGAAGCCAGCCGGTGTTCATTCGCCAGGTCGAGACCGGCGGCGTTGCGGCGCGTTTCGCCATACAGCTCGCCCGGCAGCGCGATTCTGGGGTGCGGCAGGCCGATGACGCCTTCGGTCGCCGCCATCTTTTCCACCGTGATCACCGGATCGGCCACCAGTTCGTCCAGCGGCAGGGCGGTATCCGCAATCCGGTTGACGAACGAGGTGTTGGCGCCGTTTTCCAGCAGGCGGCGCACCAGGTAGGCCAGCAGCGTTTCGTGGCTGCCGACCGGCGCGTAGATGCGGCAGGGGCGATCCAGTTTACCGTCGGCCACTTTGCCCACCACCTGTTCGTACAGCGGTTCGCCCATACCGTGCAGGCACTGGAATTCATACTGGCCCGGGTAGTAGTTATTGCCGGCCAGATGGTAGATAGCCGCCAGCGTGTGGGCATTGTGGGTGGCGAACTGCGGATAGATCAGGTTCGGCGCGGACAGCAGTTTGCGCGCGCAGGCGAGGTATGAGATATCGGTGTACACCTTGCGGGTATAAACCGGATAGCCCTCCAGCCCGTCCTGCTGCGCGCGTTTGATCTCGCTGTCCCAATAGGCGCCTTTCACCAGCCGAATCATCAGTCGCCGGCGGCTGCGCTGCGCCAGTTCGATCAGCGCGTCGATGACGAATGGGCAGCGTTTCTGATAGGCCTGAATGACGAAGCCGATGCCGTTCCAGCCGTCCAGTTCGGCATCGAAACACAGTTTTTCCAGCAGGTCGAGCGACAGTTCGAGCCTGTCGGCCTCTTCGGCATCGATATTGATGCCGATATCGTAACTGCGCGCCAGCAGCGTCAGTGATTTCAGAATCGGGTACAGTTCGTCCATTACCCGTTCATACTGGGCGCGGCAGTAGCGAGGATGAAGCGCCGACAGCTTAATCGAGATGCCTGGACCCTGGTAGATGCCGCGGCCGTTGGACGCCTTGCCGATAGCGTGGATCGCCTGCTGGTAGGAAAGCAGGTAAGCCTGGGCGTCGCTGTCGGTCAGAGCCGTCTCGCCCAGCATGTCGTAGGAGTAGCTGAAGCCTTTCTCTTCCAGCTTGCGGGCGTTGGCCAGCGCGTCGGCGATGCTCTCGCCGGTGACGAACTGTTCGCCCATCAGGCGCATCGCCATGTCCACGCCTTTACGGATCAGCGATTCGCCGCTCTTGCCGATAATCCGGTTGAGCGAACGCGACAGGCTGGCCTCATTATGGGTGGAAACCAGCCGGCCGGTAAACAGCAGGCCCCAGGTGGCGGCGTTGACGAACAGGGAGGGACTGTGGCCCAGATGCGACTGCCAGTTGCCCCGGCTGATTTTGTCGCGGATCAACGCATCGCGGGTCGGTTTATCGGGGATGCGCAGCAGCGCCTCCGCCAGGCACATGAGCGCCACGCCCTCCTGCGAGGAGAGGGAAAACTCCTGCAGCAGCCCCTGTACCATGCCGGCGCGACCGGCGGCGCCTTTCTGTTTCCTTAGCTGTTCGGCAAGGCGGCTCGCCAGTTGTCTGGTTTTTTCCGCTGGTTTAGCGGGCAACCGGGCCAGCTCCAGCAGCATCGGTACCGCCTCCGTTTCGGGGCGACGCCAGGCCGCGGTGATGGCGGCGCGCGTGACTGACTGCGGCAGGATCTGGCCGGCGAAGTCGAGGAACGGCTGATATGGCTCATCGACGACCGGCGTTTCCTGCTCGCCTTCCGCCGCCGGCGAGGCGCTATCCTGCAGCGTGTTTTCCGCCTCCAGCCAGTCAAGGTAGTTGAAAATCGCCTGTTTAATCAGCCAGTGCGGCGTGCGATCCAGTTTCCCGGCGGCCAGCCTGATTCTGTCGCGCGTGGCTTCATCCAGTTTAACGCCCATCGTGGTGGTACCCATGCCTTCGACACCCCTTAATATGATAAAAGACTGTGCAGGCGATACTATCCAGTACGTTGCAACTTTGTGCAACCTTGTTAATTTTGAGGGAAATTGATGTTCATGTGATGTTTTCTTTTGGTTGAGATGAAATGGAGTAATTATCAAAGAGTTAATTTACAATAAATTGATTTATCTATTGTTTTTTCGTATATCTGCGGTGGTTTGTCCGGGGAAGGCATCAGGTGCAACCATTCGTATGGGCGTAATATTGCGCTTCGCCTTCCGCCCGTACTCATCTCTGCGTTTTCCCCGTCGGGCGTACTCTGCCCGCCGACCTGCTGCGGACGCTCGTTTATCGTTCTCGCGACTGATTATTTTAATGTGAAATGTCACTTTGTTCGATTGGCAACCCTGTTGTGATTATTTTTGGTTGTTGTTGATTTTTTTGAATATAAACGAAACAGACATGAAATATCACTATAATAACTCGTCTGATAATGGCAGGATATCGGCATTTCTGTGGCAAAAATGTCTCTTTGACTGGCGTTAATTTATTTCTGTATTTATGTAAATATTGACCTGAATCAACATTTTTTCAGGGTATTCGGACTTAACTGTTTTCAGTTGTTTAACCCAATAAAATAAGTGTGGTGCAGAACAGGATGCCTTAGCAATGATACGTTTAGGAACGAAGTTTAACCAAATGGTTACAAAGACCATGTCGCCGGTATTATCAACCCTTATTAATAAAGTTGATGAGGACGGCTTCGAAAAAATATTCACCGTAGGCGCTAAATTTGCCGGTAACAGTAGAGATGATTTACTCCGGCTGGCGGAAATATGTCATAACAAAGATCCGATGGTTTCCGGCTGGATAAGGGCCCTGCGGGGCATGGGGAAAAAACCGCGGGAAAAGCTGGTTAATAATCTTATTCTGAATCATTTTATTTATGGCGGCAGTATCCGCAATAAAAAGGGTATTGAATATAATACGCATATTCCTTTTTTGGTATTAATTTCTCCGACTTACGCTTGCAATTTACGTTGTAAAGGCTGCTATTCGGCGCTGTATGGCGACCGTTATCATTTCGAAGAGGATGAAATGATGAACATATTGCAGCAATTCTATGATCTCGGCGTAAGGTTTTTCACCTTTACCGGCGGCGAACCCTTTGTTTACCCGGCTATTATGCGTATCTTCGCCAAATTCAATGATTGCTTCTTTATGGTTTACACCAACGGTACGCTGCTGACGGAGTCGCGCGTTCAGCGGCTGGCGGAACTGGGCAATGTGGCGGTGACGATTTCCATCGAAGGCTGGGAAAACATGACCGACTGGCGGCGCGGCGACGGCGTGTTTCAGAAAATCCTCACTGCGTATCATCGGTTACGCGCGGCCGGCATATTATGCGGCGCTTCCATGATGGCGACGAGTAAAAACCACGAACAAATGCTGGATGATAAGTATTGGGATTTTATCAGCGAACTGGGTGTGGAGTACGTGTGGGTTTTCCAATACATGCCTATCGGTCGCGATGCGTCTTTCGATCTGGTGCCCAGCGCGCAGCAGCGCTATGAACGATTCCATAAGATAGAGCAATTACGTAAGTCCGGCCGCTTCGCCTTTATTGCCGATTTCTGGAACCATGGTTTTCTGGTGAACGGCTGTATGTCCGGCGGGGCGAATTATTTGCATATTAACGCTAAGGGCGGGGTTGAGCCTTGTGTTTTTCAACAGTATGCGGTCGATAATATTCGCGATAAATCGGTCGTTGAGGTGCTGAAATCGCCCTTCTTTGAAGGATATAAACGTGATATTCCATTTAATAAGAATCTGATGCAGCCCTGTCCGATTATTGATAATCCGGATAAATTTCGTCAGCATATTATAGCCAGCGGCGCACAACCGCAGCATGACGGCAGCGACAGCTATTTTACATTCAGCCGTGAGCTGGATAATCTGGCGCAGGAATGGAAAAAATATGCGATAAAAATATGGGATGAAGAAGGATACGGTAAGGAATATAAGGCGGAAATGAATTTGTACAGTAATGAACCCGCCGGGGAAATGTTGGAAGAGAAATGAACTGGCGGTTTTTATTCTAAATCTAACATGTTATATGTGGGGAGCTGGCACCCATTGCCGGGCCGCTCGCCGGCCGGTTTTCTGCGAAGGAATATACGCCTGAACGGCCGCGCGCGGCGGTGGCTGCATATCCGTCGCGGGGCTGTTATATTGTAAAAAACCAAAGACGAACGGACGAACCGTGACGACGCTTATTATACCAGAACTGCAACCTTACCCCATTGATGCCGACATTGAAGGACTGCCCTATTGCCCTGGCGAGGGGGGATGTATCGCCATGCGTGACGGCAGCAAGCCGAAACTGGATGGCGAATTCAAACTGCGTAAAGGTTTCCTGCAGTATGCAAACGGTTTTTCAAAGGATGAGAGGGCCGTCTATTGTTGGGCCCATCGTGTAGCCGGCGCGAATCCGGCAACGTTTCGCGTCCTGAGCCGTACATTCGTGACCGACGGTAACCATGTCTGGACGCATATGGGCAAGGTTCGTAATGCCGATCCCAATACGTTTGTTGCCTGCGATCATGGCTCGGATAACCGCTGGAGTTACGGCTATGGTAAGGACGTCAACAGTGTTTTCTTCTCGCCGGGAAGCGAACGCGCGCGTCGGGTGATCAAGGCCGATGCCCGTACGTTCCGCTCATCCGGCGCGCCTTTTCTCGTCGGCTATGATGACGCGTTTGCCTTCGCGGAAGGAGCCTCGATACGCAAAGCTAAACGCAAGAGCTGGCGCTACCTGGCAAACGGTTACAGCCGCGATGAAAAAGCGATTTTCTACCTGGGAAGGGTCATTGAAGGCGTCGATCTGGAAAGTTTCTCGGTCGTTCCTGTATTCAGCCGCTTCGATAACGCACCGGCTCCTTTGGCCCGCGATAAGAACCACTACTACTGGTGTGATAACGTGATTGACGACGACGATTTTGGCGCAAAGTATTGGGTCAGGTATGCCGTCGTTTCAGACCCGGACGATATGCCGCCGATTGCTCGCGCGCGCGGTTTAACGCTGGAGAATGCGCCGGACAAGCCGCTGTCCTGAGCGTGTCGCGCTGATTGCTGCGCGGAATCCGCCGCGCGTTGTTTTGCCGTCGCGCCGGGATGGCCTGCGCATAATGGTTGCGCTATCTTTCAGCCGGCCGGCGGGGTCGCGCGCAGCCAGGCGGCGATCGTTTCGTTGACGAAGGCAGGGCGCTCAAGGGTTGAAACATGGCCGCACGCCGGCACCGTAACCAGCGAGGCGCCGCGGATGCCGGCGGCGATTTCCTGCGCGTTCTCAATTGGCGTCAGCCGGTCCGCATCGCCCACCAGTACTAACGTGGGGCAGTGAATCTGCGCCAGCAGCGGTCGCGAGTCGGCGCGGCCGATAATGGCGCGCTGCTGACGAATAAATCCTGCCGGGCCGACTTCTCCGGCCATCTGCCGTATGGCGGCGCGCAGCGCGTCGTCGGTCAGACGGGAAGGGTGGACGCAAAAACCGTATGCGTCGTCGATCATCGCGTCAAAACCGCCGGCGCCGACTTGTCCGATCTGCTGTTCTCGCGCCTGAATGACTTCCGCGCTGTCGGCTCGCGCCGAGGTATCCAGCAGGATCAGCCGCGCTACCCGTTGCGGCGCCTGACGCAGGATTTCGAACGCCACATATCCGCCCATCGACAGCCCAACCAGGGTAAAACGCGCCGGCGCGCCGGCCAGTATTCTGCCGGCGATTGCGGCGATGCTGTCATCAAGCGAAGAGTTGGTCAGCATGACGGCGCCCTCGCTCCATAGCATCGTGGTCTGCTCGCGATAGAGCTGCGGCGAGCCGAGCAGGCCGGGGATCAATACAAAGGGCGTGGCGTCAGGCATAATCTCTCCCAGGTTACTTGTCGGCGATAGCGGATTCGCCACGGTTGCGGGTGGCGATGGACGTTAACAAACGTCAATGAGTATAGCGCAGTCGCCGGGCGCGTTCACTCTTGCCGCTCGCTGCGTTCGGCGCTTTATGCCGTCGGATCTTGTCGGGCTTTCCCTGTCTCGGCGGCGCGACGGTAACCAGTTATCCCTGTTCTGTTTTCATCTTTGTTCCCGCATTGCCGGCGGCGCATGTATCCGTGCTCTAAAATAATTCGGTTTTCAGAACAAGACGTTATCGTTTTGAATCACGTGGATCGTTGGCCCGCGATGGACGAAGCGGATGAAGACGTCCGTCGCGCGGCAAGCGCAGGACAAGTCCGGCGGAAACGCACCTGCTCCGGCGCCGGCCGGTCTTGCGCCGCGCGCCGCGGTCAGAGCGCGAGGAAGGGCGGGGTTCGCCGCCGCACCGCGTCGCCCAGCGCCTCGCCGACCCGCCGGCACAGTTCGTCCGGCGTCAGCGCCGGACGGCTTATCTGCGCCACGGTGACCGTTTTGCCCGCATCGTACTGACGGTCGCTGCCGATCAACTGTTCGAAGCCGTTGGCCCAGCGATGTATCTGCGCCAGATCCGCCGCCACCAGCAGTACCGCATGGGCCAGCACGATGTGCCGTCGACCTTCCCGTCCGTCGTCGGCCGGCAGCGGTCGCCAGCATTGCGCGGTGCCGGCGATCTTGCGCGCGTCGGCGTCCGCGCCGCAGGCCAGATTAAACCGGCCGTCGCAGAACGAACCGCTTACCGCCTGAAAATGGCTGTCCACGCCGAAAGCGCGCAGCACGTCGCGCAGGATCTCGCACAGATGCAGGTAGACCGGCGTCGCCGCTTCGCCCAGGCTCTGGCGCAGCGGCCAGGCCAGACTGAGATTAATTATGCCGGGCCCCTGCGGCACCAGACCGCCGCCGGAACGGCGCAGAAATACAGGGCATCCGCGGTCGGCGAACGCCCGGCGCGCGCTGTCCAGCTGCGCATGGCGGCGGTAGCTGGCCGGAATCACCAGACTGTGCGGCGCCTGCCAGACGCGCGCGACGGCCATGCCGTCGGCGGCGTGGTTGAACAGATCGTCCTCGGCCGTCGTGGGGTCGTCACAAAACAGCAGCTTTTCAGGCAAACAGTGAAAATGACCGCGGCTTTCCGCCGCGGCCGGTGATTCCCGCATGATATACCACCTGTTATACGGCGCGGAGGCGCGGCAGCAACGGCTGGTTGACCTCCGTCATGTTCCCATTTTCGGCATTTGTCCGGCGGCGTCGGAGATTGTCATCCGGGCCTGTTCGGCATGCCGGACTGGAATAATGTGATTTTCCGCGCCTCAAATCAATCGCTGCGGTGTCGCGGCATCGCTCCGTTGCCGGCCGGACGGCGCCGCCTGACATTCGGCTGCCGACGGCGACAGGCCTCGCCCGACAGGCGGTCGACCCTCGCGACAGAAAAAATTGGCTCCATAAATTATTTGAAAATTGGTACTAGACGCCGCCTCTCTTCGCTTGCTAAATATCGACCCGGCTTATGTCGGCCGCCTGATGATGGGCGTTTGCTGATAATTAACGCGACCATACTGATAACGTCTGGCGGTAATATTCGCGATTTTATATTCGTCCTGTTTCAGCCGCTATCTGCGCCGGCTAATAAAGATTGTTCGTGGTCACACTGTCTGCAATCATTGCGTCTTGTTGTGTAATCTTTTAGTGAAACGAATCAAAAAACAAGGCATGGTAATCGCCTTCTAATAAAGCATTAAGTCTGTTGTTGTCTGAATTTAGAACAAACTACCGGAGTGTAAGATGGGAATGAATACAGAGAAAACAGATGTTCTGGGTCATGATCTCAAATCGCGCCATGTCACCATGCTGTCGATTGCCGGGGTTATCGGCGCGGGATTATTTGTTGGCTCCGGGCATGCTATTGCCGCGGCCGGGCCCGCGGTTTTACTGGCCTATCTGGCCGCCGGCGCGCTGGTGGTCATGGTGATGAGGATGCTGGCCGAAATGGCGGTCGCCTCGCCGGATTCGGGATCTTTTTCAACCTATGCGGATAAGGCGATAGGGCATTGGGCGGGGTTTACCATTGGCTGGCTATATTGGTGGTTCTGGGTGCTGGTTATTCCGCTAGAGGCGAACGCCGCGGCCGCGATTATTAATGCCTGGTATCCTCAGTTCGCCATCTGGCAATTAACCCTGGTTATCACCGTAGTATTAACGGCGACCAATTTATTTAGCGTGAAGCATTACGGCGAGTTTGAGTTCTGGTTCGCATTGATTAAAGTGCTGGCCATTATCGGCTTTATTGTTTTGGGCGGGCTGGCGGTGTTTGGTTTGTTGCCGCACAGTCAGGTGAGCGGAGTTTCTCGCCTGTTTGACACCCATGGTTTTATGCCCAACGGCGCCGGTGCTGTATTGGCCGCCATTCTGACCACCATGTTTTCCTTTATGGGGACGGAAATCGTCACTATTGCGGCGGCCGAATCCAAAAATCCAGGGCGGGAAATTACGAAGGCCACCAATTCGGTTATCTGGCGCATCGGCATTTTTTACTTGCTGTCGATTTTTCTGGTGGTGGCGCTGGTGCCGTGGAATACGCCGGGGCTGGCGCAGAACGGTTCGTATCAGACCGTGCTTGAGGCGATGGGTATTCCAAATGCGAAACTGATTGTCGATATTGTGGTGCTGGTTTCCGTCTGCAGTTGCTTAAACTCGGCGCTCTATACCGCATCGAGAATGCTGTATTCGCTGAGCAAACGCGGCGACGCGCCGGCGGTGGCGAAGCGGACCAACCGGGTCGGCACGCCTCACGTCGCGGTTATTTCTTCCACCGCGGCGGCCTTCCTGACGGTGTTCGCCAACTATTTCGCGCCGGGCGAAGTATTCCGTTTCCTGCTGGCCAGCTCAGGCGCCATCGCGCTGCTGGTTTATCTGGTGATTGCCGCCTCTCACCTGGTGATGCGTAAAAAACGCGAAGCCAATCATGAAGTGATTACTTTTCGCATGTGGTTATTTCCCGGACTGACTTATCTGGTGATGCTGTTTATCGTGGCTGTGCTGTTTATCATGCTGTTCCAGGCGCAACATCGCAGCGAAATCGTCGCTACCGGCGCGCTGTGCGCGGGGATCATCATCGCCAGTTTGATCGTGCAAAAACGCCGCCGTCTGCAGGCGGAGAAAATGGATCTGTCGCTACAGCGGGATTAGGTCGCGCCGCGCGGTCGGGCGATGAAAATAGGGGCGGGGAGCTATTCTGCGCTTAGTCAAGATTGCGCAGGCCGCGGCCGAGCGGCCCATACTGCTTTGCTTTGCTTTGCTTTGCTTTGCTTTGCTTTGCTTTGCTTTGCTGCCGCCTGCCGCCTGCCGCCTGCCGCCTGCCGCCTGCCGCCTGCCGCCTGCCGCCTTCCCGCTTAGCGACTGCCGCCGGCCGGTGAGTCGTATTTATCCGCATGGATTGGCCCGCGTGCCGGCGTTGATTGGCGCAGGCGGCATGGCGCCGCGTGCCGACGCTGGATCCATCTGTGGTCCGCACATACCCGCGTCACCCGCAGTCCGGAGGGAGAGCAACTGCTGGAAAATTCGGTACGCAAGACGCAGAGCGCAAGTCGCCGCTGCGCGCTGCTCAACTCGCCGTTGTTTCAGGCGGCTTATGCCAGAGGTTATGGCACCCTGTATGCCGACCTCTACCGTCCGCGCAGCCTGACGGCTGAACTGGTGTGGCCGGGCCATCGCTGGCAGAGGAACGAGGAACTGCGACACTGCGACGACGTGCGCGAAGGGCAGTTTCACGTCGCTTTCGGCGATCCGGGATATAGCCTGTATACCTGAAGGCAGGATCGCTACCCGGCAGGCGAGGGCAAGGGCACTGCAAAGAGGGGAAGATCATGGCAAACAGGGAGAAGTCATAGCAAAGAGAGGAAAGGGCATGGCAAACAGGGAGAAGTCATAGCAAAGAGAGGAAAGGGCATGGCAAACAGGGAGAAGTCATAGCAAAGAGAGGAAAGGGCATGGCAAACAGAGAGATGTCATAGCAAAGAGAGGAAAAGGCACGGCAAACAGAGAGATGTCATAGCAAAGAGAGGAAAAGGCACGGCAAACAGGGGAAGGTCATAGCACACAGGGAAAGGTTATGGCAAAGCAGGCAAGGCGGTAAGCGGGGGACGAATCGGTCGGCAAGCGAGTTGAGCGCCGCTGGCGGGCGGCGCGGTGAGGGGCCGAATAATTGAGCTCGACCAACGCCCCATAGCCTGAAGCATAACGAATATATTCAGGTCGACTCGCGTTCTATTAATTCAAAGCCAATATCGATAACCACGTCATTCAATTCCGCGCCCTCGATCTTGTCCGCCAGCATATTGGCGGCATCAATTCCGATACGCCATCGATCGATTTTCACCGTGGAGATGGATGGAACATTGTGTCGGGAGAAATCCAGATCGCCAAAACCCATAATGGCGATATCCTGCGGCACGCGCAGTCCCCGGTGGCTGGCTTCTATTATCGCGCCCTGGGCAAGGGTATCGGAGCTGCAAATCACCGCGTCTGGTTTATTTCCGGAATCAAGCAGATGACATAATCCCTCGCGGCCGAGCGATAAGGTCGCCGGCAGCGGAACCGTCGCCTCGGCGAGCGGTTTGACCTTATTTTTAGCTAATGTATCGGTAATCCCTTTTTTACGCACCACCGCGCGTTTATCTTCGGTCCAGATCAGACCAAATTTCCGATATCCTTTTTTATATAAATATTTGGCAATCTTATTGCCGATTTTTTCATGAGAAAATCCAACCAGCATATCCAACGGCGTCGGGGTTAAATCCCATATTTCAACCACCGGGAGCTCAGAAGATAAGATGATGCGTTTCATTTGCGGCGAATGCTGTATGCCCGTTAATACGATGCCGTCGGGGCGGCGAGACAAAATAGCGGAAACGATCTCGCTTTCCTTATCTTCCGTATATCCGCTGACGCACAGCAGCATATGATATCCGCGTTTGGCCAACTGGTCGCTGATGGCCTGAACGGTATCGACAAACATATTATTGTTAATCTGCGGCACCACCACCGCAATCAGTTTACTGCGTCTTGAGGCCAGACCGCCGGCTAATAAATTAGGAATATAGCCGGTGACGGCAATGGCTTTTTTTACTTTTTCAACGGTTGTTGCGCGAACTAAATGAGGATTGTTCAGCGCCCGGCTTACCGTCATGGGGGACAGACCGGCTTCGCGTGCTACATCTTCCAGCGTTGGTGATCTCGTTTTGCCATACTTCTGCTGAGCATTCTTAGCCTTCATACCAGTCCTTGAACAGCGATAACCAGGTTGCAAGGCAATATATTATAGTAAAAAGGCGATCTTACCCAGCGACGATGGTTGATGCGCTAAGCGACAGAAATTATTGCGAAAAAACGGGAGCGACCGGCGGAAAACGTCGGTTGTCGCCGTTCAATTTCCCCTCTCATCCTGAGCCGAACGTCCACATTTCAACGCGTGTGGCATAACGTTTTTCCCGCAAGGCAGAGCGCCGCCGGCTGCCGGCCGCGGATTCACATCGCTGATAAAAACGCCCCCGGACAACCCGACGACTCTTCGCGCCCGCCGAACGAAATGTCGATCGGCGCAAGCTGTCTGCCGGCCTTATGTCGGTTTTATAGTAAATGATTGCGCTATCATTTTTAGTTAAATTATAGCGTTACATAAACAAGTCTCTTAATCTTTAAATTTGTTACTCATTTGTTTATTAAGTATTTTTGTGATCAAAGACCCACAAGTGAGATTCGCTTGTGGCGCGCAAAATTTGTTCGTCGTAAAAATGTTAGCGCAAACATTACTGCTTCAGCGTGATTTAAGAACACTCAATCAGGAGAAATGAAGATGACTACCAGTGCTAACTCAGATGCCGTTTCCTACGCCCGGGTTTCTAATGTGCGTACCGCCGCCGAGACGGGAGACCGCATTGAATGGGTCAAGGTTTCGCTCGCGTTTTTACCGCTGGCGACGCCGGTCAGCGATGCGAAGGTCCTGACCGGTCGACAAAAGCCGCTGACAGAAGTGGCGATTATTTTTGCTGAAATTCGTACCCGCGATGGATTTGAAGGTATTGGATTCAGTTACTCGAAACGCGCCGGCGGCCCGGGTATTTATGCCCATGCCAAAGAGATCGCTGATAACCTGCTGAATGAAGATCCTAACGATATTGATAAGATCTATACCAAATTGCTGTGGGCGGGCGCCTCCGTCGGCCGGAGCGGTATGGCGGTCCAGGCCATTTCGCCTTTTGACATTGCCCTGTGGGATATGAAAGCGAAACGCGCGCAACTGCCGCTGGCAAAATTATTGGGCGCGCATCGCGATTCGGTGCAGTGCTATAACACCTCCGGCGGATTTCTGCACACCCCGCTGGACCAGGTGATAAAGAATGTGGCTATTTCGCGCGAAAGCGGTATCGGCGGCATCAAGATTAAGGTTGGTCAGCCTGATACCGCAGAAGATCTGAAACGTTTGACCGCGGTGCGTAAAGAGCTGGGGGATGATTTCCCCTTAATGGTCGATGCGAACCAGCAGTGGGATCGGGAAACCGCCATGCGTATTGGCCGCAAAATGGAGGCGTTCAATTTAGTCTGGATTGAAGAACCGCTGGACGCCTACGATGTGGAAGGCCACGCCGCATTAGCCACCGCGCTGGATACGCCGATCGCGACGGGAGAAATGCTGACCAGTTTCCGTGAGCATGAGCAATTAATTCTGGGCAATGCCAGCGATTTTGTTCAGCCCGATGCGCCGCGCGTGGGCGGGATTTCCCCCTTCCTGAAAATTATGGATTTAGCCGCCAAACATGGTCGTAAATTAGCGCCGCATTTCGCCATGGAAATCCATCTGCATCTTGCCGCGGCCTATCCTGTCGAACCCTGGCTTGAACATTTCGAATGGCTGAATCCGTTATTTAACGAGCAGCTCGAATTACGCGATGGCCGCATGCTGGTATCTGACCGCCATGGGCTTGGCTTTACGCTCAGCGAGCAGGCCGTTGCATGGACGGCTGCGCAGTGCGAGTTTGGCAAACGTCCCTGATTGATTATTTTTTGATGACTGATGCGCTGTTTTTTTAATGCGTCGGTCATCTGACATCTTCTAAATGAAAAAAATCATATTTTAAAACCCTACATGATTTTAGGAGTTGTAAATGAAAGAAGAACCGATAAAAAGAACTAATATAAGATATATCATATTATTTTTCTTGTTTGCCGCGACTGTTTTTAACTACGCCGATAGAGCAACCCTCTCCGTCGTGGCCCCGTTTATGAGTAAGGAACTGAATTTTGATCCTGAAATGATGGGCGTTGCATTTTCGGCATTCGGCATTTCCTATGTGATTATGCAAATACCGGGCGGCTGGCTATTAGATAAATATGGTTCCAGAATCGTTTACGGCGGCGCGTTGATTGGATGGTCTCTGGTCACTATGTTGCAGGGCACTATCTATTTATATGCTTCACCATTAATGGTTCTAATTATATTAAGATTGCTTATGGGGGCTATCGAGGCGCCGGCTTTTCCAGCCAACAGTCGACTCAGTGTACAATGGTTTCCTAATAAAGAACGTGGATTTGTTACCTCGGTTTATCAGGCGGCCCAGTATATTTCTCTGGCGCTTGTCACTCCGTTAATGACGATCATATTGCACACCTGGAGTTGGCATTATGTCTTTTATTATATCGGCATGATTGGCGTGGTCCTCGGCGTCCTGTGGCTGGTTTATATCCGGGATCCGATGCGTCACAAAAAGGTCAACCAGGCGGAAATTGACTATATCAAACAGGGCGGCGGCGTGCCGGAGTTGGGGGCTGAGCCTAAAAAAGAAAAAGTGAGCTTTGCGCAGATAAAAAAGGTGTGCGTCAATAGAATGATGATCGGCGTGTATATCGGCCAGTTCTGCCTGACCTCCATCACCTGGTTCTTTCTTACCTGGTTCCCGACCTATCTCTACCAGGCGAAGGGGATGTCGATACTGAAAGTGGGGATGATCGCATCCATTCCGGCCGTCGCGGGGTTTATTGGCGGGATCAGCGGCGGGGTCTTCTCCGATTTCCTGCTCAAAAAAGGATATAGTCTGACCGTCGCCAGAAAATTGCCCATTATATGCGGCATGTTATTGTCGTGCACCATTATCACGGCGAACTATACCGACTCGGAAATTATTGTGGTCGGGGCAATGAGTCTTGCTTTTTTTGCGAAAGGGTTCGGGAATCTTGGCTGGTGTGTGCTAAGCGATACGTCGCCTAAAGAAGTATTGGGCATTGCCGGCGGCGTATTTAATATGTGCGGGAATTTAGCCAGTATTATAACGCCGCTGGCGATCGGTTTTATCCTGTCGTGGACGAACTCGTTTGATTTCGCCATTCTCTATGTCGGGTCAATGGGGTTATTTGGTCTGGCGTCATATTTATTTATCGTGGGGAGGCTGGAGCGGTTAATTCTATAGTGTCCGTTATGTATTTGGCTCCGTTGTTGTGCGGCTCTGATAAATAATTCGTCGTTAATATCTGTTCGTAATGTCGGCATGCGTTTTGTGCAGCGCTGTGGTTGCTGTCAGAAAACAGGTGGTCTTTGTCGTAATTAATTCGTGTCTTTTATGTGTGGAGTAACCCGGCGGGATATTTTTCGTTATTGATTTTATGTAATCACTGACGGGAACGGGGTGACGGTTAATCAGAGCCGCAACGTTCAAGAGGCGCACGAGGTTTTAATTTTGTCGAGGTTAAAATGAGTGACGTGATATTTCCAAATAGATTTAAGCAGCAACTGCAAAACGGCGAGTGTTTATATGGCTGTTGGTGCGCGCTGGCTAATCCGATTACCGCGGAAGTGCTGGGGCTGGCCGGTTTTGACTGGCTGGTTCTGGACGGCGAGCATGCGCCAAATGATATTTGCACGTTTATACCACAACTTATGGCGCTAAAAGGCAGCGTCAGTGCGCCGGTTGTCAGGGCGCCGACCAATGAACCGGTCATTATCAAACGCCTGCTGGATATCGGTTTTTACAACTTCCTGATTCCATTCGTGGAAACTCAGGCCGGGGCGGAGCAGGCGGTGGCCGCGACGCGCTATCCGCCGCGCGGTGTCCGCGGCGTGTCGGTATCCCACCGCTCCAATCAGTATGGAACCGTCCCCGATTATTTTGCTCAGATTGACGGCAACATTAGCGTGTTGGTGCAAATTGAGAGCCAGCTCGGGGTGGATAACATTGACGCTATCGCCGGCGTTGACGGGGTCGACGGTATTTTCGTCGGACCGGGCGATCTGTCGGCCGCGCTTGGTCATCTGGGCGATCCGGCGCATCCCGCGGTGCAGCAGGTTATTCGGCATATTTTCGACAGGGCGAAAGCGCAGGGCAAGCCTGCCGGCATTCTGGCGCCGGTTGAGTCGGACGCGCGTCGTTATCTGTCGTGGGGCGCCACCTTTGTCGCGGTCGGAAGCGATCTCGGACTGTTCAGAAATGCCTCGCAGACGTTGAGCGATAAATTTAAGTCGTAACGCGTTCGTTCGGCCGTTGCCGGCATTGATCACTAATCGATAGATGAGGAGTTAATGATGAAAGTAGGATTTATTGGCCTGGGCATTATGGGCAAACCCATGAGTAAAAACTTGCTCAAGGCAGGTTATTCGCTGGTGGTCCTTGATAAGAACGCCGCGTCCGTCGATGAGCTGACGGCGTTGGGCGCGCTGAGCGCGGAGACGCCGAAAGCGGTCGCCGCGCAGTGCGACATTATTATTACGATGTTGCCTAATTCTCCGCAGGTGAAGGAGGTCGCTCTCGGCGAAAACGGCGTGATTGACGGCGCCGGCGCCGGCGCCATCCTGATCGATATGAGTTCGATCGCGCCGCTGGCCAGTCGAGAAATCGCCGCGGCGCTGAATGTAAAAGGCGTTCTGATGCTGGATGCGCCGGTCAGCGGCGGCGAACCCAAAGCCATCGACGGCACGCTGTCTGTCATGGTGGGGGGGGACAAAGCGTTGTTTGATCAGTGCTACGACCTGCTGAAAACCATGGCCGGTTCGGTTGTGCATACCGGCGATATTGGGGCTGGCAACGTCACTAAGCTGGCCAATCAGGTGATTGTCGCCCTGAATATCGCCGCGATGTCTGAAGCGCTGGTGCTGGCGACAAAAGCCGGCGTCGATCCTGAACTGGTATTTCAGGCCATTCGCGGCGGTCTGGCGGGCAGCACGGTACTGGAGGCAAAGGCGCCGATGGTGTTAAACCGTCACTTTAAACCCGGATTTCGTATCGATTTGCACATTAAAGATCTGGCTAATGCGCTGGATACTTCCCATAGCGTGGGCGCTCAGCTGCCGCTGACGTCGGCGGTGATGGAAATGATGCAGGCGCTGCGGGTTGATGGATTGGGAACGGCGGATCACTCGGCGCTGGCCTGCTACTATGAGAAACTGGCGAAGGTGGAAGTGCAAAAACTCGCTTAAGCGCGAAGTTTGCCGGCGCCGGCCCCCCGGAAACCGGGCCGGCGCCGCTGTTCCCGCCCGCGCCTGCTGTTTTGCCGCCGGCGCCGTTTTTTCGGCGCCGGCGTTCAACGCGCCGCTCAGGCTGGCCGTGGCGCGATGGATGAACACAGTCATTGCGCCCGGTTTTTAGCAGGCGCGCCCGAACGCGCGGCTCTGTCGATCCGGGGCGTGAACCCGGCGCAATCAGGGCCGTCGCCCTGCCTGACGGAAAAATCCGGCTATCGTCATCATTTAAAGTTGAATTAACCCGCCGCAACGGCGTCCAATCAAGACGCTGATATCATCCTGCGTCCATGAGGCGCGTCGATTGCTCCCGCTGCAATACCGCAGGTTATGGCAAACGCATCCGGGTAATCTCATGTTATTAACTTACCGCCGCTAATGGCAAGATTCTGATAACCAGAGATAAAGACTGTATGGTTAAGCGCTGGAAGTCATTACTTCGTTACGCCCATCCCCGGCACTGGCTGTTGTGGTTTGGTCTGGGCGTGTTGTTCCTGTTGGTTCAGTTGCCTTACCCCGTGTTGGTCAGCCTGGGGGGCTGGCTTGGCCGGTTGTCGATGCGTTTTTTACCGCGGCGGGTGGATATCGCCAGACGCAATCTGGCAATCTGTTTTCCCGCGCTTGATGAACAGCAACTGCAGACCTTGTTA
The DNA here is from genome assembly GCF_008710095.1 of Affinibrenneria salicis. The sequence goes on from NZ_VYKJ01000007.1 coordinate 244,573, forward strand.
ATCCGTAATTTCACGGCCCTCGGCATTGGGCTGATGGAGACGGGCATGGCCTGGTTTTGGTCCGACAGGCGGATAAAACGGTGGTTTGAGGTCGTCGGGCTGGAGCATTTGCAGCAGGCGGCGGCGCGGGGCAACGGCGTAATTGTCATCGGCGTGCATTTTATGTCGCTCGAATTGCATTTTCGCATTCTGGGCCACTGCATGCCGATGACCGTGATGTACCGGCCGCATAACAGCCACATCATGGAGATGGTGCAAAAGTGGGGCCGTTCGCGTTCGGGCAACACGCTGGTTAATCGGAAAAAGCTAATTGGCATGGTGCACAGTTTAAAACGCGGCGGCGTCGTCTGGTTCGCCCCCGATCAGGATAACGGCGGCAAAGGCAGCGTGTTCGTGCCTTTTTTTGCCGTCGAACAGGCGGCGACCAGCAACGGCACCTTCGTCATCGCACGACTGGCCCGACCGGCGCTGTTGACGGCGGTGGTTATCCGTAAATCCGCGGCGCGCGGATATCAGTTGATCATTTCTCCGCCGCTGGATGCCTATCCCTGGGAGGACAAACTGGCGGCCGCGCGCTACGTCAATCGGGCTATTGAAGCGGAAATTTTGCGCGCGCCCGATCAGTATCTGTGGCTGCACCGCCGTTTTAAAACGCGCCCGCCCGGCGAGCCCTCGCTGTATCGCTGACTCTTCCAACATGACCGACGCCATTTTATCCTTACCGGGGTTAAACCATGGCGTCGTTATTATTTCACTGGGGCAATGGAGGGGATAGTGCGATATCAGGTAACATAGGTGACGTAATCAATTCTGTCCTCAATGATTTCCGCCTTGAGGTAATTACTCAACAGGCTCAATTTTTCATTAATCGGCTGATGCCGGGGGCGGACAAAGTAATATCCCTGCCCGGTGCGCACGGCGATCTTATATGGCAAAGTCAGCGTGTGATTTTTTAACTCTGTTTTCACCATGTTTAAATCAACAATGGCGAGCCCCAATCCCTGGACGGCGGCGCTAATGACAAGATCGGTGGTGTCAAAGGGTTGATGAGTGATAACGTTAAGATCGGTTTTATACCTGGATTTCTTACACCAGAATAACCAGTTGCCTTCTCTTGACTTTGGATATAACACATCGATTTCAGGCGCCGACATATTACGCTCTTGCGCCAGCAGTCCGGGGGCACAGACAGGAATTAACCACTCATCCAGTAATGAGGTGATTTCCCATGATGCAGGGAACATACCGTTGCCGTATTGGATCGCGCCATCATAGTGCTCGGTGTTAAAATCAATAAGTTCTGAACATTTACTGCAGTTATCCAGCTGAACATTCGGATTGTTGATGTCATCCTGTAATTTACGTAAAGCGGCAATCAGCCAGCGTAACGAAAATGTTGTCGGTGATTTTATATGTATAGTAATATCCTGGCGGGAAAAGTTATGGCAAGCCATACAAAGCTCACTAAATGCGCTTTGCAGACCTTCGGCAAACGATTTCCCGTCTCGGGTTAATATGACGCGGGGTCCCTTTCTGTCGAATAATTTACGGTCAAAGAACTCTTCCAGTGTTTGAATATGTTTGCTGACCGCGCTCTGAGTAATCGCTAATTCATGGGCCGCCTGGGTAAATGATTGATGACGGGCAGCCGCTTCGAACGCTTTCAGCGCGTAAAGTGGGGGTGTTTTCATCCAGTCCATATTGATATGTTGCTCCATTTTATAAAGAATAAATAATTATATTTACAGCACTAACGTTATTACTCTGACTGATTTATTTTTACTGTAATTTATAATGAACTGCAATAAGATTTTGTCGTAATTAACAGCTGGGATTTACACCTTCTTGTCCATATAAATCTAATGTTTTTAACCACTAAACAACATCATGAGTGGGAGTTATCCTTTTTATAACTATTTTCCCTTTTGAGCAACAGACATCCTCCTAATATATTGACCGCACGGCCTGAGTGAATCCTTCATATCACGGACGTTATGTTATCCGGCAGTAATAGCCGAGTCGGGGACAGATAGTTTACTTTGGTGACTATCTGAGTTTGACGTTAATGAGATGATTTTATCCATCGGTACGGCGTTATTTCCTCATCGCATCAATGATTGATTTTGCCGTGAAATAATAAGGAGTAAGCGATGAAGCAACAAATCGGTATTGTTGGTATGGGTTCATTAGGCAGCGCATTAGCAAGACGGTTACTGGATTGCGGCTACCGGGTTTCGGTGTTTAATCGAACCAGGAGTAAAGCGGATAAACTGATTAACGATGGCGCGATGCCGGTTTACGACATACAGAAAATATTCAGCGAATCCTGCAATATTGTCATCGCCTGTCTGAAAGATGCCGACAGCATCATTTCTACCTTTGCGCCATTGGCGGGCGGCGGTAGTCAATGTCGTCGGCATAAATTGCTTATTAATACCAGTACGCTCGGCCCTGACGAATCGCAGCGGGTTGACGTTTTTATGCGTTCTATCCCGTCGGAATACATGGAATTTCCCGTTTCAGGCGGACCCGAGGGCGCGAGGAATGGAAAACTCGTGGCGTATATGGGACCGGTTGTCGGGACGTTTCTCTCCGTGGCACGCGACATTGCGGACGCGTTGTGCGAACGATATTTGCAGATGGACAGTAATTATCATGCTCAGGCCATGAAGGTGCTGAATAACTATTGTGAAGCGATGAATATGGCGGTCGCTGCCGAGGCGATTCATCTCGCCGAAAAAACAGGATTAAACAAAGAAATGATCTGCTCGGCCTTGCCGATGGGAAGAGGGCGCTCTGTTTATATGGATGTGCTGTTGGATAAATATCAACGTGACGATAAAAGTATCTCCTTTCCTCTTGATCTTCGGGTTAAGGATCTGCTGCTGGTCGCTCCTCTTTTCAAACAAAACGAGCTTGTGAGTTTTTTCTATTCCCGGCTCGCCGATGCATGGGAAAAAGCGTTGGACAGCAATGCTGTTCGGGTTGATCAAAGCGCTTATCTCGATTTTTTCAAAAATTATAACGTGAAGTAATTTTTTAGAGGAAGGAATTAATTATGAAAAATGATAACCATCATCTGACCAGCGTGACGCCGGATAAACGGCGTAATGGATTAAAACAGGCGCTGAAAAATAAACGCAGTATTCGGGTTATGGAAACCCATAGCCCGCTGGCGGCGCTGCTGGTGGAACAGGCCAGCTATAATCAGGGCGAGCGCCACATCGAGTTCGATGCGTTCTGGTCCAGTTCGTTAACCGATTCAACGGTGAGGGGAAAGCCCGATATTGAACTATTGCCGTTAAGCAGCCGGTTAAATGCTATCGCCGATATTTTCGATGTCACGACTAAACCGCTCATTCTTGATGGCGATACCGGCGGACAAATCGCGCATCTTCCTTATCATATCAATGCGGCGGAGAAAATGGGTATTTCCTCGATCATTATTGAGGATAAAACCGGGTTGAAGAAAAATTCCCTGTTTGGTACGGACGTGAAACAAACGCAGGACGAACCGCAACATTTCGCTGAAAAAATCGCGGCGGCTAAAGCGGCGCAGCTTACCGATGATTTCATGGTGATTGCCCGGGTGGAAAGTTTAATTCTGGATGCCGGCATGACGGACGCCATCGATCGCGCGCTCACTTATGTCGGCGCGGGGGCGGACGGCATTATGATTCACAGTCGTAAAAAAGATCCGCAGGAAATTATCGATTTTGCCCGTATCTTCAGAAAATCAGCCCCCGATACGCCATTGGTTTGCGTGCCGACCAGCTTTAATAATATTACTTTCGATCAGCTTAGCGATTATGGTTTTAATGTGATTATTTACGCCAACCATTTGCTGCGCGCTTCTTATCCGGCGATGAAAAATATTTTGCAGGATATTCTTAAAAATGGCCGCACTCTGGAGGTTGAGGATCGCTGTATGCCAATAAAAGAAATTCTTGAACTGATCCCAGGGACAAAATAACGCGTTATCACACGACGTTTATCCGTGAAATTCTGTGGATAATCTAAAGAGGCATTATGATTTCTCCAGACAAACTTATTGATTTGTTAGGCAGCCATGGCGTGGGATTTTATACCGGCGTTCCTGATTCATTGCTTAAAGAATTCTGTCGCGCTATTTCCGCCGCCGATAATCTTACCCACCAGATCGCCTGTAATGAAGGGGCGGCGATGGGGATGGCCATCGGCCACTATCTGGCGACGGGAAATATTCCGGCAATCTATTTGCAAAATTCCGGTTTGGGTAATTTAGTCAATCCTTATTGTTCCCTGGCCGACACGCACGTTTACGCTATTCCGGCGCTGTTGATTATTGGCTGGCGGGGCGAACTGACCGCCGACGGCCAACAGCTGCATGATGAACCGCAGCATGTGAAACAGGGGCGGATTACGCTGTCGCTGCTGGACACGCTCGATATTCCCTGGCGGGTTATCGACGGCGATCAGGATGATCTGCCGTCTGTCGTGGCGACGCTGCTGGACAGGGCGCGCCGGCAAAATCGCGCGGTCGCGTTGGTGTGCCGAAAAAATACGTTCTCGCCGGCGTCGAGCGCCGCAGACGTTGGCAACCCGGCGGCGGAGCGAGGGGTGATGACCCGCGAAGAGATCGTCGATTGCTGTATTAAACATCTGCCGGCGACGTTGCCGATCGTCAGCACCACCGGGATGCTGTCGCGCGAGCTTTATGAACTCCGCGAGCGGGATCTGACCGGCCATGAAAAAGATTTTTTGACCGTGGGCGGCATGGGACACGCCTCGCAGATCGCGCTGGGCATTGCTCTGGCCAATCCGCAGCGTCGCGTTGTCTGTATGGATGGCGACGGCGCGCTATTGATGCATCTCGGCGGACTGACCAATAGCGCGCGGGCGGACAACCTGCTGCACCTTGTCATCAACAACGGCGCGCATGCCTCGGTTGGCGGGCAGGCGACGATGGCCGCCGATCTGCGCCTGTCTGATATCGCGCGCGCCGCCGGCTATCGCTATGCGCAGACCGTGTCCACGCCCCAGGCGCTGGCCGACAGCCTGGCCGGGGCGTTGTCCCGGCCGCAAAACGCCTTCATTGAAATTCTGTGCCGCACAGGCCAGCGCGCCGATCTTGGACGTCCGAAACGAACGCCAATTGAAAATAAGACCGATTTCATGCGTTTCCTGCAGGCCTGAGCTGCGGGCGGGGCTGGCGCAGGCCAGACGCAGGGCCGATGCCGGCGATCGACCGTTTCATTGGCGGCCGATCGTCGGGACGCCGGAAATCGCCGGTTATCCACTTTGACAGGACAGACTCATGATCGATACATCCGTTCGCCAGCACTGGATGTCCGTGCTGGCCCATAGTCCGGCGTCGGAACTACGCGCGCTGTGGCGGCCTCTGGGCCTGGAGCCCGCTTACCGGCTGGTCAGGGCGCCCGAGGTCGGCTTGATTCAGGTGCAGGGGCGCATGGGGGGCGAAGGCCAGCGTTTTTTGATGGGCGACGTAACGGTGACCCGCGCGGTAGTCCGGCTCGATGAGCCCGACGGCGCCGGCTATGGCTATAGCTATGTGCTCGGCCGCGATATGGCGCACGCCGAACTGAGCGCCGTCATCGACGCGCTGCTGCAGTCGTCGCGCCATGAACTGCTGCAGGCGCGGTTGATCGCCCCGCTGCATGCGCAGCAAACGGCGCGCCGGCGGCGGCGCGCGCGGGAAATCGCCGCCAGTCAGGTCGATTTCTTTACTCTGGTGAGAGGGGAGGACGCATGACGTTGCTTACTGGCTTTTCCGATCCGGTTAGCGGGGCGCAACGCGCTTTCCGGCAAATTCTCAAGGCGATGAGCGAGCCGGGGACGCAGGTTGAATTAATCGACGGTCCGGTGTGGCCGTTTTTGTCTCCGGCAATGTGCGCGGCGCTGCTCACGCTGGTTGACCATGATACGCCGCTCTATCTTGCCGCGCCTTTCGCCGGCGAACAGCTGAAGGAAAATCTGCGTTTTCATACCGGGGCGCCGTTGGTCGACCGGGCCGCCCGGGCGGCGTTCGCGCTGCTGGATCGCGATTTTCCCGCCGTGCTGCTGGACGAGTTCGCCGTCGGCAGCGGCGAATGCCCGCATCGGAGCGCCACGCTGATCGTAGACGTGCCGGCGCTGACGGGCGCGCCGCCGCTGACTTTACGCGGGCCGGGCATTGAAAGCCGGCGCCAGACGGCGGCGGCGCTGTCGCCGGCGGTCAGGGACTATCTCTGTCGGCGTCCGGTCTCCTTTCCTCTGGGGCTGGATTTTATTTTCACCTGCGGCCGGCAGTTATTGGCCATACCCCGAACAACACATGTGGAGGTGGACTAATGTACGTTGCGGTTAAAGGTGGGGAAAAAGCGATTAGCGCCGCCCATCGCTTGCAGGAACGGCTGCGCCGCGGCAGCGACGCCTGCCGTGAACTGGAGTGCCGGCAAATTGAACAGCAGCTGGAGCTGGGCGTGCAGCGCGTGATGAACGAAGGGGGCATTTACGATCCGCAACTGGCGGCGCTGGCGATTAAACAGGCCAGCGGCGATCTGGTGGAGGCCATCTTTCTGCTGCGCGCCTATCGCACTACGCTGCCGCGCTTTATGGTCAGCGTGCCGCTGGATATGGCGCATATCAGACTGGAACGGCGGATTTCCGCCATCTATAAAGATCTGCCCGGCGGCCAGGTGTTGGGGCCGACTTACGATTACACCCATCGCCTGCTTGATTTTGGCCTGTCGAGCGAAACAGACGTCGCGCCGTTAGCGCAGCGCAACGAGCCGGCTGCGGACAGCTGCCCGCGAATTTTCGCCATGATGAGCCGGGAGGGACTGATCAGCGCGGAGCGGGACGACGGCGCCGAGCCGGATGATATTACCCGCCGCCCGATCAGTTACCCCAGCAGCCGATCGGCTCGCCTGCAGCAACTGGTCAGAACCGATGAAGGGTTTCTGCTGGCGCTCGGTTATTCCATTCAGCGCGGTTACGGCCGCAATCACCCGTTTGTCGGCGAGATTCGCACCGGCTACGTCAGCCTGAGCTGTATGCCGGAAGAGCTGGGTTTTACGCTGGAGATCGGCGAAATTCTGCTGACCGAGTGTGAAATGGTCAACAGCATCAAAAGCGAGAAAACCGACCGCCCCTGCTTTACCCGCGGTTATGGGCTGGTGTTCGGCCGGGCCGAACGTAAGGCGATGTCAATGGCGCTGGTGGACCGGGCGCTGCGGGCGCAGGAATTCGGCGAGGCCGTGACCAGCCCGGCGCAGGATGAGGAGTTCGTCCTGTCGCACGCCGATAGCGTGGACGCCTCCGGTTTTATCTCGCACCTCAAACTTCCTCACTATGTCGATTTTCAGGCCGAACTGGACCTGCTTAAACAGCTATGCCGTGACTATCAGGAGGCGCGCGATGAGTGAAGAAACATTGACCGGCTATAACATGGGCTATCTGGACGAACAGAGTAAACGCATGATCCGCAGGGCGATCCTGAAAGCCGTGGCGATCCCCGGTTTTCAGGTGCCCTTTGGCGGACGGGAAATGCCGATGCCTTACGGCTGGGGAACCGGCGGCATTCAGGTGACCTCCAGCGTGATCGGCCGGGACGATACGCTGAAAGTGATCGACCAGGGGTCCGACGACACCACTAACGCCGTTTCCATTCGTCATTTTTTTCAGCGCGTGGCGCAGGTCCGCACCACCACGCGGGTCGACGAGGCCACGCTGATCCAGACCCGGCACCGCATTCCGGAGACGCCGCTGCGCGCCGATCAGATCATTGTTTATCAGGTCCCGATCCCCGAGCCGCTGCGCTTTATCGAACCGCGCGAAACCGAAACCCGCAAGATGCATGCGCTGGAGGAGTACGGCGTGATGCACGTCAAACTGTACGAGGATATCGCGCATCACGGCCACATCGCCACGACCTATGCCTATCCGGTGCTGGTTAACGATCGCTATGTGATGGATCCGTCGCCAATTCCTAAGTTCGATAACCCGAAAATGAATATGATGCCGGCGCTGCAGCTGTTTGGCGCCGGGCGTGAAAAGCGTATCTACGCGTTGCCGCCGTTCACGCGGGTGAAAAGCCTGGATTTCGAGGATTATCCCTTTTCCGTACAGCGCTGGGATGAACCGTGCGCGCTGTGCGGGTCGCGACGCAGCTATCTGGACGAGGTGGTGCTCGACGACCAGGGAACCCGCATGTTTGTCTGTTCCGATACGGATTTTTGCCGGCAGCGGCAGGAGGAGCAAGGATTATGAAACCGTCATTATATCAGTCGCCTCCTTTATTAACGGTAAGCGGTCTGACTCACCTTTATGCTGCGGACAAAGGTTTTGCCGATGTGGATTTTCAACTGTATCCGGGCGAGGTGCTGGGGATCGTCGGCGAATCCGGTTCGGGGAAAAGCACTTTGCTGAATGCGCTGTCGGGGCGCCTGACGCCGCAGCAGGGGCGGATCGTCTATCGCGACAGGGAAAGCAACGATCTGGATGTTTATCGCATCAGCGAAAATCAGCGCAGACAGCTGTTGCGCCGCGACTGGGGCGTCGTGCACCAGCACGCGCTGGATGGCCTGCGGCCGCGGGTTTCCGCCGGCGGCAATATCGGGGAACGTCTGATGGCTATCGGCCATCGCCACTATGGCTATATCCGTCAGCAGGCGGGCGACTGGCTCGAAGGCGTCGAAATCCCGGCCGACCGGCTGGACGATTTTCCGCTTACCTTTTCCGGCGGTATGCGGCAGCGCCTGCAAATCGCCTGCAACCTGGTGACATCGCCGCGCCTGATCTTTATGGATGAGCCGACCAGCGGGCTGGATGTTTCGGTTCAGGCGCGGCTGCTGGATCTGTTGCGCAACCTGGTGCGGGAGATGGGGCTGGCGGTAATTATTGTCACCCATGACCTGGGGGTGGCGCGGCTGCTGACCCATCGATTAATGGTGATGCAGCGCGGGCGGATCGTGGAAAGCGGGCTGACCGACCGGGTGCTCGACGATCCGCTGCACCCCTATACCCAGCTATTGACCTCATCAGTGTTGATGTAGCCGTCCATCAACCATTTATTGCCTGCCTGCGGGCGATAAGGGAGCCTTATTATGTGTAATTCATCATCCGGGATACAGATCGCGGTAGAGAATCTGAGTAAAACCTTTGTGCTGCATAACCAGTTCGGCGTGCGGCTGCCGGTGCTCTCCGGCATTCATCTGCAGGTCAGGCAGGGCGAGTGCATGGCGCTGCACGGTCATTCCGGCTGCGGCAAATCAACGCTGTTGCGCTCGCTGTACGCCAACTATCAGGCCGACGAAGGCCATATCTGGGTCCGGCATCAGGGGCAGCCGGTGGACATCGTCAGCGCCGGCGCGCGCGTTGTTTTCGCTATCCGGCGCGAAACGCTGGGCTGGGTCAGCCAGTTTTTGCGCGTGATCCCGCGCATCAGCACGCTGGACGTGGTGATGCAGCCGTTGCTGGAGCAGGGCGTCGATAAGGCGGAGTGCGCCGAAAGGGCCAGCCAGTTGCTGGCGCGCCTGCGTATTCCCGAGCGTCTGTGGCCGCTGGCGCCCTCTACCTTTTCCGGCGGCGAGCAGCAGCGCATTAACATTGCGCGCGGATTTATCGCCGATTATCCGATCCTGCTATTGGATGAACCCACCGCGTCGTTAGACGATAAAAATCGCCACACCGTGGCGCAGTTAATCATGGAGGCCAAACAGCGCGGCGGCGCCATTATCGGCATTTTTCACGATCGGGAGATCCGTGAACGGGTGGCCGACACGCTTTTCGCCATGCCGCCCGTGCCGATGGATAAGGAGGAAAAGGCATGATTATCAATAATGTCCGAATTGTCACTGAGCATGAGGTTCTGTTCGGCGCCCTTGAGGTCGATAAGGGAGCGATCCGCACCGCGCCGGGTTCGCGTAGTCAACTGCCGCAGGCGCTGGACGGCGAAGGCGGGTGGCTGCTGCCCGGGCTGATCGAGCTGCATACCGATAATCTGGAAAAATTTTTCACTCCGCGCCCCGGCGTGAGGTGGCCGGCGGCGGCGGCGATGAAATATTATGATGCGGCTATAGCCGGCAGCGGCATCACCACCGTACTGGACGCGGTGGCGATTGGCGACGTGCGCGCCGGCGGCGACCGAATGGAGAACGTACAGCAGATGATCGACGTTATCCGCTATAGCCGGGAAAATAACCTGAACCGGGCCGATCACTATTTGCATCTGCGCTGTGAGCTGCCGCATGAAACCACGCTGCCGTTGTTTCAACGGCTGGAGAATACGCCTGAACTGCGGCTGGTTTCTCTGATGGATCATTCGCCGGGGCAGCGGCAATTCGTCTCGCCGGAAAAATATCGTACCTATTATCAGGGCAAATATCATCTCAGCGACGAACAGATGGACGCGTTTACCCAACAGCAAATCGCCTTCGCCAGGCGCTGGTCGCAGCCGAATCGCACGGCGATTGCCGCGCGCTGCCGGCAACTGGGGCTGACGCTTTCCAGCCACGACGACGCCACCGGCGAACATATCGCGGAGTCGCGCCGGCTGGGTGGTTCGATCGCCGAGTTTCCCACCACGCCGGCGGCGGCGCAGGCCGCCCGGCGGCAAGGGATGGAGGTGATGATGGGGGCCCCTAACGTCATCCGCGGCGGATCGCACTCGGGCAACGTCTCGGCTCATTCTCTGGCGCAGACCGGTCTGCTGACCCTGCTTTCTTCCGACTACTTACCCGGCAGCCTGCTGGACGCCTGTTTTCAACTGGCGCACGATCAATCTTTGTCCTTTAGCCTGCCGCAGGCGCTGGCGCTGGCATCAGCGATTCCCGCACGCGTGCTGGGGATGACGGATCGCGGCCGTATCGCCGCCGGACTGCGGGCCGATCTGCTGTTGGTCAACGAGTTTGCCGGACAACCTTATATTCAGGCCGTGTGGAGCCGGGGCAGGAGGGTATTCTGATGGCCAGACTGATTTACCTGATCGGCGCCTCGGGCAGCGGTAAAGATAGTCTGCTGGCCGCTATGCGCCAGCAGGAGGATAAAAACATTCTGGTCGCGCATCGCTACATCACGCGTCCGGCGTTATCCGGCGGCGAAAATCATATCGCGCTCAGCGAGCAGGCGTTCGGTTTCCGCCAGCGGCATGGGCTATTCTGTTTAAGCTGGCGGGCGCATAAGCTGCACTATGGCGTGGGGATTGAAATCAATAGCTGGCTGGAGAAAGGCATTGATGTGGCGGTTAACGGGTCGCGCGCGTATTTGCCGCAGGCCCGCGCCTGCTACGGCGATCGTCTGCTGCCGGTGTGTCTGACGGTGCCGCCGGCAATACTGGAGCGGCGATTAAGGGTTCGCGGTCGGGAAAATGACCAGCAGATCACGGCGCGTCTGCAGCGCAGCGCGCATTATCAGTCGGCCGTGCCGGTTGATTGTCCGCGCTTATCCAATACTGGTCTGCTGGAGCAGACCGTCGAGGCTTTCTGGCGGTTGCTGAGCGTTGAGGGCGCGGGAGAGTCCGGACGATGAGTAACGCCCCGTTGTCATTAATTTTTACCGGCACCGGCGGCGTCCGCGCGACGCCGCTGTTCGGTTGCGACTGTCCGGCCTGTCAGCGGGCGCGCAGTGCGCCGCAATATCGGCGGCGTCCGTGCGGCGCGCTGATTGATTGCGAGGGCGAACTGACGCTGCTGGATGCCGGGCTGGATCGCCTGGCGCAGCGTTTTCAGCCTGGCGAGCTTCGGCGTATTTTACTCACGCATTATCATATGGATCATGTGCACGGGCTTTTCCCTTTGCGTTGGGGCGAGGGGGACGCGCTGCCGGTTTTCTCGCCGCCCGATCCTCAGGGATGCGATGATTTATTTAAACACCCCGGCCTGCTGGATTTTCATTTTCTGAAGCAGCCCTTCCACGCTTATTCGATGGGCGCGATGAGCGTCACGCCGATTCCGCTGAATCATTCGCGTATGACCTGGGGCTATCTTATTGCCTGGCAGGCGATCCGTATTGCCTGGTTGACCGATACGAAGGGGCTGCCGGAAAATTCGTACGATTTTCTGCGCCGCCAACGAATAACCGGTCTGATTGTGGACTGTACCTGGCCGCCGGGGCCGGCAAAAAATCATAATAATATTCATGAGGCAATCGCGCTGTGTCGGGCGATCCAGCCTGAGCGCGCGTGGCTGACGCATATCGATCACGCGCTGGATGAATGGCTGCTATCCCATTCGTTGCCGGCGGGGATCGCGGTGGCGCAGGATAACCAGCGCCTTTCTTTCGGCCTGACGTCGGGTTAGCGGGTTTCAGGATATTTTATTGATTTAATCTGTTTTATGGATGAAAACCCATACGGGCGATCGCAGACTGGCGCCGCGGCCGCCCGCAGATTATCGAGCTAACGGATAAGCGGGGCGTCAGTTTCGCCATTCGAATACGCGCAGCCGGCGCTACGTCCGTTCGGCCAGCGCCTGGGCAAATTCGGTGAGACGCGACAGCCCCCACGGCCATTCGCCAAAACCGGACTCCACATTAATATGGCCGGCTTCGCCGATATCGACCAGTTCGCATTGCCAGGCCTGCGCCCAGTATTGCGCGCGGTCGAACGTCAGCAGCGGGTCGGTATGGCTGGCGACCAGCAAACCCGGCACGTTTAGCGGCTGCGGCAAAATCACCTCATCCAGCTCGAAGCGCAGCGGCTCGGCCGGCGCCACCAGCATCACGCCGGCGGCGCGCTCCGGGTGGCGGCTGGCCCAGATCAGGCTGGCCAGCGCGCCGAAACTGTGGCCGATCAGCAGCAACGGCAGGCGCGCCTGTTGTTGTTCGCGCTGGATCGCCGCCACCCAGCCTTCGAGATCGGGTTGGATCCAGTTGCGCTGCGAGATGCGCAGCCAGTGCGGGCACTGCTGATGCCAGTGACTCTGCCAGTGATCCGACTCGCTGTCGCGCAGCCCCGGCACCAACATCACGTCGAGGCGGGACGACAGCGCGGCCCAGCGTTGTTCGATATTCATATCTCCATCATCTTTCAGGTCTCCTGAGGCCGGGCGCACTATCCGCTGCCGCTTCACGGCTGGTCTCCGCTGCCGGCTCATCGTACGACGCGTATCGCGGCATGCATTTATCGGCTGCGGATCGCTCGCCGCCCACGCGCAGCTCGCAATCTGTCGGGCCGGACGGGAAGGCGGCCAGTACCGTGGCGATAGCCAGCAAATCCGCGCTGCCGCCGGGGCTGAGATGGCGGGCGATCAACGCGCGATCCATCTCCTGTAAATCCTCTTTGCGCCAGCCTTGCGCCAGCAGTCGGCGGGCATAACGCTGAACATAATGCAGACCGCTGAGACCGCCGCGCGCCACCAGATTGGTGTCGGGGTTCCAGGCCATCAGGCGCAGCAAAGCGTCCAGCCGGCGCCGTTCGGGATCGCTCTGTTTGAACCAGTGGGGCAGCACATGGCGGCGCAGGGTCAGAAAACCGCTTTGCGCCTCGCCGCGCGCGCCGGTCAGCCCGTGCGCCTGAAACAGGCGCTCGCCGGCGGTGACGGGGTGCCGGCAGGACCGCAGTTCGCGCTCCACCAGCCCCCGGCACATTGCCGCCACCTCCGCGCACAGGGCGTGGCGGGTTAACGGCTGACGGCGTCCGGCGAGGCGGCCGGCGGCGGCGCACAGTAAGCCAAAGGAAAAAATACCGCCCTTGTGGGTGTTGACGCCGTCGGTAGCGGTGAACATCGCCTGTTCGCAGGCTAGCCCGGCGGGGCGGATGCGCATCAGCATGGCGTCGGCCGGTTGCTGCGCGTCCTGCTGGCCGAGCGTGACGAACTGCCGCAGCCAGGGTTCGATGGCATCGATGCTGCGCAGAAACAGCGGCAGATCCATATCGCGGTGCGCGCCGTTGTTGGCGCTGTCGACCAGGCCGGGTTTCGGCGTCAGCCAGACCTCTTCGCGCAGGGCATTCACTACCCGCGCGCCGAAGTCGGCCTGCGGCGCCGGCAAATCAGTGAGCGCTAAGCCAGCCATCAATCAGTTCCTCCACTTTGGCGATAACCCCGGGCAGCGGGTGCCGGCGCGAACGGGCGCATTGATGAGCGGGCGCATCGCAAATCAGGCAGCGGCGGCCTGCATGGTCCAGCGCTCGCCGGCCGACCACGCCGGCCTGCGGGCAGATGACATCGAAATCCCACAGCCGGCCGAGCGGATGCGATTGCTCCAGCTCGATAGTCGCGGCCTTGATTTGCCGCGCGGCCTGCCCTACGCACCAGAACGCCTCGGCGCCGGTCGGCAGCCAGAAGGTTTGCTGTTTCAGCCGCGGCCAGCCGCGCTGCAGCAGCAGCGCGTCGGCGCAGCGCACGGCTTCGTCCATCACGCGCCGATAGCGCGCGCTGTCCTTGACCGCTCCCGGCGTAACCAGCGTGAGCGAGATCAGCGGGCGGGAAAATCGCGTCAGCCAGGCGGATTGCCGATGGGCGCGCCGTTCTTTCGCCGCCAGCAGCTCCTCCAGACTGACGCCCGCCGCGGCGGGCGTCGTCGTTGCCATTATGCGTCCTCTTTTACCTGATGTACCACATCGATGACGCTGCCGTCGCGGTAGCGGATCACGCCGACGATGCGCGGGGTGAATTCGATGGGTTTCGGCACGCCGGTCAGGGAGATCGCCCGCTGATACAGCTCTTCGATCGTCATGATGTTCAGACCGGATTCCTGCAGGCGCTGGCGGATTTCCGGCCGCGCCGGGTTGACCGCGATGCCGTGGTCGGTGACCAGCACATCAATGCTTTCCCCCGGCGTGACGCGCGTGGTCACCCGGCGCACCACCGTAGGGATACGGCTGCGCAGCAGCGGCGCCACCACGATCGTCAGATTGGCGGCGCTGGCGACGTCGCAATGTCCGCCGGACGCTCCGCGCATTACGCCGTCGGAGCCGGTGATCACGTTAACGTTGAAATCGGTATCGATTTCCAGCGCGCTGAGGATGACGATATCCAGCCGGTCGCAGCAGGCGGCTTTCGCGCCCGGGTTGGCGTAGACGCTGGTCGAGATTTCCACGTGATTGGGATTGCGGCCGAGAGAGGCGGCGGCCTGACCGTCGAAGCACTGGGTGTCCAGCAGTTTCCCGACCAGCCCTTTCTCATGCAGATCGACCAGACTGCCGGTGATGCCGCCCAGCGCGAAGCTGGCGGTGATCCGGTTACGCTCCATCTTCTCTTCCATAAAACGGGTACAGGCGGTGGCGGCCGCGCCTGATCCGGTCTGCATGGAAAAACCGTCGCGGAAATAGCCGGAATATTCGATCACGTCCGCGGCGCTGCGGGCGATCATCAGTTCGCGCGGGTTGCTGGTGACGCGCGCCGCGCCGACGCTGATTTTGGCCGGGTTGCCGACCTGATCCACCCGTACGATGTAGTCGACCTGGTCCTGCACCAGGCTGGCGGGCATATTGGGGAAGGGCACCAGATCTTCGGTCAACAGCACCACGGTGCGGGCGTAATGGGCATCGACCATCGCGTAGCCCAGAGAGCCGCAGCAGGATTTGCCGTGCGTGCCGTTGGCGTTGCCGTACTCGTCGCTGCACGGCACGCCGAGGAAGGCGACGTCGATTTTCAGTTCGCCGTCCTGCAGTAATTTGACCCGTCCGCCGTGCGAATGGATTTGCACCGGCTCTTCCATCAGACCGTGCGAGATCTCGTCGGCCAGTTTGCCGCGCATGCCGGAGGTGTAGATGCGGCGGATTACGCCGTCGCGGATTGGGCCGATCAGCGCGTCATTGCACGACATCAGCGAGCTGGAGGCCAGCGTCAGGTTTTTAAAGCCCATACGCGCCAGCGTCCCGACCACCCGGTTGATCACCTGGTCGCCTTCGCGAAACGCATGATGGAACGAAATGGTCATGCCGTCCTGCAGCCCGCTGCGTTCAATGGCCTGCTCCAGCGAATCGCAGAGTTTGCGCTGCAGTTTGGCCTGCGGGTCGGAAAGATAAGGCGTGGTGCGGTGAGCGCCGTCAAACGGCTTCAGGTGTTGCAGATGACGATACTGCGTATGTAATGTTTCAGTTAAATAACTCATTGACATGATCCTGTGTAATCAGCGGGTTACCTGCGAACGCCGGAGGCGCTGGCGCGCTCCAGTACCACTTGCGCATGGTTGATGATCGGACCGTCGATCATCTTGCCGTTGAGCGAAATAACGCCCAGACCATTGCGTTCGCCCTCTTCGGCGGCGGCGATCACCCGGTGGGCATAGTCGACCTCTTCCTGCGTCGGGGCGTAGGCGTTATGCAGCAACTCTATCTGGCGCGGGTTAATCAACGATTTGCCGTTGAAGCCCATTTTTCGGATCAGCTCGACTTCGCGCAGGAAGCCGGCTTCGTCATTAATGTCGGAATAAACCACGTCGAACGCGTCGATGCCGGCGGCGCGGGCGGCGTGCAGCACGGCGCAGCGGGCGTAAAACAGTTCGGTGCCGTCGCCGCGTTCGGTCTGCATATCCATCACGTAGTCGAAGGCGGCCAGCGCGATGCCGATTAAGCGAGACGAACAGCGGGCGATGGCGACCGCGTTGATGACCCCGATGGCGGATTCAATCGCCGCCAGTATTTTGGTTGACCCTACTTCGCGGCCGCACGCTTTCTCAATGCGCGCCATATGGGCTTCCAGCTCGTAGATATCTTCCGGCGCATCGGTTTTCGGCAAGCGCACCACATCCACGCCGGCGCGCACGACGGCTTCCAGATCTTTCAGGCCGAACGGGGTGCTCAGCTGATTGATACGCACCACGGTTTCGATATCGCCGTCGCGATACATCGGATGCTGCAGCGCATGGAACACCAGAATGCGCGCGCTGTCTTTTTCGCGCAGGGAGACGGCGTCTTCCAGATCGAACATGATGGAATCCGGCCGGTAAATAAAGGCGGTGGACAGCATGGCGGCGCTGGATCCCGGCAGGAACAGCATGCTGCGGCGGAGTTTTTTCATCGTAATTGCTCCCACTCGATTTCTTCAGCCTGCGCGGCGCGTAAGACCGCGCTCTGTACGCGAGCGCGAATCACGCAATCCAGCGCGCCTTTATCTTCGATGATCAACAGACCTTCGGTCACGCCGAGGGCATCCAGCGTTTCCTGCACCACCTGGCGGATTTGGTCGCCGAATTGTTTGATCACCTCGCTGTTGATCACCACATTCAGCTCGCTGGCCGGGGCGATTTTCACCAGCAAATCGCTGGATTCAACCGTGCCCGCCAGCGCCTCCTTCACAATTTTCATTAGGTGTTTCCTGATTTGACGATTTGGGTAAATAAAGAATTAGGCCACCGCCGCGCTGTAGCGCCGCTGCAGGTGAGCAAACGTACTGGCCGGCACAATATCGCGAATCGGATCCATCTGCCGCGCCTTCAGCAGCGCGCGCACCTCCGAGGCGGAGATGGCTTTACCGCCGGCATGACGTATGCGCGGAATCTCTACTACGCTAAGCGGCGCCGCCCGCGAACGTTCGGCATCTTCCAGCCAGTCATGCATATCGCAGTTGTATTGATGCGTGACCGTGCAAAACGGCTCGCTGCCGACGAAGCGGTGAGTGATGCCCAGCGCCGGCGCGATGTACTGCCGAAAAATCAGCAGATCCATCACGCTCCAGGCCTGGTTCACCAGACCGGCCTCTTTGAGAAAATAGCCGGGGAACGTGGCGCGGGAAATCATATATTCGGAACCGGCGTGGACCGTAACGTTCGTCAGGTCGGCGACGCCCTGGCGCACCATCTCGAGGCGTTCCGTAAACGGGAACCAGGAAACATCCTCGCTCACCACAAACAGGTGCAGCCAGTCGCAGGCCGCGGCGGCCTGTTCGGCCAGGTAACGGTGGCCCAGAGTGAACGGATTGGCGTTCATCACCACCGCGCCGATCTGTTGCCCGCTGTGGTAGTGGCTGTGCAGCGTGCGGCAGTAGTTGTGGATGCCCACCGGCGTGTTTTCCATCAGCACCGCGACGTCGTCCCACTGCGCCAGCGGGTAGAAACCGCAGTTGCGAAAGCGCTCAAGGTTGGCGGGGCGGGTGTAGAGGAACAGATGAAAATGTCCGCGGCTTACCGCCAGGTTTTCCACTTCGCCCAGCAGTCGGGCGCTCAGATTGGCGCCGCGCCACGCTTCCGCCACCGCCACGCATTTTATGGTGTTGCTCACCAGCCCCGCACACCCGGCCAGCCGGTTGCCGGCGACCGCCACCACGAACTGCTCGATATCGTCATCCATTCCCAACTGGCTTTGCTGCAGCAACGCGCGAATGTCCTCCAGCATGCCCCCCGGAGGCTGACTGGCCGAAATGACGCGAAAGTCGAGAGAGTCATGGCTGAACATAGTGCAATCCTGATGTACTGAGTGTGAGTAAGCGGGCGGCGGAGCAGGATAGGTTTTCATCGGCGCGGGAAATGATCATCGTCAGTTCGCCCTGGTCGCCGACTTCGACGGCATGGCCCGATTTGACGGCTGGCGCCGCGCCGCCGGTTTGCGGGCCGGCGACGCGGACGAAGCGTGAGGGTGCTGGATTATGTTGCTCAACTGCTTTACGTTTCCCGGCGTAGTTCATGCCCACGCAGCGAATTCTCTCCGGATGTTCGATAACCGGTCGGAAAGCCCGTGTAGTAAAGGCCTGGTGCGCTGACCGATGAGCCGGTTCCTGCGCCCGTTTGAGTGTATTCACCGCTCGCCGGGCCGTTAGCGCCGGGAACTGGCGCCCGAGGTGTGGTCCCAGGTCGATCATGCCGTCCTCTGCTGCAATCCCGCAGGATTTGCGTCCCTGATGAAGATAACTTGTCAGCCTCATAAAAAATTCCTGCATAGAATAGCATCAATAAAACGATCAAACGAGGAAATTGCCGAGTATCAGCAGGGAAATTGACACGTTAATGGCGCCGCCGATACGGGTGGCCACCTGCGCGAAGGGCATCAGCATCATACGGTTGCCGGCCGTCAGGATAGCGACGTCGCCGGTGCCGCCCTGACCGCTCTGACAGCAGGACACAATGGCCACATCAATCGGGTGCATACCGATTTTTTTACCGACGACGAAACCGGTCGCCACCAGCGCGCTGACGGTGCAGACGATAACCAGCAGGTTCGACAGAGTGAAGGCGTTGACCAGTTCTTGCCACGGGGTGATCGCCACGCCGACGGCGAACAAAATCGGGTAAGTCACCGCGGTCTGGAAGAAGGCGTACACCACCTGCGACCCGGCCAGCAGGCGCGGAGAGACGCCGTGCGCCAGCTTCAGCAGCAGCGCGACAAACAGCATGCCGACCGGCGCCGGCAGGCCGATCAGTTTATGCAACAGCATGCCGACCATATACAGCAGCACCGCCAGCAGCGCGCCGCAGGCGATAGCGGCGACATCGGCCGCGCCGCCGGAAGCGTTGCCCCGCGCGCTGGTTTTGGGGCCGTTTTTCGCCTCCGCCGGCATCAACCGACCTTCGCCGGTTAGCTGCGGGTAGCGCTTGCCGAGCTGGTTCAGCGAGCCGGCGATGACAATCGCGGTCAGCCCGCCGAGCATGACGATGGGCAGAATGCGGCCCAGCGCCACGCCCTGCTCCATATGCAGCAGGGCGGCGTAGCCGATCGACAGCGGGATGGCGCCTTCGCCGACGCCGCCGGCCATAAGCGGCAGGATAAGAAAGAAGAAACTCTGGAACGGATCCAGCCCCAGCGCCAGACCGACGCCCATGCCCACCAGCATGCCGACCACTTCGCCGCACAGCATCGGGAAGAATATGCGCAGAAACCCCTGGATTAACGTTTTACGATCCATGCTCATAATGCTGCCGACGATAATGCAGCAGATGTAGAGATACAGGATATTGGTGCTTTTATAGAATGCGCTGGTGGATTTCACCACCGCGTCGGGCAGCAGGCCGTAATAGACCATGGCGGAAGGAATAAATGTGGCGCAGATGGCGGCGGCGCCCATTTTGCCGATAAACGGCAGTCGTTTGCCGAATTCGCCGCAGGCGAAGCCAAAAAACGCCATCGTCGCCACCATTACCACGATATCGCCCGGCAGTTTATCGTCCAGACAGTCGATGGCGATTAATATTCCGGCAAGGGCGAACAGCGGCAGAGGGATAATACCGATTTTCCAGCTATCGAGAATGTGCCACCACTTCTCTTTTAAGGTCGTGCGTTTTGCGACCGCGTTTTCTGCGGCAACAGGAGACGCATCGTCGGTTAGATTCATAATTATTCCCCTGTGGCGATAGATGCAGGAAGCATGTTCCCGTCCTGGTTTTTCGCGTGCCGCGTTACGAGGCTGAATGACGCGCCTCGCCGGTAAAGGGTCAACGCCTGCGTTGTTCAAAACGACACCCTGTTGCCCTGCAACGCGAATTGTTTACGATCCTGCAAAGTAATAGCCGGGGGAGCCCGTTATACTTCAGGTTGCTGATGCGTCGGCGCGCACGATTATTCGGCCCGTCTCCGGACTCACCCGTGCCGGGCTGTCGCCAGCGGCGTTCAAATCCGCTGCCGACGAATTCGTCACATTCTTGTCGCGTTACGCATCGCATTCATGCGCCTCGCCTATATAAAAGGCCAACGCCTCGCCTTGTTCAACACGATAACGTTTTGTCCTGCAGTTCGAATTATTTAGGGTAGATGTAGCCTAATGAATACTAAAAAAGGGGCTTTAAAGGTGCAAACGGTTTTTATGATTTTAATCGTTACACTTTGTCAGCGATTATTTTAGCGGGCTTTCTCATATTGTGTTTTTTTCCAATTGATTGTTAAATTTGATTTTTTATTTTATTACGCGACGCAGTCTGCGTGGATGATCATCATTTTATTCACTCGCCTTACAGTAAATAATGAAACGATAAGGAAATATATTGTATGCGGGCGAAGGAGTATTATTATTTTATGTCTATTGTGCTTTTAGTTGAAACGACGAATTGACCTTGCGACGTTATTTAAATGTTGTGAAATCGGCCGTCAGGTTATCCTTCCGTGCGTCATGATTAAAACCAAACGGCGGGTTTTCTGCGCTAAATAGCTTCGCGCATTGATGCTTCACTTTTGACCATGCCACAGCGCGTAACTGATGATGATCGTATTAAAATAATTATTAAAAACAGTCGATTATGATTTTATCATAATATTGTTGTCACTTAATCTGCAGGGCAAATGTAGCGCTATTATGCAAAGTTATTTAGCAAGCCGGATACGCTTTGCTTCATTGCCGATAGGCCAGGTCTGTGTAGACGACGGACGGCCATACCTGCGCAAAGACGGGTTGACGTGAACCGGGTTATCGCCATTGATGCGGAATGCGCCGGTGCGCCTTCCTGCATGGGTCGGACACGCCCGACATAGTCCGGGATCATCGTTCTGCGCGCTTTTTTCCGTATATATTGCTGATTAAAAATATGATTTTTTCGCACGCCCCGGCTAAATCGGAAACGAATTTTTCGAATGTCGGGTTCCCGATGGACAGGCGTTAAGCCGGCGCATTGCTGGTTTGCTGCGCCGAAGATTGATCGCAGCGCACGGCAGGGGACGTGAGCGGAATAGGGCGGTTTAGCGAAACAGGGAGTGAATCACCGCGCTCAGAAGCTCGCCTGCGGCGGTCGTACCGTCCAATGCACGATCAACCACTAAGCTACGGGTCAGCGCCATCAGGCATCCCGCAATTTCCTGCGGTGGCGCGGGGGGCGCTTTCCCGGCTAGCGTAAAGAGATGCCCAAGCAGTTCGGCATAGGATTGACGTTGATCCGCCATCAGCGCGGTGTACTGCTCGCCAAAGGCGGGATTGCGCGCCGCGTGCAGATGCAGCTCCGTGGCCAGCATGGCCTGTTGGGCATCCATACCGAATCCCTTCGCCCAATGTTCGAGCGCGGCCAGCGCCGCGGTAAAGTCTTCCCCGGCTCCCATGACGGCCTGGCGGACCTGTTCAAGTTTTTGCTCTTTATGCTGGCGCAAAAGATCGATCAGCAGCGCTTCCTTGCTTTTGAAATTCGAATAAAACGCGCCCTGCGTGTAGCCCGCGGCGTTAGCGATGTCACGTACTGAAGCCGCGTCGTAGCCTCGTTCGGCCACTTGCTGGCAGGCTGCTGCGATCAGCCGCTGGCGAGTCTGTTCCTGGCGCGCTTCGCGCGTTAGACGGGGAGAGGGGGAACGGGTCATAGAATTACAGATACCAGTTGCTATTTGAGTTGACGATGAACGTGTTCCAGAATAGCATGGCGCTTTCAGATAGCAATTGCTATCTGAAATGGTATCGGCTCGTTCTTTTCACCACGACCTGTTGAGGGGCTCACTATGTATCACACTATCGCCGCCCGGCGGATGCCGGGATCGTCGTTACCCAGTCCAGTGGAGGTTTTTCAGCCATGAACCTGCATACCGCTTTCGTCACCGGCGCGACAGGACTGCTGGGTAATAATTTGGTGCGTAAACTGGTCGAACGCGGTGTTCGCGTTCGTGCGCTGGCGCGTTCGCCGGAAAAGGCCCGCCGGCAGTTTGCCGATTTACCTCAGGTTGAGATTATCACCGGCGATATGACCCATATCGATGATTTTGCTCAGATGCTGCAGGACTGTGATGCGGTATTTCATGTCGCGGCCTATTTCCGCGATAATTACAAAGGCGGTAATCATTGGGATGAGCTCAAACGTATCAACGTTGACGGTACGGCGGCCCTGATCGCCGCGGCCTATGGCGCGGGTGTCCGGCGCTTCATTCAGACCTCGTCTATTGCGGTTCTCGCTGGTGAACCGGGTCAGGTTATTGATGAAACCTGCGATCGCGCTCTGGATGATGCGGACGATTACTATCGCAGCAAGATCCTGGCGGATCGCGCCGTGCGCGATTTTCATGCCGCGCATCCGGATCTACATGTCTGTTTCGTTCTGCCGGGCTGGATGTGGGGACCCGGCGATATCGGCCCGACTTCATCGGGGCAACTGGTTAACGATATCGTCCGCGGCAAGCTGCCCGGACTGGTGCCGGGCAGCTTTTCCGTCGTCGATGCCCGCGATGTGGCGCTGGCGCAGATCGCCGCCGCCGAACAGGGCCGTTCCGGGGAGCGCTATCTGGCTGCCGGACGGCACATGACCATGAGCAACCTTATTCCGTTGTTGGGGAAAATCGCCGGCGTTAAGACGCCAACGCGCCAGCTGCCGTTGCCGCTGCTGTATGGATTGGCATTTATCCAGGAAACCTATGCTCGCCTGAGCGGTAAACCGGTGCTGCTGGGGCTGGCAACGGTGCGCCTGATGGTGCGTGAGGCCGATCGGACTCGCTTCGACCCTTCCCGTAGCGAACGTGAACTGGGATTGCGCTTCCGGCCTGTCGAGGAAACGCTGTCCGACACCCTGACGTGGTATCGCGAACATGGCTGGTTTAAGGACGTAGCCGGCGGCTCCCCGGCTTAAAAATGCTGCCGGCGGGCGGCCGTGCCCTTTACCGGGCCGTCGCGACTATATACCCCATAGATTTCGAGGCGCGGGCCTGAAAATAACGCGTCTGTTCCCTTCATCTTTCACGTTGCCTGTGCGTTGGCTACGTTTAATTGCCCGGCTTATCCCGGGGGCCCGCCCGGGCTCACTTACGTCGCGAGTTAACGATCATTTTCAGATGGTTAACTCTGTCTTCCGATCAGGCGTTCGCCGCCCTCATTCGCTGAATGAGGGCGGCGAGCGAAGCGCGCCGTCTCCGCCGCGTATCTCGGCGGGCGGTTCAGCGGCCGGCCTTTTCCTGCAAAGGCCGACGCCATTCGCGCGGACGAAGATGTATTGGTTCCGCTGATATTTAAATTAATGTAAAAAATCTGGTTTATAGAAAAGACCCCGTTATGTTGAAGGCTAATTGCTTGTCGGGAGACGTTTGCCATGCGGAAAAACGACCGTTTTTCAGGTATACAAATTGCGTTGCACTGGGCCGTATTTATCCTGCTGATTATCACCTACGCCACCATTGAATTGCGCGGCCTGGCGCCGAGAGGAACGCTGGCCCGCCAGATCGTTATCGGCACGCATTTCAGTTGCGGTTTCGCCATCCTGCTGCTGATGGTGGCCCGGCTTTTCTATAAAATGAAGTATGCGACGCCGCCGATCGAGCCGCCGAATCCGCGCTGGCAGCGTTACCTGGCTAACCTGACGCATGCGCTGATTTACGCGCTTTTCCTGGTTTTGCCCGTACTGGGCGTGGCCTCGCGCTATTGGCGCGGCAACGACTGGGCGCTGTTTGGCATCGGTATGCCGGTTGCGGCGCCGGCTAATCCCGAACTGGCCAGAACGCTTATCGATCTGCATGAAACGCTGGCCCCGCTCGGCTACTGGCTGATAGGGCTTCACGCGGCGGCGGCGCTATTCCACCACTATTTTATGCGCGACAATACGCTGCTCAGAATGATGCCCGCCCGGCGGGATCGCCCCTCCGCGTAAATAACGCTCGCCCGGCGCAAGACGCCCGCCCGGTATGCTGATTTCCAGCCGCCGCAGGTCACCGGCAAACGGCAAGTGATCAACGTAACCGGGCGGTAGTATAATCGCCCCCGTCGGGCTGAGCGGGATTCGTTCAGTGGGCGTCTTGTCTTCTGGTTCTGGCGGGTATCCATGGAACATCACGATGTTGATTTTGAACAGGCCGAAACGATAGCGGCGGATAAAACGGATTACAGGAAAAGGCTGGCGTTGATTGAGACGCTGCGCGCCGTTCCCGGCGAACGAAGCCAGGCCATTCTTCTCCGCATGATGAACACCGATTTTGTTTTTTCCGTCAGAATGGCGGCCTGGCAGGCGTTGAGCGGAATGGGCGTACAGGCGAAGCAGCCGGTGCAGAAGAAAGGCTATCTGATCGGCCCGCTGCTGAAGCGATTTCTGTGGTTTTGCCAGCGTAATCTTCCCTGGTGGGTCTGGTAACGCGGTTCGTCGTGCTCTGGCGCGGCGTATATCCGGACTAAAGCGCACAATAGCCTTTTTCGCCGGCCGCGTTTTTGGGTTTACCTGCCTCTCTCGGTGCAAATCCCCGCAGGCACTTTTTTAGTGCGTCTCGTCACAAACCCTGGTGCGTTAGCTTGATTTTTAAACAATAGTTTTATCTGGCTAATACGGCCAGGCATACGGCAGCATGGCCCGCGGGGCCGCCGTCCGCGGTGGATTAAAATAATTTATTGATTGGTATAGCTTTTGCTTCATATCCCGACGTGTACATTGATAAAAAGGACCGTTCTCACATGAGTGAAGCAGCAAATATCAATAAGCAACGTCGCGATATGTTCAAATATTCCGGCGCGTTGCTGGGTGGTCTGGCATTGGCCGGTCTGAATAAATCGGCGCTGGCGTCCTCGCTCAGCGGCGCGGCGCCGACCAGCGCGACCGCGCCGTCGCTGATTCGTATCAATTACAATGAAAACCCGCTGGGTATGTCGCCGAAAGCGCAGGAAGCGGCGCGGCAAGCGATCAGTAAGGCGAATCGTTATCCTTATCACGAAGAAGGACTGCTGCAGGAAAAGATTGCCGGGCTGCACGCGCTGGATAAAAGCAAGGTGTTGGTCCTGCAGGGGTCGTGCGAGGGCATTCGCTCCAGCTTTGAAGCGCTGGGAAGCGCGCAAACGCAGCTGGTTATTCCCGAATTAACCTACGAAGGCGGACCCAAATACGCCAAAATCATGGGGATGAAGATTGTGCGCGTGCCGATGCTGGCGGGCTGGCAATTCGATGTCGACGGCCTGAAACAGGCGGTCGCGGCCTATGATGGGCCGTCCATCGTTTATATCGTCAACCCCAACAATCCCACCGCGACCATTACGCCCGCGGATTTGATCGAACCGTGGATCAAAAGCAAACCGAAAAACACGCTGTTCCTGGTGGACGAGGCCTATGCCGAGTTTGTTAATGACGATCGTTTCCGTTCGGTTGACGGGCTGATCCGCGCCGGGTACGACAATATTGTGCTGCTGAAGACCTTTTCAAAAATTTTCGCCATGGCCGGGATGCGTGCGGGTTACGCGTTGGGCAATGCGGCGCTGTTAGCGAAGATGGCGGACTATAATACCTCCGAGTCGCTGAACTATTGCGCTATCGAGGCGGCCAGCGCATCGCTGGACGACCATGCCTTCATTAACTACAGCAAGAAAACCATTGATACTTCCCGCCAGATCTTGATCGATACGCTCAAGTCGCTGGAGCTGGAGTATCTTCCTTCCGAGGCCAACTTTTTATTCCACCGCATTAACGTGCCGCTGGACAGCTATCATAAGCACATGAAGGAGAATGGGGTGCTCATCGGCCGCGCTTTCCCGCCGGCGACGGACTGGTGCCGTATCTCAATGGGGACGCCGGAGGAGATGCAAACATTCACGCGTTTAATGCGGGAGTTCAGAACCAAAGGCTGGCTATAACGCCGGCGCTCCGGATTGAACGCCTTATGGTCGGCGTGGCCGGCCATTTTCAGCGACAGGGCGGCGCCGGCGGTTGCCACCTCCGGCCTCATCTTCTGTCGTCCGGCCTGAAGGGCCGGGTTGAATTGGTTCAGACCTATTGTGTTTATAACGGGTAAGTGGCAGCATCATTCGCTGGAGAATTACGCAAAATGATCCGACCGGAGGCCTGTTGACTGACTTCATCACCTCGCGTTTTAGAGAAAACTTTTCCTATATCAGAAATTTTGTCACCGCCCCGCGCACCGTCGGGTCGCTGGCGCCTTCATCGAGGTGGCTATGCCGTACTATGCTGGCGCAGGTTCGCTGGCAGAAGGCTTTTTCCGTCGCGGAACTGGGCGCCGCCGGCGGCGTACTGACCGGGCGTATTCTCGAACGCATGGAGTCGGATGCGCATCTGGACGCCTATGAAATTCAGCCGGATTTTATCCGTCAGCTGTCGCTTAATCACGATCCGCGGCTAAAGGTTGTTCCGCGTTCGGCCGAAGTGCTGGAAGATAATTACGATGTTATCTTCTGCTGCCTGCCGCTGCTGTCTCTGCCGTTGCGTACCCGTATGCGGGTGCTGCGCCAGGCGCAGCTAAGGCTCAGCAAGCAGGGCGGCATTCTGATCTTGTTTCAATACACGCACCTGATGGAAGCGCTGCTGTCGCGCTATTTCCGCTGGCATCGGGTACGCGAAATCCGCAATTTGCCGCCGGCCCTCGTTTACGTTTGCCGGCCGAAATAGGCGGCGACGTCCCGTTCGCAGGCGAAGCCGCATATCGGCGCCTGATTCATCGGCCGCCGATGAGTGGCGCGGTAAACGCCGTCCGGCTTACTCGCGGCCGTCAGGAGGCGAACAACTCTTTACGCAATAAGACGATCTCTTCGGCCAAATCGCGGCAGAGCATGGCGTTCATCAGATGATCCTGGGCGTGCACCAGGATCAGCGTTACCGGCACTTTCCCCGCGCCCTCGTCGGCGCTAATCAACTGCGTCTGGATGCGGTGAGCATCTTTAGCCGACTCGACCGAGGCGGCCAGCGCCGCTTCGGCCGCCGGCCAGTCGCGCTGGCGGGCGAATTGAATGGCGCTCATGGCGTGCGAGCGCGCGTCTCCGGCGTTAATCAATAGCGTCATCATCGTTTGTTCAAAGTCCATGTTCACCCCGATCTGTTATTGGTGTACCAAATAAGGCTTACTTCATTCTATTGGAATGCCAAAATAAACTTCCGCGAACTTAATCACAGAAAAATAAAACGATCGGGGTAATTTTGGTATGCCACGAGAAGGGAATTCGTCAGTGATTGCATAACAGGATGCCAACTCCATTACCTTGAGGTATTACCCATGTCGCTACAGGATCGTCTTATCGACTCGCTGGGGAGTTTTGCTACCAGGTTCAACAGTTACCGTTACATCATGGCGATCAAGGCCTCGTTTATTACCCTGATGCCGGTGATCATCGTCGGCGCGTTTTCGGTGCTGATCGCCAATATGGTGTTTGACCCGAAAAACGGTCTCGCCAGCTTTTCATCGCTGGCCTTCCTGGCCGAACTGAAGCCCATCACCTCCAGCATCAATTACGCCACGCTCAATTTTTTGAATATCGGCGCGGTGTTTCTGATCGGGATTGAGCTGGGCCGCATCAACGGCATCCGAACGCTGTTTCCCGGCCTGCTGGCCATCATCTGTTTTATCGCGGTAACGCCCACCACGCTGCAAATGCTGGTCGACGGCAAGATGGTTGAGGTCACCGACGTGCTGGCCCGGCAGTTTTCCGATACCAAAAGCCTGTTTCTCGGCATGTTCATCGCCATTCTGTCGGTAGAAATCTACTGCCGGCTGGAGAATGTCGACCGGCTGAAAATCAAGATGCCGGATACGGTGCCCCCCAACGTGTCGGCCTCGTTCTCCGCATTGATCCCGGCGATCATCACCGTTTCGGCGATAGCGACGCTGGGTTTTATTTTTCACCGCATAACCGGCATGTATTTGTACGACGCGGTATATCGCGTCGTGCAGCAGCCGCTGGAGTCGGTGGTGCAAAGCCTGTGGGGCATTCTGCTGCTGATGTTCGTCGCCCAGCTGTTCTGGGTAATTGGCATTCATGGCAACCAGATGATTAAGCCGATCCGCGAACCGCTGCTGCTCGGCGCCATTCTGGTCAATATGAGCGCCTTTGAGCAGGGCAAAGAGGTGCCGAACATCATCACTATGCCGTTCTGGGACGTCTACATGAGCATTGGCGGTTCGGGGCTGACTATCGGTCTGCTCACCGCCGTAATGCTGGCCACCAAACGCAAAGAGATGCGCGAAATCGCCAAACTGTCGTTCGGACCGGGCCTGTTCAACATTAACGAACCGGTGATCTTCGGCATGCCGATTATGCTCAATCCGATCCTTGCCATTCCGTTCATCATTACGCCGCTGGTCACCGGCTCAATCGGCTATTTCGCCACGGTGACGGGGTTTGCCGGCAAGGCGGTGGTGATGGTGCCGTGGACCACGCCGCCGATTATTAACGCCTGGCTGTCAACCGCCGGCTCAATGGGGGCGGTGGTCACGCAAATCATCTGCATCGGCGTCTCGGTGTTGATCTATCTGCCGTTCGTCAAGATCGCCGCGCGCCGCGCCGAAGTCGCGGAAGCGAAATCTCAGCAGCCTGAACTGGCGCGCAACTAACAGGAGCAAGAATGAGCAAGGTAACCGTCACTCTTCCGGATGACTTTATTCTCGGCGCGGCCGCCTCCGCGTGGCAAACCGAAGGCTGGAGCGGTAAAAAACCGGGGCAGGATTCTTATCTGGACGCGTGGTATCAGCACGATCGCCACGTCTGGCACAAGGGGTATGGTCCGGCGGTGGCGACCGATTTTATTAACCGCTTCGCGGAGGACGTAGCGTTAATGAAGGCCGCCGGGCTGACCCACTACCGCACCTCGATTAACTGGGCGCGTTTTCTGACCGACTATGAAAGCGGCGCGGTGGACGAAGAGTACGCCGGCTATTACGACCGGCTGATTGCCGAGATGGCGCGACAGGGCATTGAACTGATGCTCTGCCTGGAACATTACGAACTGCCGGCGCGTTTGCTGGAACAGTACGGCGGGTGGGCGTCGAAGAAGGTGGTTGAGCTGTTCACGCTGTACGCGGAGAGAGTGTTTGAACGCTATGCGCACAAAGTCACGCGCTGGTTCGTGTTCAATGAGCCGATCGTGGTGCAGACTCGCGTTTATCTCGATGCGTTGCGCTGGCCCTATCAGCAGAGCACCGACACTTG
Organism: Affinibrenneria salicis; assembly: GCF_008710095.1. The sequence goes on from NZ_VYKJ01000007.1 coordinate 274,218, forward strand.
GATGCAGTGGAATCACCATAAAAATCTGGCGACGGCGAAGGTGGTCAAACTGTTCCGGGAAAAAGGCTACCGCGGCACCGTCGGCACCATTCTCAACCCGGAAGTGACCTATCCGCGCTCAACCGCGCCGCACGATGTGCGCGCCGCGCAGATGTACGATCTGTTCTACAACCGGGTATTTCTCGATCCGGCCATCAGGGGCGAATATCCCGCCGAACTGCTGGCGCTGCTGAAGAAACATCAGGTGCGCTGGCAGGCGACGGATGACGAACTGGCGCTGATCGCCGCCCATACCGTCGATGAGGTCGGTCTGAATCTTTACTATCCTCACCGGGTGAAGGCGCCGTCGCACGCCTGGCATGCGGAAACGCCGTTTCATCCGTCCTGTTATTACCAACATTTCGATCTGCCTGGCCGGCGGATGAACCCTTCGCGCGGCTGGGAGATTCAGCCGCAAATCATCTATGACATGGCGATGCGCATGATGCGCGATTACGGCAATTTCCCGTGGTTTGTGGCGGAAAACGGCATGGGCGTTGAGGACGAGGCGCGCTTCAAAAATGCCGACGGGCAGATTCAGGACGACTATCGCATTGAATTTATCGCCGGGCATCTTTATCAGGCGCTGCGCGCGCGCCTGGCGGGCGCCAACTGCAAAGGTTATATGCTGTGGGCTTTTACCGACAACGTCTCGCCGATGAATGCGTTTAAAAATCGTTACGGGCTGATCGAAATCGATCTCGACAACCAGCGGCGGCGGCGCATGAAAAAGTCCGCGCACTGGTATCGCAGCCTGCGCGACAGCGGGCAACTGACTATTGATATTGACGATGAACCAAAATAAGGAACCGATGATGAAACGTATCCTACTGGCCTGCGCGGCAGGCATGTCGACGTCGATGGTGGTGACGCGGATGGAAAAAGAGGCGGCGGCGCGCGGTCTCAGCTACCAGATTTATGCCATACCCGAACAGAATCTGCGTGAGGAGCTGCAAAGCTACGGCGGCGATGTGGCGGCGGTGTTGCTTGGTCCGCAGGTGCGCTTCAAACTGGAGGAGAACCGCAAACTGACCGATAGCTATCATATTCCGATCGCGGTGATCGATTCCGTGGCTTACGGTACGCTGAACGGCGCAAAAGTACTCGATCAGGCGCTGTCTTTGGTAAACTAAACGGCCAACGGCCAACGGTCGGCGACGCGCCGCGACAGCGACGTCAATTCGTCGCGCGTCGCGGCGCATAGTGCGGGCGTAACCCGGATTTTTATAGCATCGTTAATGAGTGAAAGGTGATTCAGTGGATAAGGGCGCCCCTCCGCAGGAAAAGAAACAGTATCAGGAAATCGGTCATCATTTGCGTCAGCAGATCATTGAGGGAGTCTATACGGTTGGTTCCCGTTTGCCGCCCGAGCGCCATATCGCAGAAAACTGGGGGGTCAGCCGCACCATCGTGCGCGAGGCGCTGCTGATGCTGGAGCTGGAAGGCACGGTGGATATTCGTCAAAGCTCCGGCGTTTACGTGATGCGCATTCCCTCGGAAAGCAGCGACGAAGAGGAGGCTTTTTTCCGCAGCGAGGTCGGGCCGTTTGAGATGCTGCAGGCGCGTCAGCTGCTGGAGAGCAATATCGCGGCGTTTGCCGCCAAAATGGCGACTAAAGCCGATATCGAAAACTTGCGCCGCACGCTGGAACAGGAGCAAAAGGCCATCGCCATGAATGATGTCGGCCAGGATAACGACAAACTGTTTCATCTGCTGCTGGCCGGCGCCACGCAGAATCAGATGCTGCTGGATACGGTGACCAGTATCTGGCGCCATCACGAGAGCAGCCCGCTGTGGCAGCAGCTGCGCAGCCATATTGAAACCCGCAGTTATCGGCTGAAGTGGCTGGGCGATCACCAGACCATCCTCGCGGCGCTGCGCCGTCGCGACGTGATGGGCGCCTGGCAGGCGATGTGGCAGCATCTGGAAAACGTGAAAAATACGCTGCTGGAGCTGTCGGATGCCGACGCGCCGGATTTTGACGGTTATCTGTTTGAATCGGTGCCGATTTTCCAGGGGCGGCTGGTTTAAACGACGCATCAAGGCAGGCGCTGTCGCCGTTACATCTCAAGCAGTTCATCGGACCAGCGCGTGGCTTCCGCCATCATCTGAATAACCTGCCGTTCATCCAGCCGCATGCTGCTGATATAGCGGTTCAGCTGGGGCCAGTTCTGCTGTTCGTAATCCGCGATAAACGCCAGATAGAGCGCTAATTCGCCGCTTTTATCCAGCAGCGCCTGTTTGATCTCTTTTGATAAGGATATCTGCGAGAGCAATAAAGACATCGGCGAGTCCAGAATGGCATCGAGCAGGGAGAACAATCCGCACAGGAACGCCTCGATCGGATCGGCCGACGGACGCAGCTGCAGCGACAGCAATTCACAGAATTTCCCGCGGATCAGGCTCATACGGTAAAGCTCGCTGGACTTGTTTTCGCTTCCGCTGGTGATGCTGACCAGCGAGACAAAGCGGCGCAGTTCTCGCTGTCCAAGAAATATTGCAATGCTGCGAAAAGACATGGCGGACGATATCACGCCGGAACTGGTGCGATATCTGAGATTGTTGACGTAGCGCATTAACTTATAAGCTAATGAAAGGTCGCTATTAATCAGCGTTTCAATCTTGTTGTAGTCGAGTTCCGGCCGATTGGCCTCTTTGAGTAATTCGACGGTATTGCGATGGAAGCCGGACAATTTTTTTGACTTCATCATTTCAGGCTGACTAAAGAAATAGCCCTGGAACAGGCTGCAGCCTACTTTTTTGGCCTGCAGAAATTGGTCATAGGTTTCCACCTTCTCCGCCAGCAGAGTAAGATGTTTATATTTCAGCTGATTAATGTAATCAGCAATATTATTAAATGACGATTGCTGTAAATCGAACTTAATAATATCGACATAAGGCAAAAAACGATTCCATTCCTGCTCCATCGTGAAGTCATCCAGCGCTAAACGAAAACCATGCTTTTTCATTCTTTTTACAGCGGTGAATAATTCTTGATCCGGTTTGGCGTTTTCAAGGATTTCAATCACGACTTTATCGACCGGTAATATTTCAGCCTGGCCGTCGACCAGCATTTGGTAGGGAAAGTTGATATAGCAGGGGTATTCGCCAGCGAGTTTGTTGAGCGGGGTGGTCAGAAACTGTTCGGAGATCAACTGAGTGGTGGCGTATTCCGCGCTCACGTCAGGAAAACGATTGCGAATGCCCTGACGAAAAAGCAATTCATAAGCAACGGGCTGCAGGTATCTGTTTAGGATAGGCTGACGAGCGACGAACGAATACATGAAGATCCTCCTGACAGGAAGCGCATAAAACGGCGTTGCTGATTTCCTGACGATAAAACAATGGATAAACAATAAACTGCAGGCGGCGATTTTGGATAAGCTGACGAACGACAAGCGGAAACATGAGAATCCTCCCGGCAGGAAATGTATAAAAAAGAGGTGGCGTGGTCCCTTTTGATAACACAGTCCTTTTAATATTAATTTTACAGCGGTACTACTTCATGACGGTACGACTATTATGGTCGTTGCAGGATTCGCTGAATCTGGCGTTCGCCGATAATTAATTATACCCGCATCTAATAATTAGATTCCACTCCGCAGACTATTCTTGTCGTACTTCGGTCGGCAGAAACGTTGGTTTGGTTTAATTATTCGCCCCATCTGCGGGTCTCACGCCCGCGGCGTTCAAATCCGCTGCCGGCAGATTTGTCGCTCACCCAGCCACATACTGTTTCAGCGTCTGGAGATGAATGAGAGACATCCTGTCTCTCGCCGCAGGCCAGCCGTTGACTGAATAAATTCGTTGCCGACCAATTCGTCGCGGCGTCAGCGCCTTCCCGCAACGCGAATTATTTTGGCTATTATAGCAACTATACTCGTCATACTTCAGGTCGCAGGTGCGTTGGCTACGCGCGTTCACCCGAATCACTGACTTGAATCCGTGATTCGGGATTCGCTCTTTTACCGCCTTCCCGCAACGTGAATTATTTAGCGTGTATTGTTAGCGAAATCAAACGGCCCTACGCTACGTTATCCTGAGCGGGACGCGGTTCCGTTTATGCTCTGAACGGCGGTTAGCCGCTAAGGCCCGGCAATGTTGGCGCGCCGCCCTGAATCGGGTCATTATGACCGTCGGTTCCTGGCGCTCGCGGGTATTGACTCAGGCACAAGGGGAGGGGGAATGCGCAGGCATAAGCAAGATGGCCGTACCCGGTCAGGGGGCGACGGGGCGAAAGCGGTTTGGGCCGCGGTTATCGCGCTGTGGTTGGCGCCGTCGCTGATTTATGCGGCTGAGTCGCGTCCGGCGGTGATCCAACTGCTGGACGAAGCGCGGACGATCGCGCCGCTTGAAACGGTGGTGGTCGCCCGTCACGGCGTTATTCTGGCCGAACGCGGCTATCGCGGACATTCAACCCGCGCGGCCACCAATATCAAATCGGCTTCGAAGTCGGTGATGTCGGCGCTGGTCGGCATCGCCATCGATAAAGGCGTCATCGCCGGGCCGGAACAGCGGGTGGCGCCGCTGCTGGCCGATGCGCTGCCCGCCGGGCCGGATCCGCGCCTCAATCTGATCACCATCGGCCATTTGCTCTCCATGCAGGCCGGTCTGGCGTCAACCTCGGGGCCGGGCTACGGCGCCTGGGTCGGCAGCCATGACTGGGTGCGCGCCGCGCTGGCCCGGCCCTTCGTCGACCAACCGGGCGGGCGCATGGTTTATTCCACCGGCTCAACGCATTTGCTGTCGGCGATTCTGCACCGTACCACCGGACTTTCCACGCTGCGCCTCGCGCGAGACTGGTTCGCGCCGCTGGACGACTTTTCCATTGTCAACTGGTCGCGCGATCCGCAGGGTATTTATCTGGGGGGCAACGAGATGACGATGAGCCCGCGTTCGCTGCTTGCCTTCGGTGAACTCTACCGTCGGGGCGGCGTCACGCCGGGCGGCAAGCGCGTGATTTCGCAGGCGTGGATTACCGCCTCCTGGCAGCCGCGCACCCAATCGCCCTATACCGGCGATGGTTACGGCTATGGCTGGTTTCAGACGCGGATCGCCGAGGAAACGGTGCACTATGCCTGGGGATATGGCGGCCAGATGCTGTATATCGTGCCGCGACTGGCGCTGACCGTGGTGATGACTTCGGACGGCGCCGTCTCCGCCGCGCGCACCGGCCACCGGGATCGGCTGCATCAGTTGCTGGGCGATATTATCCGCGCGCTGCGCCCGGCGGCCTGACGGCGCCGGGCGCAGGAGGTCGGCGTTGCGCCTATATCAGCGCTTCCTGAGCGAACGCCGCGGATTCGTCGCCAGCGAAATCGTCCAGATTAAGCGTGGCCAACAGCGCCGCTTCGATGCTCTCGCGGGCCAGAGAAAAAGGCAGCCGGAGGGCGATCCCCGGCGCGATAACCACGCCCCTGGCGATCTCCCGCAATGACTCGAGCGGTGCGGTCAGGCCGATGGCCTGCGGCGTCAGCGGCGTATCGAAGCGCCGCAGCAGCGTCAGCAACTCTTTGCGCGCCTCGTTATCGTCGTGCCGGTATTGCAGAAAGGATTGCACCGCCAGGCCAAAACCCACTTTTTCGCCGTGCAGCCAGTGATGCAGCTGCGGCAAACGTGTCATGCTGTTGTGAATCGCGTGGGCGATGCCGATGCGCGGCTGTTCATCGCGCATGCTGTTCGCCAGCCCGGCCAGCGCAATTACCGCATCGATGACTTTACGCAGCGCCGGCGTGACGCGCTGCTGCTGATTATCGTCCAGCGCCTGACGACCGAAGGTTTTAATGGTCTCAAGCGCCAGTTTCGCCATGCGGGATTTGAGGATCAGCGCCAGCTCATCATCGCCATTGACCAGGTAAGGCAGGAATTCATACCACTTCGCCAGCGCATCGACGATGCCGGCTTTGAGGTAACGAACATCGCTGCGGGCGATGAGCTGGCTATCGACCAGCACCCAGACCGGCAAACGGCTCAGCGGCAGCGGCCCGACATGCGCGCCCGCATCGGTATAGATAACGCTGATCGGCGACCAGGCCGCGCAGGTGGCGGCAATGGTCGGAATGGTGATCACCGGCAACTGGCCCAGTATTTCCCCCACCGCTTTGGCGCTGTCGAGCACCCGGCCGCCGCCGACGCCGATAATCAGTTCGGCTCGATCGCGTCGGGCGATGGCCGCGAATGCGTCGACGGCGTCCCGCGTGCAGGGGCCGGTCAGAAATTCCGTGCTGAAGGCGATATCGCTCCCGGTCAGGCTCTGGCCGAGCGGCTGCGACACCGCTTGCCAGGCTCGCGGACTGCTGATGATCAGAACCTTACGGGCCAGCGGCGCAACGTATTCGCCAGCTCTGTTGATGATGCCGTCGCTGTTCAGGTAATTTTGCGGTACTTGTATTGAAACCATAATGTGTTCCCTGCCGGCGGTCAGCGCTGCATACCCCAGCGTTTAACCGTGAGTTTTTCGATACTGGAGAAGATCAATCCTTCCACCAGCAAACCGATGATGATCACTGATGCCAGCCCGGCGAAAACCCGGTCGGTATACAGTTCGTTGCGATTCTGAAAGATATACCAGCCCAGGCCGCCCTGGCCGCTGGAGGCGCCGAACACCAGTTCGGCCGCGATCAGCGTGCGCCAGGCGAAGGCCCAGCCGATCTTCAGCCCCGAGAGGATGGACGGCAGCGCGGCCGGGATCAGAATGTGCGCCACATAACGCGCGCCTTTCAGGCCATAATTGCGCCCGGCCATCCGCAACGTATCGGAAACGCCGAGAAAGCCGCTGTAGGTATTGAGCGCCATCGGCCACATCACCGAATGAATCAGGACGAAAATCAGGCTGTTTTCGCCCAGGCCAAACCACAGCAGAGCAAGCGGCAACAGGGCGATAGCCGGCAGCGGGTTGAACATCGAGGTCAGTATGCCGAGCAAATCGCGGCCGAAGCGCGTTGATACCGCCAGCGCGCTCAGCATCAGCGCCAGCACGCTGCCGATCACGTAGCCTTTGAGCAGCGTGCCGAAGGAGATGGTTATTTTTTGCGGCAATTCGCCGCTGGCCATATCGCTGATAAAGACCTGCAGCGTCTGGACGAAGCCGGGCAGCATCAAATCATTGTCGTAGCTGCGGGCCGTCAGTTCCCAGACGGCGATCAGTGCGGCCAGCAGGATGATTTTGCGCAGCCAGGCCTGGTTCCACAGACGCGTCGATACTGGCAGCGGCTGAGCCAGCGCCATGTCTTGCAGCGGCGTTAGCTCACGCAGATACTCGGAGCGAATCGGAGGATGAATGCTCATTGTTTTTACCTTGTGATGATGTGGATGGCGTCACCGGCGCGCTTTCGGCGGGAAACAGCAAATGGTGGATGCGCTGCGCGGCGCTCTGGAACGCGTCGCTGCCGCGATCGGTCAAACCGAACTGATGGCTGTTGAGTTCGGCGCGCACGCGGCCCGGATGCGGGGACAGCAGCAGAATTCGGTTGCCCAGCACCAGCGCTTCGTCAATGGAATGCGTAACAAAGAGCAGGGTGAAGCCGACGTCATGCCACAATTCGAGCAACTCTTCCTGCATTTTGCGGCGCGTCAGGGCATCGAGCGCGGCGAAGGGTTCATCCATCAGTAATATTCTGGGCTGCATGGCCAGCGCGCGGGCAATCGCGACCCGTTGCTTCATTCCGCCCGATAGGGTATGCGGATAAGAATCCGCAAAACCGGCCAGACCGACCTTGTGCAAAAAATACATGGCGCGATCCCTGGCTTCGCTGCGGCCGGCTTTGCGGCTGGCCAGCAGGGGAAACATCGTGTTCTCCAGCACTGTTTTCCACGGCGGCAGCTGTTCGAATTCCTGGAAGACCATCATGCGGTCCGGGCCCGGCTGGTTAATGCGCTGGCCGTCGAGATAAATAACGCCGTTCACCGGCGGTAAAAAGCCGCCGATCGATTTGAGCAAACTGGATTTGCCGCAGCCGGATGGACCGAGCAGGATAAAACGATCGCCGGTCCAGACGTCGAAGCTGACGTCGTGGGTAGCGCGCACCTGGCGCTGCCGCGTGCGGTATTCGAGTCCAACGTTGTGTACCTGCAGCAGGGGATGCGGGGTGGATGATTGATTCTGTAATGTCATGCTGTCTCCTGCGCCCCGGCCGGCTGCCCGGCTCGCTGTGCGCTTCCTCAAAGAAATAGTCTTTCCATGAACAGGCTTTATTTTTTCAGTACGCCGGACTGCCGTAATGTCGCCGTCTGCTGGTAAGCAAAAGCATGTTAAGGCAGCGGGGATGTTTCGATGAAAAAACGACCGATAGCGGCGCCGCGAATAACGACGAGCCGTGATTGTTATCGGAATTAAATTTCATTTTCTCTCTCTGAAAAATAGCCGGTAAAACCTCAGCACATACTGAGGTTAAATCGTTATGTTAATAAAGTCTTTTTTGGAATAAGCTGCATTGAATAACTAATAAGTAATGGAATTCAATATTTGTAAAGTATTCGTATTCTATTATCTGTTTTTTAACTATGAATAGTTAAAAAATATGCTTATGTGAAATGTGAGGCGCGGATATAGTCATCTTTCACGCTATTTACTTGACTCTGAGACAGTATATGCCCGTTTTTTCTCATCGTTATTTACGCGATTATCTGCGCCAGCGTCTGATGGAAAATGAGGTCGATGAAGCTGCGGCGAGGCAGGTTGCCGATAATCTGGTCGAGTCCTGTCTCAAAGGGCACGATTCGCACGGCGTCAGTATGCTGCCGCGCTATATTGCGGCTATTCGCGAAGGCGGTCTGAATCCCGCCGTCGGCGTGAAGCTGGAGGCGGATAACGGCGCGCTGTTGTCCTTCGACGGGCAGCATGGTTTCGGCCAGGTTGTCGGTCGTCAGGCGATCGAGCAGGGCATTCGTCGCGCGCAGCAGTTTGGCGTGGCGGTGGTGAGTCTGGCCAATGCGCACCATTTGGGCCGCATCGGCGCCTGGGCGGAGCAGGCGGCGGACGCGGGGCTGGTTTCCCTGCACTTCGCCAATGTAAACAGCCGCGCCAACGTCTTGCCCTGGCAGGGCCAGCGACCGCGTCTGGGCACTAATCCCTTTTGCGCCGGCATTCCGGTCGCCGGCGCCGCGCCGATTATTCTGGATTTCGCCACCAGCGTGATCGCCGGCAATAAGGCGCGGATTGCCTGGAATGAAGGACGAACGCTGGCGCCAGGGTGCGCCGTCGACGATCGCGGCGAGGCTACGGTCGATCCGCGCTGGCTGATGGAAGCGCCCTTTGGCGCGCTGCGCGCCTTCGGCGAGCATAAAGGCGCCGGTCTGTCGCTGATTTGTTCCCTGCTCGGCGCGGCGCTGACCGGCGGCCAAACCGAACGCGCCACGCAGCCGGATAAAAAGCGCATTATTAATAGCATGCTGTCCGTACTTATTGATCCGCAGCGCCTGGGCGGGGCCGCGCTATACCAACAGGAAATTCCGGCATTGCTGAATTGGGTACGCAGTTCGCGCGACGATGATCAGTTATTACTGCCTGGCGAACCGGAGCAAAAAGAATATCAATTGCGTTTGGCTAACGGCATATTTATCGATGACGTCAGCTGGCGGCAATTAGCCGATTTACAACCTGAAAACGCTATTCGCGCATAATCAGGCCAGCGGCTGTTCATTATTCAGCGTGACGCTATTTCTGTTCTCCGTCGAAGATAAAGCCGCCGCAGAGAAAATACCTATCCGCACCAACCGTTATTCTTTTTAATTTTATTGCGCCGTTGAACAAGCCAGCCTCAATTCGCGTACAGGAGTCAATATGCATTTAGCCCGTTTTCCCCGTTTATCGCTGGGGCATTTCCCTACGCCGCTGGAAGCCCTGCCCAATTTGAGCAGCTATCTGGGCGGGCCGACGATATATATCAAACGCGATGATTGCACCGGTCTGGCGACCGGCGGCAACAAGACGCGTAAGCTGGAGTTTCTGCTGGCCGATGCGTTGCAAAAAGGCGCGGACGTGGTGATTACCCAGGGCGCCACGCAGTCCAACCATGTGCGTCAGACTATCGCCGGCGCGGCCAGACTGGGATTAGAGGCTCAGGTGCTGCTGGAGCAGCGCGTCGCGGATAGCGGCGATGATTATCAATACTCGGGCAATGTTCTGCTGGATAAGATTCTGGGCGGCGCGATCGTTGAGCATCTGCCGGCCGGCGCCGATATGCAACTGGCGATGGAGCAACGAGCGGAAACTCTGCGTTCACAGGGCCGTACGCCTTATGTGATCCCCGGCGGCGGCTCCAACCCGATCGGCGCGCTGGGCTATGTCGCCTGCGCCGAAGAGTTGCTTTTCCAGTCGAGCCAGCAGCGCTTGCGCATCGACCATATCGTGCATGCGACCGGCAGCACCGGTACTCAGGCTGGCCTGGTCGCCGGTCTGAGCGCCAGCCATAGCGGGATCCCGGTGCTTGGCATCAGCGTGCGCGCGCCGAAAGCGCGCCAGGAGCAAAACGTCTGGGCGCTGGCGCAGCGCACCCGCGAACTGCTCGGCGTGCCGGGCGAACTGGCGCGCAGCGCGGTCGTCGCCAACAGCGATTACGTTGGCGACGGCTATGGCGTGCCGACGGCAGGCATGACGGAGGCGGTTACGTTGCTGGCGCGGCTGGAAGGGATTTTGCTCGATCCGGTTTATTCGGGAAAAGGCATGGCGGGGCTGATCGATCTGGTCCGCAAAGGCTATTTCGGCAAGGATGACAATGTGCTGTTCATCCATACTGGCGGCGCGGCCGGGCTGTTCGGCTATCGTCAGGTGCTGGAACAGGCGGCGAAAAATGGCTGAGCCGCTGCTGATCGGCATTCTCGGCGGCATGGGGCCGCTGGCGACGCTCGATCTGTGGCAGAAAATTATTGCCGGCACGCCCGCTCGTCGCGATCAGGATCATGTGCCGCTGGTGGTCTGGAATGTGCCGCAGATCCCGGATCGGCAGGCGGCGCTGGCCGGGCGCGGCGAATCTCCGCTGCCGGCGTTGCTGCGGGCGATTCAACAGCTCAATGCGCTCGGCGTAAGCCACATCGCGCTGCCCTGCAATACGGCGCATCACTGGTATCCGCAACTGGCGGCCGCCAGCCGGGCTCCGCTGTTGCATATTGCGGATCTGACCGCGCGCCATCTCGCCGCCGTCGCGCCGCTGCCGGCGCGGGTCGGGCTGATCGCGACCGAGGGCACGCTGGCGGCGGGCTGGTATCAGCAACGGCTGAGCGCGCTGGGCATTACGCCGCTCTTGCCCGAGCGGCAGGAAATGGATAACCAATTTGTGCCCGGTTGCTATGCCGTGAAGCGCGGCGAGTTACGTCTGGGCGGAGAATTGCTGCACCAGTTGGCCGGCGCGCTGGTCGCCAGAGGCGCGCAGCGGCTGATCCTCGCCTGCACCGAGGTGCCGCCGGCGCTGCAGGCGGTCGCTTCGCCGCTGCAGGCCATTGCTATCGACCCGACGCATATTCTGGCGCAGGCCTGTATCGATCTCTGGCTCGACAAGCGGCGCTAAGCGGGAAAGCGGCACGACGACTTTCGTCCCGGGCGGCGATGGTTGTCGTTCCTCCCGCCGGCTATTCGCCATTCGCACCGCCGCCGGTCTGTCCCGCCGTTCATATTTTTGTCTTAATCCGTCACTAGTCTTTAGCTCCGGCCGAGGCCGGCAGACGCGCGCGGCGTATCAACGTTGTCCGCCGCCTCAGAGGCGCCGGCCGGCGGCGCGATAAACTGAACACTCTTAACGAAACGATTACGGTTCAAACATGGAAGTTATCGGCGTAATTGACGATAATACGCCTTTGATCATGCAAGCCGCAGACGCTCTGGCCGTTCCCGTCAGCCGCGACGAGCCGGGTCGTTATCCGGTCTCTTGCCCGCGCGGTCGCGTCTTTTGCCGCTTGCAGTGGATGGGTTATCGCGTCCAACTATTTTCTTTCCCCGCGTGTGGGAGAGGCATCTGTCCTTAACTACGATTAAGATTTTCATGACAAAGTCATCGCGTTCCCGATTGTTGAAATTCCTGTTATTTGTCGTATTGGCGCTGATTATCGCCGGCGTGATCTGGCGTCTGTGGCCGCATGGTCAACAGAGCGGTATGCGCGGGCCCGGCGGCCCGGGTATGATGATGGGCGGCGCGACCACCGTCGTTCACGGCGGGGTGGCGACCCAGGCCGACGTGCCGGTGTACCTGACCGCGCTCGGGACGGTCACGCCGAACGCCACGGTCACGGTGACCAGCCGCGTCGACGGTCAGTTAATCAAGGTCTACTTTACCGAAGGGCAGAAGGTCGAGGCCGGTCAACTGCTGGCGCAGATTGATCCGCGCAGCTACCAGGCGACGCTGGCGCAGTATCAGGCCGAACTCAGCGAAAACCAGGCGCTGCTGAAAAGCGCGCAGATGACGCTGGCGCGTTATAAAAAACTGTTCGCTCAGGATTCGCTCTCGCGTCAGGATTTGGAGACGCAGATGGCGACCGTCGGCCAGTACAGCGGAGCGATCAAAGCCGATGAGGCGCAAATCGCCTCCGCCAGGCTGAATATCGAATATGCGCGCATCACCGCGCCAATCAGCGGCCGCGTCGGTTTGCGGCTGGTGGACGCGGGCAATATGGTGACCAGCAGCGATACTACCGGCATCGTGACTATCACGCAGACCCAGCCGGCGGCGGTGACCTTCAGCGTGCCGCAAAGCAATATTCCGGTGCTGCTGAAAACGCTGCATAACGGGCAGAGCATGCCGGTAACCGCTTTTGATCAGGATAATAAAACCGTGTTGGCCGAGGGCAAGGCGCAGTTTATCAGCAACAGCATCGATACCAGTACCGGTACGGTGCAGCTGAAGGCGCTGTTCGCCAATGACGATGAAACGCTGTATGCCAACCAGTTCGTCAATGTGCGGCTGCAGACCGGCACGCTGACGCAGGCGACGGTGATTCCGTCCCAGGCGCTGCAGCTCAGCAGCGACGGCAGTTTTGTGTTTGTGATTAACCAGGACGACAGCGTGACGCGTAAAGCGGTGCAAACCGGTCCGACGTTCGGCGACGATCTGCGGGCCATTCTGTCCGGCATCGCGCCGGGGGATCGCGTGGTGACGGAAGGGGTTGATCGCCTGACCAACGGCAGCAAAGTCAGCATCGCGGCGACGACGCAGAGCGCCGCCGCCGGCGGGAGCGCGCAGGCGCAATGAATCCGTCACGTATCTTTATCGAGCGCCCGGTCGCCACCATTCTGCTGATGGTCGGCGTGCTGATTTCAGGCATCTTCGCTTACCGCGCGCTCTCGACCTCGGCGCTGCCGCAGGTCGACTATCCCACCATTCAGGTGACCACCCTGTATCCCGGCGCCAGTCCGGACGTGATGGCATCGTCCGTGACCGGGCCGCTGGAGCGTCAGCTCGGCCAGATGGCCGGCCTGAGCCAGATGACCTCCAGCAGCTCCGGCGGTTCATCGGTGATCACCCTGAAATTCTCGCTGGAACTGTCGCTGGATGTCGCGGAGCAGGAAGTGCAGGCGGCGATCAACGGCGCCGACAGTCTGCTGCCCTCCGATTTGCCCAATCCGCCGACCTATAAAAAGGTGAACCCGGCGGACAACGCGGTGATTACGCTGGCCGCCAGCTCGGATACGCTGCCGCTGATTAAGGTGCAGGATCTGGTCAACACCCGTATTGCGCTCAAGCTGTCGCAGATCTCCGGCGTCGGCATGGTGACGCTGGCGGGCGGTCATCAACCGGCGATCCGCGTGCAGATGGACCCGCAGGCGCTGGCCGCGCACGGCCTGACGCTGGAAGACGTCAATACGCTGATCGGCAATAGCAACGTTAACGGCTCTAAGGGCGGTTTTGACGGCAAATACCATTCGGTCACCATCGACGCCAACGATCAGCTGCGTACCGCGCAGGAGTACGGCAATCTGATTCTGACCTATCAGAACGGCGCGGCGCTGCGTTTGCACGATATCGCTCATATCGAAGAGGCATCGGAAAACAGCTATCAGTCGGCGTGGGCCAACCGCAGCCCGGCGATTGTCATCAGCGTACAGCGCCAGCCCGGCGCGAACGTGATTTCAGTGGTCGATAACATCAAGGCGCGACTGCCGGCCCTGCAGGCGGCGCTGCCTGATGGGGTGAAGATACAAATCCTGTCCGACCGCACGCAAACTATCCGCGCCTCGATCAGCGACGTACAGTTCGAACTGATGCTGTCGATCGCGCTGGTGGTGATGGTCACTTTCCTGTTCTTGCGCAACATCGCCGCTACGCTGATCCCGAGCGTGGCCGTGCCGCTGTCGCTGGTCGGCACCTTCGGCGTGATGTATCTGGCCGATTTCAGTCTTAACAACCTGTCGCTGATGGCGCTGACCATCGCCACCGGTTTCGTCATTGATGACGCGATCGTGGTGGTGGAGAATATTTCCCGTCGGCTGGAGGAGGGCGAAACGCCAATGCAGGCGGCCCTGAAAGGTTCGCAGCAGATCGGCTTCACCATCATCTCGCTGACTTTCTCGCTCATTGCCGTGCTGATCCCGCTGTTGTTTATGGGGGATGTGGTCGGCCGACTGTTCCGTGAGTTCGCCATTACGCTGGCGGTGGCGATTCTGGTGTCGATGCTGGTATCGCTGACGCTGACTCCGATGCTGTGCGCTTATTTGCTGCGCCACATTCCGCCGGAACGACAGTCGCGTTTCGCGCGCAAGGGCGGCGAGTTTTTCGACCGGCTGGTGCGCATTTACGATCGCCTGCTGACGGTGGTGCTCAACCATCAGAAACTGACCCTGCTGGTGGCGCTGGCCACCTTTGTGCTGACGGCGCTGCTTTATCTGGTGATACCCAAAGGCTTTTTCCCCACCCAGGATACCGGACTGATTCAGGGGGTGACCGTGGCTTCGCAGGATGTCTCGTTCGGCGAGATGGCTAAACGACAGCAGGCGCTGACGGATCTGATTCTGCGCAACCCGGCGGTCGAAAGCGTCGCCTCCACCATCGGTATCGACGGCAACAACAGTAGTCTGAACAGCGGTCGCCTGCAGATTAATCTCAAACCGTTCGACGAGCGCGACGAGCGCGCCGATAGCGTGATCGCGGCGCTGCGCCAGGCGGTGCAGGGCGTGCCCGGCATCGCGCTCTATCTGCAGTCGGCGCAGGATCTGACGGTCAACGATCAGGTTACGCCGAGCCAGTATCAGTTCACGCTGGATGACGCCGACAGCGAAAACCTGGTCAAGTGGTCGCCCGCGCTGGCGGCGGCGCTGGCCAAACGGCCGGAGTTCAATAACGTAGTCAACAATCTGCAGGACCAGGGGCAGGTGGCCTATGTCGAGATTAATCGTGACAAAGCCGCGCGCTACGGCATCACCGCCTCGGATATTGATACCGCACTGTATAACTCATTCGGTCAGCGTCTGGTCTCGACGATTT
This sequence comes from Affinibrenneria salicis, assembly GCF_008710095.1. The sequence continues at coordinate 289,664 of NZ_VYKJ01000007.1, forward strand.
TCACCCAGTCGAATCAGTATCGCGTGGTGCTGGAGGTGGCGCCGCGCTATCAGCAATCGCCGGCCTCGCTTGAGGATGTCTGGCTGGCCAGTACGGTATCGTCCGATAGCGATAGCAGTACGTCGTCTTCATCATCGTCCGCCGCCGCTTCGTCGTCTTCGGCCAGTTCGACCAGCGGTATGGTGAAGCTGACGTCGATCGCTACCGTGCACCAGCGCACCGGCTCGCTGATGCACATGCGGCTGAATCAGTTCCCGGCGGTGACGGTGTCGTTCAATTTGAATGCGGACTATTCGCTGGAGGACGCGCAGCAGGCGATCGCCGAGGTCAGTAAACAGCTGGCGATGCCGTCGGGCATCACGCTGCGCTATCAGGGCGAGGCCGCCGCGTTCCAGAGCGCCAGCAGCAATACGCTGTGGCTGATTCTGGCCGCGTTGATCACCATGTATGTGGTGCTCGGCATCCTGTACGAAAGTTTTATTCATCCGGTTACGATTCTGTCGACGTTGCCGTCGGCGGCGGTGGGCGCGCTGCTGATCCTGCTGTTGGCCGGCAGCGAATTCAGTCTGATTGCGCTGATTGGCGTGATTCTGCTGATCGGCATCGTCAAAAAGAACGCCATTATGATGATCGACTTCGCGCTTGAGGCCGAAAACCGGCAGCATCTCAGCCCGCGCGAGGCGATCCATCAGGCCTGTTTGCTGCGCTTCCGGCCGATCCTGATGACCACTATGGCGGCGTTGCTCGGCGCGCTGCCGCTGATGCTGGCCTCCGGTTCCGGCGCGGAGTTGCGCCAGCCGCTGGGGCTGGTGATCGTCGGCGGTCTGATCGTCAGTCAGGTGCTGACGCTGTTCTCCACTCCGGTGATTTATCTGTGGTTCGACGGCCTGGCGCAACGCGGCAAGCGCTATATGCGCAACGCGCAGCGCCAGTCGCGGGGCGGGGAATAAGCTATGGTGCGGCTGTTTATCTTCCGTCCGGTCGCCACGCTGTTGCTGACGCTGTCGATCCTGCTGTTGGGCATGTTGGGTTATCGCCTGCTGCCGGTGGCGCCGCTGCCGCAGGTCGATTTCCCGACTATTATGGTGTCCGCCAGTCTGGCCGGGGCCAGCCCTGAAACCATGGCGGCCACGGTGGCGACTCCTCTGGAGCGTTCGCTGGGGCAAATCGCCGGCATCACGGAGATGACCTCGAGCAGCTCGCAAGGGTCGAGCAACATTATTCTGCAGTTCGAGCTCTCGCGCGATATCAACGGCGCGGCGCGCGACGTGCAGGCGGCGATCAACGCCGCGCGCAGCCTGTTGCCGAGCAGTATGGCCTCGCTGCCGACTTATCGTAAGGCCAACCCGTCGGACGCGCCGATCGTCATGCTGGCGCTGACCTCGGATACCCGGCCCGGCGGCGAACTGTATGACCTGGCCGACAGCCAGATCCAGCAAAAAATCGCCCAGGTACAGGGGGTCGGCCAGGTATCTCTGATGGGCAGCGCCCTGCCGGCGGTGCGCATCGATCTGCGGCCGCAGATGCTGACTCAGTTCGGCGTTTCGCTGGATAGCGTGCGCGGCGCGATCGCCAGCAGCACCACCAATTTGCCGAAAGGGATGTTGACCGGCGATCATCAGTCGTGGGTGGTGGACAGCAACGGTCAACTGGAAAAAGCGGTCCAGTATCGCAATCTGGTGGTCAGTTACCAGAACGGGCGCGCGATTCGATTGAGCGACGTCGCGACCGTTTACGATGCGGTGGAAGACAAATATAAGACCGGCTATTACAACCAGACGCCTTCGGTGATGATCGGCGTGACGCGCCAGGCGGGCGCCAATATGCTGGAAACCATCGATGCCATCAAAGCGCAATTGCCGGAGCTGCAGAAGAATCTGCCGGCCGACACCAATCTGAAACTGGTGGTCGATCGCTCCTCGACGGTACGCGCCTCGCTGTACGATACCGAAGAGACGCTGTTGATTGCGGTGCTGCTGGTGATAGCCGTCGTGTTCGTGTTCCTGCGCAACGTGCAGGCGGTGGTGATCCCGGCGCTGGCGCTGCCGATATCGCTGATTGGCACCTGCGCGGTGATGTATTTGCTGGGCTACAGCCTGGATAACTTGTCGCTGATGGCGTTGATTATCGCCACTGGTTTTGTGGTGGATGACGCCATCGTGGTGCTGGAAAACATCACGCGCTACATTGAACAGGGGTTAAGTCCGGTGCGCGCCTCGCTGAAAGGCGCGCAGGAAGTCAGCTTTACCGTGCTGTCGATGACGCTGTCGCTGGTGGCGGTGTTTATTCCGATCCTGCTGATGGGCAGCATCGTCGGGCGACTATTCCGCGAGTTCGCCGTTACGCTAACTATTTCTCTGATCATCTCAATGCTGGTTTCGCTCAGCCTGACGCCGATGCTCTGCTCGCGCCTGCTGAAGCGCAAACCCAGGGTGAGCGCGCCGCCGCACCCGCTGTATCGGTTTATCGAAAATCAACTGAATGCCCTGCTGGCGGCCTATGCGCGCGCGCTGACGTGGGTGATGCGCCATCAGCGCCTGACTCTGTTCAGCCTGCTGCTGACCGTAATGCTTAATCTGTTTCTTTACTCGGTGGTGCAGAAAGGCTTTTTCCCCAATCAGGATACCGGGTTGCTGATGGGCATGGTACGGGCCGATCAGAATGTCTCGTTCCAGGCGATGAAACCGAAGCTGCAGGCGTTCACCACGCTGATTCAGTCCGATCCGGCGGTCGAAAGCGTGATGTCGTCGATGGGCGGCGGCGCGTTCGGCTCGCGCAATTCGGCCAATTTTTTCGTCCGCCTGAAAGAGTATAACCAGCGCGACGCTACGGCGACCGAGGTCGCCAACCGCCTGAGCGCCAAAAGCCGCAGTATCGCCGGCGCGCAGATGTTTCTGATGGCGGCGCAGGATCTGCGCATCGGCGGCCGCAGCGCCAACGCCAGCTATCAGTACAGCCTGCAGGCGGACAATCTCGATATCCTGCGCGTCTGGACGCCGAAGGTGAAGGCCGCGCTGGAGCAAATACCGCAGCTGACCAGCGTCGATTCCGATGCGCAGACCGGTGGTCAGGAGGTGATGATCAACATCGATCGCGATAAGGCCACGCGGCTGGGGGTGAACGTCAGCATGCTGGATACGCTGCTGAATAACGCTTTCAGCCAGCGCCAGATCGCGACGCTCTACCACACGCTCAATCAGTACCATGTGGTGATGTCGCTGGAGGACAGCTACACGCGCGATCCGTCGGTACTCAACGAACTGCAGGTGGTAAATGACCAGGGCGAGCGCATCCCGCTTGCGGCGTTTGCGACGTTCAGCGGCGCCAACGCGCCGTTGTCGGTGGCGCATCAGGGACAATCGGCCACCAGCACCATCGCCTTCAACCTGCAGGACGGCGTTTCTCTGGAGCAGGCGCAGGCGTTGGTTAAAACCGCGATGGCGCAGATTGGTCTGCCGTCGGATATTCAGGCCGGATTCCAGGGAACGGCCAAAGCTTTTGCCGAGCTGTCGGCCTCGATGCCGTGGCTGATTCTGGCGGCGCTGGCGGCGGTGTATATCGTGTTGGGCATGCTGTATGAAAGCTATATTCATCCGCTGACCATCCTGTCGACGCTGCCGTCGGCCGGCGTCGGCGCGCTGCTGCTGTTGCTGCTGACCAATACCCAACTGACGGTGATCGCGCTGATCGGCATTTTGCTGCTGATCGGCATCGTCAAAAAGAACGCCATTATGATGATCGACTTTGCGCTGATGGCCGAGCGCCAGCAGGGTATGTCGCCGCAGCAGGCGATCACTCAGGCCTGCCTGATGCGTTTTCGTCCGATTATGATGACCACGCTGGCGGCCTTCTTCGGCGCGCTGCCGCTGGCGCTGGGCAGCGGCGGCGACGCCGATTTACGCAGTCCGCTCGGCCTGGCGATTGCCGGCGGCCTGGCGCTGAGTCAGTTACTTACGCTGTTCACCACGCCGGTGGTGTACCTCTATCTTGATCGCGTCAGCCGCGCCACTCGTCATCAGTGGCAGCGTTTGCGCCATGCTGAATAATTTGCCATGAAACTGAAAACTATCTCGTTTACTCCGCTTTTCCTTGCGCTGTTGCTCAGCGGCTGCGCTGTGGGGCCAGACTATCAGCGGCCGGCCGCTAGCGTGCCGCTGCAGTATAAAGAAGCGCGGGGCTGGCGGCCGGTCGCGCCGCAGGATCAGATTAGCAAGGGCGAGTGGTGGACGGTCTACCGCGACGCCACGCTGTCGTCGCTGCTTGAGCAGGTGAGCATTTCCAACCAGAACGTCGCGCAGTATGAAGCGCAGTACCGTCAGGCGAAAGCGCTGGCGGCCGGGTCGCGCGCCGATCTGTTTCCGACCGTCGGCGCCAGCGGATCCGGTACGCGCAGCGGCAGCCGCGCCAGCAGCAACGGCGCCAGCCAGCGCACCACCAGCAACAGTTTCTCCGCCGAGGCCAGCGCCAGCTGGGAGCTGGACCTGTGGGGCAAACTCCGGCGCACGCTGGAAGAGAACAAGGCCAGCGCGCAGGCCAGCCAGGCGGAGCTGGCCAATATCACGCTGAGCGCGCAGTCGGAGCTGGCGCAGGACTATTTCCAGTTGCGCATTATGGACCAGAAGATTGCGCTGTATCAGCAGAGCGTACAGACCTATGAACGTTATGTGCAGGTGATCAGCAATAAGTATCAGGCCGGTTCGGAGTCACGCGGCACGCTGGCTCAGGCGCAACTGCAGCTGGAGAGCGCCAGAGCGTCGGCGCTGGATTATGTCTGGCAGCGCGCGCAGTTGGAACACGCGATCGCGCTGTTGATTGGCAAAACGCCGGCGGAATTTAGTCTGGCCGCCGCGCCGTTAAGCGCCACGCTGCCGGCGATCCCGGACGCGATTCCGTCGCACCTGCTGCAGCGCCGGCCGGATATTGCCTATGCCGAGCGCAATGTGGCGGCGGCCAATGCGGCGGTAGGCGTAGCGATCGCCGGTTACTATCCCGATCTGACGCTGAGCGCCAGCGGCGGCTTTACCAGCTCCGCGCTGCATAATCTGCTTTCTCTGCCGAATCGCGTCTGGTCGCTTGGTCCGGAACTGAGCGGCACGCTGCTGGATTTCGGCGCCACCTCGGCGCAGGTGGAACAGGCGCGCGCTTCCTATGACGCCAGCGTCGCCAGCTATCGCCAGGCGGTACTTGAGGGGTTCACCGAGGTGGAGAATTATCTGGTTGAGCTGAACACGCTGCGGGAGGAACTGGCCGCGCAGCAGCGCGCCACCGATGCCGCCAGCGATTCCGCCCGCGTAACGCGTAATCAGTACGAAGCGGGAATGATCGATTATCTTGATGTCGCCACCACCGAAAATACCAGCCTGAGCCAGCAGCAGAGTCTGTTGTCGCTGCAAAGCACGCAGTGGGTGGCGAGCGTAGAATTGATTGTCGCGCTGGGCGGCGGCTGGGATGCCGCCAGTCTGACGCCGTAACGGCGCCGCCTGGCGACGTTTGTTCCCGTTAGATTCCGCGCGTCGGCGGCCGGTTGATGGCCCGGCGCCCGGCACAGCCGGCGTCGGGGAAGATTTGTCGACCGCGGCCGCAGAAACCCCGTCCCCTATGGGTTGCCGGCGAGAGGGCCTGAACCCTTGCCGCAACCCGCAGGCGAGCGGGGGGCTGGATTAGTGGAAAAATTCCGCGATTAGCGCCGCGCCGATAAAGGTGCCGAAGTTGGCGACGAATGACACCACCACAATTCTCCAGCCCAGTTTACGAAACGCCGGCAGATCTTTGGCGATAGAGAGGCCGGCAAAGGTCAGCATGGGCGTAATAATCGATAGCATGTTAATGCTGCCGGTTAATTCGGCGATCTCTTTCGCCCAGGGGCACCACGGCGAGGTGGCGTACATGGCGATAACCGAGACCCAGCAAACTGTCGGGATCTTTCCGCGCGTCAGCTTATAAACGATATCGCCCATCAGCGAGATCAGAATCATAATTAAGCAGCCGGCGATCACCGCGGATGAGAAGTGGCCGAAGGCTATCCAGTTCGCTACGGACGATAATATAGCGGTAGCGAACCAGGCAATGACCTTATCTGACCATGAAAGGCGGCCCGACGACTCTTTTACCGACTGCAACGCGTCTTCGTCATTCGCCTGCTCCACCGTGCTCCGTTTCGAGCGTTTGCCCAGAATCGGCTCCAGAACCCGGTAGGCGGTGATCGCCAGCGGGAGGGAGATAAACAGAGTGAAATAGGTGCCGAAGGTGGTGGTCAGCAGGTTAGAGGCGGCGGCCAACGCCATTACGGTTTCCGCCGTCTGCTTGTCGACCTGCGCCGCAATGGCGCCGGCCGCCGCCGCCATCATACTGCCTGAGCCAACGCCGGAAGCCATGGCGAGCGATCGCGGATCGAAGATATTCAGGCTGGTGATAAAGCCGGCGACGATAGCGATGAACAGGGCGCCGAACAGGGTTCCGGTAAGGTATTCAGCCAGAACGCCGCGTCCTTCCGCCGAGCTCATACCGTATTTTTCCCCGATAATAGCAAGGCTGGGTTCACGACCGACCGAGAAAGTGGCGCCGATCGCTTCGCGTTTGATGCCCAATAACAGAGCGACCGGCATAGCCAGCAAAACGGTGCCGACAAAGTGTCCCAGTTCCTGGAAGGCCAGCGCCCAGCCCGCCTTCGCGATAACCGGTAATGAGCCGCCCACGACGACCCCCAGTTTGGCGATAAAGATAAGCAGGGCCGGCTGAAGAATATGCGAGGCAATGACTTGTCTGCCGCGGGTTAAAGACCAGGCGGAAGACGTTTTGTAACTCGCGGTGCCTAGTATCGCACCGATAATCAAGGCCCAGATCATGGGCAATAGCACAACTTTAGCGGCCCCCAGTGGAATGGAGATTGAACCAATCAACTCTGCCACAATAAGTACGATGGCGGCCCATAAATATATGGGCAAGTAGTCTTTTAAACGACCTGGTTGATTAAGACTAAGCGTTTTCACGTGCATTTTATTTCTCTTCTCTTGTCACAAGGATTGATTAATGGCTCGTGGGAATATGTAAAGTTCTTATTGTTATAAGGCCGAGTATGTTTGATGGCGACAGGGGCAACAATATCTGAAAATGAAAATATTGTTGCGTTGAAAACAACACTGAAAACGCGGGATTGTTTGTTATCTGACTGAGAAATAAGATTAACTTATGTCATGAGCTGTAAAATAACGTTGTCGGTCAGGGCAGCGGAATCGGCTGTTTTGGCCCCTGTGCGGCGACGGTTTGGGTTGGAGGTAAATAGATTCTCCATACTTCAGGCAACGCATCTGCCGCCTGGAATATAACGAGTATGTACCCTTCATACTGCAAGCGGCGGGCAGTTGCTGTTGTTGCTCGCCCCATCAATGGCGCTCGCTCTTGCCGCGCCGCCGCCAGCGTCGTTCAAATCCGCTGCCGGCACGTTTTTCGCTCTTCCCGGTCACTTACTGCGGTAAGCGTCTGGGGATTAAGGAGAGGCTCTCCATCTTTTATCGAAGCCAGCCGCTGGCTGGACACCTTCGTTACCGACCAATTCGTCGCTGCGTCACCGCGTTATTCGGTCTTATGGCCTCACCCCTTTGGGGTCAGCGCAAGCGCTGCTTAAAAACGCTTTTGCCGTTGTTGTCCTGCCGCTCGAATTATTTTGGCTATAGCCTGATGCCCTGTTTTTTATCCCCGTAATTTCAACAGCGCGATGCTCTGTTATTTCATCCTTATTCCCCCTGAGAATATCGGTGGATAAATATCGCTAATAATTTGTTTTTTTTCGGATATTGATAGACATTGACGATTCCATAAGGTCGGCCGCGGGCAGCGTGGCTTTGGGCGTATATCGGGTAAAAATCGTTTTTCAACTGACGGACCATTGCCTGGCGTCGCAGGATATGGCAGATTTCATCCATCAGAAATACTGAAGCGAAAGGATACTGCCACATGTCTTCTTCTGACCCCCGCAGCCGTTTCAGCGAAGGCGACGTGACGCTGCCGACCGGCTACAGCGAGCGCGCCGTTCATGTGCTTATTCCCGTGGGCGGGGCGCCCGCCGCGTTATTCGTGCTTTCCCTCTATCCCCTGCAGTCCGGACTGAATCTCAGTAAAGGATACTGATATGTTTGAAGCGGCGCGCGTTGATGACCCTATCGGCCACTCTCATGCCATGGCCGGTATGATTGCCGGCACATTCGTGGGCGGTTTGCTGGCCGCCGGCGGGGGTTTTCTTGCCAGCGCCCTGTTTGTGGCCGGTCTGGCCTCCGGCTGTCTGGGTATCGGCATCGCGCTGGTGGCGTTGAGTTTTGCCGTGGGCTATGTCGCCGATAAAGCGGCCACCGCCGCGCGCGACGGCATTGCCGGGGCCGGGGCGGCCGCGATGTCGGAGAAGGGCAAGATTATTACCGGCTCGCACAATGTGTTTATCAATGGTAAAGCTGCGGCTATCGCCACGCTTAGTCAAGTGGGCTGCCGCGACCACGGCCCCTCAATGCAGATGGCGCAGGGTTCATCGAAGGTATTTATTAACGATTATCCGGCGGCGCGCGTCGCAGATAAAACCAACTGCGACGCCGGCGTAATGAGCGGCTCGGACAATGTGCGCATCGGCGGCGAGCCGGTGACCACGCTGGCGATAACGCCGGAGGTGCCGGAGTGGGTGTACAAGGCCTCCGACCTGACGATGCTGTTTGCCGGGCTGGTTGGTGTCGGCGGCGGGGTAACCAAAGCCGGCAAACTGGCGACGCTGCTGGGCCGTCTGCCTGGCATCAACAAACTGGGGCGCGTGCTATGCCGCGCCGGCACGGTGATGGTGGCCGCAGCCGCGGCGGCCATTGTAGCGCGTCCGGTGGACGTGGTCAGCGGACAGAAGTTTCTTGACGGTGAGGATGAACTAGACTTTGAGTTGCCGTCACGGCTGCCGCTGCGCTGGCAGCGTTACTGGCGCAGCGGCAACCCTGGGGACAGCGTGCTGGGCCGCGGCTGGAGCCTGCCGCACGAGTCGTGGCTGGCGCCGTATCAGGACGGGCTGGTGTGGCGCGCGCCGTCGGGCGATTATGTCAGTTTCCCTCTGGTGCCGGCGGGTTATCGCACGTACTGCGAGGCGGAGTCGCGCTGGCTGGAGCACCGGCCGGACGGCAGTTGGCAGCTGTACGGACCGGACGATGAGCGCTGGTGCTATCCGCCGCTGCGGGGCGACAGCCCATCTCGGGTGTCCCGCATCATCGATGCGACCGGCAACGCCACCGACTTTGTGCGCGATGAAGCAGGGCAACTGACGGAAGCGGTGGACAGCGCCGGCCAGCGTATCGTCTGTGAATATCGGACCGGCGACTGCGGGTCACGGCTGATCCGGGTCAGCCTGCACACGCAGGACGGCCCGCTGACGCTGGTCAGCTATGAGTACGACGATGAGGGGCAGTTGATTACGGTGACCGGCCGGGGCGGTAGCGTGGCGCGGCGCTTCGGCTGGCGCGACGGGCTGATGGTCAGCCATCAGGACGCGCTCGGACTGCTGAACGAATACCGCTGGCAGGAGATTGACGGGCTGCCGCGAGTGACCGGCTACCGCAACAGCGTCGGCGAACGGCTGGATATTGAGTATGACTTCGCCGGCGGCAGCCGCATAGCTCGGCGCGACGACGGCGCGGTGATGCGCTGGCGGGTGGAGGACGACGACACCGTGTCGTCGTACACGGCGCCGGACGGGCGGCAGTATGCGTTGCTGTACGATGACCGGGCGGACGACGAGCGGACCGGGCTGTGCGGCGTTATCCTGCCGGGCGGCGCAGTACGCCGCACCCGGTGGGACCGGTTGAACCGGCTGACGGAGGAGAGCGACGCGGCCGGGCGGAGCACGCGTTATCAGTGGTGGCGCAACAGCGACCGGCTGCTGGCGGTCACCGGACCGGACGGCGCCGGCGCGCGCAGCGACTACGACAGTCTGGGGCGGCTGACTGCACAAACCGGTCCGGCCGGCGACGTTACCCGTTACCACTACCCGGATGAGCAGGAGAGCCTGCCGGACAGCATCACCGACGCCGGGGGCGGAGTGGTGCGGCTGGAATGGAACGCCCTGGGGATGCTGACCCGTTACACCGACTGTTCGGACAGCGTGACGCGGTATGAATATGACCGCCTCGGCCAGTTGCGATCGCATATTGACGCGGAGGGGCAGGTCACCCGCTACGAATGGCGGCCTGACGGGCGTCCATCGCGCATTATCCGAGCCGACGGCAGCGACGAGTCTTTCGAATGGCAGGCGGCGCGGCTGGCGGCGTGGCGCGACCCGGCGGGCAGCGTCACCCGCTGGCAGTATAATCAACTGGGGCTGCCGGTCAGCGTCACCGATCGTATCGGCCGAACGCTGCGTTATAGCTATGATCCGCGCGGACGGCTGACACTGCTGGACAACGGCAACGGCGGCAGGTACCGGTTCGGCTATGACCCGGAAGGCCGGCTGGCGCAGGAAATCCGCCCTGATGACACGCAATACCGGCTGGAGTATGACCAACGAGGCTTTGCGGTACGGCGGCTGGAAAGCGGCAAAGCAGCCCCTGACGGTGGTTTGCCGCTGCGGGTAAAACAGTATCAGTTCGACGACGCAGGTCTGCTGACCGGTTACGCCACGGAACAGGCGACCTGGCATTACCGGCGCGACCGGGCGGGCCGGTTGAGTGAACTGACCCGTACTCCGTTGCAGTCGGGTATCCACGCCGGCATTAGTGCGGATCGCCTGCAGTTCCGCTACGACGCAGCTGGCCGGCTGGTGTCCGAACAGGGAGTGAACGGCGAACTGTTGGCTGAATACGACGCTCTGGATAACCTGACGGCGCTGACCACGCCGCAGGGCGATCGCTTGCAGTGGCTTACTTACGGCTCCGGCCACGTCAGCGCGGTGAAATTTAATCAGCAACTGGTGAGTGAATTCAGCCGTGACCGGTTGCACCGGGAGACCGCGCGCAGTCAGGGCGCTCTGACGCAACAGCGCGGCTATGACGCTCTCGGTCGCCGGGCCTGGCAGAGCAGCGGGGTGCTGAACGGCGACGGGCGGATAACCCGACCGGAGGCGGGACTGCTGTGGCGAGTATTCCGCTACACCGTCCGTGACGAGCTGGCCGGAGTGAATGACGCGCTGCGCGGCGACATTCAGTACGGCTACGATGCGCAGGGCCGGCTGCTTAGCCAGAATGAGGCGCGACAGGGCGTGCATCAACGCCTGCGTTATGACGCAGCGGACAACCTGCTGGACGAAGACAACCCGGGCCCGCTGAGTGACAACCGGCTGACGCAGTGGCAGCGGCTGTTCAGCCGTTATGACGCGTGGGGCAACCTGATAAGCCGGCGCAGCGGGTCGGACGAACAGCACTACCGGTACGATGCGGACAACCGGTTGATAGAGGCGCACGGCAGTGGTCCGCAGGGTGAGTTTGAAGCGCACTATCAGTACGATGCGGCCGGCCGTCGCATCAGCAAACGGGTGACTACCGGTCAGGGTCCGCAGCGGCGCACGCGGGAAACACGCTTTGTGTGGCAGGGCCTGCGCCTGCTGCAGGTGCTGCACGACGACGGCACGCGACGCACGTACACGTATGACCCGTCGGAGCCGTACACGCCGCTGGCGCACGTTGAGCAGACGGGGGATGCGTCGCACGGGCGGCGGTACTGGTACGGCAGCGACCTGAACGGCGCGCCGCTGGAGGTGACGGACGAAGAAGGGGCGCTGCGCTGGAGCGGTCAGTATGATGAGTTCGGTCGGGTGCGGCACCAGACGGTGGAGAGCCACGCGCTGCGCCGGGGGCAGCAGGTTATCGACCAGCCGCTGCGCTACGCCGGGCAGTATGCAGACAGTGAAACCGGTCTGCACTATAATCTGTTCAGGTATTACGACCCACAGTGCGGGCGGTTTACGACGCTGGACCCGATAGGGCTGGCGGGGGGACTGAACCTTTATCAGTATGCGCCGAATGCGTTGGGTTGGGTGGATCCGCTGGGCTTAGCAAGCCGTCAAAATAATGGGGAATATAATATATTCCATGATTACTCTCTTGATCCTAAATATAGATACTCAAGTGATAGTGTTCAATTTAATAGAGCAAACATTGACTTTATTAATAAAATGAACAGCGATCTCTCATTTAGAAGAGATATGTTGGGACGTCATCCCGCATTAGGTGATTGGTTGAAAAATCCGAATAAAGCATCAAGCCCTCCAGGTTTAACATGGCATCATCATGAAGATGTTAATAGACTGGTTTTAGTTGACCGAATAGACCATGCCGATAATCATGGTCTGTATCACCCTACCGGAAAAGGTGGGCGTGATATGTGGGGCGGAGGAGAACTTGGTCGTAGAGGTAAACTGGATGGGGTAACAGGTAAACCTAGAAGAGGAAAATGTGGATGAGTCAGTTAGAATACAGAAAGGCTTATAACTTAGATGAGTTAATATCTAAAATTATGAGTGAATATAAGCAAGATAATTTCTGTTTGTATACAAAGGAATATGAATCATCTGCTAGAGCAGATCTTATTTGTTATTTAGAAATGTACCCTGTCATTAGCGATGACGATGAGGAAATATATCCGGATTTTGTTATTAATAACTCATTGGAACTTTTTTTCTACGGAGATCAATTTTTAGATGTACTAAGGAATATATCTGTCCAGAAAGAAAATCCATCAATGGGAGATTTTATTGCAGGGTTGAATTTCTATTTAGAAAACGATAATTTCATAGATCTTTGATTTAAAAGTTATTACCCCTGATATGTAAAAATTTAAATAAAATAAAATCCGGAAGCGATCCCAAAAATCCTTCCGGCTTTATTTTATCTGTCATTCAGTTGCGGTTATTCACTGATTCATTATCCCAGCCAGATCCAGCCCGCCGGGAAAGCGGTTGAGCCAATCGGCGGCGGCGCGTTCATCGAACGGCTCCCGGCTTAATCCTTCCAGACAGTGCCACAGCTCCCGAATATCCTGCGCGGTGATGACAATGCAGCCCGGCATCACGCGCAGCTTGAGCGGCTGCCCGGAGCTGAACCCGGCTTCCTGTAGCCACTTACCGCTGATATTGATGGCGGGCGTGGAGGTGTCGCAGCTGTTGGGCCGGTAGCCGACACGCTGATAGCGCTCCAGCCAAGAAGTTATTATGGCCATCTGCTTGAAAAAGATAACGGCCGCACCCGCTGGCAGTACCGTTACGATACCGAACACCGGCTGACCGACGTCATCAGCCAGCCCCGACGCCACAATGCCCCACAGGTTCACGTCAGCTTCCGCTATGACCCGCTGGGAAGACGCATCAGCAAGACCCGCCGGCAGACGCTGCATGGCGCGCCGCACGGAAAAACCGTCACCACCCGTTTTATCTGGGAAGGCTTTCGGCTGTTGCAGGAAATTCGCGACGGCGGCCTGCCGCTGACGTATGTATACGATGACCCGGACAGCTACGCCCCGCTGGCGCGCATCGACGGCGTGGACGCGCCGGAAATCTTCTGGTTCCACTGCCAGCCCAACGGCACCCCGGAGCGGCTGACCGATGCCGAAGGGCGGCTGCGCTGGGAAGGCCAGAACGGCGCCTGGGGCAAGCTGCTGCGCGAAAGCCCGCTGCCCGACCCGGCCCCCGCTCAGAATCTGCGCATGCAGGGGCAGTATCTGGACCGCGACAAATTTTCCGGGAGAAAATTTGAACAGCGCAAAGCGCTGGCCCCGAAGGGGCGAGCCTCATGGATGAGGCGAGTATTCCCGGACTGCACTATAATCTGTTCCGCTACTACGACCCGGACTGCGGACGGTTTACCCAACCGGACCCGATAGGGTTGGCGGGTGGGATAAATCTTTATCAGTACGCGCCGAATCCACTAAGCTGGGTGGATCCGTTAGGATTAACAGGGGAAGATGTTACTACGTTCTACCATGCTGGGGATATCAAGGGAGCGATAGATCCGTCATTTGGGCTGGGTAGTAAAGATTTTGACCCTGCTGGGAAAAGTGGATTCTATGTTACTACTGATAAAGCACAGGCTCTTGAATGGGCACAAATGAGGGGGCATCCTACAGTTACCCAGTTTGATATTCCAAATTCTGAGCTTGCTAAACTTGATATTAAAGTATTTGACTCTGCAAACGGTGAATGGGCCGATTTTGTTACCCAAGGTCGCAAAGGTACTCTTTCGCATGGACATGATGGCGTCAGTGGGCCAATGTTAAGGAACTCATTCCAAGTAACAAACAGAGGTGCCATTCCTAAACCTAAAGGGACACAGCTTGCTATTTATACGAAGAAAGCAGCTGCGTTGTTTGATAGATTTAAAGTTAGAGGTTGTCGATAATGATTAATAAGGATAAGATTGTTGATGGAATTATTTTTAAAGACGAAGATGATCCTGAAGAAACAGTTATTTTTAATTTCTATACTTGGGTAGAAATGCTTAAAGCAATTATTGTTAAGTATGCAAATAAAAAAGAAGATGAGGCGGAATCAATGGTTTTATCGTCTTCATTAGTATGTAAACCCATTGATAATTATATGGCAGTATGTCTTCGTAGCCATGAGCTTGAGTATCATTGGGCAATGCTGATAGCTTATGGTGAACAGTTTTGGTTAAAAGGAGTGAGCTCTAAACAACCAGATGATTATTTAACATGGGACGAAAATTATAGAAAAAACCACAATTTAGCTAAAGAAAGTTTTGTATTTAGCGATTGATGGATTGAAAGCTGGAAATTTTGCAATTCTTTAACGATATTGTTAAATACGTTCATATAAATCCTTTAAATATAAAAGATGATAACGATCATGAGTATAGCAATGGTGATGATAAAGATGATTTAATAGAAAAACCACTATTTTATAAAACATTATTAATTGGGTATGTAATTGAGTATACTCTTTTGAAATTCTATCCTGAAAGGCTTGATGTTTATTTTAAAGCATTAAGAATACAAAAATATAATTAATATTCTTTTGAGTTAATAGATATATACAATAAACTTTAAATAACATTAAACCGGAAGCGATCTAAACGATCCTTCCGGATTTTTATTATCCGCTGCCTACAGATTAATCTCAGTCTCAATCACTATCCTTCCTCGCTCAACCGTCACCGTTATCGGCATACCAGTCATGAAGCCCGACGCTTCCAGCCAGCGGCCCTTGAGGTTAATTGCTGACGACGGGTTGGGCCTGCTGTTTTGCGGGGCGTATCCCACAATGTAGTAACGTTCTGTTTTATCTGCTTTATTTAACGCGCCGTCTGACTTAGAATGCGTCTCAGCCATAGTCAACTTTCTCATGGCCGGGCGGTAGCATGATCGATTTCCTGCACTATGACGACGATATGAAGATAATTTACAACCGTAACCGGTAGTATGATCCGAAAGTCGGATAGATTATTGCGCCTGACCCGATAGGGCTGGCGGGGGGAATTAACCTTTATCAGTATGCGCCGAATGCGTTGGGGTGGGTTGATCCATTAGGTCTTGCGAAATGCCATTTCAGTGGTAATAGAGGTAGAAATAAAGCAGTTCATGATATTGAACAAAACGGATACTCAATCGTAGCTGAAGAAGTAACCATGAGAGTTAATGGCCGTAGGATAAGGGCTGATTTTGTGGCTGTTGATGGACATGGTAATTATCACGTCTTTGAAGCTAAGCATGGAACAGGTGGTTTAACGAGAAATCAAAAAGCGTCAGGCGTATTTAATATGAATAGCCCTTCAAATACTGTAGATGGTATCGGAGGTGGAACTATTACTTCATCTTCAGGAACTGGAGGGAAATTTTCTATTGCTACAGGTAATAGAGAAATAGCTGAACGAATAGGTGAAAAGGGTAGTACGTTTGATGCGATATTCCATGTGTTAAAATATTGATATGGTGATGAAATGACAACCGAATTGCGAAAATCATTTGAATCTGAACTGCAAAGCTACTTGAGAGAGTGTTTCTCATTATCTAAGTTTATAAAAGTTGTTAGAAATGAAATAAAAATAAATGTGGCGGGTGCTGTAGGTAGAATTGGGTTCAGGTTTTTAATTAATGCGCAAGGATATGTTTTATCTGAAAGTGTATCACTGCCGGAGTTGCGTGGCTTTTACAATGAAATATCTCCACCATATAAGCCAAAGTTTACAACGAATTTTGAACTTGTAATGAACACTTCAATGGAGCATGGTTTTAAATCTTTTTCTCCTAATATGGGAGGGACAATTGATTTACCAAAAAATGAAGAAGAAAGGAGAAAGGCTTGTGAATGGATTTATACTAAAGTAAGAGATATTTATCTGCCAAGAGTCATGAACTTAATTGAACTCAAACCTGAAGTTATTGACGATGTAATTATGCATCCAGATTATTATGCGTATCCATTTTTAACTATTTTATACATTATCAAAAAGAATAATTTATCTCTGAATGATTTGAATGTGGATTCTATTCTTAGCAAAAAAATTGTTGGTAATAAATCCTTTGATAAAAGTTTATTTGATACATCTTTGTAAAAAAATAAGCCGGAAAGGTCTTCTAATATTTCCGGCTATTTTAATATTTATCAGTTGGCTGGTTCTAAACCTTGATTCCCTTGGAGCGCCACTTTAGTAGCGTTCTTCATATCACGGTTAGTTTGTTTAATCTTCCGCTGTTGCCGACGCAAGGTCTCATGCTTAAGTTCATCTACCTCATCACTGTCCAGAACCAGCACAATACAGCCGTCCGCAACAGTCAAGATGACGCCCGTTCCGGTACAAAATCCCGTTTCTGCCAGCCAGTCACCCTTAAGGTGGAGGCTGGGCTACGTGAGTAATAGCTGGTCATTTTAGTTTTACGGTTCTCGTGACGGGCGCTGGTATATCCGACCCGATAGCGGCACTGTTTGGATTAATTTTTATGTTTAACTATATGATTAAATAGTGAAATAAGTATTTTACAGATAGCTTAACTTATCAAGATGTGGCGGTAGCGTATGAACTATGACGTGGTCATTTTGGAAGGTTACAAGCGAAACCGGTAGTATGATCTGCCGATCGGTTAGATTTGTTGTCCTGACCCGATAGGGCTGGCGGGGGGAATTAACCTTTATCAGTATGCGCCGAATGCGTTGGGTTGTGTTGATCCGCTGGGCCTCGCAAAGTGTCATTTCAGTGGTAATCAAGGTAGAAATAAAGCGGCTGATGACCTTCAGCAAAATGGATATACTGTAATTGCGGAAGAACTTACCATGAAAGTTAATGGCAGTAGGGTGAGAGCTGATTTTGTGGCAGTAGATGGACATGGGAAAATTCATGTATTTGAAGCAAAACATGGGAATAGTGGATTAACGAAAAACCAAAGTAGAGCTGGTATATTTAATATGAATAATCCTTCAAATACCGTGAGTGGCATTGGTGGCGGGGTAATAATGCCATCATCAGGAACCAAAGGCACCTTTAGTGTAGCAACGTCTAATACTCAGAAATCAGGGGCATTAGGACCTAAAGGTACGCTACATGATGCAATATTCCATGTACTTAGCTATTAAGGTCTTAATTATGTCTATTGAATTGAGAAAGAATTTTGAAACTGAATTAAACAGCTATTTAAAAGAGAATCTTACTCTTACTAAGGATATGAAAATCCTAAAGAATAGAATTAACATCAATAAAACAGGAGATGTTAATGCTCAGGGTGAATTATCGTGGGGATATTTGAATAATGCAAATGGTTATTTCTTATCTCTTTCGGTTGATTCAATAGAGTTGAATGATTTTTTTAATGAAATAGCACCACCTTATAAATCAAAGTTATTCACTGATAAGACTTTCTTTATGAATACATTGATGGAAAAATTCAAGTTATTCGCAACTAAAATTGGTGGTACAGTTGATCTTCCCAGAAATGAGGAAGAAATATCTAAAACCAATGAATGGATTTTCACTAAAATAAGAGATATTTATTTGCCAAGAATAATGAATTTAATCGATCTTAAATCAGATGCCATTAATGATGTAATAGCTAACCCTAATTATTACGCCTATCCATTTTTGACTATTTTATACATAATTAAGAAAAATAACATTCCGCTATCCGATATTAACATGGGTTTTATTCTTAGTAAAAAAATCACAGGTAATAAACTCTTTGATAAAAACCTGTTAGATACATATCTATAATAATAAAATAGCCGGGTAAGGCAATTAACCCTTCCGGCTTATATTTTATTTAGCTGCCATTATTCAATCCACTAAATCAGAACGTCCCCCATCACCTTAATCGTTTTGTTATTTAACCAAGTTGCTGTCGGTCATCAGCACAATGCGCCCTCCGAAATCTTCACGGTGACGCCCTGCTCATATAATTATGATTATACTTTCTAACATGTTGATTAGGTAGTAAAATAATCCCTAACAAATAGATGAATTTATCAGGGTATGGCAGCAGCGTATGAACTATAGTACGGTATTTATGGAGCTGTATTACTAAAACTGTCACTATGACTCACGGATCGGATAAATTCTTCATCCTGACCCGATAGGGCTGGCGGGGGGACTGAATCTTTATCAGTATGCGCCGAATCCGCTGGGGTGGGTTGACCCATTTGGCCTTTCGAGCTGCACTTTAGGTCGAAATATGGGAGCAAGAACCGGTGATGGTATGGCGAATCACCACCTTATTCCTGAAGAATTAATGAAAGATAGGAATTTTAAATCTATCTTCGAACGCCTTAAAAAGATTGGTTGGGATGGTGATGGAGCCTCAAATGGTACCTTCTTACCTGGCTCAAAAGATCTTGCTAGTACAATGGGAATACCAGGCCATTGGTCTAACCATAATCAATATACAGGTGAAATAAGAAATAAATTATCCCAACTCGCAAGCCAAGCAAATAGATTGAGTGATACACAGTTGGCACTAGGGGTAAAAGAAATTCAAGACTGGGCAAGAAAAAGGCTTGCTAATAATTTATTTAGAGTAGATCCTAATACAGGTAGATTATTATGACTAATAGTGAAAGTGAATTTTTTGTTATCGAATACTCTCCTAATGATGAAGGGATACCACACTTTATGGATAAAGAGTGGGTGCCGGAATTACCTGATTATGATCTTTTTACCGCACCGCCATCGCCAGATGATTTTGCAGATGGCTATGCAGTTAAAGTAAAATCATACAAGTTAGATGGTGATTACTTCCCAAATGATAACTTAATATCATCTGATATGTTAATGTTACTCTCTGAGCTGAATGTGAAATGTATCAGTATCCCTGCTGCGGTTCAGTTATATAAGAACAAAGCTCCATCAAAAAGGTATTACTTATTTTATATTTTGAGCTACTTATCTATAATAGATGAGTCTGAATCAATATTCACTATATCAACGGATATAGAAACAGGTGAGCTTAACACACCAGAGGAAAAGGGTTTAGATAAGATCTATTATGAAAAAATAGATAAATTTAAAGTTAAGAATAATATAAAAGAACATCTTTTCTTTTGCAGAGAAATATCAAAACCCGTATGCTCATCAACATTTAAAAGTAGGTATGAGTCGCTTAAATTAAGCGGTGTAAAATTTGAGAAAATAGATGACAATTATAAATATGATGCTTGGAGTGGCTGGTAAATATTAGCAGAGCAGACAGTAAATGCACTGGAAAGATCCTCTCTGGATCTTTCCGGCTTTTCTATCGGTAATCCTCCCATTTTTAACGGAGGTCATAAGTAGAGTTTACGCAGCACGTAATATATGCTGCTTTGGTGTATATCCACCCAGTGCCATATTGGGCCTTTCGTGATTATAAAACCACTGCCATTC